>NZ_JAWRXS010000241.1:0-274 GCF_046534915.1 Burkholderia sp. SIMBA_051 | reverse complement strand
AGCGCGGCACGTACTTCGTGATGTTGACGCTGGCATTCGGCCAGCTATTCTATTTTCTCGCCTACACCACGCCCGATCTGACCGGCGGCGACAACGGCCTGCTCGACATTCCGCGTCCCGCGCTCGGCCTGTTCGGCAAAGCGCTGCTGCCGTTGACCTCGCCGTGGCAATACTACGGCTTCGTCGCGGTGCTGTTCCTCGTCGTGTTCTGGCTCCTGATGCGCGTGTCCCATTCGGTATTCGGCCGTACGTTGCTCGCGATTCGCGACAACGA
>NZ_JAWRXS010000240.1:0-275 GCF_046534915.1 Burkholderia sp. SIMBA_051 | reverse complement strand
AAATTCGGCGACGAGTATTGCACCGCGTTGTTCCAACCCGAGTCGCCCGTCACGCCTTGATCGGTCGAGTAGGTCGGGAACGTGCCGAGTCCGAGGTAGACGTGATAGACCATCGGCGAGAAGACATACGAGTCGATGAACGGATTGAACAGGAGCGTCGATACGAACAATTGAGTGGTCAGACGGCCGGCGGTGACCGTGCCGTACGGCGATTCGATACCGACATACGCATTGCGCGAGAACATCGTGTCGCCGCTGAAGCGGCCGTACTGGCC
>NZ_JAWRXS010000239.1:0-275 GCF_046534915.1 Burkholderia sp. SIMBA_051 | reverse complement strand
CTATGCCTCCTATGTCTCCGAAGACATAGGCGCCACTATGTGCCCTCCCTGACTATGTCTTGCAACTGAGAGTTGTCCCCATTTTGCAGCAGTTGCGCGAAGCAAAGTAGAGATAGTCTTGATTCCTTCCACAGCCCCCGGCGTCCGGGAAGGAGTCCATCATGAGATACGTCGTTTGTGACCGGGTCGGTCTTTCGCGCCTTCCAGAAGGTCCGCTTGCATCCTACATCGTTTCATTCGCGAACTCGATGGAGTCCCAAGGATATAGCGTGCAG
>NZ_JAWRXS010000238.1:0-275 GCF_046534915.1 Burkholderia sp. SIMBA_051 | reverse complement strand
CACCTTTGCTTTGAACGCCGCTGAGTGCGTCCGTCGGGTTATCTTCGTCATTTCCTCGGTTCCTTTGCCAACATTATCTCTGGCTCTGGCCCCGGCCAAACCACTTATCCGACTGTCCGAATTTTCGCGGCCACCTCTGCTTCTTGCCCGTGCCTTCCGCTTCCGCAAAGCTCATCTGGCGTTTCATCGTCGTGGACTCGTTCCGTGAACTACGTTCTACAACGTACTCGGCTGCGTCAGCGATGACCACCGAGCCGGATAAATCAGTATTTCCC
>NZ_JAWRXS010000237.1:0-275 GCF_046534915.1 Burkholderia sp. SIMBA_051 | reverse complement strand
CGAATAATCGCGTCATCTTTGGAATACAAGACGATAGACAACCAAGCGCCCTGCCCGCCGGTCGGAATACAGTCTGCTCCGTACGCACCGGCATCATAGGCAATCATATTGCTATCTTTATCGATCTCGAAGCTTCGAGCCCAAACGTGGTGCGCTTGATCTGCAATAGTTGCGCTTTGGTCTTGAGGATAAATGGCCTCTGCCGAGCTCGACTCCGATATCGGTAGTAATATTACGCCAAGTAACACGGGAAAAATAGCCAACCGGTACAGTAC
>NZ_JAWRXS010000236.1:0-275 GCF_046534915.1 Burkholderia sp. SIMBA_051 | reverse complement strand
CCTTCCAATCCACCTGCGCCTCTGCTCTCATCCCCGGAAACCATCGTCCGATCGTGTTGCGTAAATCGTCGTTCAGAACCTGCGCGCAGGCTTGAAGCAGCAGGTGCGCGCCGCGCTGGGTCCAGCGCATTTGCTGTTTCTTCACAAAGCGCTTGCTGACCACGTAGTTCACGGTGGATTCGACGAACGCCGTTGAGATCGTCTCGTCGTGCCGATAGCGGTCACCATAGTTCGGGATGAACGCCTGGTTGGCCACGATATAGCCGCGGAACTCG
>NZ_JAWRXS010000045.1:0-517 GCF_046534915.1 Burkholderia sp. SIMBA_051 | reverse complement strand
GTCGGTTTGCGGTACGGTCATCGTTAGACTGAAGCTTAGAGGCTTTTCTTGGAACCACTTCCAATTGCTTCGCTCCCGAAGGAGCTCGCGCCACACCCTTGAATTACGCACCCGGATTTGCCTAAGTGCCTTCTCCAATGCAGCGACCGGGACTTCCAACACCCGGACAACCTTCCGCGATCCGTCCCCCCATCGCATCTAACAATGGTGCAGGAATATTGACCTGCTTCCCATCAGCTACGCATTTCTGCCTCGCCTTAGGGGCCGACTCACCCTACGCCGATGAACGTTGCGTAGGAAACCTTGGGCTTACGGCGAGGGGGCCTTTCACCCCCTTTATCGCTACTCATGTCAGCATTCGCACTTCCGATACCTCCAGCACGCTTTTCAACGCACCTTCGCAGGCTTACGGAACGCTCTCCTACCATGCGTGCATAGCACGCATCCGCAGCTTCGGTATATAGCTTAGCCCCGTTACATCTTCCGCGCAGGACGACTCGATCAGTGAGCTATTACG
>NZ_JAWRXS010000235.1:0-275 GCF_046534915.1 Burkholderia sp. SIMBA_051 | reverse complement strand
CGAGCAAGCCTTCCGCCGAGCCGGTGCCGTTGTCGACCTCCATGCCGCTGTTCACGACGAGCCAGCCGTCCTTGTCGGCGAATGCTCCCGCGCCCGTCACGAGGATGGTTTGCATGGCCATCGCCTCGACATTCTGATTGTCTCGCGCGACGAGGCTGAACGGATTGCCTGCTTGCATGAGGGTGGTGACGCGCATGATCCGGTAGCGGTTGCCGTTGAGCGTATCCCAGCGCCATTCGCCGGGGGCGTCTTTCGCGTGACGCGCGAGCGCGGCG
>NZ_JAWRXS010000234.1:0-275 GCF_046534915.1 Burkholderia sp. SIMBA_051 | reverse complement strand
CGCGCGTGACGTCGGCGAGCACGGTCGGCTCGACGTAGCGGCCCTCCGTGACCTTGCCGCCGGCGACGAGTTTCGCGCCTTTCGAGGTGGCGTCGTCGATATGCTGCGCGACCTTGGCCACGGCGTCGTCGTCGATCAACGGGCCCTGGCTCACGCCCGCCTCGAAACCGTTGCCCACCTTGATCTTGCGCGAAGCGTCCGCGAGCTTGTCGACGAACGCGTCGTAGACCTTGTCGTGCACGTAGAAGCGGTTGGTGCAGACGCAGGTCTGGCCC
>NZ_JAWRXS010000044.1:0-523 GCF_046534915.1 Burkholderia sp. SIMBA_051 | reverse complement strand
CAACTTCAACGTACGGCAGGTCGATTTTTTTCCAGGTGATAACTTTCGCTTCTTCTTCGTCCGCGTAAGAGATCATGATGATCGGACCTTTACCGAATTCTTCACCTTCCTTGTACAGGGTTTCGATGTCGAACGCCAGCAGTTTCAGTTCTTCGTCACCTTCCATCGGGATCAGACCTTTGTCGATCAGGTAACGTTTCGCGAACGGGATGTCGTATTCGAAGATGTCAACAACCGCAGAGTGTTCACGGATTTTTTCACGGATGGTCGGAACGTCCTGCGGGTGTTCGAAGTACAGACGCCAAACGGTGATCGGACGACCCAGGAATTTTTTTTCAACTTTTTCCGCGTCAACGATACGAACGATTTTACCGTGACGTTCCGCGGTGATTTTTTTAACTTCTTCGATTTTAGAGTCGTCTTTCAGCAGCGCGTAGATGTACGGACGGAAGG
Source organism: Burkholderia sp. SIMBA_051 (assembly GCF_046534915.1). Taxonomy (NCBI): domain Bacteria; kingdom Pseudomonadati; phylum Pseudomonadota; class Betaproteobacteria; order Burkholderiales; family Burkholderiaceae; genus Burkholderia; species Burkholderia sp. SIMBA_051. The sequence goes on along the minus strand of NZ_JAWRXS010000044.1, from coordinate 70 downwards.
TACGGTCGTGTTCGATTTTGAATTCACCGTTTTCTTTTTTGAACAGACGGATAACCGGTTTACCTTCTTC
>NZ_JAWRXS010000233.1:0-275 GCF_046534915.1 Burkholderia sp. SIMBA_051 | reverse complement strand
TGAATGGTTGGTGGTTGGTCGCTGGTTGGTTGCTGGTGCGCAAGCCGTGGGTCAGAAACTCATGACGGCGTGAGCGATTGCGCCGCCACCGCGACATCTCTCGCCACCGACGCGAGCGCTCGGCTGTGCGCCTCGATCAGCGCGTCGTATCCTGGCGCGCTTGCTGACTCGCGCACGACCGAGCGCCCGTTCACTCTCCGCCCTCCCCTCGGCGCGCGCACGGACCAGATCACGGCCAGCGTTACCGTGCCGTCCGCCGAGGAATCGAAGCTCTG
>NZ_JAWRXS010000232.1:0-275 GCF_046534915.1 Burkholderia sp. SIMBA_051 | reverse complement strand
CTGCAGGCCTATCGCCTGACAAACCCATGGGCACGCCTGATGGTGGGCGTGATGTGGCCGTTGGGCTATGCGCTGTACCGCCGCGACCGGCGGCGCGGCGTGGCATGAGGGGCGGCCGGGCGTTCACCCGGGCCGCCATGCGAGGCTATGCCGGGGCTGACGCGGCGTGGCCGAGGCCCAGGTAGACCTCGACCACGCGCGGGTCTTCGGCGACCTGCGCGGCGGGGCCTTCCAACGTGAGGCTGCCGGTTTCCAGCACGTAGGCGTAATCGGCC
>NZ_JAWRXS010000231.1:0-275 GCF_046534915.1 Burkholderia sp. SIMBA_051 | reverse complement strand
AGCCGGTCCTGGCTTCCGCATCGGCGCCGGTATGGCGTGCCCGGCTGCGCACCTGAACGCCGGCTGCGGCCGGGTTCAGGCGCGGTCTTTCCTGTATCGCCAGGTTCTTTTCATCGCTTTTCGAACGTGAATCCCATGTCGACTACACCGAACACCCCGCCATCCGATAGCGCCGGCCACGAACTCAGTTGCAAGATCAGCGCGCGGGCGTACGATGCGCCCGCCTCGCCGGCCGGCAAGCGGCCGGCGCCGCCTTGCACGCTGGTGATCTTCGG
>NZ_JAWRXS010000230.1:0-276 GCF_046534915.1 Burkholderia sp. SIMBA_051 | reverse complement strand
CTTGCCGTCGACGATCTGCACGATCACGCGTGCGCGCTTGTCGAGGCCGTTGTGGTCGGTCGTGGTCATGTTCATGATGCCGTGCGAGACCGGCAGCTCCTTGATGTTTTCGAGCGCGCCGCGCAGTGCCACGCGGAATGCCTCCGTGCCCGGTTGCGCGGTTTTCAGCGCTTCGGGAATCGCACGTTGCAGCATCTGGCCGGCGTCCCATGCGTGACCGCCGAAGGTCGCGACCGAACCTGCGCCATAGGCCTTCTCGTACGCAGCCTTATAGGC
>NZ_JAWRXS010000229.1:0-276 GCF_046534915.1 Burkholderia sp. SIMBA_051 | reverse complement strand
CATTGATCAGCGCCTCCAATTTCTTCGAACTGGCGGTCGCGGCGGCCATCAGCCTGTTCAGTTTCAAATCTGACGCTGCGCTGGCCACGTTGGTTGGTGTGCTGATCGAGGTGCCGATGATACTGGTGGTCGTGAAAATCGTGAATGCATCAAACGGCTGGTATGAGCGCGCCTGACTGCATGATGCGCCGCGCGAGCGTCGCGGATCTCGACGCCATCCGGGCGCGGCTCAAAGCGTGCCGATTACACACCAGCGATCTGCCTGCGGCCAGCATC
>NZ_JAWRXS010000228.1:0-276 GCF_046534915.1 Burkholderia sp. SIMBA_051 | reverse complement strand
ACCGCAGGACGGCGAGCGGCAGCGGCTGGGCGTGGCCCGGATGTTGACCGACACGACCTGGGAGTTCCGGATAGGCGAGGCCCTGCCGTCGGGCTCCTACACGCTGAGCGCGATTCCCGAGAACCGGTTGACGGGGATCGGCAACGACATCGCCGCGGCGATAGCCAATTTCCAGGTCCAGCATCGCACCATCACCGAGCTGAACGACCAGACGGGGGCCTTGCAGGGCAACCTGCTGGATCAAGATCCAGGCTCGCGCCTGACCGACGAGGCCAC
>NZ_JAWRXS010000227.1:0-276 GCF_046534915.1 Burkholderia sp. SIMBA_051 | reverse complement strand
ACCCTTGCCGCTGCGCGGCGGGGCCTCGAGCTCGACGCCCTGCTGGCCCGGAAGGACAAGATACCGACTGCCAAGGCGACCCAGGATGATCCCGTGGTCCTTGAGCAGGCCGGCCTTCTCGATCTCGCGGCGAGAGGCGAAGCGTGCCTCCCCGTGCAGTGGCCGTCGACGCGGGAGCATGGCCACGCCGACCAGGCCCAGGCAGACGCCCTGCGCGCCGGCGAGGCATGTGAGCAGCGCCTGGCGGACATCCGGGCGGTCACCATAGGCCTGCCA
>NZ_JAWRXS010000226.1:0-276 GCF_046534915.1 Burkholderia sp. SIMBA_051 | reverse complement strand
CCGAAGGGCGAGGAGGCGGAAGCCGAGAAGTACGCATGCTCGATCCGTCAGGGCGCGTACAAGGCCGTCGAGCGCAACGGCCTCGTGTTCGCCTACATGGGTCCGCCCGAAGAAGAGCCGCCGTTTCCCGAATGGGAAGGCAACTTCACCGTGCTGCCGACTGACGAACTCGTCCCCTACAGCAACTTCCAGCACTGCAACTGGCTGCAGGTCCAGGACAACGCCGCCGACAACTACCACACGGCCGCGCTGCACGCGGGCAGGAACGTCGTGGGC
>NZ_JAWRXS010000225.1:0-276 GCF_046534915.1 Burkholderia sp. SIMBA_051 | reverse complement strand
CACCGTCCAAGAAAGCCCGCGGAGGCCTTCCTGCGACTGAGGACATTGCCGGGTGAGCAAGCACAGGTCGATTGGGGTCACTTCGGCTACATCGAGATTGGCCGTGCACGTCGACCACTGATGGCGTTCGTGATGGTGCTCTCGTACTCGCGCGACATTTACTTGCGCTTCTTCCTCGACGCCCGTATGGAGAACTTCCTGCGCGGACACGTTGGTGCGTTCAATACGTGGTGCGGACTGCTGCGGATTTCGGTGATGGTGATCAGGCGTTTCGGC
>NZ_JAWRXS010000224.1:0-276 GCF_046534915.1 Burkholderia sp. SIMBA_051 | reverse complement strand
ATATAGGTGGTTATCCGCTGCAATTGTCCGCGCAGCGCGCCGCTTTCGATCCGCAACTGAAGAGCCTGTTTATCGCCGATGCGCACTTCGGCAAGGATGCAGTGTTTCGCGCGCATGGCGTGCCAGTGCCGGCCGGCGCGACGGCGGACGATCTCGCGCGGCTCGATGCGCTGATCGCTGCGCACGCACCCGAGTCGATCGTGTTTCTCGGCGATCTGCTGCATGGGCGCGAATCGCTCGGCAGCGCGACGATGCACGCGCTCGGTGAATGGCGCG
>NZ_JAWRXS010000223.1:0-276 GCF_046534915.1 Burkholderia sp. SIMBA_051 | reverse complement strand
CGGCCGACGCCGCCGGTGATGTCGGCTGTCGAATTGCTCTGGGAAGCCTTGAGGGTGGCGCCGCATGCGGTCTTGTCACCTTCGGTCGCAGGCGGTCGTCCATCGAACGTCATGCCCACGGGCTTCGTGGTCACGATCGGAAAAACGCCCCCGCATCGCGGACAGGACACCATGTCGCCGAGGAGCGCCATCGGCTTGCCGTCCATCACGTTGGTGGGCGAGCATGTCAGCACGACGCCATCGTGGGACGTCCGATCGCCTTCCCGAATAAACGCA
>NZ_JAWRXS010000043.1:0-572 GCF_046534915.1 Burkholderia sp. SIMBA_051 | reverse complement strand
CGACTGTCGATGAGACAGACTCGTTATAGGGTCAAGCGAACAAGTGCATGTGGTGGATGCCTTGGCGATCACAGGCGATGAAGGACGCGGTAGCCTGCGAAAAGCTACGGGGAGCTGGCAAACGAGCTTTGATCCGTAGATGTCCGAATGGGGAAACCCACTCCTTTTGGAGTATCCATGGCTGAATACATAGGCCATGCGAAGCGAACGCGGTGAACTGAAACATCTAAGTAACCGCAGGAAAAGAAATCAACCGAGATTCCCAAAGTAGTGGCGAGCGAAATGGGATGAGCCTTGTACTCTTTATTTGTATTGTTAGCCGAACGCTCTGGAAAGTGCGGCCATAGCAGGTGATAGCCCTGTAGGCGAAAACAGTATGAAAGAACTAAGTGTACGACAAGTAGGGCGGGACACGTGAAATCCTGTCTGAAGATGGGGGGACCATCCTCCAAGGCTAAATACTCGTGATCGACCGATAGTGAACCAGTACCGTGAGGGAAAGGCGAAAAGAACCCCGGGAGGGGAGTGAAATAGATCCTGAAACCGCATGCATACAAACAGTCGGAGCCTCG
>NZ_JAWRXS010000222.1:0-276 GCF_046534915.1 Burkholderia sp. SIMBA_051 | reverse complement strand
CCAAGCGCTGCTCGTCAACACAGCATCATCCGGGCGATCGTCACAACCCACTTCTCCCCGCCGCACCGGAAATCGAAGTGCGAGCAGTTCGGCGGGTGATGCAGCCTTGGTTTGGGTGTCCGTGCGTTTTGCGTTAAAATGTACGAACTAGTTAGTTTGATGCAAATCCGCGCCGTACTTTCGGGCGCATTTGCCCACGTCGCATTTGTCGCGCCCAGCCATCGCCCGGCGCGATACGGCGATGCCCACGGCTCAGTGCAAACAGACTTCGCGCCG
>NZ_JAWRXS010000042.1:0-620 GCF_046534915.1 Burkholderia sp. SIMBA_051 | reverse complement strand
CGCATCCGCAGCTTCGGTATATAGCTTAGCCCCGTTACATCTTCCGCGCAGGACGACTCGATCAGTGAGCTATTACGCTTTCTTTAAAGGGTGGCTGCTTCTAAGCCAACCTCCTGACTGTTTTAGCCTTCCCACTTCGTTTCCCACTTAGCTATATTTGGGGACCTTAGCTGGCGGTCTGGGTTGTTTCCCTCTTGACACCGGACGTTAGCACCCGATGTCTGTCTCCCGTGATTGCACTCTTCGGTATTCGGAGTTTGCTATGGCGGGGTAATCTGCAATAGACCCCCCAACCATGACAGTGCTCTACCCCCGAAGGTGAGACACGAGGCACTACCTAAATAGTTTTCGGAGAGAACCAGCTATTTCCAAGTTTGTTTAGCCTTTCACCCCTATCCACAGCTCATCCCCTAACTTTTCAACGTTAGTGGGTTCGGACCTCCAGTACGTGTTACCGCACCTTCATCCTGGCCATGGATAGATCACTTGGTTTCGGGTCTACGCCCAGCAACTGAACGCCCTATTCGGACTCGCTTTCGCTACGCCTGCCCTATACGGTTAAGCTTGCTACTGAACGTAAGTCGCTGACCCATTATACAAAAGGTACGCCGTCACCCCTT
>NZ_JAWRXS010000221.1:0-276 GCF_046534915.1 Burkholderia sp. SIMBA_051 | reverse complement strand
CGCGCGATCCAGGATTCGCACCGGCAAGTCGTGTTCGTGCACGGCGCGCGCAACAGCGGCGTGCATGCGATGCGTGACCGGCTGCGCGAGACGGCCAGCACCCATGCGAACTTCAAGCTCGTCGTGTTCTACGACGACCCGCTGCCGCAAGATGTGGAAGGCGTCGACTACGACCTGAAAGGGCTGGTCGACGTGAATGCGATCAAGGACGCGCTCCTGCTGCCCGATGCCGATTACTACATTTGCGGCCCGGTGCCGTTCATGCGGTTGCAGCAC
>NZ_JAWRXS010000220.1:0-276 GCF_046534915.1 Burkholderia sp. SIMBA_051 | reverse complement strand
CAGTGGGACACGCTGGAAGACCATATGGTGCACTTCCGCGAGTCGGATGACTTTCAGGAATGGCGTCGACTTGTCGGGCCGTTTTTTGACAAGCCGCCGGTGGTGACGCATACGGAAGTTGTGGTGAAGTAGGGGGCTTATCGCCAAGGCCCTGTGCACTGACACAAATATGACGATGACGGCCGTTCAGACCGGGAGTCTTCGCCCATACCAGATAAGAAAACGGCCACGTCGGACATTCCGGCGTGGCCGCTTCACTTTTCGAATTTAGCCGAG
>NZ_JAWRXS010000219.1:0-276 GCF_046534915.1 Burkholderia sp. SIMBA_051 | reverse complement strand
CCCCGGCATCACCATCGCCCAGTGGGCTGGCCCCGAGCTGCGCTTCAACCTGGCCGGCGGCAGCCGCGTCGACATCAACGGCGTGAAGTTCACGGCCAACAAACCGGTCTACGTGGCGATGGTCATCGACAAGACCGCCAAGACCATGGCCGCCTATGTCTACGACACGGAAATGGGCTGGTTCAGCCGCTCGATTTCCACCGGCGCCGTCAACTTCGCCCAGATCGCCGGGGTGTTCGGCCCGCACCTGGGCCTGAACGAAGACGGCAAGGGGAC
>NZ_JAWRXS010000218.1:0-276 GCF_046534915.1 Burkholderia sp. SIMBA_051 | reverse complement strand
CCGAGAGCGGCGGCGGCATCTCGGCGCAGCGCGCTGAGCTGGCCGGCCAGCGCTTCGGCGATCTGCTGGTCTTCGGCGATGTCGTTCCGCAGTTGTTCGATGCGCTCATCGTCGCTGTCCAGTTCGAGCAACCGTGCGCTGCCGGTCTCGAGCAGCGCCAGGGCGTCGACGAGCGAGGGCCCATACTTACGCACGATGCTGTTCAATTCGGCGCGCCGCTCCTGAATGATCTCGAGTTCGCGCGCCCCGTCCTCGTCGAGCCCGGCCAGGTAGCTC
>NZ_JAWRXS010000217.1:0-276 GCF_046534915.1 Burkholderia sp. SIMBA_051 | reverse complement strand
CTGTCAGCGCCAACGATTTGATGACAGGGATGTCAATGATCATGAGCACCCCAAAGCCAACCGCGTCAGCGACCAGAGCCGTCAAACCGGCCAGAAACAGACGACGGAAAGTAAAGCGTGCGGCGACATACTTGTCCGTTCCTCTGGCGATGTCTTGCATGATGCCATTCATCTTTTGGGCGCCATGGGAAATGCCAATGGCAAACACCAGGAATGGCACCAGCACCGAATAAGGGTCAAGTGAATAGCCCAAAGCCCGCACCATGCCCAGCTGCC
>NZ_JAWRXS010000216.1:0-276 GCF_046534915.1 Burkholderia sp. SIMBA_051 | reverse complement strand
GGTCGCGACGACGAAGGCGCAGCGCAAGCTGTTCTTGCCACGGAAAGCGCACCGAGCAGCCGGCACGCCGTTCGCGCCGTTGCCGGCCGCGCTCGCGATCGCAACGCACGCGTCGCGCCGCCCTTGCCGGACTGGCTGTTCCATCTGGAGCTTGCCGAAGTCGTGCGGCGACACTTCGCGCGGCCGCGAACGGCACGGCCTGCTGCGTAGCCGTCCGCACCGAGATCGACTCCGACGCGTCGCGCAGACCACAGTGCGATCCGCTCGACGCGGCCG
>NZ_JAWRXS010000215.1:0-277 GCF_046534915.1 Burkholderia sp. SIMBA_051 | reverse complement strand
CGGGACACTATCGAACGGTGGTCGGGCCTTGATACGATGCAGACCGTAGGAAAGATCAAGCACCTATACGACAACTGCACGTATCAGGAGCGGCCGCTAGAGATACTGGTGGCCGTTATCGGGCTCGGTGCCGGTGTTGTAGACCGGGGCCGCGAAATGGGCCTCCCGGTGCGCGGGGTCAACGTTAGCGAAGCACCAGCGCTAGGCGACAAGTACATCAATCTGCGGGCGGAACTTTGGTACAAGTGTCGCGAGTGGTTGGAAACATGGGCAGTTA
>NZ_JAWRXS010000214.1:0-277 GCF_046534915.1 Burkholderia sp. SIMBA_051 | reverse complement strand
GAAAACTGGATGGCCGATTACGTGCAGCGGGCGAACAATGGCGGAATCGAGCGCGTGCTGGTTTAATGCAAGCACTGACGATTTTTGCCTGAGGACGACGATGGATTGCGTTTTTTGCCATGAAGATGGCGGCGATGTGCTGTGGCAGGACGACACCTTGCGCGTCGTCCTCGCCGACGAACACGATTATCCGGGCCTTTGCCGGGTGATCTGGAACAGGCATGTAGCCGAGTTTTCCGATCTCGACGGAAGCGACCGCGATCGCGTGATGAAGGCC
>NZ_JAWRXS010000213.1:0-277 GCF_046534915.1 Burkholderia sp. SIMBA_051 | reverse complement strand
GACCAAATAAAAACATCTCAGAATGGTGTATCCCTCAAAACGAGGGAAAATCCCCTAAAACGAGGGATAAAACATCCCTCAAATTGGGGGATTGCTATCCCTCAAAACAGGGGGACACAAAAGACACTATTACAAAAGAAAAAAGAAAAGATTATTCGTCAGAGAATTCTGGCGAATCCTCTGACCAGCCAGAAAACGACCTTTCTGTGGTGAAACCGGATGCTGCAATTCAGAGCGGCAGCAAGTGGGGGACAGCAGAAGACCTGACCGCCGCAGA
>NZ_JAWRXS010000212.1:0-277 GCF_046534915.1 Burkholderia sp. SIMBA_051 | reverse complement strand
GAGGCAGAAATTGCGCACGTCAACTTGACGGGCGCGGCGCACGTTCGAGGTGAGGGAATCGAAGGTCTTGCACCACGATTCGAACAGCGTGTTGTTCAGGTCCGATTCACCAGCTCGGACGACGAAGTCCCTCATCGAATGCAAGGTACGCTCCTGGTTGCTGTACTGACGCCCTAGCGCTCGGCGGTGTGCAAGGTATCGACTGATGACCGGATCAAGCGCTGTTGATTCGAGTTGGTGTTTCATGATGCCCCCTTCATTGAGACGCGATCACATC
>NZ_JAWRXS010000041.1:0-743 GCF_046534915.1 Burkholderia sp. SIMBA_051 | reverse complement strand
GTCGCGAACGTGCGCTCGAACAGGATCGACAGGTTGTGCAGGATCCGGTCGACGACCTTCTTTTCCCACTCGCCATCGAAGCGGATCTGCTCGTCGAGCCAGCGCTCGAGCCATTCCGGATCGGGCAGGCGCGACTGCACGGTGTCGCGCGGGAACAGCGCCTGGTTCACGTGCAGGTTGGTCGGGTGCAGCGGCTTCTCGGTGCGGCGCGCCGATGCCATCAGCACGCCGATCTTCGCGAACGCGGCGCGCGCGACGTCGCCGCAGTTGTTCAGCGCCTTCTTCATGTAGCGCAGGTAAGCGCCGCCATGGCGCGCTTCATCGCGCGAGATCGTTTCGTAGATGTGCTTGATGACCGGCTCGGTGTGCCAGTCGGCCGCGCAGCGATACCAGTGGTTCAGGCGGATCTCGCCGCAGAAGTGCAGCATCAGCGTCTCGAGCGGCGGCGCCGGATCGAACTGGAAGCGCACCGCGTGCAGCTCTTCCTCGGTCGGCACCATTTCCGGCCGGAAGCGGCGCAGGTATTCCATCAGCACGAGCGAATGCTTCTGCTCCTCGAAGAACCACACGCTCATGAACGCGGAAAAGTCGCTGTCGTGCTGGTTGTCGCGCAGGAACATTTCCGTTGCGGGCAGCGCCGACCATTCGGTGATCGCGTTCATCTTGATCGTCTTCGCCTGCTCGTCGGTGAGCAGCGAAGCGTCGAACTTGTCCCACGGAATGTCCTTCTCCATGTCCCAGCG
>NZ_JAWRXS010000211.1:0-277 GCF_046534915.1 Burkholderia sp. SIMBA_051 | reverse complement strand
CCAGTGGACCTTCAAGAGAAACTCAGTAATTTTTATTTGCGCTGTAAGCGACGCTTATCTACTGCGGCATGGAGTCCTGATCATGCTTAACCTGCTCCGCAACCTCACGCTGCGCGAGTTGCAGATCTTCTCGGCGGCATCCCAGTACGAGAACTTCGCCCGGGCCGCGGAAGACCTGCACCTGACGCAGCCCGCCGTCTCGATGCAGATCAAACAGCTCGAAGAGGCCATCGGGCTGCCGCTGTTCGAACGCATCGGCCGGCGGCTCACGCTCACG
>NZ_JAWRXS010000210.1:0-277 GCF_046534915.1 Burkholderia sp. SIMBA_051 | reverse complement strand
GCTATAGCTCCACGGTCACCGACACCATCGATGTCGCTTCAATCAGCAGCTTCCTGAAGCAGGCCCCCGCGGTCATTTCGATCTGGAGCACGGCGACGGGCGGAAGCAGCGTCTGTCCGAATGTGCAGGGCGCGTGCATTGACCCGTCCGGGATCAAGCTGGCGTCGCCCGGTACCGTGACGCCGCTCTCGACGTCGTCCTCGGTGACGGTACAGGGCAGCACCGGGCAGATCGCGGCGGGGCACGACCTGAACCTGTCGGGCGGCAACCTGACCAA
>NZ_JAWRXS010000209.1:0-277 GCF_046534915.1 Burkholderia sp. SIMBA_051 | reverse complement strand
CATCCACGGGGCTGCCATCGACGAGGCCATTGGCGAGCTGCTCGTCGAGGCGCTCAACCCGCTTGCCATTGAGGTGAGTCTGGCGGTTCAGCGCGAACTCCAGTCCCGCATCGAAGAAGCCGACTGTCTGCGTCACAAGCAGGTGGAGCGCGCCCAGTATGAAGCTGATCTGGCGCAGCGCCGCTACATGCGCTGCGATCCGGAGAACCGCCTGGTCGCAGACTCACTTGAGGCTGACTGGAACCATAAGCTGCGAGCGCTGACTGAGGCTAACGAG
>NZ_JAWRXS010000208.1:0-277 GCF_046534915.1 Burkholderia sp. SIMBA_051 | reverse complement strand
GCTGGAGCGCACGCAGCCGGTATTGCCGATGGGTCTGGGCTACCTCGAAGGGGTGACGCATGACTACATCCGGCATGGCACTACAACCCTGTTCGCAGCGCTCGATACGGCGACGGGTGCAGTCATTGCGCAGTGCAAACCCCGTCATCGGCATCAGGAGTTTCTGGCCGTCCTCAGGCACATCGATCAGGCCGTGCCTGCAGAGCTCGATGTACATCTGATTGCCGACAACTATGCGACGCACAAGCATCCGAAGGTCAAGGCGTGGCTCGTTAAA
>NZ_JAWRXS010000207.1:0-277 GCF_046534915.1 Burkholderia sp. SIMBA_051 | reverse complement strand
CCGCCCGCCTCGGGCTTGCGCCGCACGGTGGTGGTGGAATAGACCGTGCCGCGCCCGTCCGGCGTGCGCCAGGACAACTGCTGCGCGCCGCAATGCGGGCAGATCATGCGGGGATAGAACACGGCGCGGTCGCAGGCGTCGCAATGCTGGATCTGGAAGCGTCCCTGATCGAGCGCCTGGCGGTATTGCGCCTCGACGCCTTCGGTGGCGCGTGGGTCGGTTGCGGTCATGGCATACGGTTTCGGATGGATGAGCCGCCAGTGTCGGGGCTGGCGCC
>NZ_JAWRXS010000206.1:0-277 GCF_046534915.1 Burkholderia sp. SIMBA_051 | reverse complement strand
GTATGGTGGCGTGCGGCACGGAAAACTCGTCCGGACCGATGAAATGCTTCACCGATGTAACGTAACGCCGTGGTGACGTCAGTCGCATTTTCGGGCGCGGATGCGGTGGTGTCGAGGCGTGCGCCCGGGAGGTGCGCCGGGCTGGGGTGCGCGCGACGGGAGCGGTTGCGTGGGGTGCTCGATACGGGCGTCGGTCGAAGCACGCGATCGCGCGCGGCGCGCACCGGACGTTTCATCGGTGAGACGTCCTGCCGTTGCCCGCGAGTTCGTGTCTGAC
>NZ_JAWRXS010000040.1:0-759 GCF_046534915.1 Burkholderia sp. SIMBA_051 | reverse complement strand
CTCCATTATTTTTTTCAAAAACTATTCGTCCTACCAAAATACATACAACAAAAGTTAAAGAAAACAATATATTCAATCCTCTATACAATGTCATCTTCAATCGTCCTTTCTAACCTAATTAATTTTCATCACGAACTCTAACAGTTTTCTTCCCCTTATAATTTGTACGTTCATAATAAACCGTTTTAATTCTAAACTTTTTATCAGCTTTAGGACTTCTTTTTATATAAGTTTTAAACGACATATTACCATGATACACTTCTCTATAACTATATGCTGATCCACCCAGAAAAGCCGCTATAGCTCCAGGAGTACCACCTAAAAACCCCAATCCACCAATAACAACACCACCAGCATAAGAACCAGCTCGTCTATCTGGGTTCTTATAATACAACTTATACTTTTTAGGCAATGTTGTTTTCGACATACATTTGTAAGCTGGATAACAGGCTTCAGCTTTCTTAGTGCTTGTTATAACACCAGTATCAAAAAGAGTAAACAGAAAAACAGATGCAATTACAACTTGTATAATTTTCTTCATTCAATTTTCAAGGGCTTTTCTCTCATACTCCTCATCTGTGATCTGACCAGATACATGCTCCCATATCAATTCTTCCTCTTCAGCTGTAAGATAAATTCCTTCAATGGCGTGTGTAGCTTTCGCATATATCATACCTTTTTCAAACTCACTTTTGGTCATTTTCATCATAGAACCGCCTTTCTTGGGCTCTGCCCAAACCCGCCAACGCTAGCACGTTG
>NZ_JAWRXS010000205.1:0-277 GCF_046534915.1 Burkholderia sp. SIMBA_051 | reverse complement strand
CGTGATCGAAATGCGTAAAGGCAATCGCGAGCTTGCCGTAGTTGCCACTGGCGGCAACGGCACGCAGCACGGCCTGAGCCGCGGCCTGTATCGGTTGTTCCGCATTATCGACCAACAGGATGGCGTCCACGTCGGAGAATCGTTCGGTAACGTGGGTGGTGACGCTGCTGGATGACTCAGGCGTGTGGCCCAGTCCCTGTCCGTCCAGGTAGACGACCTTCAGCCGACGATCGGTGAACGTCGGATAAAGCGGCCCGCGTACCCGGATCCCGTCGAC
>NZ_JAWRXS010000204.1:0-278 GCF_046534915.1 Burkholderia sp. SIMBA_051 | reverse complement strand
ATTACGCCTGCAAGCGCTGGGCAATCGGTTGAACCGCCCAAAATCATGTTGTACGATGACGTACCTATTCAATCGGGTCCGCGCGACAGGCACGCCTGCCAGCGGTCACCCCGCCACTTACGGAAACCCGCCCATGACCACGCCGCAGGAGCTCAAGGCCATCGTCTCGGAAGGACTGCTCTCCTTCCCCGTGACCGATTTCGACGCGCAAGGCAACTTCAACGCCAAGACCTATGCCCAGCGCCTGGAATGGCTGGCCCCCTACGGCGCCACCGCCC
>NZ_JAWRXS010000203.1:0-278 GCF_046534915.1 Burkholderia sp. SIMBA_051 | reverse complement strand
CTGATGCGTCAAAACCAGTCGCTGTCCGAGCTGACCGCGAACATCCTGAACGGCATCGGCCCGGTGTTCGATGCGGCCCGGCCCGACATCGTGCTGGTTCACGGCGATACGACCACCACCTTGGCGGCGAGCCTGGCCGCCTTCTATCGGCACATCCCGATCGGACACGTCGAGGCCGGGCTTCGTACCGGCAATATCTGGTCGCCGTGGCCGGAGGAACTGAACCGGCGTGTGACGGACGCCGTGTCTTCGTGGCACTTCGCGCCTTCGAAGCGCGC
>NZ_JAWRXS010000003.1:0-642024 GCF_046534915.1 Burkholderia sp. SIMBA_051 | reverse complement strand
GCTCGTTTGCTCGTTTGCTCGTTTGCTCGTTTGCTCGTTTGCTCGTTTGCTCGTTTGCTCGTTTGCTCGTTTGCTCGTTTGCTCGCGCGGCGGCACGACGTGCCAGCCGCGCGGCAGTCCTCCGCCGAAAGCGGACAGGCGCACGCCGCAGCCGCCGATTCCGGATAGCCGGCCCCGGTCGCGCTGCGGATAATGGAGCAACGGCGCCGGCCCGTCCGGCGCCTTCGCCGCGGGCGCCGTGAATGTCCTCGCGTCATCCGCCTATCCGCGTATTCGCCTATCCGACCCGGACACTTTCCGAATGACGATCCTCTATCGCGGCATGGACCGCGCGGCGCTCGACGCCGCCTACCTCAACACGAAAGCCATTGCCGATTTCCCGGCCGTGCTCGCATCGTGCCAGGCACGCAGCAGGGCGCTTTACGACGCGACGCCCGGGCAGCGCGACCTGCGTTACGGCGCGCGCCCGGCGCAGCGCTTCGACTGGCTGCGCTGCGGCCGGCCCGACGCGCCGCTGTTCGTGTTTATTCATGGCGGCTACTGGCAGCACTGCGCGAAAGAGGATTTCGCGTACGCGGCCGCCGGGCCGCTCGCGCGCGGCTTCGACGTCGTGCTCGCGGAATACACGCTTGCCCCGGCCGCATCGATGACCGACATCGTCGGCGAGATCGGCGCGTTGCTCGACTACCTGTCGATCGATCCCGACGGCATCGGCACCGCAGGACGGCCGATCCACCTGAGCGGTCACTCGGCGGGCGGCCACCTGACGGCCGTGCATCGCGCGCATCCGGCCGTCGTGTCGGCGCTTGCGATCAGCCCGCTCGTCGATCTCGAACCGATCTCGCTGTGCGTGCTTAACGACAGACTGCAGCTCACCGCGCACGAAATCGCCGCGTACAGCCCGCTGCGTCATATCGGGCCCGGCGCGCCGACCGTCGTCGCGGTCGGCGCGGCCGAGTTGCCGGAACTCGTGCGGCACGCCCACGAATACGCGCACGCATGCGAGGCGGCCGGCGAGCGGATCGCGCGCGCGTGGCTGCCCGGCATGCAGCACTTCACGGTGCTCGACGATCTCGCGACACCCGACAGCGCGATGCTCGCCGCGTTGCAGGCGATCGCGCCGCGCTGAGCGCGACGTATTGCGCCAAGTCGTACGAATCCGCACGAATCCGCACGGATTCGCCACGAGGCACACCGGTTCGCACCGCGCGCGGCCGGGCGTATGATCGGCATCGGGCCGGTCCGGTGCCGTTCGTCCACGCCGCATGGCTTTCCCCAGGGACCTCATCATGGTGAACCCGCTTCATTTCGATCTGCAGTCGCTGCGCGTGTTCGCGCTCGTCGCCGAGCACGGCAGCCTGACCAAGGCGGCCGAACACGGCCAGCTCACGCTGTCCGCGGTCAGCAAGCGGATCGCCGAGCTCGAGAGCGTGACCGGCAGCGCGCTGTTCGTGCGGCATGCGCGCGGCGTCGAGCTGACGCCGGCGGGCCGCGCGCTACTCGACCACGCGGCGAAGGTCATCGAGCAGGTCAACCGGATGGCGCACGAGATGAGCGACTACGTCGCCGGCGTGCGCGGCCACATTCACGTGTGGGCCAACACGTCGGCCATCGTCCAGTTCCTGCCAGCCGATCTCGCCGCGTTCCTCACCGACAACCCCGGCATCAAGGTCAGTCTCGAGGAGCGGTTGAGCCACGAGATCGTCGACGCGCTCGGCTCCGGCAAGGCCGATCTCGGCGTGTTCGCGGACAACGTGCCCGCACCCGGCATCGAACGGCGGCTGTACCGGCGCGACGAGCTCGTGCTGCTCGTGCCGCGCGGGCATCGCTTCGCCGCGCACGACAGCATCCGCTTCGCGGATACGCTCGATGAAGATTACGTCGGCCTGAGCGGCGGCAGCTCGCTGCTCGCGCGGATGACCGACGCCGCGTTCGCGGCCGAGCGCTCGCTGAAGCTGCGCATCCAGGTATCGAATTTCGACGGCGTGAGCCGGATGATCGAGGCCGGGCTCGGAATCGGCGTGCTGCCGCGCGACGCGGTGACCGGCGAGCGCGCGGCGCGGCTCGGCGTCGTGAAGCTCGACGACGCGTGGGCGACGCGCACGCTGTGGGTCGGCGTGAAGGCCGGCACCGTGCTGACTACTGACATCGCGAAGCTGTTCGATTTCATGTCGGCACGCTGAACGAGCGGAACGCGCCGCACGCGAAGCCCGGGGCGCGCATGCGCACGCCCCGGCGCAGCGCGCCGCGTCATACCGGGTTGATGTCGTCCTGGCTGCGCCGCGTGGTCAGCGGCCCGAGCACTCGCAACGTGACGGCGACGATGCCGAGCGCGACCGAGATCACGCCGAACATCGCACCCGCGCCGTGTGCGACCAGCACCGGCAGCAGCACGAACGGCAGTGCGCCGCTGACGATGCGCGACAGCGCGTACGTGCTGCCGATCGCAGTCGACCGTACGCGCGCCGGGAAAATCTCCGCCTGGTACACGTGATAGGCGTTGCTGAACACGTTCGACGCGCAGGTCGTCAGGAAACCGAAGCAGACGATCAGCGCCGTATTGCCCGAATACGCGAAGCACAGCCCGAACGCGGCGATCGACAGGATCGACACGATCACGAGCGTGCGTCGCTCGATCCAGTTCAGCAACGGAATCGACAGCAGCGAGCCGATCGGATAACCGATGAACGACAGCGCAATGAACAGCGTGCTGTCCGTCACGTCGAAACCGCGGCTCTTGACGACCGTGCCCGCGAGCGTGCCGAAGCCGTAATAGCCGAAGCCCTGGAGCAGGTGGAACACCGCGAGCATCAGGTAGCGCGCGCCGTAGGGCCGGTGGCGCAGCAGCGCGATGCGCTCGCCGAGACTCAGCGGCCGCTGCGGTTCGGCGGACGCCGCGAACTGCTCGGGCACGCGCACGCCGGCGCTCTCCGCGAAGCGCCGCGCCGCGGCATGCGCCTCCGCCGTACGGCCCTGCGCGAGCAGCCAGCGCGGGCTCTCCGGCAGCCGGTGCTGGATCAGCAGCACGTACACGGCGCCGAGGCTGCCGATCGCGAGGATGATGCGCCAGCCGGCCACGCCCGCGACGTGAAGCGGGTTCAGCCATAGCGCGAGGAAGCCGACCAGCGGCACCGCGACGTATGAGGTCGTATAGGCCCACGCGGCGAGCCGCCCGCGCTTTTCCTTCGGCAGGATTTCCGACAGGAAGCTGTCGGCGACCGGGTAGATCGCGCCGACACCGATGCCCGTCAGGAACCGGCATGCCACCAGCATGTCGGCATTCACCGAGAACGCGCCGATCAGCGAAAACGCGCTGTACCAGACGAGCGTCATCAGGAACGCCTTGCGCCGTCCGATGCGGTCCGCGAGGCTGCCGAGACACATCGCGCCGACGAACATCCCGATGAATGCCGAGGCCAGCAGCAGCTTGAAATCGGCGCTTTGCCGGCTCAGCCCGTATTCGTTCTGCAACGCGGAACCGATCGTGCTGACGAGGAAGATCTCGTACATGTCGAAGAACAGCCCGATGCCGATCACCCAGACGACGAACCGGTGCAGCGCACCGACCGGCAGATCGTCCATGAATTCGCCGAGCGTGATGGCGCGGGCGGGCAGGGCCGTCGCATCGGCGCCGGCCCGGGCCGCGGGCGGTACGGCGGACGCGGGATCTCCTGCGGTGCCGCCAAGGTCGAGGGATTGGCTGTTCATCGTGTCTCCTGATTATCGATTTGCCGTGGCGCGACACCCGGCCGTTCGCGGCCGGCCCTGTGGGCCCGCTCGCACGACGCGACGCACGTGCCCGCCAAGCCCGTGAAAGGCCGGATGCGCGGGGGGCGCCGATCGTCCGAAACATGGTGGGCGAATTTGCGCGGCTCGATAATTGCGGATGCCTCAAGCATCCTTTCCTGCGCAGAAAGGCTGCGGAACGCCCGCGGGACGGGCGTCGGACGGTGCGGCGGCCGCTGCGGGAACACGAGGGCAGGGAAAACCATCGGTGGTGTGGCGCGTGTCTGGCGCTTCGTGATGCCGTCGCGCGCGGTTCGGTATCGGCCAGGTTGGCCTGGCGTCGCACAACGGAGCTGGGGACTCCGTTTCGCGCGTTCGTCGGTGTGCGGCGATCGATCGAGCGCATAGGGCGCATAGGGCGCGCATCGTTGCCGCTCATGGCGACGCGCACGGATCGGAACGCCCGGCCGTCGCGGTCGCACCTGCACCTGCACCTGCACCTGCACCTGCATCGGCACTGGCGTCCGCACCGGCATTGACATCCGCCCCGGCACCGCCGCCAGCATCGCCTCCGGCGTCGCCCCGTTCACCCCGGACCGTATCGGACGCAACAGCCTGCAACCTTGCCGCCAGGTCGGGCGCGATGCCAAGTTGCGCGGCCGCTTGCTCGCGCGGGCCGAAGGTTCGGACGTCGACGCCGGCGATCTGCTGGAACAACACGAGCGCGCTCAGGTAAGCGCCCGACACGCCCGGATGCAGATAGTCGGGCCGCGAGATCGGCGGGTCGTTCCGCTCACGCATGCCGTACCACAGCAGCGGCGCGCCGGACCGCACATACGGGTCGGGATCGGCAACACCGGTCGCCCATGCGCGCTGCCACGCGCGGCCGACCGGCGCGACCGCGGCGATCGACGGATCGGTGCGGCGCGCACGATCAAATGCATCGCGATACGCGGCGACGATGTCGGCGAGACGCTCGACGTAGCGTGCGTGAAAACCGTCGCTGCCCGGCCCGCCCGCGAGCGCTTTCGCGAGATCGGCGCGCGGCCAGGTTTCATACAGATAGACACGCGCTTGCGGCGCCGCCGCACGAATGCCGCGCGCCAGCTTCGCTACGCTCGCACAGAAACCGGCCGGATCGCTCGCGCGGCTGTGCGTGAGCGCAAACGGCAGCGGCTTGGCGCTCAGCTCCTGCAGAACGACCGCATCCCACGTGGGCCGATCGATCACGTCCGATGCCACGCGGGCATGTTTCGCGAGACTCGTCGCCGACATCGCCTCGAGGTGCACGTCGTAGTCGAGCCCGGCTTCGACGGCAAGGCGCGCGAAGATCCCCGGAATTCCACCCCACGGGCCCGGCTCGCGTTCCGCGCGGGCATCGGTCCGCCCGAAGTTTTCGTCGACGACCTGCGCGGTGCCCCCGACGCCCTGGCTGCGGGCGCGCATTGCGCCGTACGAACGCACGGGCGCGTAACGGCCGTGTGTGAGGCTGTCGCCGACGAACAGGATGCGCTGCGGCGCGCGGGCCGCCGGCGCGGGCGCGCCGCCCGGCACGTCCGCGGCAAAGGCGGCCGTCGCTGGCCCGGCGATCAGCAACACGGCGAGGCACGTCCGCGCGCAACGCGTGACCAGGCAAAGGAACGAGGGTACGGCAGGCATGTCGGTCATCTCGGGGTTCCGGAAGAACGCGTGGCCGCAGTATTTCACGAAGGGGCGCGACGTGGCATCTGCCGTTCGGCCGACTTGGAGGCGGTTTCCCGGTCCGCTATCCTGAGCGCTGGATTTCTGAAACGCCGGCCCGCCGGCCGCCCCGCATGCCCGCCGGCATGCTTCCCGTTTGTGTTCGCGCCGCCCACAGGAGACGCACGACATGATTCCCTCGACCGACAACCGGACGCTGTTGCGCACCCTCGGCATCCGCACCCCGATCATCCAGGCGCCGATGGCCGGCGTCAGCACGCCCGCGCTGGCGGCAGCCGTGTCGAATGCGGGCGGCCTCGGCTCGCTGGGCGTCGGCGCGACGAACGCCGCCGGCGCGCGCAAGTTGATCCGCGACACGCGCGCGCTCACCGACCGGCCGTTCAACATCAACCTGTTCTGCCACCAGCCGGCCCGTGCCGACGCCGCCGTCGAACGCGCGTGGCTCGACTGGCTCGCGCCCGCATTTCGCGAACACGGCGCGACACCGCCGGCGTCGCTGTCGGAGATCTATACGAGCTTCGTCGCGGACGATGAAATGCTCGCGATGCTGGTCGAAGAAAAACCGGCCGTCGTGAGCTTTCATTTCGGGTTGCCGTCCGACGAGGCAATCGCGATGTTGAAGCGCGCGGGCGTCACGCTGTTCGCGACCGCGACAAATCCCGACGAAGCCCGGCAGATCGCCGCGGCCGGCATCGATGCGATCG
The DNA here is from genome assembly GCF_046534915.1 of Burkholderia sp. SIMBA_051. Lineage (NCBI taxonomy): Bacteria > Pseudomonadati > Pseudomonadota > Betaproteobacteria > Burkholderiales > Burkholderiaceae > Burkholderia > Burkholderia sp. SIMBA_051. The sequence continues at coordinate 635,893 of NZ_JAWRXS010000003.1, read as the reverse complement.
TCGCGCAAGGCATCGAGGCCGGCGGGCACCGTGGCGTGTTCGACTCGACGGCGCACGACGATCGGCTCGGCACGTTCGCGCTCACGCGCCTGATCGTGCGCGAATGCGCGCTGCCGGTGATCGCCGCCGGCGGCATCATGGACGGCGACGGCATCGCCGCGGCGCTCGCGCTCGGCGCGCAGGCCGCGCAGCTCGGCACCGCCTTCGTCGCATGCCCGGAGACATCGATCGACGACGGCTATCGCCACGCGATCCTCGGCGACGCGGCGCGCCGCACGACGTTCACGAGCGCGATCTCCGGCCGGCTCGCGCGCGGCATCGCGAACCGGTTGACCGCGCTCGGCGACGATCCGCACGCGCCGGCCACGCCGGCCTATCCGATCGCGTACGACGCCGGCAAGGCACTGCATGCGGCCGCGAAGGCAACAGGCGAGTTCGGCTACGGTGCGCAGTGGGCCGGGCAGGCGGCGCCCCTCGTCCGGTCGCTGCCGGCGGCTGAGCTGTTCGCGACGCTCGAGCGCGAGACGCGAGCGGCCATCGCGCGGTTGCAGCACGTGCTGGACTGATTCCCGGGCCCGCGCCGCGCGCCGCGGGCTGGGCGAATGCGCAGCGATGCCACCGCAATGCGCAATGCGCAACGCACGGCGCCGGCCACAAAATTGCAATGTTCTGTATCCGAGCGCCGCGCGGATACAACGCGATACAAAGCATGGACCCGCGCCCGCTATAAAGCAGGCATGACCTCCTGAGGAGCACGACATGTCTGCAACATGGTTCAACGGATCCTGCCATTGCGGCGCCGTGAAATTCGAAGTCCGGACCGCGCTTGCGCCAGCGACCCGCTGCAACTGCAGCCTCTGCCGCCGTCGCGGCGCGCTGATGAGCCCGATGTTCGATGCAAGCGAACTGAAGATCGTCGCAGGCGAGAGCGCGTTGACCAGCTACCGGTTCAACACGCACACGGCCCACCACTTTTTCTGCAGCCGGTGCGGGATCTACCCGTTCCACCAGACGCGCAAGGATCCCGCGTGCTGGCGGGTCAATCTCGGCTGCCTCGAGGGTGTCGATCCGTACGCGCTCGAAGCCACGGTCGCCAACGGTGCGAGCCTTTCGGTCGTGGAGGACGCATGAAACGCTGGCTGATGATCCTGCTGTTCGCCGCGGGCGGCCTCGCAACCGAAATCGCCCATCCGGTGCAGTGTTCGCTGCTGTCGATCAGCCGGCAGCGGGTCGGCACCCGCCGGGGTCGGAACGACGGCCAGTACTGAACATACAAGTGCGGGGCGGGCGCGGCGCGTATCGCATGCTGTTAATCGGAAACGATAATCATGCTTCCGATAAGATCGCACGCGATATATAATCGGTTCATCTGCGACACGATCCCGTGTCGAGGGAGGACGCTCATGAAACCGACCGACGCACCATCGCCAGCCACGCCGAAACTGTCAGAGTTCCTGTGCTTTGCGATCTACTCGACGAACCTCGCGTTCGGCAAGGCATACAAGCCGATCCTGGAAGAGCTTGGCCTCACGTACACGCAATACATCACGATCATTGCGCTATGGGAGGAGGACAACCAGACGGTCGGGCAGCTCGGCGAAAAGCTGTTCCTCGAATCGAACACGTTGACGCCGATCCTGAAGAAACTCGAGGCGATGGGCTATCTGGAGCGGCACCGCGATCCGTCCGACGAGCGCCAGGTGCTCGTGAGCCTGACGAAAAGCGGCCGCCGCGTGCGCGAGAAGGGGCTCGACATGGATCTCGTCGAAGCCACCGGGTTGAAGCCCGACGAATTCGCGAAGATGCAGAAGGCGATCGTCACGCTGCGCGGCAACCTGATCGATTCGATCGACGAATAGACACGCGCCGGCGGCGCAGCTGCCGCCGGCCATCGCCGAAATTTTCCGCAATTTCCGTAGTTTCCACACACGTCCGGCGATCGCGGCCGACGCACCGCCGCGACCCGGCCGTTACGGCCGGCTCTCCGCACGCTCCAGCACCAGCAAATGCATGTCGCGGCGCGTCACGAAGCCGAGTGCCCGATAGCGCTCGATCGCGACGTGATTCGACGTGAGCACGTGCAGAAACGGCGTTTCCTCTCGCGCACGGATGGTCGCGATCAATGAGCGGATCAGTCCGGCCGCGAGCCCTTGGCCCCGAAACGCCGGATCCACGCACACCGCGCTGATCTCCGCATGGCCGCCGGCTCGGAGCCGCTGACCTGTCATAGCGACGAGCCGGCCCTGCCTACGCACACCGATATAGCCGCCGAATTCGATCGTGCGCGGGCCGAACGGGCCGGGTTCCGTCGCCGCGATCAGCGCGAGCATCTCCGGCACGTCGGCTTCGGTCAGCGGCACATGCTCCGAAGGATCCGCGTCGTCGAGCGTTCCCTGCCAGATCATCTGATGCAGCGTCGCGCGCCGGACCACTGAAAGACCGACCGGCGTCGGAATCTCGTCCGGCGAGAACAGTGCCGCCGGCCCGTAGGCGTCGATCAGTCCGTGCAACGCGTCGAACGCGGCCGGGCTGCGGTCGGCCATGCCGGCAAATGGCGCGAGCGCCGGCGGAAACCGCCGCGCACGCACGTCGCCGAGCGCAAAGCGGTGCTGCTCGCCCGCGAGCGCATGCCACACGACGTTGTCGAGCGGATGCGATCCGCCTTCTTCGTGTCCCGCCGTTGCTTCCCGCATCGCGTGCTCCTTGATTGAACGCTGTCCGCCGCACAGCATAGACGCGATCGGTCACGCAGGTTGCAGGCAAACAAAAAGCGCACGCGATTACATCGCATGCGCTTTATTTGACGGGCGGTATCGCCGATTTCGTCGTGACGTTCAATGACCGAAATAGATCGAGCGCTCGGCCATGCGAATCGTGCTGCGACCGCCGGATTGCGTCGCGCCGTCAGCGTTGCTGCCATAACCGGCTGCCTGCGTGTCGGCCGCCGTCGCGCCGTTGTCGCGAACCCGCTTCAGCGCGGCCTGCAGGTTGTCCGGATAGTTCGGATCGTTCGGGCGATTCGGCAGATAGCCGGCCTGCTGGAGCGCGGCCAGCTCCGCCCGCACCTGCGCGCGCGTCACGGTGGTTTCGGCGGCGAAAACCGGTGCGGCAACGGAAGCCGACACGGCGACGAGCAGGGCTGCAATCAGTTGAGTCTTCATCATTCACCTCGATGGAAAAGAGCGTATTCAGGGTTGTCCGCGCACGCCGGCACGCGATGTCGGTCGCGGTTTCGTTCAATGGCCGAAGTAGATCGAACGCTCGGCGACACGCGTGACGGCACGGCTGCCCGACTGCGTGACGGCGGCGGCGTCGCTGCCGTAACCTGCCGTCGTCGTATCGGCCGCGACGGCGTCGTTCGCGTGGATACGCGTCAGCGCGGCCTGCAGGTCGTCCGGATAGTGCGGATCGTTCGCGCGGCCCGGCGCATAGCCGGCCTGCTGCAACTGGACGAGTTCGGCACGCACTTGCGCACGCGTCACGACGGCTTCACTGGCAAAGGCCGGAGCGGCAACAGCGGCGGACACGGCAACGAGAAGGGTAGCGATCAGTTGGGTTTTCATCATTTACCTCGACAAGAATAGGGTGGGTGATTCGTGAAGGCGGCGCCTGGCCGCCCGATGCAATGCTCAGACGATGCGGATCTCGACATCGATGTTGCCGCGCGTCGCCTTCGAATACGGGCAGGTCTGATGCGCGGTATCGACGATGTGCTGCACGACGTCGCGATCGAGCCCCGGCACGCTCACGTTCAGGCGGGCCTGCAGGAAGTACGCGTTGCCGCCCATGCCGAGGTCCACTTCGGTGTCCACGGCGAGATCGGCCGGCAGCGTCACCTTCGCCGCGCGCGCCGCAAGCTGCATCGCGCCGATGAAGCAGGCCGACCAGCCGGCCGCGAACAGTTGTTCCGGGTTGGTGCCGGTGCCGGCGCTGCCCGGCGACGACAGCTGGATGTCCAGGCGGCCGTCGGAACTGCGCGCCGCGCCGTCGCGGCCGCCGGAAGTCGTGTGCGTCTTGCCCGTGTACAGCACTTTTTCGATCTTGCTCATCATTCACTCCGTCAGGTTTGAAGGTTTTTTCAGATGCGATTCGATCGCATGCGATGCAGTTTCGTCGAGGCGACGCCTCACGTCAAGCGGATTCGATTAAATCGGATGCGATATTTTGTATTTCAATGTATCAGGATCGTTTCGAGCCTTGCGGGACAAGGCTCTTCAGCGATCCACCCCTTATATTGAAAAGGAGATGCAGAGGGAAAAATTCACGGCGGGCAGGGCAGACGCCGGTCGGAATGGCCGTTGTCTCGGCGGCGGCAACGCCGTTAAGCCGGACGGATTTCGGCGATCACGACCAGGATCACGGCAGCGTCGGCAGGCAACTGGCGCTGGGAAAAGGCCGAGCGAGCGTGTCCGGCCTTGTCGCCCAGCACCGCGGCGAACAGGTCGGAGGCACCGTCGATCACGGCTGGCTGGCCGTAGAAGCCGTCGGCCGACGCGACGTGGCCCTCGACCCGCACGATGTGATGCAGTCGATCGAACCCGCCCAGGTGCTTGCCGATCTGCGCGAGCACATTCAGCGCCGCGAGCTGCGCCGCGTGCCGACCGTCATCGACGCTCAATTGTTCGCCGACGCGGCCCGTATAGGCCACCTTGCCGTCGACGAGCGGCAGTTGCCCGGACACGAACAACAGGTTGCCGGCTTCGCTGACGGCCGTATAGCTGCCGAGCGGTTGCGGCGGTTCGGGTAGCGAAAAGCCGAGTCCGGCCAGTTTCTGTTCGATCGTCATCGCGTGCTCCTTCGGGGATGATTGACGGGTCTGTCAGTCACTCTAGTGAGGCGGTCGGCGCCGGTAAATATCGTTCGCGCAATTGATTTGGCACACGATGTAACGAATCGCGCGCGGCATCGAACGGCGCGAACGCGTGCCGGCAAAGCGGCCCGGTGCCGCCCTCCGTGTTCGCCGGTTCGCTGGTTTGCCGCCGGGGATTCATGCACACTCGTTGCTTCGACGTCCCGCGACGCAAGCACCGGACACCGCTGGAGCCGCTTCATGCAACGAAAATTCGACGACCTCCTGCTCGGCAGCATCGAGCTGTTCTGCCTGGCAGCCGAACTCGGCAGCTTCACGCTCGCCGCGACGGCCGCGAGCGTCACGCCAGCCGCCGTCAGCCGGTCGGTCGCGCGGCTCGAGGAGCGTCTCGGCGTACGCCTGTTCGTCCGGACGACGCGGCAAATCCGCCTGACCGATTCCGGACGGCGCTACTTCGAGCAATGCCGTGATGCGCTGTCTCAGCTCGTCGACGCGGAGCGCGAGGCAACGGGCCAGCAGGCAACGCCGGCGGGCGTGCTGCGCATCAGCATGCCGACGCCGTACGGACACTATCGGGTGCTGCCGCTGCTGCCCGCGTTTCGCGAGCGCTACCCGGACGTCCGCGTCGAAACGCACCTGAGCAATCGCAACATCGACTTCGCCGAAGAGGGTTTCGACCTTGCGATCCGCGGCCGTGCGCCGGCGGATTCGAGCCTCGTCGCGCGCAAGCTCGAGGACGCGGAACTCGTCGTCGTCGCGACGCCCGGCTACCTGAAGCGCGCCGGCGTGCCGCGCGCCGTCGACGATCTGCACGCGCACGAATGCATCCAGTTCGAGCTCCCGAGCAGCGGCCGGCCGATTCCGTGGCTGTTCAACGACGGCGCGGCAGAAATTGAAATCGCGACGACCGGCGGCTACGGCACGTCGGGCGACGTCCTCGCAGGCGTCACGCTCGCGCGCAGCGGTGCGGGCCTGTTCCAGACCTACCGCTTCATCGTCGAACGGGATCTGCGGGAGGGCACGCTCGCGGAGGTTCTGTCCGGCCAGGGCGGGCGGTCGCGGCCGTTCATGCTTCTGTATCCGCATGCGCGCTATCTGTCGTCACGCGTGCGCGTCTTCGTCGACTTTCTCGTCGAACATCTCGAGCAGGCGCCCGACAAGCGCAAGCGCTAGCCGCGTGCGGCCGGTGCACGCACGGCGCGCCTGAGCCGGTAGCGGGCCGGCTCGCGCCATCCGCACCGGCCGTTCTCACTACCTTGCCGCTCAGTGCCCGGCGCTCTGGCCGCCGTCCACATGCAGGATCTCGCCGGTGACGAACGGCGCCGAATCGAGATACAGAATCGCGCCGACGATGTCGCTCATCTTGCCCATCCGGCCGACCGGATGCAGCGATGCGAGCGTTGCATGCGTGTCGGGCGCATGCATCGGCGAGTTGATGATGCCGGGCGACACCGCGTTCACGCGGATGCCGGCCTTCGCATACTCGATCGCGAGCGACTTCGTCGCCGCATTGAGCCCGCCTTTCGTCAGCGATGCGAGTACCGATGGCACGTTGCTGTTCGCGTGGTCGACGAGGCTCGTCGTGATGCTGACCACGTGCCCGCCGCCGTGCCGCTGCATCGCCGCGATCGCGCGCTGCGTGACGTGGAAGAAGCCGTCCAGGTTCACGCGGGTGATGGCCGCATAGTCGTCCGCCGTGTATTGCGTGAACGGTTTCGCGATGAACACGCCGGCGTTGTTGACGAGAGTGTCGACCTGCCCGAAGCGTTCGATTGCGGTGTCGACCACGCGCCGCGCGACCGCCGGATCGCCGATGTCGCCCGCGACGGTGACGAGATCGGGATCGTCCGACGGCCCGATCGAACGGGACGTCGCGACCACCCGATGGCCCTGGGCGCGGAATGCGTTGACCGTTTCAGCACCGATGCCTTGCGATGCGCCGGTGACGATGATGACTTTGGACGTGCTCATGATATGCCTCAACAGGTGACTGGTTTTCGGCTTCAGTGCCGACCGGATCGGTGAATCCGATGGACCAGACTCTAGGCGTGTCGGGCCGGAGTTCGAACACCCACCATGGAGCAACAGTCTTGCGTCGCGGGAACAAATGCGGGGAGGGTGGTGGCGGTCGCAGCGGCGATTCGCGCGACGGCGGTGTTGGCGCAGGTGGATCGACGTGATCGTCAACGAGCGGGCAATCTGGTGACGACGCGCGTCGAATCCTCGTGTATGCGGAGGTTTGCGCGGGCAAATGCTGCGAACGCCGGGCGCTGGTTTGTTCGCAACACCGCGGGCACTTCGCCAATTTATCGGTGCTATCTGGATAACTTTTCTTATCACAATAGCTCGATTAAAAAGACGAACTCACTCGTTCCAAATTGCGTCTGACGGGGGTTCCGGTCGCTGGGGGCGTGGAAGAAGCGAATGCACGCAGTCAATCCGGCGCGCTCACCACGCATGCAGCACCGTCAATACGTTTGCCGTCGCACGTGCGATGTCGTGAGCGGTGGTATCGACGGTCGCATGCGCGCATTCCCGATAGAGTGGGTCGCGCGTCCGGATTGCCGGCCGCGATGTGCTCGACCGCATTGGCCGCGATGGTCTGCGGCGTACGAACGGACGTACCGTCGCGGGACGGCCGTGGTCGCCAAAGGCGCAAGGCGAGGCCGCCGACCAGCGCACCGCTCGGCCAACGACGCGTCGTGAGCAGTCGCCGCATCGAACGAAACGGCGACGCCCGCGTCCCGCAGGCGCACGATGACGATCGCATCGATCCGACGCCGTGCGCGCGTCACCGCCGCATTCACATGCGGCTCACGCCGCGGCCTGCGCGCGTTACAGCGAACCCTGGAATTCGAGCACGCGCGCCTTGAAGTCGTCCGGAACGGCCAGCGTCGTATTGCTCGCGTAATCGAACATCACGTGCGTCGACGCGCCGCGCGCAACGATAGTCCGGTCATCGCGCTCCATCAGATGTTCGAGGTCGAAGCTCTTGCTGCCGAAGCGCACGATGCTCGACCGAATCGTCAGGTTGTCGCCGAACTGCGCAGGCGCGAGGTATTCGCACTGCGTCTTCACCATGATGTGCGGCAGTTTCTCGCTGCGCGGCAGGCCGAGCAGATCGAACATATAACAGAGGTAAGAATGCTGCAGATAGTCGTAATAGACAGGACTGCTCACGTGCCCCATCGAATCCGTATCGCGATACTTCACGTGAATCGGCGTTTCGTAATGTCGCTTGGTCATGATGTCTCTCCGGAATGGCTGGGTTGATTTATATATTCGAACCTGCTTTACAGTCAGGTACCCGAAAAATTAATCGAACACCTATCGGAGCGCCACTATCAGAACGGATAGCGCACGGCAGCGATGTCGGAGGGCCCGTCGTAACGGGCGGCGACGAACTTTTCATGCTCGGCCCCTATCCTGAATAGCCCGGCGGGCTTGCAGCGGGCGACAAGATGCTGCTCGGAGACGATCCGGCGGGTTGTACGATCTGACGGCATTCGACATCGGCCCCTTCCAGAAAACGCATCGAGCGACCGATCGCCGGCGACACGGCGACTATAGCCACACCGATGCTCGCGCACGACTGACCGGGGGTAGGGAAGCGCGCCGGGCTGCGTCGCGCCAGTGCTGCTAGGGCTGTTTGCGCTTCGCGAAGTAATGCGCGGGCGAATCGCCGAATGCACGGCGAAACATCGCGATGAAATTGCTCGGCGTCGCATAGCCGAGCGCATCCGCGATATTGGCGACGCTGTCGCCGTTCGCGAGACGTTCGAGCGCGTGCGTGAGCCGCGCCTGCTGTCGCCATTGCGCGAAGCTCGTGCCGGTCTCGGCGACGAACAGCCGGCTCAGCGTGCGGGCGGACAACCCGGCCCATTCGGCCCACGCGTCGAGCGTGCGGCTGTCGTGCGGCTGGCCGAGGATCGCATTGGCGATCCGCAGCAGCCGGCGATCGCGCGGCATCGGCAAATGCAGCGGTTCATGCGGCGCGCGGCGCATCTCGTCGAGCAGCACGATGCTCATGCGCGCCTGCTCGGTATCGAGCCTGTCCTGGTCGGCCCAGGACACGGCACGCCGCACGAGCGCGCGCATCAGCTCGGTGATCGCGATCACGCAGGGGCGGTCCGGCATCCGCCGGCTCGCGGCCGGTGCGATCACGACGCTCCAGCCGCTCAACGCACCGCTGATGCTGACCTTGTGCTGCTCTCCCGGCGGAATCCAGCCTGCGCGATGCGGTGGCAGCAGCCATGAGCCGTGCGGCGTGCGCACGTGCGCGAACCCGCTCTCCACGCAGAACACCTGACCGCGCAAATGACTGTGCCAGTCGACTTCGCGCGTGCCGAGTTGATACGCGTTGCTGCCGTCGTCCTCACCCCACACGGCGATCAGCGACGGACCGTCCTCGCGTTCACTCGGATCGGCGTCGGCGCGCTGCACGGTGCGCGACGGAGAAGCTTCACGGATGGGCATGGCCGGAATTCATTATTTTTTGTCTAAACAACATTATCAGCTTTGTCCCTGGGCGTCCAACAATGCATGTCGTGTTCAAACCGAATCGAAGCAGAGGAATGCGATGCATGCAGCACTTGCTCCCTGGACGGACGATGCCACCGTGCGGCGTGTCGTGTCGCGAATGGCGGTCGTGGCAGCGCTCGCGATGCTCGGCGCGTGCGCGAGCCGCGACGGGCTCACGCCGGCCGGCACGCTGCGCGGCGCCGAGTCGCTCGCTGCGACGCGCAGCCTCGCGCACGCACCGACTGCCGACTGGCCGGCCGCCGACTGGTGGCGTACGCTGCACGATCCGCAGTTGAACGCGCTGATCGACGAGGCGCTCGCCGGCAATCCCGATCTCGCCACCGCCGATGCGCGCGCACGTGAAGCGCAGGCGCTGGTGATCGAGGCGCAGGCCGCGCGCGTGCCGCACATCGTCGGCCGCGCGAGCGCGAAGGGCGAGCGCCCATCCGGCACGCAATTCTCGATCGGCGAAGGCGGCGGTTTCTTCAGCCACACGCGCGAGATGAATCTCGGCTTCAGCTGGGATCTCGATCTGTGGGGCGGCCGCCGTGCCGCATGGGAAGCCGCGCTCGGCGAAGCGCGCGCCGCGCAGGTCGACGCGCGGGCCGCACGCATCATGCTGTCCGTCAACGTCGCACGCGCATACGTGAACCTTGCGTATGCGTTCGATCAGCAGGACGTCGCGCGTGCCGAATACGAGCGTGCCGACGAAGCGCTGACACTGACCCGCCAGCGTGTGGCCAAAGGCATCGACAACGTCGCGCAACAGCGCCAGGCGGAAAGCGAGGTCGCGGCCGCCGCGCGCGAGCAGGCACGCGCGGCTCAGGCGATCGGCAGCGCGCGCATCGCCCTCGCGATCCTGCTCGGCGCGGGCCCCGACCGCGGCCTTGCGCTCGCGCGTCCCGCACCGCTGCCGATCGCGGCGCTCGCAGTGCCGTCCGATCTGCCCGCCGCGTTGCTCGGCCGGCGCGCCGACATCGTCGCCGCGCGCTGGCGGGTCGAGGCGGCGAGCCGCAACGTCGCCGCCGCCCGCGCGGACTTCCTGCCCAACGTGAGCCTGACCGCGCTGATCGGGCTCGCGACGCGCGGTGGCGCATCGCTGTTCCAGGCCGCGTCGCGCACCTACAACATCGGTCCGGCCGTGAGTCTGCCGATTTTCGACGGCGGCGAGCGGCGCGGCGTGCTGCGCAAGCGCGACGCGCAATACGACCTGGCGGTCGCCGGCTACAACAAGACGCTGATCGGTGCGATCGGCGAAGTGGCCGACGATCTGCACCGGCTTGATTCGCTCGCCATGCAGGCCGATGCGCAGCAGCGTGCGCATGATTCCGCCACCGACGCGTGGCGGCTCGCGGACGCGCGCTACCGGGCCGGAGTCGGCAGCTACCTCGACGCGCTCGTCGTGCGCCAGCAGCTACTGGTCGCGAGCCGCGAAGTCGCCGCGCTGCGCGCCCAGCGCGCGGATCAATCGCTGCAGCTCGTCGCGGCACTGGGCGGCGGCTTCCGCGCCGAACCCGACGACGTCGCGCTCGCCGCCACGCCTTCCCACCGTCCCTGAGATCGAACCATGAGCAGCGACAACACCCTGCAGACTCCTCCTCGGCCCGCGGCCGCCGATCCTGCCAGCGCGCGCCAGCATCCCGTCGGCGATCACCCGGGCGGATCGCGCTCGCCGGCCGACACCGCTCCCCGCGCGCAACCGGGAGCGGGCGGGACGGTACCCGCGGCACCGCCCGCGCGACGCAAGCATCTGGTGCGCGCGCTCGTCGCCGTGTTCGCGTTCGGTATTGCCGGGTGGGGCGCCTGGTATGCGCTCGTCGGCCGGTGGTACGAAACGACCGACAACGCGTACGCGCAAGGCAACGTCGTCGAGCTGACGCCGCAGGTGACGGGCACCGTCGTGTCGATCGACGCGGACGACGGCGACCTCGTGCATGCAGGCACGCCACTCGTGCGCCTCGACCCGAGCGACGCGCAGGTCACGCTCGCGGCCGCACAGGCCGATCTCGCGGCAACGGTGCGGAAGGTGCGCGGCCTGTACAGCAACGAGCGCGGGCTCGCGAACAGCATTGACGGCGCGCGCGCCGAACTCGCCGCGCGCCGCACCGCGCTCGACAAGGCGAAGGCCGACTACCGGCGCCGCGAGGATCTCGGCCGCTCCGGCGCGATTTCGCACGAGGAGCTCGCTCATGCACGCGACACATTGACATCCGCGCAAAGCGCGTATGCGGCCGCACAAAGTGCGCTCGCCACGTTGAGCGAACAGCATCAGACGAGCAAGGCGCTGGTCGACGACACCGCTGTCGCCTCTCACCCCGACGTTCAGGCCGCGGCGTCGCGCCTGCGTGCCGCATACCTGGCGCGCACTCGCACCGATATCGTCGCCCCCGTTACCGGCTATGTCGCGAAGCGCACGGTACAGGTCGGCCAGCGCGTGTCGCCGGGTGTGCCGCTGCTCGCGGTCGTGCCGTTGCGCGAGTTGTGGGTCGATGCCAATTTCACCGAGAAGCAGCTCGACCATATGCGGATCGGCCAGCCTGTCGAACTGACGGCCGACCTGTACGGCAGCAACGTCCGTTACAGCGGCCGCGTGCAGAGCCTCGGGGTCGGCACCGGCAGCGCATTCTCGCTGCTGCCCGCCCAGAATGCGACCGGCAACTGGATCAAGATCGTGCAGCGGCTGCCGGTTCGCATCGAATTGACGGACCCTGCACAGCTCGACGCGCATCCGCTGCGCATCGGCCTGTCGATGCACGCAAGCGTCGATCAGCACGATCGCAGCGGCGCAATGCTGTCGCAACGCGCGCAGCGAGATCCCGTGTTCCGCACCGACGTATACCGTGAGGAGCTCGCGCGCGCCGACGGACTGATCGCCGATGTCCTGCATGCAAACCTGCCGGCGACGGCGCGCGCGGAGCGTGTGCGATGAGCGGGCCGATGCCGGCCGCCGATGGCGGCTTTCGCCCACCGAGCGTCGCGCTGACGACGTTCGGTCTCGCGCTCGCGGTCTTCATGCAGGTGCTCGACGGCACCGTCGCGAACGTATCGCTGCCGACGATCGCCGGCAATTTCGGCGTGAGCACGACGCAGAGCGCATGGGTCGTCACCACGTTCTCGGTCAGCAATGCAATCGCGCTGCCGCTGACCGGGTTTCTCGTCAAGCGCATCGGGCAGGTCCGGCTGTTCGTGTGGGCCACGCTCGCCTTCACGTTCGCGTCGCTCCTGTGCGGCCTCGCGCAAAACCTGCCGCAGCTCGTCGCGTTTCGCGCGCTGCAGGGCCTGGTAGCCGGGCCGATGATCCCCACCACGCAAGCGTTGATGCTGTCGATCTATCCGCCGCAGCGACGCGGCTTCGCGCTGTCGATGATCGCGATGGTCACCGTCGTCGCGCCGATCGCGGGCCCCGTATTCGGCGGCTGGATCACCGAGCATTACTCGTGGCGCTGGGCGTTCCTGATCAATCTGCCGATCGGCGTGTTCGCCGCGCTCTGCGTCTTCGCGCAGATGCGTGCGCGCGTCGAAACGACCGTCGCCGCGCGCGTCGACTATGTCGGCCTCGCCGCGCTCGTGGTCGGCGTCGGCGCGCTGCAGATCGTGCTCGACAAGGGCAACGAGGCCGACTGGTTCAACTCGACGTTCATCGTCGTGATGTCGGTGGTCGCCGCATTCGGCATCGCGCTGTTCCTGATCTGGGAACTCAACGAGCCGAATCCGATCGTGAATCTGCGGCTCTTCGCCCATCGCAACTTCGCGGCAGGCACGCTGACGCTCGTGCTCGCATACTCGGCGTTCTTCGCGGTCAACGTGATCGTCCCGCAATGGTTGCAGCGCACCCTCGGCTACACGGCGTTCTGGGCCGGGCTTGCCGTCGCGCCGATGGGCGTGATTCCGGTGCTGACGACGCCGTTCATGGGCAAGTACGCGCCGCGCTTCAACATGCGCGTGCTCGTGTGCTGCGCATTCGCGATCCTCGGTGCGTCGTCGTTCCTGCGCGCAGGGTTCGTGCCCGACGTCGACTTCACGCACATCGCGCTGATCCAGCTGCTGCAGGGGCTCGGCCTCGCGCTGTTCATCATGCCGATCAACAGCATCCTGCTGTCCGACCTGAAACCCGACGAGATCGCCGCAGGCTCCGGCCTGTCGACCTTCCTGCGCACGCTCGGCGCGAGCTTCGCGGTATCGATCACGTCGTTCCTGTGGGATCGGCGCGCCGTCGTGCACCACGCGCAACTCAGCGAGCACGTGAGCGCGTTCGATCCGGCCGTGCGCGCCGAGGTCGCGCGGCTCGGCGGCGGCGACCCGCAACGGGCCGCCGCGCTACTGGGCAATCTGGTCGACGCGCAGGCCTATCAGATTTCGTTCAACGACGTTTCATTCGCGCTCGGCTGCGTCTATCTCGCCGTGATGGCGGTGGTATGGCTCGCCCGCCCGCCGTTCGGCCCCGGTGCCGGCGCGAAACGATGAAACGGGCGCCGCGCGGCCCGTTTCGACCCATGCTGTTCAACTCGAAGGAGATCGACCTGATGCATACCCAACACGCTGGAAAGATGTCGTCCGCACTGGCGACGCTCGCCGTATTCGATGTCACCGACTTTCCGCTCGTCGTCGTACGCAACGACGCGATCGCTTCCGACGGCTATGCGCAGCGCTGGCTCGACGACATGGATGTGCTGCTGCGGCACGGCGAGCCGTTTGTCATGATCTTTCCGCCGGCCCGCCCGGACGAAGCGCACGACGATCGCAAGCAACGCGGCAAGTGGCTCAAGGAGAACCGTGCCGCGCTCGCCGCGGTCTGCCGTGCGCTGATCACCGTCGAACCGGACCCGAAGGAACGCGACGCGGCCGTCGCAAACGGGGCTGGAATCGAAAAGGCATTCGGTGTTCCGTTCGACGTGGCGGCTTCGCTCGACGATGCAAGGCAGGCAGGCCGGCGACGCCTGACTGGGGCGGTCTAGCGCGGCCCGTGCGCGCGCAACGCCTCGAACCGGTTGCGCAAGTCCGCCTGAATGCAGATTCCAACGAATAAACGGGGTGGCTTGTATGAATGGACTGGAATGTCTGAATTGGTTGGTACCCGGCGACACGGACGCGTCATGGCAGCGGATGACCGACGCGGCCGCCGGAATGGGGTTCGACAAGGTCGTGCTGATCGTCTTGCCGTTTGCCGGCGCATCGTTCGATCTCGCGCGTAAATGGAGCAGCGGCGTGCCCGGCTGGACGGCACTGTACCGACAGCGCCAGTTCGACCGCGTCGACCCGATGCTGCGGCATTGCTTTCGTTCGGCGCTGCCGCTCGTATGGGACGGCGAGCTGTTCGCGCTGCCTGAGCAGCGGCGGTGTTACGAAGCGGCGTCCGCGTACGGCATGCGCACGGGGGTCGTGCTGCCGGCACGCGGCGCGAAAGGGGAGGTCGGCATGCTGTCGTGCGCGAGCGTGGACGACATCACCACGACGCGTGCGCGCTGTAACCGCCATCTGGCGGTGCTGACGCTGCTGCGCGACGTCGCGTGCGAAGCGATTGCCGGCACGCCCTGCCATGCCCCGCCCGACAGCGTGCCGCGGCTCAGCCGACGGGAAGTCGAATGCCTGCGATGGCATGCGGCCGGCAAGACCTCGTGGGAGATCGGCCACATCCTGAATGTGACCGAGTCGTGCATCAATTTCCACTTCATGAACATCCGTCGCAAGTTCAACGTGTCACGTCGACACGAAGCCGTGCTGCGCGCGGTCGAGTGGGGGCTGATCAGCATCTCCGACGTGACGGTGCCCGGCTAGTGCCGCAGCGGGCTCACCAGCGACCCAGCGGTCCAGAAACGCGCTGAGCCACGCTGCCGTCGCGCGATCGTGCCGCCGACCCTCGCGATTCTGCGTCGCGAGATCCTGCGCGCCGGGTGCCGACAGCTTGTGTGCGGCGGCCGTGCTCCAGCGTCGCATCATCGGATAGCTCACTTCCGGATGAAACTGGACGCCATATGCGCACGGTCCGTAGCGAACCGCCTGGTTCTCGAAATGCTCGCCGGTCGCGAGGACCTCGAGCCCCGCGACACGTTCGAAGCCCTCGCGATGCCATTGATAGACATGCGACGGCCATGAACCGAGCCGCCGCCCGGCGGGTGTCGCGGCAATCGGCCAATAGCCGATTTCCGCGCGCCCGTCCCGATGCGCGCTCACGCGGCCACCCAGATGGCGAATCATCATCTGCGCGCCGAGGCACACACCGAGAAACGGCGCGCGTTCGCGCAGCGGCACGCCGATCCAGTCGATCTCGTCGCGAATCCACAGATCGTCGTCGTTGGCGCTCATCGGCCCGCCGAACACCACGGCACCGGCATGCCCGGCGAGCGTCGCCGGCAACGGATCGCCGAGCGGCGGACGGCGAATGTCGAGCGGATGACCACGCGCGGCCAGCAAGCGCCCGATCCGGCCGGGGCTCGATTGTTCGCGATGCAGCACGATCAGGATCGGGCGAAGTGTGGAGTGCGTCATCTTGTGTGGACGGATGGAGGATCAACCCGGCTGGCCGCGCAGCGCGTCGAACGACACCATCACGTGTTCGCGATAGGCGGATCGACGGCACAGGCGAGCGTACCAGGCCTCGACATGCGGCAATGGCGGCCGCTCGACGTCGAGCGAGAAATAGCGGAACAGCGTCGCACCGGCCGGAATGTCGGCCAGGCCCGGCGTCGCGCCACCGAGAAACGGCTGCGTCGACAGCAACCGGTCGAGCAGCCGGTAATGCATGGCGCAGCGTGCGGTTTTGTCCCGCACGATCGCATCGTCGCGTTGCGCCGACGGCGTTCGGATCAACGCCCAGAACAGCCCGGTCATCACATCGGGTTCGAGCGCGGTCTGCGACCAGTCCATCCAGCGCTCCGCGCGCGAACGGGCGAACGTGTCGCGGCACCAGAACGGATTGTTCGGCACGCGCGCGGCGAGATAACGCAGGATCGTGTGCGATTCCCACACGACGTCGCCGTCCCAGTCGATCACCGGAATCCGGCAGGCAGGATTCAGCGCCGCGAATGCGGGCGTCTGCAGCGAACCGTATTCGCCGCCGGCCGGGATGTGCCGGTACGGCAGTCGCAGCTCGCCGACGAGCCATAGCACCTTCTGCACGTTGAACGACGTGCGGCGCCCCCAGACGGTCAGCATCGCGCGGCATCCTCGCAGCTACCGGTGCGCGCGAATGCAGCGTAGCGATCGAGGCCGGCGGCCAGATCGGCGATCAGGTCGTCCGCATCCTCGAGTCCGATATGCAGCCGCACACCGCGGCTGCCCGGTGGCCAGCGCTGCGCAAGACGATGCGCATCCAGCTCGAAGGGCAGTGCGAGGCTCTCGTAGCCGCCCCACGAGTAGCCGAGCCCGAACAGCGTCAAGTGATCGAGAAACGCGTCGACCGCCTGCCGCGGTGCGGGCTGCAGCACGATCGAGAACAGCCCGGACGCGCCGCGGAAATCGCGGCGCCACAGTGCGTGTCCGTCATCGCCGGGCAACGCGGGATACAGTACGCGCTGCACTTGCGCGCGTGTCGTCAGCCAGGTCGCGACCGCGAGCGCGTTGCGCTGGTGCTGCCGCAACCGCACACCGAGCGTGCGCAAGCCGCGCAGCGCGAGATAGACGTCGTCCGGGCCGACACATAGCCCGAGGTCGCCATGCAATTGCTTCAACGCGGACCACGCGCGCTCGTTCGCCGAGACGACGCCGAGCATCGCGTCGGAATGCCCGACCAGATACTTCGTGCCGGCCTGGATCGACAGATCGATACCGAGTGCATGCGGCCGGAAGAACAGCGGCGTCGCCCAGCTGTTGTCCGCGATGACCAGTGCGCCGTGCGCGTGCGCGAGCCGGACGAGCGCACGCACATCGTGCATGTCGAACGTGTAGGATCCCGGAACTTCGACATACACCGCGCGCGTGTTCGGCCGGAATGCGGCTGCAACGGGCGTATCGGCGTCGTACCAGCTCGTCTCGACGCCGAGCCGCGCGAGCACGCCTTCGCATGCGTGGCGCACCGGACCATACACCGATGCGGTCATCAGCAGGTGGTCTCCCGGTTTCAGACACGATAGCAGCGCGAGGGTGCACGCGGACAACCCGGACGGACACAGCACCGTACCGGCGCCACCTTCGAGACTCGTTATCGCCTGCTCGAGCGCTTCCGTAGTCGGCGTGCCGCGCCGGCCGTAGATGTATGGTTGCGTGCGGTTCAGCAGATCCGACACGGTCGGGCTGAGCACGGTCGACGCGTGGTAGACGGGCGGGTTCACGAAGCCGTGCCATGCCGCGCTGTCGCGGCCCGCATGCACGAGTTGCGTGTCGTCGTGCATCCCGCCGTACAGATCGTCGCACGGCTGCGATCGGCGTTCGGCAGGCGTCAAGGCCATAGCGCGCACCGGTCCCAGCGCTGGCCGGCGCGGCGGTACGCCTGCCGCGCAAAACGCCGCACACTGTCGGCACGCCAGAATTCAGCTTCGTCCGGCGCGAGCGCGTACAGGTGCCAGTCGTCCGATGCCAGATCCGGATCGGCGGCCAGCCGCGCCAGCTGCGCATCGATTGCGCGCGTGAGGTCGGCCGGATCATCGAGCCGTTCGCTTTGCCGGCCGGCCAGAATGCTCGCGCGCGAGCGTTCCGGGCGGCTTGCGAAATCGGCTCGGCCGGCCGCGGCCGGTAGCCGCTCGACCGGGCCGCTGAGCCGGACCTGACTGGCGATCGCCGGCCAGTAGAACGTCAGCGCGGCGTACGGCCGGTGTTCGAGTTGACGCCCCTTGGGACTGCGTGCATTCGCCGCGAAATGCCAGCCGCGCACATCGACGTTCAGCAGGACGACAGCGCGCGCATCGGGCCGCCCGTCTGGGCGGACCGTCGACAGCGTCATCACCTGCGGTTCAAGCGCGCCTGCCGTCACGGCCTCGCCGAGCCAGCGCTCGAATTGCGCATGCGGCGTGTCGGGCCAGTCGTGCGGGGCAACATGGGGCGCGGCATGTGCGAGTGTTTTCAGCGCCTTCAGACGCATTGCGATCGTGTCCATGGCGTGGCTCATGCGATACCGAATTGCGTTGCGCGGGCAATCAGTCGATGCGCGGCGAGATAGTCGGGAACTTCCGCGAGAAAGCCGTCGACGACGGCCGCTGCAACGCGGCGCCCGCCGGATTCGCGCCGTGCGGTATCGAACGCGTCGATCACGCGGCGGGCGAGGGCGACTTCGTCGGACGTCGGCGTGAGCACACGATTGACGACCGGCACGAACTGCGCGTTGACGATCGCTTTCGCCTGGTAACCGAGGCCGCGCGATACATGCATGTCGCGTTCCGCGCCCTCGTTGTCGGCATAACTGTACGGGCAGTCGATCGCGGTGACGCCGACCGCCGCACACTCGACGCGAAAGCGCGAGCGAACGTAGTCGAGTTCGCGGCCCGCGCGCGTGCGTTCGGCACTCATGTCGGCCACCATGTCCTCGGTCGCGACGAGCACGGCCGACACGCGCGGGCTCGAACGGGCGATCGCCATCGTGTTCACGAGACCGAGCGTCGTCTCGACGTTCGGCACCAGTTCAGTCGAGCCGGGCGCGATCTCATATTCGTGCTCGAAACGCGTCACCGCTTCGTCGAGCGCGGCGGCCTGCTCGGGTGTCGCAACGTAGGACATCATCACGATGTCCGGGCGGCCGCGCATCGCGGCACGCAAGTCATCGATTCCGCCCGCATCGAGCGGATTCACGCGCACGGCCGCCAGCACGCCGGCGTCGCGCCAGCCGGCCAGCACGCGTTCGCTGAGCTCGCGCGCGGCCGGACGGCGCTCGGGCGGCGTGAAGGTTTCGAGCTCCTGGATCAGGACGTCTGCGCCGCTCGCGGCACCGGCAACGAGCGCGGCGTGATCCGCACCGGCGAGGAATAGCCAGGAGCGGCGCAAGCGGGAAGGGCGTCGGTTCGTCGATGTCATGCTGGATTTCCTGTAACGCGCGTGGTGCGCATATCGATGACGCGGGCGTTCAGCCGGCACGCATCATCTGGTTGAAGATGTTCTTGCGGTGCATTTCCTCGGTTCCGCCGACGCTCATGAAACCCAGCGCATCCGATGCAAAAGCCGCCACCGGCCCGGCCTGATAGCCGAGGCTGCCGTACAACCGCACGAGGCCGAGCGCGCCGTCGACGAGATCCTGTGCGCCGACCAGCTTCGCGATCGAGCACGTCATCAGAGCTTGCGGGTGATTCGTCAGCAATTGCGCGAGGGCGCCGCGCGCGAGCCACGTACCGCGTTCGATACCAATCTGCAGGTCGACGAGACGCCGTTGCACGTACTGGTGAGCATCGATCGTGCTGTCGAAGCTGCGCCGGTTGCGGCAGTAGCCGATCGCGTCGCGCAGATACGGCACCGTCACCTGTGCGGCGACGAGGCCGTAGTAGAGGCGGCCGAGCGAAATGATGTCGATCAGGTTGCCGAGCCCCGCACCGGGGTCGCCGAGCAGCTGGTCGCGCGCAATCGGGCAGTCGTCGAAATGCAGCGCGCCGGTCGGCAGGTCGTCCAGGCCGAGCTTGCGGTCGGGCGCGGCGATGGTCATGCCCGGCTGGTCGTGATCGACGATCACGAGCGCGGTATTGCGCCGGTCCTGCGTTTCGATGCGCGTGACGACCAGGACGAAGCGCGCGAGCGGCGCATGCGCGATATTGAATTTGCTGCCGGCCAGCCGATAGCCGTTACCGTGCTCGACCAGCTTCGTCGCGATGCTGCGCACGTCGGTGCCGGTGCCCGACTCGGCAATCGCAGTCGCACTCAGCTCGCCACGCAGGATTGCGCCGAAATAGCGGTCCTGCTGCCTAGCGCTGCCGTATCGTTCGAGCGCGCGGACCATGCCGGCCTGCGCGATCACCGACAACAGCAGCGCCGGGCGGCGGACCGCCGATGCGAGCCCCTCGAGCGCAGCGGAAAAGTGCCACCAGCCATGGCCGTCGCCGCCGTACGTTTCCGGCACGATCATGTCCCACAGTCCTTCCTGTCCGAGTCGTGCCCACCCGGCATCGTCGAATCCGGCGGGCGCGTGGCCGTCGCGATCCGCGGCGGCTGCGATTTCCGCGCCGATTTCGCGAAAGCGCGCGAGCGTCGCGTGCTGTTCCTGCGTCCAGTCGAATGGCATCTGTCTTGTCTCCGATCGAGTCGGCGCAGCCTTCGATGGCGCGCCTGCGATGCCGACAAGATTAAGTGGGCACGGACAGCGGAGGTACTGGCAGTAGTGGTAGTTTCGGGGCCAACGACTGTCGGCCCGCGTGGGATTCGCAGGACCGCAGATCCGGCGATAACACCCGTGACGGTCTGCGTCGATCTGGTGAATTCTCGTCGGCCGCCGACGGACAGTGGCGGCGACCGCGACGATCCGCGCTGGTGCGGTCAGCCAGACTTACGCGGTTCGCCAATCTCGGGGCAGCGCCGGAGACAAACCACCGCCCGGATCTGAATGCCGGCCATTCTGTAGTAACGGAGCAGCAGGGGGTTGACGATCACCGGCCCCGGTTCACACGTATCGCCCGTCCCCGACCGCCACGACGGACATCACCCGCGCTCGTCCGTTCGTCCCCGATCGTAGAACATCGCAAACAGCTCGGATTGCGATCCGACGCCGAGCTTCGCGTAGATGTGCTTTTTATGCGCACGCACGGTCTCGAACGAGATCGACAGCTTCTCCCCGATCGCGCGTGACGAGAATCCGCTCAACGACAGCATTGCGACTTCGATTTCGCGCGTCGTCAATGCGCCGCGCCCGTTCTTTCCGGTCAGCATGCCGAAGCGCGCATGCGGATCGGGCGCGTCGATTTCCGCCGGGCGCGACGCGCCTTTGACCGCGAACGTTTCGAACCGCAAGCGCTGCTGCATCAGCGACAGCACCCATGGTGTGTACAGCGTGAGCAGTGCCATCTCACGCTCGTCGTACTTGCTCGTCTTGCCGAGCGAGAAGCCGAGCGTGTGATCGCGATCGATCACGACGTTGAAATGCACTTCGTCGCCGACGATATTCTTCTTGAAGTACCGCTCGTAGTACTCGGTCATCCGGAAGTTGTCCGGCGCGACGTCGGCAAGGGTATAGAAGCCGGGCGCCTGCGTTTCGAACGCGGCGAGATAGAACGGATCGAGCTGATAGAGCGCGGCCAGATAGTCCTGAAACATCAGGTCGATCTTGCCGTCGGGCATCGCCTGTTCGGCGAGCACGAGTGGGGCGGCGTCGCCCGCGAAACACAGCGCGACCCAGTTGTCGAAAGCGACGTGCCGTTCGAGCACCCGCGTGAGGCGCGCCCAGAAATGCGGGCCATCGAGGGCATCGATGGCCGAACCAATCTCCCGGTGAAAAGCGAGATCTCGCCATTCGAAGTCCATCGTGTCCTCCGGTGAGGGTAACCCTGGCGGGGAATTTCAGGTCAAAAATAATAACCCGATAATCAGCCTCACTTCGTCACGCAGCAGACCATGCAGCGCTTTGCTCGGCGCGAGTGGGATGAGACGTGCAACTGAAAGGCGATTGGAAGGAGATGACTTCATGCAGGTGGAACTCGCGCAACTGATGCTCGTCGACGGCGACGTCGCGCACAACACGCGCAAGGTGATCGATACGATCGAACACGTCGACAGCGCAGGCGGTACCCGGCTGATCGTGTTCCCCGAAACGACGCTGTCCGGCTTTCCGACGCGGGACACGGTCGCCGACGTCGCGCAGCCGCTCGATGGCCCGGCATTGTCCGCGGTACGCGACGCGGCTCGGCGAAAGGGCGTTGCCGTGGCCGTGGGCCTTGCCGAGCGCGACGGCGGCCAGTTCTACAACACCACGGTGCTCGTCGACGAGCAGGGCGATATCGTGCTGCGCTATCGCAAGACGCATCTTTGGGCGTCGGATGTCGGCGTCTTCACGCCGGGCGACCGATTCGAGACCTGCCGCTGGAACGGTCTGACGGTCGGCCTGCTGATCTGCTACGACATCGAATTCCCCGAGACGGCACGCGCCGTCGGGGCGCTCGATGCCGATCTGCTGATCGTCACGAACGGCAACATGGACCCGTTCGGTCCGGTGCATCGCCGTGCGATCGCCGCGCGCGCGATGGAAAACCAGATGTTCGCGGTCATGGTGAACCGCTGCGGTTCCGGCGACGACAACCTGACGTTCGCCGGCCTTTCCACGCTCGTCGATCCCTTTGGCGACACGGTGATCGAACTGGGCCGGGACGAGGCGGTCGTGCATGCGAGCGTCGATCCGACGCGTCTCGAAGCGAGTCGCGAGCACTACAACTATCTGCACGATGCCCGTGTGGCGCTCGGTCTGTCGCCCGTCGAACGGGCGGGCGGGAACCGCGCGGTCATGATCGAACCGCGCCGTCCTCGCACCGAATAGCCGGAATCCACGGTCCATTCGACGCATGGGGCACGGCGCAATGCCCTGCACGTGCTCGCCCGTCCCATTGAAATGCCGGCCCGACGGCATACAGCCATTCGTATCGGCCGCCGAGGCCCAGGAGACAACATGCAAGCGTCATCATCACCCCATGAACCAGCACGCCTGAAGCGCACACTCGGCCTGCCGTCCGTGCTGCTGTTCGGGCTCGCCTACATGGCACCGCTGATCGTCTACGGTACTTACGGCGTGCTGGCCAAGGCCAGCGACGACACGGCCGCGCTTGCCTATCTGCTCGCGCTGGTCGCCATCGCCTTCACCGCGCTCAGCTACGGCAAGCTCGCGCGGCTCCATCCGGCCGCAGGCTCGGCTTATACGTACACGCGCAAGACGTTCAACCCGCATCTGGGTTTCATGATCGGCTGGGCAACGCTGCTCGATTACTTCTTTCTGCCGATGGTGATCTGGCTGATCGGCGCGGCGTATCTGAACGCGGCATTTCCGCACGTGCCGACCTGGATCTGGATCGTGGCGTTCATCGTGTTGACGAGCGGCCTGAACATCGTCGGCATCGATCTGGCCGCGCGGTTCAACATCGTGCTGATGGTCGTGCAACTGGCGGTCGTCGCGATGTTCGTCGTGCTGTGCGTGCACTATGCGTCGGCTGCGGCAGGCGCGGGCGGTATTGCCATGGCGCAGCCGCTCTTCAAGCCGCACGTGCCGTTCGGCGCGACGATGGCAGGCGCCGCGATTGCCGCCTATTCATACCTCGGCTTCGACGCGGTCTCGACGCTGACTGAAGAGACGATCGATCCGAAAAAGAACATGCCGCGCGCGATCCTGCTGATTGCACTGATCGGTGGAGCGATCTTCGTGATCGCGGCGTACACGATGCAGCTCGCGCACCCGGGGGTGGACTTCGAGGATACGGATTCGGCCGCGTTCGAAGTGGCGAAGATGATCGGGGGCGATCTGTTCGTCACCGTGTTCCTCGCCGGCCTGATCCTCGCTCAGTTCGCGTCGGGCATCTCCGCGCAAGCGAGTGTCGGCCGATTGCTCTATGCGATGGGCCGCGACGAGATCCTGCCGAAGCGGATCTTCGGTTTCATCCATCCGCGTTTCAAGACGCCCGCGATCAACATCGTGCTGGCCGGCAGCGTCGGGTTGATCGCGCTGAAGCTGGATGTCGCCACGTCCACGTCGTTCATCAACTTCGGCGCGTTTCTTGCCTTTACAGCGGTCAATCTGTGCGTGATTCGCTTGTACCTGCGGGGGCAGTCAGGCGAACGCCGGATTGGCGTGATCGGCGGACTCGTGTTTCCTGCGATCGGCGCGGTATCCGATATCTGGCTGCTCGTGAGCCTCGAGAAGGCTGCACTCGTGCTCGGCGTCGCGTGGTTCGTGCTCGGGCTGGTGTATCTGTGCTGGATTACGCGCCTGTTCCGCCAGGCACCGCCGGAAGTTGCGATTTAAGCGGGTCGCGGAAGGATGGGCAGCGGGTATTCGAATTCGGCTGGGAACATCACAAACCTTCGGCGGTCGGTATCGGCGCGGAATCAACAATCCGGCGTTCGATCCGTTGCAGCGATCGCAGCGTCCGGCGCCGGACACCCGGCGGCCGGTCGCTTTACACGGCGCGAAAAATCCCGGATTTTCATCCGGGTTGGACATGGTGCGACATGGGCCTTACAAACAATTTTAGGGTCCCATCATTGAACCGCAATTCAACTTTGATAATTATGATTATGTCAAATACGAAATTGAGCCGGAAACATAGCTGGATCGACAGCCCGCAACGCCCCAACGGCGCCCATCAGACGCCGTTCTCATTCAACAAACCTCCCGCACCAACGCAATCAGGAAACCCACATCCCCTGCATCTTGTGCGAGAAATGCGCGCGCTCGGCCGTCTCCATCAGCGACAGGAATTCGTCCTGCGTCATATGGATCAGCGCTTCGTGGTCGCCGGCCTCGAAATACACTTCCGGCTGCTGCGCGAGCTGTTCCTCGAGGAACGTCTTCATCCCGTACGCCATGCACACCGGCGGCAACGCGCCCAGGTCGCAATCCTTGAACAGTTCGCGCAGTTCCATTTCCCTGGCGAGCACGAGATGGCGGCCGGTCTTGACCCAGAGATCCGACAATCGCACCGCGTGCGATGTCGGCAACACGGCGGCGACGTAGCCTTCGTCGTCCTCGAGCAGCACGGTTTTCGCGAGGCGATCGCCCGGGATATGCGCGGCGGCGGCCGTCTCCATGCTGGTATGGCTATACGGGTGGTACACGACTTCGTACCGCGATGACTTCTGGCGCAGGCAATCCTGCAGGGTGGCTGATACAGGCATGGCACACCTCGTCTGGGCGAATCGGGCGAACGGAGTTCGCTCCGGATTTGTTCAGCATAGGTCGCATTGCGGCCAATGGAAACGCCCTCCCGCGGCACCCCGTCCGGACGGCCCACACCGGCTTCGGCCCCTTTTCCGCTAACGCGACCGCCCTCGCCGGCATGTGAAATCCCGGGCCGGAATGCGCGTCCCATATGCTTCCCCAACCCACCTTGCCTGAAGACCAAACCTGCGATCAGCCGTCCGGTGCGATAACGCAAAATCATGCGACGGCGGAGTCGCGTTAGACCGTTAGTTGCATTAAAAGGACAGGTAACGAGATATCGAAATCATCCCCGGCAGCCGCCAAGGTCAGCCAGCCACGAGCGGCAAGCCGTCGCCAGCCGTCCCGACAAAGCCCGAATCGCGCCCTATACTGAGCCCAAGCGCCCGCCATCCCGCGGCGGCCGATTCCGGGAGCGACCATGCATTACCAGCTGATCTACGAACTCGTCGACGATTACCTGTCCCGGCGCGAGCAATACCGCGCCGAGCACCTCGCGCTTGCGAAGGCGGCAACCGAACGCGGCGAGCTCGTGCTCGCCGGCGCGTTGCAGGATCCGTCCGATCAGGCCGTGCTCGTGTTCGAAGGCGATTCGCCCGAAGCCGCCGAATCGTTCGCGCGCGCCGATCCGTACGTGCAGAACGGCCTCGTCAAGTCGTGGCGCGTGCGGCCGTGGCGCGTCGTGGTCGGCAAGCACGCACCGCACTAGGCGTCGCGGCTACAGCCACCCCGCCCGCTTGAAGCGCCACCACAGCGCGAGATCGGCCGCGACCATCACCGCGATGCAGCCGTAGAAACCGTACTTGAGGTGTAGTTCGGGCATGTTCGCGAAGTTCATCCCGTAGATGCCGGCGATCATCGTCGGGATCGCGAACAGCGCGGCGAACGAGCCGAGCCGCTTGGTCACCTCGTTCTCGGCGAGCGAGATCATCCCGAGATTGACCTGGACCGCGGTCACGACCATCTCGCGGCGCCCTTCGATCGTCTTCACGATCCGCTGCAGGTGGTCGTACACGTCGCGGAAGTAATGCTCCATGCCGCTGCAGAGCTGCGGAATGCGGCCGCCGGTGAGCTTCGCGAGCGGCTCCATCAGCGGCGCGGTGTGCTGGTGCAGCATCACGAGCCGGCGTTTCAGCGAATAGAGATCCTCGATGATCGCCCGCGACGACGCGAGCGTGGCCTTCGCGAAGATGCGATCCTCGAGTTCCTCGAGCTCGTTGCCGAGCGTCTCGAGGATCGGGAAATAGCGGTCGACGACCTGGTCCATCAACGCATAGAACACGAACGCCGAGCCTTCCTGCAGCAGATGCGGCTCGCGCTCGCAGCGCTTGCGCACCGCGCGGAAGTCCTGCTCGGTATGGTTGCGGATCGACAGCACGTAGTTCGGGCCGACGAACACGTTCAGCTCGCCGACATTGAATTCGCCGTCTTCCTCGAGCTCGACCGTATGCAGCACCGCGAACAGCGAGTCGCCGTACTCCTCGATTTTCGGGCGCTGATGCCCCTTGCGGGCATCCTCGAGCGCGAGTTCGTGCAGCGCGAACTCCTCGCCCATCAGGTCGATCTCTTCCGGTGTCGGATCCTTCAGGGCGACCCACACGAAACACTCGGGCTTCGACACGTAGTCGCTGATGGCATCGATATCGATGTCGGCCAGCTTGCGGCCGTCCTGGTATGCAGCACAATTGATCAGCATGGTGTCTGTAATGTTGCGGTTTGCGCATTAGTTTACCGGTTTGACGCGCGGGCGGCCCGGCTTGCGCGGCGCGCCGATATTGGTCATGATCAGGCTGCCTGCGCCGCGGCACACGCGCGGCACCGCTTCGGCAAACGCACGGCACGGCCGCGCGGCCCAACCATCAAGGAGACAGACCCATGTGGTATTTCTCGTGGATCCTCGGCATCGGCGTGGCGCTCGGCTTCGGCATCATCAACGTGATGTGGCTCGAGGCGGAAGTGTTCCCGCGCGACGACAAGCGCACCGACGCGGCGCGCGCGGGCGCGGGGAGCCGGTATTCGTGACGCACCTGGTGTTCTTCTGCGGTCATGCCGGCACCGGCAAGACCACGCTCGCGAAGCGGCTGATCGGGCCGCTGATGCGCGCGACCGGCGAAGCCTTCTGCCTGCTCGACAAGGACACGCTCTACGGCCGCTACAGCTCGGCCGCGATGGGCGCCCTCACCTCCGATCCGAACGATCGCGACAGCCCGCTCTACCTGAAGCATCTGCGCGATCCCGAATATCAGGGCCTGCTCGACACGGCCCGCGAGAATCTCGCGCTCGGCATCGGCGCGCTCGTGGTCGGCCCGCTGTCGCGCGAAGTGCGTGACCGGCGCATCCTCGACCGCGCGTGGCTCGGCATCGGGCCGGAGATCGCGCTGACGGTCGTCTGGGTGCATACGGCGGAAGACGTCGCGCACCAGCGGATCGTCGCGCGCGGCAACCCGAACGACGCGTACAAGCTCGCGCACTGGGACGAATACCGGCAACGCCGCTTCGTGCCGACCGGCCACGAATGCGACGGCATCGTGATGTTCGACAACACCGCGCCGTCCGACGCGGACATCGATGCGCTGCTGTACCGCATCGTGCCGCCGGCGCCGCAGGCAACGATGGTCCCGCCGCTGCCCGCCTGAGCCGCACACGCACCGCCCTGCTCCTGCCTGCTTCGACCAGCCTCAAAAAAAACGCCGGAAGCGCTGTTTGCGCTCCCGGCGTTGCACGGCCCTCGTGCCGGAGATCCGTCAGGCGACTTCGTGCACGCGCTCCATCGTGCCGCCTTCGTACAGCTTGCCGAAGCGGTTCGACAGGAACGCCTTCAGCGACACTTTCTCCTGAGGAATGAAGCCGCTCTGCGGCAGCTTCTTTTCGCGGAACAGATCCAGCACCGCGCACATCGCGCCGGCCGTCGTGATCTGGATCGCGCTCATGTGCATCCCGCACACGTCCTTCGCGAAGATCTTGCGCGTGAACACGTCCTGCACGAGCTGGCCGTCCTTCACGCCCGTCACCGTGACGAACACGAGCACGACGTCCTGCTTGGTCGACGGCACCGCGCGGCGCATGATCGATTTCAGCGTGTCGCGGTCGCTCGACAGGCGCAGGTCCTCGAGCAGGAACTGCACGAGTTCGCGGTGGCCCGGATAGCGCACCGACTTGTAATCAAGCGTCTCGACCTTGCCCGACAGCGTCTCGCACAGCGTGCCCAGGCCGCCCGACGTGTTGAACGCCTCGTATTCGGTGCCGTCGAGCGAGAAGTGCTCGAGGCCTTCGAGCGGCTGCACCCACTGCTTGCGGCCGTCGCGGATCGCTTCGCACGGCTGACAGTATTCGTTGATCAGTCCGTCGACGCTCCACGTCAGGTTGTACTTCAGCGCGTTGGTCGGATACTCGGGCAGCGCGCCGACGCGCATCTTCACGTCGCGCACTTCGCTGAAGCCGTTCACGAGCTCGTGCGCGGCGATGCCGATGAAGCCCGGTGCCAGGCCGCACTGCGGCATGAACGCACGATCCGAACCGTCGGCGAGTTCGCGGATCGCGTGGGTGGCGCGGACGTCCTCGGTCAGGTCGAAGTAATGGACGCCGGCCGCCTTGGCCGCCGCGGCGACGTTGACCGCGAGGTAGTACGGCAGCGCGTTGACGAGCGCATCGAAGCCCTTCACGGCCTCACGGATCGCATTGGCGTCGGCCGAATCGACGCGTTGCGTCGCGATCCCTTCACGCGACAGCTTGGCGAGCGCATCCGCATCTCGGTCGAACGCGACGACTTCGTAGTCGCCCGTTTCACGCAGCATGTGAGCAATGGTGTGGCCGATCAGACCTGCGCCGACGATGGCGATTTTCATGCGCTTATCTCCTGATGATGGGTTTGGTGTTGGTGTACGGCGTCGAGCCATGAACACAGTTTAGGGACGCGCAAAATCAGTTCCAAGACGAAGAATGATGCGAAACGACCGATAAATTCGACTAAATGACGATGCATTTCGTCATAACGACCAAAACGCCTAAAAATCGCGTATACGGCGCGCCGCAAACGGGTCGCCATCGAGGCGTGTGGACGGACAGGAAGAACAAGCAAAGGAGGACACGCGCCCGGCGAAGAAATCGTTACGCGCATGCAGGCCGGCATTCGACCCGACGACGCTCACGTGACGATGCACAAGGCAACTCCCCGCCCTTCGGCGAACGCCGACGGCCGGGGGTCAAGGAAAGGTAAAGGAGTAACAGCCTGCGCGACGATGCGCGAGAACGCCCCGCCCTGCGGCGAACGCAAACGGCGAGGGTTCAACGGAAGGTAAAGCAGCAACAACCTGCGCGACGAATCGCGCTGCGGCGTCAAGCCCGACGCCGCATGCGGCGCATCACCCGCCGATCGTGCCGCGATCGATCTTGCGCGACAGAATGATCGACGTCGTCGTGCGCTCGACGCCCTCGAGCGTGCCGATCTGATCGAGCAGGTCGTTGAGCCGCTCCGGCGAATCGGCGCGCAGCCACGCGACATAGTCGTATTCGCCGCTCACCGCGCACAGCAGCTGCACTTCGGGCATCCGGTCGAGCTTGCGCAATACGTCCTTGCCGAACTTCGGCGTGAGGATGATGCCGACATACGCATAAATGCTCGCATCGAGCACGTCCTGCCCGAGCCGCACGCTGTACCCGGCGATCACGTTCGTGCGCTCGAGCCGCGCGATGCGCGCGACGACCGTCGTGCGGGCGACGTCGAGCTGTCGCGCGAGATCGGCGACGCTTGCGCGCGCATCGGCTTGCAGCAGCGCAACGAGTTGCCGGTCGAGATCGTCGAGTTGGTCGAGGCGAGGTGGACGCATGAGGCTGGGCCGGCGGCAGCGCGCCGGCGAAATGGAACGTGACGCGATGATAGCGCCGAACGCCGGTGCGCCCAAACGGCGTCGCACGCCATCGCAGGTTCATGCGTTCGAACCGCGCTCCTCGCTCGCGCGCGACGCCCGGCGTGCCGACACACGCACAACCGAACGCCATCGCACGCCATCGTCCGCCGCCCATCCGCTATGTGCGTGACCCTTCAATTTCGATTCGTTTCGGATGTAAGCAAGTGTCGCTTTCACCGCCGCGTGACACGCAACGTGCTACTAATAGCAGGCGACGCGAGATGCGTGCTCGCGGCACAGGCCGCGGCGCCCGCTCGCACGACACCACCCCGGAGAGCCAACCATGAAGAAAATCTCGCTCACCCTCGCGATGCTCGCCGTTGCAGCAGGCGCATTCGCACAAACGCCGCCGCAACCGCAAACGCCCGCCTCAACGACGGCAGGGGCCGCGTCCGCGCCGAGCGCCGAACAGCGCGCGGCACGCCATGAAGCGCGCATCGAGCAGCGCATCAAGTACCTGCACGATCAGCTGAAGATCACGTCGGCGCAGGAGTCGCAATGGAAGACGTTCGCCGACACGATGCGCGAGAACGGTGAAACGATGGGCCACCTGTATCGCGCACGGATGGAAAACCACAACGTGTCCGCCGTCGACGACATGAAGCAGTACGCGGAACTCGCGCAGGCGAACGCGGACGGCGCGAAGAAGCTCGCCGACGCATTCGCGCCGCTCTACCAGAGCTTCCCGGCCGAACAGAAGGCGCTGGCCGACACGACGTTCCGCAGCTGGCTGCACCATGGCGGCGAACACCGCGGTTCGGGCAAGGGCAAAAAGGAAGGCAAGGCAGCCGCCGCGCCGGCCGCCAGCGCGCCCGCGCAACCCTGAGGTCCGCCTCGCCGGCGCCGCGTTGCCCAGACGGGCGAACGGCGTCGCGCATCCCGCGGGAATTCGGCGCGTCACACGGCGCGCCGAATTCGGGATAAGCTCCCGGCTTTTCCCGCACTTCCCCCCCGCCATGCTCGAACTCAAGCACATCGATCTGCGTACCGACCCGCAGGCCCGTCGCGTCGTCAAGGACGAAACCGTCACGGTCGCGTTCGCGGCTGCCGATGGCGAACTGATGAGCCTCGAAGGCCCGAACCGCTATGTCGCGGGCGACGCACTGATCACCGGCTCGACCGGCGACCGCTGGGTCGTGTCGCGCGCACGCTTCGACGCGAAGTACCTGCCCGCCGACCCGGCGCTCGCGCACGGCACGCCGGGCGCGTACCGCAATCGGCCGGCCGTCGTGCTCGCCCGCCGCATGGACGAGCCGTTCACGATCGCCCGCTCGGAAAACGGCGACACGCTGCGCGGCGTCGCTGGCGACTGGGTGATGCAGTATGCGCCCGGCGACTACGGCGTCGTGCAGGCGCAGCGTTTCGCGCAGGTCTACCGCGACGCGTGACCCACCGCAGGCGCGCGAGGAATCGCGTGCTGTCGTCGCGCGTCGCGGCCTGAACGTTGGCGTCATGCCTGCGTTGCCACAGCGGCGCTCCGCCGGCATCGCGCCGGCGCGCGCTCACGTTCACGCGAAGTCTTCGTCGAGTTCGAGTTCCGCGTCACGCTCGACGGCCTCGCCGGCCGCGTGGCGCTCTTCCAGCGAGCCCAGCATCGCTTCCGTGTACGCATGCAGCACCGCATGGCTGCGGGCGCGCTGCATCGGCTTGAGCGCCAGATAGCGCGCGAGCGCGGGCGGCACGATGCGGATGTCGAGCGTCATCCGTTTCGGCGCCGAGCCGAAACGCATCGCCAGCCAGTGCACGGACAGGAACCGCCCGCGCTCGTCGCTGCTTTCGGCAAAGCGCGTCTGCTCCGGAAAGAGATCGCAGATCACGCGCGCGAGCGCATCGAATTCGCTGCTCTGGCACTCGATCAGATAGTCGTCCATTCCGTCCTCCCGTCAGGCCGACGCACGCGGCGACCGGCCTGCCTTCACCAGCACGGCGACCAGGATCGCGGCCAGCACGACATATACCGCCTCGAGCGATCCGGCCGGCAACACGCGCACCTGATACAGCAGCGCGGGCGCGACCGCCAGCGCATGCAGCACGATCGCGAGCGGCAGCACGCCCGCGCGGCCGGCGCGCACGCCGCGCCACACCAGCACCGACAGCGCGAGCTGCACCACGAACGCCGCGCAGCGCTCGAGCAGCAACAGCAGGATCGACTGTGCCGACAGCGTCGCCAGCATCACGTGCAGCCGCACGACGGTGTCGCCGGGGAGATCCGCGAGCTGCGTCTCGAGCTGCCCGCGGCTCGCGAGCCATGCGAGATACGACCACTGGCCCCATACGAGCACGCCGACGAACCAGGCTTCGGCGCCGGCATGGCCGATCCCGTAGCCGATGCCGCGCCCGTCGCCAACCGACGCGCCGTAGCGGCGGTTCAGGATCCGCATCCCGAGATAGCGGCCGACTTCCTCGAACACGGCGGTGGCGAGCGCGCTGTACGCGACGAACGCGAGCGGCTGCGTGAGCCAGCCGCCGGCGGGCGTCTGGCTCAGCACGAAGCCGTGGAACGCGCGTTCGACGATCATCGCGAACAGCGTGAAGACGGCGACGCCGACGATCGTGTCGCGGCGGTCGAGCGCAAGCGGCTTGCGCAGGATACGGAAGAGAACGAACGGCAGTAGCGCGATGATCAGCGTGGCGGCGATCAGCACCGCCAGCGTGACGGGAGCGACAGTCATGAATTTCCTTGTTCGGGGCAGCGCACCTGGCGCGCTGCGTGCCCCGAATGATACTCAGCTTGCGGTCGACGCGCGCGCAATCAGCTCGCCGGGCAGCATCGCGACGCGCACGTCGCCGGCCGCGCCGTCGATGCGTTCGTGCACGAATTCGACGGCCTTGTAGCCGATCTCGTAGGTCGGCTGGCGGATCGTCGTGATGCCGATCAGTTCGGCCCATTCCGGATCGTCGATCGACAGCAGCGCGGCCTTTTCCTGCCACGCGGCGCCGAAACGCGCGCGCAGATGGCGCGCGATCGCGAGCGCGACCGGCGCGTTCGCGGCGAACAGTGCCGCCCGCACGCCGCGCCGGGTCGCGTCGTCGAGGCGCGCGTCCAGGTCAGCCAGCGCCGCGGCGGCCGCCGCAGGCTCGTTCAGGTCGAGCACGACCGTCGGCGGCACCGGCAGCCCGCGTGCGCCGAGCGCCGCGCGGAACGCGGCCTCGCGCAGGCGCCGCGAGCTGACGCGCTCGAATGGCTGCACGACGAAATGGATCGCATCGAAGCCGCGCGCGACCAGGTGCGCGAGCGCCGTTTCGATCGCATCGGTGTTGTCGAGCCCGATCAGGTCGGCCTCGAAGCCCTCGACCGTCCGGTCGACGAGCACCGCCGGGATGCCGGCGCCGCGCAGCGGGCGCAGCACGTCTTCCTCGGCGCCCAGCGCGTTGACGATCAGCCCTTCGACCCGGTAGGTCGTGAGCAGCTGCAGGAAGCGCCGCTCCATCTCGACTTCGTTCGCCGCGTGACAGATGAGCGGCATGTAGCCGAGCGCGTGGCACGCGGCCTCGACGCCCTGCAGCACTTCGATGGTGTACGGGTTGGTCAGGTCGGCCGCGAGCATGCCGAGCAGCCGGTTGCGGCCGCGCTTCAGGCCGCGCGCCATCTGGTTCGGCCGGTAGTTCAGGCGCGCGATCGCCGTCTCGATCCGCTGGCGCAGATCGGCGGACAGCACGTGCGTCTCGCCGTTCAGATAGCGCGAAACGCTGGTCTTGCCCGTGCCGGCTTCGCGTGCGACGTCGCTGATCGTCGCGGGACGCTGCGTGGAAGGTTGCGAATCGCTCAAGTCGTGCCTCGCGACGTACGATCCGCGCCGCTTCGTGTGCGGACGGACCTTTGTTGTTGGATACGAAAGCCACCGGGCCGACGCCGCCGATCCCGTGCCGCGCGCTCGCCCGAAGCCGGCGCACTTGCGCCCGCCCCGGTCGCCTGGCACGCACGGCGATCGGCCGCGCCGGACCTGGCACGGATGCCCGTCGTCGAACGCTGCCGGCCGCGTGGCCGGGTCATCGATGCAACGAGCGGGCGATCATAACGCAGCCTGCCCTCCCGCACCAAGACCATCGACTCTAACCGCGCCTGCGGCCCCGCCAGGCGGCCCGCGCCGGTCAAGCGCGCGCGAGCGCGTCGGGATTGACGAGATTCGTGCGCAGCGTGCCGGCCAGCGCGCCGACCAGGTTTTCCGCGGCGCAGCGCGCCATCGCATGGCGCGTCTCGTGCGTCGCCGAGCCGATATGCGGCAGCGCGACCACGTTGTTCATCCGCAGCAGCGGCGAATCGGCCGGCAACGGCTCCTTCTCGAACACGTCGAGCCCCGCGCCGCGGATCGTGCCGGCGCGCAGCGCGTCGATCAGCGCGGCCTCGTCGACCACCGGCCCGCGCGACGCGTTGATCAGGATCGCGCCGCGCTTCATCTTCGTGAATTCGGCCGCGCCGATCAGATGATGCGTTTCGGGCGACAGCGGCACCTGCAGGCACACGAAATCCGACTGCGCGAGCAGCGCGTCGAGCGTCACGCGGCGCGCGCCGTACTGCGTCTCGGCTTCGGCGTGCGCGGAACGGTTCGTGTACAGCACCTGCATCCGGAAACCGAGCGCCGCGCGGCGCGCGACGGCGCCGCCGATCCGCCCGAGCCCGACGATGCCGAGCGTCTTGCCCTGCACGTCGGTGCCGTACAGATCGGGGCCGATGCTGCGATGCCAATTGCCGGCCTTCACCCACTCCGCCAGTTCGACCACGCGCCGCGCGGACGCCAGGATCAGCGAGAACACGGTGTCGGCGGTCGATTCGGTCAGCACGTCGGGCGTATGCGCGAGCACGATCCCGCGCCGCGTGAGATCCGCGACGTCGAAGTTGTCGTAGCCGACCGAAATCGTCGACCAGGCCTTCAGCTTCGGCGCGCGATCGAGCATCTGCGGCGTGACCTTCAGGCTCGCGCCGATCGCGCCGTGCGCGTCGCCCAACGCGTCGGCGAGCGCGGCGGGGCCGTTGGCCTGCACGACGTCCGCATGCTCGCGCAGGTACGCGAGAACATCATCGGGCAACGGCTTGTACGCGACGATACGAGGCTTCATCGTTTTCATTTTCCTTGCAGCGGCGTCGCGAGCGAGTGCGCATCGCGCGCCTGGGGTTTGACGGACAGCGTGAGGATCACTGCGGCGACGAGCGCGGCGCTCATGAACGCATACGATGCGACGGGCGACCCGGTCGCACCGTTCAGGTAGCCGACGAAATACGAGCCGACGAACGAGCCGAGCGCGCCCATGCTGTTGATCAGCGCCATCGCGCCGCCGGCGACGTTCTTCGGCAGCAGTTCCGGGACGATCGCGAAGAACGGGCCGTACGGCGCGTACATCGCGGCGCCCGCGACGACCAACAGCGCATACGAGATCCAGAAATGCGACGAGCCGAGCGCATACGACGCGGCGAACGCGGCCGCCCCGATCAGCAGGAACGGCCATACGAAGCCGCGGCGCGAGCCGACCTTGTCGGACGCCCACGACGCCACCAGCATCGCGATCGTCGCCGCGAGGTACGGCAGCGCCGACAGCCAGCCGGTCGCGACCATCCCGAGCTCGGAGCCGTTCTTCACGATCGACGGCAGCCACAGCACGAAGCCGTACACGCCGATGCTCCAGCAAAAATACTGCGCGCACAGCTTGATCACGGCCGGCGAACGGAACGCCTCGCCGTAATTGCGCACCGGCTTGATCGCCGCCTGCTCGGCCGCGAGCGCGGCGTCGAGGTCGCGCTTTTCCTGTGCGGTGAGCCACGGCGAATCGGCCGGCTTGTCCTGCACGAGGAACCACCAGCACACGGCCCAGATCACGGCCGGCACGCCTTCGGCGATGAACATGTGGCGCCAGCCGAATTCGTGCACCAGATAGCCCGACACGATCGACATCCACAGCACGGTGACGGGATTGCCGAGGATCAGGAACGTGTTCGCGCGCGAGCGCTCGCTCTTCGTGAACCAGTTGCTGATGTAGATCAGCATCGCCGGCATCACGGCCGCCTCGACCACGCCGAGCACGAAGCGGATCACCATCAGCGACGGGATGTCGGCGACCACGCCCGTGAGCGCCGCGCACGCCCCCCACAGCACGAGGCTGACGAACACGAGCTTCTTGACGCTGCGGCGCTCCGCATAGATCGCGCCCGGAATCTGGAAGAAGAAGTAGCCGAGGAAGAACAGCGCACCGATCAGCGACGACAGACCCTTGCTGATCCCGAGGTCCTGGTTGATGCCGGCCGCCGCCGCGAACCCGTAGTTCGCGCGATCGAGGTAGGCAAGGCTGTAGGTGATGAAGACGATCGGCATGATCGTCCACCAGCGTCGGACTGCGAGATTGGCTGCCATCAGAATGTCTCCTAGATAGGTTGGAGTGGCGAGTCGCCTGGCTCCGCTCCCGTCCTGTCGGGAATCGACCGGCCTCGGCGTCTGGTCGCCTCGTCCGGCCTCATGCAAAACCGTGCGTGAAGCACGAAATGGGTCCGCGGATTGTGCCGTGTCCGGCCTCTCATTGCGCGGTGACGGTTTCCTCTAAGCGATCGGCGCGATTGCTGACGTTTTCGAGCTGATCGAGTGCCGCGCGGGTCGGCAGGCCTTCCGAATCGCCGATCACCTGGATCGCGAGCGCCCCGATGCGGTTGCCGCGCGCGACAGCCTGCTCGACGGAGCGCCCTTCCAGCAGCGCGCTGACCACGCCGACCGCGAAGCCGTCGCCGGCGCCGACCGTGTCGACCACCTTCGCGACACGCTCGCCCGCCACCGTGCCCGCGCGGCCGTCGGCCGTGCGGAAATACGCGCCTTCGGGGCCCAGCTTGATCACCACGCCGCGCGCGCCGCGTGCCAGATAGAAGCCCGCGATGTCGGCCGGCGTGTCGTGCCCGGTGAGCTGCCGCCCTTCGGCGAGCCCCGGCAGCACCCAGTCCGCGAGCGTCGCGAGCGCGTTCAGCGTCTTCGCCATCACGTCGGTGGACGGCCACAGGGTCGGGCGCAGGTTCGGGTCGAACGAGATCGTCTTGCCGGCCGCGCGCATCTCGCGCGCCAGCTGGAACGCGAGCTCGCACGACGTCGCGGAGATCGCCGGCGCGACGCCCGTCAGGTGCAGGTGCCGTGCGCCGAGCACGTAATCGGCGACGTAGTCGTCGCACGACAGGTGGCTCGCGGCCGAGCCCTTGCGGAAATATTCGACGGTCGGGTCGCTGCCGTCGTCGTTGCGCGACTTCAGCTGGAAGCCGGTCGGATAGCGCGGATCGACGGTCACGCACGACGCGTCGATGCCTTCGCGCGCGAGCGTGTCGAGCACGTAGGTGCCGAACGAATCGCGGCCGACCCGGCTCATCCAGCCGACCCGGAAGCCGAGCCGCGACAGGCCGATCGCGACGTTCAGGTCCGCGCCCGCGATCCGCTTCGTGAATTGCGCGGCGTGCGCGAGGTGGCACGGCTCGGCGGCGACGAACATCGCCATCGCTTCGCCGTAGGTCACGACATCGAGTGCTGCTTTCATGAGTGCATTCCTCCGTATCCTTCCGGCGTCACGCGGCGGCGAGCCACGCGACGCGCCGCCCGGCGTCGCCCGCCAGGTCGGCCGCATCGAACGGGAACTCGATGCCGCGCGGCACCGCTTGCGGCAGCGCCGCGAGCACGCCCGTGACGAGCGGATCGCCCGGCGCGGGCGCCACCGCGAAGCGGCGCGCGCCGTCGCCCACGACAGCCTTGCAATGAATGTATTCCACATGCGGCGCGAGCGCGTGCGCGCACGCGAGCGGCGCTTCGCCCGGCCACTGCCAGTTGCCGATGTCGAACGTCATGCCGAGTGCATCCGGCGTGCCGGCCTCGGTGAGCGCATCGAACAGCCCGCGGAACTGCGCAAGCGCACCGCCGATCAGCAACTGGCCGTTCTCGACCACCACGCGGGCACGCGCACCGCGCGACAGCGCGACGATTTCCGCCGCATGCGCGTCGCCGGCAAAGCCGCCGAGCTGGAACTTGACGAAGCGCGCGCCGAGCGCATCGGCTTGCTCGAGCGTGTCGCGCAGCGCGTCGGCGTCGAGCGCGCCGGCTTCCGTGTACAACGTGGCCGGCGTCGAATAGACCGACCACAGCCCGTGTGCGGAGAGTGCCGTGCCGAGCGCGGCCAGCGCGGCGGGCGTCGCGTCGTCGTCGGATGTGAACAGCTCGCGGCGCACCTCGAAGCCGGTCGCGCCCGATGCCGCCGCGGTCGCGAGAAACGCCCGGTGGCCCTCCTGACGCACGCGGTCCATCCCGAATGCGCTCGCCACGATCACGATGTCTGCCATTTCTGCCCTTTTTTTACCGGAATGGAACCGGTTCCATTTGCTTGAGACGGATGGTGCGCTTCGCTGCCGGTGCGCACCATAGAGGAAATCCCTAAGGCTGGCGGCCGCGCGAATCCGGTGCGCCGCGCAGCGGCGTCCGGCGTTGCCGGCAAGGGTTCCGCCGCTTATCGGGCGTCGTGCGTGAGGCTCATCTCGAGGAACCGGGCGGCCACGCGCGACGGCGCGGCGCCGTGCGGCACCAGAATCGAGAAATGGCGCGTGAGCGGCGCGGGGGCCAGCGAACGCGGCACGAGCGCCGCCTCTTCGTGACGCAGCGACATCGCGGACACGAACCCGACGCCCATCCCCGCGCGCACGGCCTCCTTCACGGCCTCGACGCCGGCGATCTCGAACGCGACGCGCATCGGCGCGCCGCCGTGCGCGAACACGCGTTCGACGAGCTGCCGCACGCCGGAGCCCTCCTCGCGCAGCACGAGCGGATGCGCGGCGAGTGCGTCGAGCGTGACGCCGGCTTCGTACTCCGGCGCGGCGAGCGGATGCCCGGCCGGCACGACCGCGACGATCTCGTCCTCGTGCCACGCATGCACGGCGGTGCCGGGCGGCAGCGCCTCGCCGGGCGGCCCTTCGATCATCGCGATGTCGAGCGACGCCAGCGCGGCGACCACGTCGGCCGTATTGCCGCTCATCGTCTGGATCGTCACCTGCGGCACGCGCGGCTGGAACGCCGCGATCAGGTACGGCAGCAGGTAGCTGGCCGGCGTCGTGCTCGCGCCGATCCGCAGCGTGCCGGCGTCGAGCCCGCGCACCGCGTCGCGAAACGCGCGCGCCTGCGCGAACGTGTCGCGCTGCGCCTTCGCGTATTCCGCGAGCTGTTCGCCGACCGGCGTCAGGCGGATGCCGCGCCCGTCGCGCTGGTACAGCAGCTCGCCGAACTCGTCCTGCAGCAGGCGTAGCTGGCCCGATACGGCCGGCTGCGACAGATGCAACGCCACCGCAGCACGGCTGATGTTCAGATGTTCGGCAACGGCCGCGAACGTTATCAGTTGATCCGGGGTCATGGGAGTGAATTATCGGATTTCCGGATAGTTTACGTCACAAATCACAATTTTTCATATCGATATATCCAAATTAGGATTAAGCCATCGCAACCTGCTTCGCCACGGTGCCCTTCATGTCCACTGCTCCTGCTCCCCATCTCAGCCACGCCGCGCCGTCGATGCGCGGCCAGTTGAACGGCGTGCTGTTCGTCGCGCTGTTCGCCGCCGCCGTCACGAGCCTGTCGGAACTCCCGGCGATCGCCGGGCTCGGCCTGTCGCCGCTGATCGTCGGGATCGTCGCCGGCGCGCTGTACGGCAACGCGCTGCGCGACGGCATGCCCGCGAGCTGGGCGGCCGGCGTCAACTTTTCCGCGCGCAAGCTGCTGCGCATCGCGGTCGCGTTCTTCGGCTTGCGCGTGAGCCTGCAGGAAATCGCGCAGGTCGGCCTGCCGGGCCTGACGGTCTCGGTGCTGGTGGTCGTCAGCACGCTCGTGATCGGCACCTGGGTCGGCATGAAGGTGATGAAGCTCGATCGCGACGCGGCGCTGCTGACCGCCGCCGGCAGCGCGATCTGCGGCGCGGCCGCCGTGCTCGCGTTCGAGTCGACGCTGCAGTCGAAGCCGCACCAGAGCGCAATGGCCGTGGGCAGCGTGGTGCTGTTCGGCACGCTGTCGATGTTCCTGTACCCGCTCGCGTATCACGCCGGCCTGCTCGGCCTCGACCCGACCGGCCTCGGCCTGTTCTTCGGCGGCACGATCCACGAGGTCGCGCAGGTGGTCGGCGCGGCGAGCGACATCAGCCCGCAGGTCACGCACGTCGCGACCATCGTGAAGATGACCCGCGTGATGCTGCTGGTGCCGGTGCTGCTCGCGCTCGGCTGGTGGCTCGCCCGCTCCGCCCGCTCGGGCAGCGCGAGCGCCGACGGCGCGCACGGCAAGCGCAAGGTGGCCGTGCCGTGGTTCGCGCTCGGCTTCCTCGGCTTCGTGATCGTCAATTCGCTGAACGTGCTGCCCGCCGACGTCACGCATACGCTGAACCTGCTCGACACCTTCGCGCTGACGATGGCGATGACCGCGCTCGGCATCGAGACCCGCGTGTCGCAGATCCGCGAAGCCGGCCCCCGCGCCCTCACCACCGGCCTGATCCTCTACGTCTGGCTGATCGCCGGCGGCTACGGGATCACCTGGGCCGTGCAGCGCTGCCTTGGCTGAGCCGCACATCCACGCCGCGACACGCGCCGCGCCCGACGGGAAGGTCCCGCGGGCGCGGCGCAGTGCTATGCTTCGCGTCGTTTTCCTTCGTCCCCTTCATCAATCTCTTTCAGCCGTGCTCTCGTTCCTGCTGAAGCTGCGCACTCGCGCACAGACGCTGTTCCGCCTGTCGGACGCCCATACGATGCTGATCTGGTCGGCCGTCGTCGGCGTCGGCGGCGCCTTCGCCACCATGACGTTCCGCGAAGGCATCGACCTGATGCAGCACCTGATCTCCGGGCACAGCGGCAGCTTCGTGCAGATGGCGAGAAGCCTGCCGTGGTACGTGCGCTTCTGGATGCCGGCCGCGGGCGGCTTCCTGGCCGGCTGCGTGCTGCTGCTCGCGACGCGCGGCGACAGCAAGGCCGCCAAGACCGACTACATGGAAGCCGTCGCGCTCGGCGACGGCGTCGTGCCGGTGCGCCAGAGCCTGTGGCGCAGCGTGTCGTCGTTGCTGACGATCGGCAGCGGCGGCTCGATCGGCCGCGAAGGCCCGATGGTGCAGCTCGCGGCGCTGGCCGCGTCGCTGGTCGGCCGCTTCGTGCACTTCGATCCGCCGCGCCTGCGCCTGCTCGTCGCATGCGGCGCGGCGGCCGGGATCACGTCCGCGTACAACGCGCCGATCGCCGGCGCGTTCTTCATCTCCGAAATCGTGCTCGGCACGATCGCGATGGAGAGCTTCGGGCCGATGGTCGTCTCATCCGTCGTCGCGAACATCGTGATGCGGGAATTCGCCGGCTACCGGCCGCCGTACGAGATGCCGGTGTTCCCGGCCGTGACGGGCCCCGAGGTGCTGCTGTTCGTCGTGCTCGGCGCGCTGTGCGGCGTGCTCGCGCCGCAGTTCCTGCATCTGCTCGATGCGTCGAAGAACCAGTTCAAGCGGCTGCCCGTGCCGCTTCCGCTGCGGCTCGCGCTCGGCGGCCTCGTGGTCGGCGTGATCTCGGTGTGGATTCCGGACGTGTGGGGCAACGGCTACAGCGTCGTGAACCAGATCCTGCATTCGCCGTGGACCTGGCAGGCGCTCGTCGCGGTGCTGGTGTTCAAGGTGATCGCGACCGCCGCGACCGCCGGCTCGGGCGCGGTCGGCGGCGTGTTCACGCCGACGCTGTTCGTCGGCGCCGTGTTCGGCTCGCTGTTCGGCCTCGCGATGAACGCGCTGTGGCCGGGCCACACGTCCGCATATTTCGCGTATGCGATGGTCGGGATGGGCGCGTTCATGGCCGGCGCCACGCAGGCGCCGCTGATGGCAATCCTGATGATCTTCGAGATGACGCTGAGCTACCAGGTCGTGCTGCCGCTGCTGGTGTCGTGCGTGTTCGCGTATTTCGTCGCGCGCGCGACCGGCACGACGTCGATGTACGAGATTACGCTGCGCCACCATCAGGACGCGCAGGAACGGCTGCGGCTGCGCACCACGCAGATGCGCGAACTGATCCAGCCCGCGCAGACGGTCGTGCCGCTCGCCGCAAGCGTCGCCGACATGACGCGCGTGTTTCTCGAATATCCGGTGAAGTATCTGTACGTGACCGACGACGCCGGGCGCTTTCGCGGCGCGGTCGCATTGAAGGACATCACGTCCGACCTGCTCGACAAGCGCGACACGACCGACAAGACGGCCGCGCACTACGCGCACACGCCGTTTCCACTGCTCACGCCCGACATGCCGCTCGCGACCGCGCTCGAACGCTTCATGGCGTTCCAGGGCGAACGGCTGCCGGTGATCGAAAGCGAAGCCGAGCCGACGCTCG
The DNA here is from genome assembly GCF_046534915.1 of Burkholderia sp. SIMBA_051. Lineage (NCBI taxonomy): Bacteria > Pseudomonadati > Pseudomonadota > Betaproteobacteria > Burkholderiales > Burkholderiaceae > Burkholderia > Burkholderia sp. SIMBA_051. The sequence continues at coordinate 593,573 of NZ_JAWRXS010000003.1, read as the reverse complement.
CGGGGGTCGTCTACAAGACGTCGCTGCTCGACGCGTACCGGCGGATGACCGGCGAGCGATGACGCATTAGGTGCGCGGCGCCCGCCCGAGCGTTCAGCCCGGCTCGCGGCCCAGCACGACCCGTGCGAAGAACCCCGCCAGCACCGCCTCGGCCGCGTCGGCCGACACGTGCTGCGGATCGGCCGTGTAATACGACTGCACGCCGTCGCACAGGCACATCAGCCCGAATGCGAGCGTGTCCGCCGGCAGCAGCAGCGGCGTGCCGGCGCGCTCGGCGAAGCGCTGGATGAACTCGGCCATCTGGAGCCGCTTGCCGTGCAGGAACTGGTTGAAGCGCACGCGAAACTTCGCGTCGCGCGCCGCCTGCAGCTTCGCCTCGCCCCACAGCAGCGAATACTCGTCGTCGCGAAACAGCGTGCTGTAGTACGCGAGCGCCGTCGACTCCATCTGCTCGCGCGGCCCGCCTTCCTCGAAGATCGCCTCGAAATCGGCCCGCACCGAATCGTGGTCGCGCTCGAGCAGCTCGAGCAGCAGGTCCGACTTGCTGCGGAAGTTCGAGTAGAACGCGCCGCGCGTATAGCCGGCGGCCGCCGCGATGTCCTCGACGCTCGCGGCGACATAGCCTTTCTTCAGAAAAATCCGGTGCGCGGCTTTCAGCAGACGTTCGCGCGTCTGATCCCGGCTCTGCTCGCGAGTTAAGCGCTGTGGTTTCATGGCGCGCAGTCTAGCATCAACCCCCATTCGGATTCATCTTTGCATTCAGATACAGGTGTGTATTAGAATTCGCCGCAGTTTCCGAACGACTTCGTTCGGCACTGTCCGTGCGCGCCCACCCGGCGCCACTCGGGGCAAGCGCCCATCGCGCTTGCCGGCTTCGTTCCGCTCTCATCTGATCTGGGGGTTTCGTGAATCGCTCCGGTTCCCGCGCCGTGCTGCTGGTCGGCACCGCGCTCGTCCTTGCCGCCTGTCATCCGAAGGAAGCCGCGCCGCCCGCGCCGCGCCCGGTCGTCGCGCTGCCCGCGCACGCCGACGGCGCCGCGGTCGCGACCACGCTGCCCGGCGAGATCCAGCCCCGTTATGCGACGCCGCTGTCGTTCCGCATCGCCGGCAAGATCGTCGAGCGCAAGGTGCGGCTCGGCGATACGGTCAAGGCCGGCCAGGTCGTCGCGCTGCTCGATCCGTCCGACGTCGAGAAGAACGCCGCGAGTGCGCAGGCGCAGTTCGATGCCGCGACGCACAGCCTCGCGTTCGCGAAGCAGCAGCTCGACCGCGATCGCGCGCAAGCGCACGAGAACCTGATCGCGACCGCGCAGCTCGAACAGACCCAGAACAGCTACACGTCGGCGCTCGCGCAGCGCGACCAGGCGCAGCAGCAGCTCGCGCTCGCGAAGAACCAGCTCCGCTATGCGACGCTCGTCGCCGATCACGCGGGCACCATCACCGCGGAACAGGCCGACACCGGCCAGAACGTGTCGGCCGGCCAGGCCGTCTACCAGCTCGCGTGGTCGGGCGACGTCGACGTCGTCAGCGACGTGCCCGAGGCCGCGCTCGCGTCGCTCACGCCCGGTCATGCGGCGAGCGTCACGCTGCCGTCGCTGCCGGGCCGCCAGTTCGCCGCGAAGGTGCGTGAGATCGCGCCGGCCGCCGATCCGCAGAGCCGCACCTATCGCGTGAAGCTCACGCTCGCCGCGCCCGATCCGGCTGTCCGCCTCGGGATGACCACGAACGTCGCGTTCGACGGCGCACCGGTTGCCGGCAACGCGCCGAGCATCACGCTGCCCGCGACCGCGCTGTTCCACGACGGCCCGCATCCCGCCGTGTGGGTCGTGCGCACCAAGGACGACACGCTCGAGTTGCGCCGCGTCGACGTCGCACGCTTCAACGAACGCACCGTCACCGTGTCGCACGGGCTGCAGCCTGGCGAACGCGTCGTGCTGCAGGGCGTGCATACGGTCAGCGCGGGCGAGAAGGTGCGGCCGGTCGCGCCGCTCCACCCGCAGGACTTCGCATCATGAGCGGCCCCCGCGAAGAAGGCCGCTTCAACCTGTCGGCATGGGCGCTGCGCCACCAGGCGCTGGTCGTCTATCTGATCGCGCTCGCGACGCTCGCGGGCATCCTCGCGTACACACGGCTCGCGCAATCCGAGGATCCGCCGTTCACGTTCCGCGTAATGGTGATCCGCACGTTCTGGCCCGGCGCGAGCGCGCGGCAGGTGCAGGAACAGGTGACCGACCGGATCGGCCGCAAGCTGCAGGAAACGCCGGCCATCGATTTCCTGCGCAGCTATTCGCGGCCCGGCGAATCGCTGATCTTCTTCACGATGAAGGACGCGGCGCCCGTGAAGGACGTGCCCGAGACCTGGTACCAGATCCGCAAGAAGGTCGGCGACATCGGCTATACGCTGCCGCCCGGCGTGCAGGGCCCGTTCTTCAACGACGAGTTCGGCGACGTCTACACCAACATCTGGACGCTCGAAGGCGACGGCTTCACGCCCGCGCAGCTCCACGACTATGCGGACCAGCTGCGCACCGTGCTGTTGCGCGTGCCGGGCGTCGGCAAGGTCGACTACTTCGGCGACCCCGACCAGCGGATCTTCATCGAGGCCGACAACACGCAGCTCACGCGCCTCGGCATCTCGCCGCAGCAGCTCGGCCAGGCCATCAACGCGCAGAACGACATCTCGTCGGCCGGCGTGCTGACGACCGCCGACGATCGCGTGTTCGTGCGGCCGAGCGGCCAGTTCGACAACGTCGCGGCGATCGCCGACACGCTGATCCGGATCAACGGTCGCACGTTCCGGCTCGGCGATCTCGCGACGGTGAAGCGCGGCTACGACGATCCGGTCGTCACGCAGATGCGGGCGAACGGCCATGCCGTGCTCGGCATCGGCGTGACGATGCAGCCGGGCGGCGACGTGATCCGGCTCGGCAAGGCGCTCGATGCCGAATCGAAGAACCTGCAGGCGCAGCTGCCGGCGGGCCTCAAGCTGACGCTGGTGTCGAGCATGCCGCACGCGGTCGCGCATTCGGTCGACGATTTCCTGGAAGCCGTCGCCGAAGCCGTCGCGATCGTGCTGGTCGTGAGCCTCGTGTCGCTCGGCCTGCGCACCGGGATGGTCGTCGTGATCTCGATTCCGGTCGTGCTCGCCGTGACCGCCCTGTTCATGTACCTGTTCGACATCGGGCTGCACAAGGTGTCGCTCGGCACGCTGGTGCTCGCGCTCGGGCTGCTCGTCGACGACGCGATCATCGCGGTCGAGATGATGGCCGTGAAGCTCGAGCAGGGCTACAGCCGCGCGCGCGCCGCCGCGTTCGCGTACACCAGCACCGCGTTCCCGATGCTGACGGGCACGCTCGTCACGGTGTCGGGCTTCCTGCCGATCGCGCTCGCGAAGTCGAGCACCGGCGAGTACACGCGCTCGATCTTCGAGGTGTCGGCGATCGCGCTGATCGCGTCGTGGTTCGCGGCCGTCGTGCTGATCCCGCTGCTCGGCTATCACCTGCTGCCCGAACGCAAGAAGCACGCGCACGAAGCCCACCTGCCGGACGATCACGAGCACGACATCTACGACACGCGTTTCTACAAACGGCTGCGCGGCTGGGTCGACTGGTGCATCGAGCGGCGCTTCGTCGTGCTGCTGATCACCGGCGCCCTCTTCGTCGTCGCGCTGATGGGCTTCTCGCTCGTGCCGCAGCAGTTCTTCCCGAGCTCGGATCGCCCCGAGCTGCTCGTGGACGTGCGATTGCCCGAAGGCGCGTCGTTCGCGGCGACGCTGCGCGAGACCGAGCGCCTCGAGAAAATACTCGACAAGCGGCCCGAGATCGATCATTCGGTGAACTTCGTCGGCAGCGGCGCGCCGCGCTTCTACCTGCCGCTCGACCAGCAGCTGCAGTTGCCGAACTTCGCGCAGTTCGTCGTCACCGCGAAATCGGTCAAGGATCGCGAGAAGCTCGCCACCTGGCTCGAAACCACGCTGCGCGACCAGTTCCCGGCCGTGCGCTGGCGCCTGTCGCGGCTCGAGAACGGGCCGCCCGTCGGCTACCCCGTGCAGTTCCGCGTGAGCGGCGACGACATCGCGACGGTGCGCTCGATCGCCGAGAAGGTCGCGGCGACGATGCGCGGCGACGCGCGCACGGTGAACGTGCAGTTCGACTGGGACGAGCCGGCCGAGCGCTCGGTGCGCTTCGAGCTCGACCAGAAGAAGGCGCGCGAGCTGAACGTCACGTCGCAGGACGTGTCGAGCTTCCTCGCGATGACGCTGTCCGGCACGACCGTCACCCAGTATCGCGAGCGCGACAAGCTGATCGCGGTCGACCTGCGCGCACCGCGTGCGGACCGTGTCGACCCGGCGAAGCTCGCGGGCCTCGCGCTACCGACGCCGAACGGCCCCGTGCCGCTCGGCTCGCTCGGCCGCTTCACGCCGGCACTCGAATACGGCGTGGTGTGGGAGCGCGACCGCCAGCCGACGATCACCGTGCAGTCCGACGTACGCGCGGGCGCCCAGGGCATCGACGTCACGCATGCGATCGACGGCAAGCTGAATCCGTTGCGCGCGCAACTGCCGGTCGGCTACCAGATCAACATCGGCGGGTCGGTCGAGGAAAGCGCGAAAGCGCAGTCATCGATCAACGCGCAGATGCCGTTGATGGCGATCGCCGTGTTCACGCTGCTGATGATCCAGCTGCAGAGCTTCTCGCGCGTGCTGATGGTCGTGCTGACCGCGCCGCTCGGGCTGATCGGCGTGGTCGGCACGCTGCTGCTGTTCGGCCAGCCGTTCGGCTTCGTCGCGATGCTCGGCGTGATCGCGATGTTCGGGATCATCATGCGCAACTCGGTGATTCTGGTCGACCAGATCGAGCAGGACATCGCGGCCGGCCACGGACGCCTCGACGCGATCGTCGGCGCGACCGTGCGGCGCTTCCGTCCGATCACGCTGACGGCCGCGGCCGCCGTGCTCGCGCTGATCCCGCTGTTGCGCTCGAACTTCTTCGGGCCGATGGCGACCGCGCTGATGGGCGGGATCACGAGCGCGACCGTGCTGACGCTGTTCTACCTGCCCGCGCTGTACGCCGCGTGGTTCCGCGTGAAGCGCGACGAACGCGACCCGCACGAACCGCCGCACGACGGCACGCCTGCCACGCCGTCGGGAGCCTGACCATGGAACTGTCGATGAACCTGAAAACGAAGGCCGCGCGCGCGCTCGCGGCCGCGAGCCTCGTCGGGCCGCTCGCCGGCTGCGCATGGTTCGCGCCGAGCGGCGAGCCGCCCGCGATGCCGTCGCCTGCGCATTACGGCGCGACGCCCCAAGTGCAGCAGACGGTGTCCGCGCAAGGCGTCGCGCAGCAGTTCGAGGTCGGCGCGCAACCGGTGCCCGACTGGTGGACGCAGTACCGTTCCGATGCGCTGAACGCGCTCGTCGACGAAGGGCTGCGCAACAGCCCGACGCTCGGCGCGGCGTCGCATTCGCTGGATGCCGCGCGCGAGCAACTGCGCGGGCAGATCGGCAGCTCGATGCTGCCGTCGATCGACGCGGGCGCCCAGGCCACGCGCCAGCGCGCGCTCGGCGTGCCGATTCCCGCGCTCGGCGCGCCGACGCTGCTGTACGACACGTTCGTCGGGCAATTGCAGGCGAGCTACACGGTCGATCTGTTCGGCGTGTCGCGCTTCGCGAACCGCGCGCTCGCGAAACGCGTCGACGTCAGTGCGTTCCAGCTCGAATCCGCCCGGCGCGCGCTGGCCGCGAACATCGTCACCGCGTCGATCACCGTGGCGGTGCTCAATGCGCAGATCGAGACGACCGAGCGGCTCGTCGCGCTCGCGAACGATCAGGCGCACGACGCCGAACGCCGCCATGCGCTCGGTTCGGCGTCGCGCAGCGACGCGCTGAATGCACGGCAAAGCGCCGACACGTTCGCGGCAAGCCTGCCCGCATTACGCCAGCAACGCGACTCGGCCCGCCATGCGCTCGCGGTGCTGGTCGGCCGCACGCCCGACCGGCCGCCGGCCGATCTCACGCTCGCCGATCTGCACCTGCCCGAGCAGGTGCCTGTCGTCGTGCCGTCGGACCTGCTGCAAAGCCGTCCGGACATCCAGGCCGCCGACGCCGGGCTGAAGGCGGCCGCGGCCGAAGTCGGCCTCGCGACCGCGCAGATGTTCCCGCAGCTGTCGCTGTCGGCGGCGATGGGCAAAGGCGGCTTCAGCTGGCCGACGATGCTGTCGGGCGCCGGCTCGATCTGGAATGTCGGCGCGTCGCTGAGCCAGCCGATCTTCCACGGCGGTGCGCTGCTCGCCCAGCGCCGCGCGGCGAAGGCGACCTACGAGGCCGCGGTCGATCAGTACAAGCAGGCCGTGCTCGGCGCGTTCCAGAACGTCGCCGATTCGCTCGCGGCGCTCGAGCACGATGCCGAGGCGCTCGACGCGTCGTCGCATGCCGCCCTTTCCGCGCGCGGTGCGTACGACGACGCGGCCGCCCGCGTGCGGCTCGGCGCGCTGCCGCCGTCGGCCGCGCGCGCGAGCGAGCTGCAGTACCGCAATGCGCGGCTCGACGAGCTTCGCGCGACCGGCGCACGGTTCGCGGATACCGCGCGGCTTTACCAGGCGATGGGCACGCCGCCGGTCGACGGCGCGGGCGTCGGCGTCGGCAAGGCCGTGAAAACCGACCAAGCCGGCCATCCCGGCAACGCGGATCACGACGCCCCCGCCACCCAGGCGCGCACGGCCGCGCCAGACGCGCCGCCGTCACCACCGTCCCCCCAATAACGCGCGGTTTCCTTCAGACGCACGGCGCGCGGGGCCATCCCGCGCGCCAATCCGCGATCTTCCGCTTGACCCTCACGTAGCGTAACGTTCGAGACTCCAGTGTGCGCACCGAACGGAGGAACGAATGCGACTGAAAGTGGGAGAACTGGCGAAACGCAGCGGGCTGACCGTCCGCACGCTTCATCACTATCACGCAATCGGTCTGCTGACGCCTTCGGCGCGCGCCGACAACGGCTACCGGCTGTACGACCGCCACGACATCGCCCGGCTCCACCAGATCCAGGCGTTGCGTCGCTTCGGACTGTCGCTCGCCGAAATCGGCGATCACCTGAACCAGCCCGGCACCACCCCGCTCGTCGATCTCATCTCGAAGCAGATCGCGCTGCTCGACCGTCAGCTCGCGCAGACCGCGCAGCTACGCGAGCGGCTCGTGAGCCTGCACGCGCAGCTCGCGGCGGGCACGGAGCCGGAACTGGCCGATTGGCTCACCACACTGGAGTTGATGACCGTGTACGACAAATATTTCTCCGAGGAAGAACTCGCGCGCATGCCGATGTACCAGAAGAGCCAGGCGGGCGACGCGGAATGGATTTCGCTCATCGGCGAGGTCCGTGCGCTGTACGACGCGGGCGTGCCGCCCGAGGACGAGCGCGTGCGTGCGCTCGCCGCGCGCTGGATGGCGCTGCTCGTGCGCGACACGAACAACGACCCGCGGCTGCTCGCGAAGCTGAACCTGATGCACGAACGGGAACCGGCGATGCAGTCGAAGATCGGCATTTCGACCGCGCTGCGCGACTATGTGGTGCGCGCGACGGCGGAGACGAAAATGCGCATTTTCGAGAAGTATCTCGCGCCGGACGAGATCCGCTTCATGCGGGCGCACTACGGCGAGCGCGCGCTGGAATGGCCGCAACTGATGGCCGACGTGCGCGACGCGATCGACGCGGGCGCGACGCCCGATTCGCCGCAAGGCCGCGCGCTCGCGCAGCGCTGGCTCGATCTGTTCTGCAGCTATGCGGGCCACGATCCGGCCACGCACGCGAAATTTCGCCATGCGCTGATGAACGAGCCGGCGCTGACGAAGGATTCGTGGACCGACAACACGCTGCTCGGTTTCGTGCGCGATGCGATGGCGCATCTTGTGCCTGCGCGTTGAGCGTGTTGAGCGCATGAAGGTGCGGGCGGCACGCGGGTTTCCCGCATGCCGCCCGCCCGTATCGCCCACCACGGCCCGGCGGCCGCCTACTCGTACTCGCGCCTGCTGATCGCGCGCCAGTGCTTCGTCATGTAGCACAGGAACACCGGCTGGGCCTTCAGGTCCGCATTCGGCACCGGCGCCGCGCCGCCGTCCACGAACTTGCCCTTCACCGTGACGGTTTCCTCGCCGCGCAACACGTATTTCGTGCCGGCGTCGATCAGGAAGTACTTGACCTGGTCGGCGCTGACGTCGCCGCGGCAGCCGATCCTGTAGGCGAACAGGAACTGCTTGCGGCCGTTGCCGAGCAGGTCGCGCATCTCGATCGATGCGGGCACGACGTCAAGGATCACGTCGACCGGACACGCCTTCACGTAGTCGCGCACGGTCCAGTCGGGCCGGCCGTCGAGCGCCGCCGACACCTTGAGCTCGACGTCATCGCCGGACGCGGTTCGGGCCAGCGTCACCGCATGCGCGCCGGCCGCATCGGTCCACGTGTAGTCGGCGGCGCGGGCCGGATTGGCCAGAGCGGCGGCTGCAAGCAACAGGCAACGCGAAAGGAAAGGTCTTTTCATCGGCGATGGCAGTGGAATCGAACGCGCCATTATCGACAAAGCCGCGCACCGCCACCAGCCTCGCGCCACCGCTCAGCGCTCGCGCGAGCCGAGGCCGAGTGCCTTCATCCGCCGGTACAGCGTCCGTTCGCTCATCCCGACGTGCTCGGCAAGCGCCTTGCGCGTGCCGTCGAACGTGCGCGCGATGCGCACGAGCTCCGCGTCCGACAGGCCGCGCGCGTCCGCGTCACGCTCCTGCGGCGCCGCTGCCGCCGCGACGAGTTCGGCCGGCAGGTGCTCGGCCCGGATCGTGCCGTCGTCCGCGAACAGGCACGCGCGTTCGAGCACGTTGCGCAGCTCGCGGATGTTGCCGGGCCATGCATACGCATCGAGGCACGCGCGTGCGCGCTCGGTCAGCGCGAACGGTCGTGCACTCGCGTCGCCCGCGTTGCCGCGCGCGTTCGCGATGCGCCGCAGGATCGATTCGGCCAATAGCGCGACGTCGCCCTGTCGTTCGCGCAGCGCCGGCAGCGGAATCGGAAACGCGTTGATCCGGTAGTAGAGATCCTGCCGGAACCGGCCGTCGTCGATCATCTCGCGCAGCGGCTTGTGCGTGGCCGCGACGAGCCGGAAATCCGCGCGCAGCGCCTCGACGCCGCCGACGCGCCGGAACGTCCCCGACTCGATCAGCCGCAGCAGCTTCACCTGCATCGGCAGCGGCACGTCGCCGATTTCATCGAGAAACAGCGTGCCGCCCTGCGCGGTCTCGACGAGGCCCGGCTTGCGCTGGTTCGCGCCGGTAAACGCGCCCTTCTCGTAGCCGAACAGCTCGCTCTCGAACAGCGTCTCGGCGATGCCCGAACAATCGACGACCACGAACGGCCCCATCGCGCGCGCGCTCGCCTCGTGCAGCGCCCGCGCGAACAATTCCTTGCCGGTACCCGATTCCCCGAGCAGCAGCACGGGCAGCATCGACGGTGCGACGCGCTGCAGCGCGCCGAGCGCCGCATTGAACGCGTCGGCGCCGCCGACGAGCCCTTCCGCGCTGGGCTGCGCGGACGCGCTGCGCACCGTCGTCAGCCGCTCGACGTACGCGATCACGTCGCCGCGCGCGTCGAAGATCGGCCGCAATTCCACGTCGACGTGCTCGGGGCCGCGCGGCGTATGGTGAATGTGCAGCACGCGGTTCAGGCTGCGCGACTCGAGCGCCTGCTTCATCGGGCAATGCTCGCCGGCCTGGTCGCACGGCACGTCGTAGTGATGCGACACCTGGAAGCAGTGCCGCCCGACGTGCTCGACGCCCGCCACGCCGAACTGGCGCCGGTACGCATCGTTCGCCGCGAGGATGCGGTAGTCGGGATCGAGGACGATCATCGGCTGCGGATCCTGTTCCAGATACGCGACGAGCGCACGCACGTCGGGCATGACGGCGCGCGACGGCGCGGGAACGATCGGAATGGTGTCGTGCGAATTCATGGGGAGGCGAGAGAACGGATGGCCGGACGAACTGCCAGGCGGACTGCCAATTCTGCCACGACACTGCCAGACATGGCAGTCCGCGCTGGCGACGATCCGCCGGCCGTGCCTGCGACGCATCGCGATCGCGCCGAAAATCCGAACCGAATCAAGCACCTGCCGGATCGCCCAGCCTCATGGCACGGATTGGCACGCTTCTTGAACATCGGATTGCCGATTGCCTATGCAGAACCCGATCGAGGACATCCCGTGAGCCATGCCCCCATGCTGTCGGTCGAAGGCTTTTTCGACCCGGCGACCCACACCGTCAGCTATCTGCTGCTCGATACCGAGAGCCGCGCGTGCGCGCTGATCGACAGCGTGCTCGACTACGACCCGAAGTCCGGACGCACGCGCACCGCCAGCGCCGACCGGCTGATCGCCCGCGTCGCCGAACTCGGCGCGACCGTGCACTGGCTGCTGGAAACGCACGTGCACGCCGACCACCTGTCGGCCGCGCCGTATCTGAAGGCGCACGTCGGCGGCCGGATCGCGATCGGCTCGCACGTGCGCCGCGTGCAGCACGTGTTCGGCACGCTGTTCAACGCCGGCCCCGGCTTCGCCCAGGACGGCAGCCAGTTCGATCGCCTGCTCGACGACGGCGACACGCTCGCGCTCGGCGCGCTGACGATCCGCGCGCTGCATACGCCGGGCCATACGCCCGCCTGCCTGACCTACTGCGTCGACGACGCGACGCAGCGCGCGGCATTCGTCGGCGACACGCTGTTCATGCCCGACTACGGCACCGCCCGCTGCGACTTCCCCGGCGGCGACGCACGCACGCTGTACCGCTCGATCGCACGGGTGCTGGGCCTGCCGCCCGACACGCGCCTGTACCTGTGCCACGACTACCAGCCGGGCGGCCGCGACGTGCAGTTCGTGACGACGGTCGCCGAGCAGCGCCGCGCGAACGTGCACGTGAAGGACGGCGTGACCGAAGACGATTTCGTCGCGATGCGCACCGCGCGCGACGCGACGCTCGACATGCCGGTGCTGATGCTGCCGTCGGTGCAGGTCAACATGCGCGCCGGCCACCTGCCCGAGCCCGAAAACAACGGCGTGCGCTACCTGAAGATCCCGCTCGACGCGATCTGAGCCGCCGCCCCGACCGGAGAACCCCGACATGACCATCCGCCCGCTGACCGACCTGCTGTCGGTCTCGCCCCAGATCGCCGCGACCGACCTGCACGCGCTGCACGCGGCGGGCATCCGCGCGATCGTCTGCAACCGTCCGGACGGCGAAGGCGCCGACCAGCCGACCGTCGCCGAGATCCGCGCCGCCGCCGCGCCGCTCGGCATCGCCGTGCATTACCTGCCCGTCGATACCGGCAAGGTCACCGACGAGCAGGCCGCGCAGTTCGGCGCGCTCGTCACGACGCTCGCCGGCCCGGTCCTCGCGTACTGCCGCAGCGGCACGCGTTCGGCGACGCTGTGGGCGCTGTCGCAGGCGGGCCGACGCCCGGCCGGCGACATCGTCGCGATCGCCGCCGCGGCCGGCTATGACCTCGGCGCGCTCGCGCCGCGTCTTGCGCAAGGCGTGGCACCAGGCGGCGATCAGGCCGCACCGGCCGTCGACGCGCGGCACGACATCGTGATCGTCGGCGCGGGCGCGGCCGGCGTCGCGGTCGCGTCGAGCCTGCTTGCGCGCGACGCGTCGCTCGATATCGCGGTGATCGATCCGGCCGATACCCACTACTACCAGCCAGGCTGGACGATGGTCGGCGCGGGCGTGTTCCGGCCCGAGACGACCGCGCGCCGGATGGCCGATCTGCTGCCGCGCGGCGTGAAATGGATCCAGGCGGCGGTCGCCGGCTTCGAACCCGACGCACACACGGTCGTGCTCGACGGCTGCCGGCGCATCGGCTACCGCAGGCTGGTCGTGTGCCCGGGGCTCAAGCTCGACTGGCACGCGATCGACGGCCTCGCGCAAACCCTCGGCCGCAACGGCGTCACGTCGAACTATCGCTACGATCTCGCGCCGTACACGTGGGAACTGGTGCAGGCGTTCCGCGGCGGCAATGCGCTGTTCACGCAGCCGCCGATGCCGATCAAGTGCGCGGGCGCGCCGCAAAAGGCGATGTACTTGTCGTGCGATCACTGGCGGCGCACAGGGCGCCTCGACGCCGCGAACGTCGAGTTCCTGAATGCGGGCGGCGCGCTGTTCGGCGTCGCCGACTACGTGCCCGCGCTGATGGAATACGTGAAACGCTATGACATCGCGCTGTCGTTCGGCCACAACCTCGTCGCGATCGACGGGCCGGCGCGGCGCGCGACGTTCACGCGTGCGCTGCCCGACGGCGGCACGGAAACCGTCGAGCGCGCGTTCGACATGATCCACGTCGTGCCGCCGCAGAAGGCGCCCGATTTCGTGCGCGCGAGCCCGCTCGCCGACGCGGCCGGCTGGGTGGACGTCGATCCGGCGACGCTGCGGCACCGGCGGTTCGCGGACATCTTCGCGCTCGGCGACGTCACCAACACGACCAACGCGAAAACCGCCGCGGCCGCACGCAAGCAGGCGCCCGTCGTCGCGCACAACCTGCTCGCGTCGCTCGGCCGCGCGCACGGCAACGCCGCGTACGACGGCTACGGATCGTGCCCGCTCACCGTCGAGCGCGGCAAGATCGTGCTCGCCGAATTCCTGTACGGCGGCAAGGTCGCGCCGACCTTCCCCGCGTGGCTGATCGACGGCAAGCGCCCGTCGCGGCTCGCGTGGCTGCTCAAGGAGCGCGTGCTGCCGCCGCTCTACTGGAAGGCGATGCTCAAGGGCCGCGAATGGCTCGCGAAGCCCGCGATCGCCCGTTGACCGGAACCCGCTGACATCATGCTGATCTCCCTCGTACTCGGCGGCTTCGTCGGCGCGGTGCTCGGCCTCACCGGCGCGGGCGGCGGCATTCTCGCGGTGCCCGCGCTCGTCGCCGGGATGGGCTGGCCGATACAGCAAGCCACGCCCGTCGCGCTCGTCGCGGTCGCGGGCAGCGCCGCGCTCGGCGCGCTCGAAGGCTTTCGCCGCGGGCTCGTGCGCTATCGCGCGGCGCTGCTGATGGCCGTGGCCGGCGTGCCGCTCACGACGCTCGGCGTGCGGCTCGCGCACATGCTGCCGCAGCGCGTGCTGCTGGCGCTGTTCGCGCTGACGATGCTGGTCGTCGCGGGCCGCCTGCTACGGCAGGCGCTGCGCAACGCGCCCGGCGACACGGCCGAATCGCCGCTGTGCGTCGGTCGCGTGAATCCCGATACGGGCCGGCTCGTGTGGTCCTGGCCGGTCGGCGTCGCGCTCGCGTCGACCGGCGCGGTGACGGGACTGATGACGGGGCTGCTGGGTGTCGGCGGCGGCTTCGTGATCGTGCCGATGCTGCGCAAGTTCACGAACGTGTCGATGCACGGCGTGGTTGCGACGTCGCTGATGGTGATCGCGCTGGTCGGCACCGGCGGCGTGTTCGCGACGCTCGTGTCGGGCACGCGCGCGCCGCTCGACATGATGCTGTGGTTCACGGTCGCGACCGCGCTCGGGATGGCCGTCGGCCGCAGCGCGTCCCGGCACCTGTCCGCGCGGCACGTGCAGGCCGGCTTCGCGGCCGTGCTCGTCTGCGTGGCGTGCGGGCTGCTGGCGAAGGCGGCGTTCAGCGCCTAAGCCGCGAACCGCACGCGGCGCGCACCCCAAAACAAAACGCCCGGCCCGACTCGTCGTCGGCACCGGGCGTTGTTCGTTGCGTGCGCAACCTGTGCGTGAGAACGTCAGACGGCGAACGCGGCCATCCGCTTGCGTTCCTGGCGCAGCATCACGAAGTTCGCGATCACGACGCCGGCCGTCACCGCGACGATGAACAGCGTCGCGAGCGCGTTCATCTCCGGGTTCAGGCCGAGGCGCACGCGCGAGAACACGACGAGCGGCAGCGTCGTCGAACCGGGGCCCGACAGGAACGCCGACAGCACGAGGTCGTCGATCGACAGCGTAAACGCGAGCAGCCAGCCGGCGATCAGCGCCTGCGAGATCAGCGGCAGCGTGATCGTGAAGAACACCTTCAGCGGCGTCGCGCCCAGATCGAGCGCGGCTTCCTCGAGCGACGGATTGAGCTCGCGCACGCGCGACTGCACGATGATCGCGACGTACGAGATGCACAGCATCACGTGGCCGAGCCAGATCGTGAACACGCCGCGCTCGGCCGGCCAGCCGATCCACTTCGCCAGCTCGATGAACAGCAGCAGCAGCGAGATGCCCTGGATCACCTCGGGGATCACGAGCGGCGCGTTGATCATCCCGCTGAACAGCGCGAAGCCGCGAAAGCGGCCCATCCGCGCGAGCACGAAGCCGGCCCACGTGCCGATGAACACCGACGCGAACGCGGTCAGCACGCCGATCTTCAGCGACAGCCACGCGGCCGTCAGCAGCTCGTCGTCGTCCACGAGCGCCGCGTACCAGCGCAACGAGAAACCCGACCACACGGTGACGAGCTTCGACTCGTTGAACGAATAGACGATCAGGCTGATGATCGGGATGTACAGGAACGCGAAGCCGGCAAACAGCGCCGCGAACTGCAGGTAGCGATTCGGCTTCATCGACGGCGGCCCTCCTGCTCCTTCGCCTGGAAGTGCTGGAACATCGCCATCGGCACGAGCAGCAGGAGCACCATCGCGCAGGTCACGGCCGACGCCATCGGCCAGTCTGCGTTGTTGAAGAACTCATTCCACATCACGCGACCGATCATCAGCGTGTTCGCGCCGCCGAGCAGTTCCGGAATCACGTACTCGCCGACCGCCGGAATGAACACCAGCAGGCAGCCCGCGATGATCCCGTTCCTCGACAGCGGCAGCGTGATCTGCACGAACGCCCGCCACGGCCTGGCGCCCAGGTCGTACGCGGCTTCGAGCAGGCGCAGGTCCATCTTCACGAGGTGCGCGTACAGCGGCATCACGAGGAACGGCAGGTACGAATACACCATCCCGATGTACACCGCGTAGTTGGTGCGGTACAGCTCGATCGGCGTATGGGTCAGGCCGATCCACATCAGGAAGTTGTTCAGCAGCCCGTTGTTCTTCAGGATCCCGATCCATGCGTACACGCGGATCAGGAACGACGTCCAGAACGGCAGCATCACGCCCATCATCAGCAGGTTGCGGGTCGCCGGGTTCGAACGCGCGATGTAGTACGCCATCGGATAGCCGATCAGCAGGCACAGCAGCGTCGTGATCGCGGCGACCACCACCGAATTCACGTAGGTCGCGAAATACAGGCTGTCGGTGAGCAGGAACGCGTAGTGCGACAGGTTCAGCGCGACGTGCACCACGCCGTCCGTGTACGACGCGAGCTCCGTGTACGGCGGGATGCCGAGCTGCAGCTCCGCGAAGCTGATCTTCACGACCAGCACGAACGGCACGAGGAAGAACAGCACGAGCCATGTGTACGGCCCCGCGACGACCGCCGAGCCGCCGGTCAGGTTGAAGCGCCGCACCGGCCATGCGAGCAGGGACTTGAGCGCGTTCATGACGTCAGCACCACGCCGGCGGTCGCGCTCCAGCGCACGTAGATCTCGTCGCCGAGCGACGGCGTGTCGAGCTCGGTGATCGCGAGGCTCGACACGTTCGCGATCACCGTCTTGCCCGCGTCGAGCTTCACGTGATACAGCGAATAGCCGCCCATGTACGCGACGTTGGTGATCCTGCCGCGCGCCCAGTTGAACGCGCCTTCCGGCGGCTTGCGCGTGAGCGCGATCCGCTCGGGGCGCACCGACACCGTGACCGGCATCCCGAGCGGGCCCGTGATCCCGTGGCTCACGTACAGCCGGCTCGGCAGCTCCGGGGATTCGATGTACACGTAGTCGGGTTCGTCCTCGACCGTGACGCCGTCGAACAGGTTCGTCGAGCCGATGAACTCGGCCGAGAAGCGGCTGTTCGGATATTCGTAGACTTCGTTCGGCGAGCCGATCTGCACGATCTGCCCTTCGCTCATCACCGCGAGCCGGTTCGCCATCGTCATCGCCTCTTCCTGGTCGTGCGTGACCATGATGCAGGTGACGCCGACCTTCTTCAGGATGTTGACGAGCTCGATCTGCGTGCGCTGGCGGATCTGCTTGTCGAGCGCCGACATCGGCTCGTCGAGCAGCAGCACCTTCGGACGCTTGACGAGCGAACGCGCGAGCGCGACGCGCTGCTGCTGGCCGCCCGACAGCTGGTGCGGCTTGCGCTTCGCGTACTTGCTCATCTGCACGAGCTCGAGCGCCGCGGCGACGCGCTCCTTCAGCTCGGCCTTCGGCGTGCCTTCCTGCTTCAGGCCGTAGGCGACGTTCGCTTCGACCGACATGTGCGGGAACAGCGCATACGACTGGAACATCATGTTCACGGGCCGCTTGTACGGCGGCATCTGCGCGAGGTCCTCGCCGTCGATCAGGATCTTGCCCGAGGTGACCGTCTCGAGGCCCGCGAGCATCCGCAGCAGCGTCGACTTGCCGGAACCCGAGCTGCCGAGCAGCGCGAACAGCTCGCCCTGGCGCACCGTCAGGTTCACGTTGCGCACCACTTCGGTCTCGCCGAATTTCTTGACGGCGTCGACGATCTGGACAAAGGTCTCGGCGCGCGCATTCGCGCCGGACGAAGGAACGAAGGACGGCGCGCCCGCAACCGGCGCACCCGACTGGCTATTCATGATGTGCTGCTTCTCTCCTGCGTTTGACGAACAAAGCCCCCGGGGGCACCAGGGGCTTCATGACTGCTGGCTCACTTCGGCTCGCGTCAGCGGCCCGATTTCAGCTCGGTCCACAGACGCGTCTGCAGACGCTGGATTTCAGGCGGCAGCGGCTTGAGCAGGAACAGCGTCTTCACGACGTCGGCCGGCGGATAGACGGCCGGGTCGTTCGCGACGTCCGGCCGCACGTACTTGCGGGCCTCGGCGTTCGCGCTCGGGTAGTACACGGCGTTCGTGATCGCCGCGTGCACCTTCGGATCCTCGATGTAGTTGATCCATTGCAGCGCGGCGTCCTTGTTCTTCGCGTCCTTCGGGATCGCCATCACGTCGAACCAGACCGGTGCGCCGCCCTTCGGAATGTAGTACTCGACCTTGTACGGCTTCTTCGCTTCGAGCGCGCGATGCTTCGCGATCACGACGTCGCCCGACCAGCCGTACGCGAAGCAGATGTCGCCGCCGACCAGGTCGTTGATGTAGCCCGACGAGTTGAACTGCGTGATGTACGGGCGGATCTTCTTCAGCACTTCCATCGCGGCCTTGTAGTCGGCCGGATTCGTGCTCATCGGATCCTTGCCGATGTAGTGCAGCGCCGCCGCGAACATCTGGTCCGGCGCGTCGAGCACCGACACGCCGCAGGTCTTCAGCTTCGAGAGGTTTTCCGGCTTGAACAGGATGTCCCAGTTGTCGAGCGGGACCTTGCCGAGCGCCTGCTGCGCCTTCGTCAGGTTGTAGGCGAGACCGGTCGTGCCGTATGCCCAGGGCACCGTGTACTTGTTGCCCGGATCGGCGCCGGCGACGAGCGCCATCAGTTGCGGATCGAGGTGCTTGAGGTTCGGCAGCTTCGACTTGTCGAGCGGCGTGAAGATGCCGGCCGCGATCTGCTTGCCCGCGTAGTTGCTGGTCGGCACGACGATGTCGTAGCCCGAGCTGCCCGTCAGCAGCTTCGCCTGCAGCGTGTCGTCGCTGTCGTAGTTGTCGTAGCGAACCTTGACGCCCGTCTGTTTCTCGAAGTTCGGGATCGTGTCCTTCGCAATGTAGTCCGACCAGTTATAGATATTGAGCTGCGTATCCTTCGCCGCTGCGGCCGACGCACCCACGCACAGCGCGAGCGCTGCGAACCGGCCCACTACCTTTGCTTTCATCCCGTTCTCCCTCCGGCCGGACCGTGTGTCCGGCTGCCGTCTGCCTCGTCATGGCGGCGCATTGCGGCACGCCACCCCTCGAAAACCCCGAACGCTACCATTATTCGCGCGCCGTCACAAAAAAATCATGCCCGTGTCGCGCAAACGGAACAGATTGCTGTCGCAAGCCGCCCGGGCGGCCCGCACGGCGGGGCGTTCCCGGGGAATTCTATCGGTTAATCGACGCCTGTCCATCAGGAAAAGAAAGCGGTGGCAAAACCGCGTGCGCACCGGCGGCGCGCCGGCATCCGGCCGGCCACCCGGCCTCCATGCATTAAAATGATGCCCTGACGATTTCACGGCGCAAAACCTTCCGATGGCCTCCAATCTCCACGACCTGCCTGACAGCCCCTGCATCGGCGTCTGCTCGACCCTCTTCGACGAAGTCTGCAAGGGCTGCGGCCGCACGGCCGCCGAAGTATCGAACTGGGTGTTCCTGAGCGACGACGAAAAGCGGGCCGTGTGGGAGCGCATCACGCGCGAAGGCACCGCGATGCGCTTCCAGTACGACAAGCTGTAAGCCGTCCCGCGTCGGCGCATGCCGACGCGATGCGCCCGCCCCGGGCGCCGCTGGCCCGATCATGGGCCGGCCGCCGGCGGGCCTGACCCAGCCGCACTTCTCTCCCCCCGCCTCACCACCGCACTCGCTCCGTCGCGATCGAGGGGGCCACTCCGTTTCCGTTCCGACTTCCCGCTGCCGGCAAGCGCCATCGGCGCAATGACGCCGCGCGTCCTTCGTCACGATCGTCCGTTGCCAACCGGCATGCCCGCGCACCCGTTTTTTTTCGATATTGTCCGCTCAGATTGAATCCAATCCGCTTGATCCTTATCGAAGCTGAAAAATATTACATCTGACATTCGTAACGATCAAAACACCAGACCCCATCGATAAACCCGATTATTTTCTCGATTAAATGCCATAAATTCCACTGAAATAGTCGCAAAAATCTGTACAAGTACGATTTCAATTATTAAATCTAATTGATAAATTCCATCCGCTCCCCGGAAATTATGGCGAGCGATTTATCTTCCACCCATCGAAAAACCGGATCACCGAATTACCTTCGGAATTCCGGCTAGTTAAAGGAAACCGCTCCAATGAAATTCATTAAGATGACTAACCAAGCGTCGCATGTCGTGATGGCAGGTCTGCTCGCCCTGGGGAGCGCGTCGGCGTTCGCCGACTCGTTCGACGTCGCGGTCACCGGCAAGATCAAGCCGGGCGCCTGCACGCCGACGCTCGCCGGCGGCGGCACGTTCGATTACGGACTGATCGGCGCGGCCGAACTCAGTCCGACCGCGCCCACGCTGCTGCAGGTTCTGTCGGATTCGATCACGATCACGTGTGACGCTGCGGCCCGCGTCGCACTGAGCGCGCAGGACAATCGCGCGGGCACCGGCGCATTTACCGGCAATATCAATTTCTTCGGCTCGTCCAATCCGGTTAAAACGCAATTCGGTCTCGGAGCGGCCGGCGGCAAGAATATCGGCGCTTTTGCATTCCGTTTCAGAACGAACTCGTTCACGGCGGATGGTGCGGCGGTCGATTCGATTGGTTCGACCACCAGCGGCGCCAGCTGGGCGACGTCCAACGGGGTCGCCACCAACACCGGCGACTACGAGTCGTGGGCGAAGAAAGGCCAGACCGTCCCGGTCGCGGCGAAGGTCTTCACCGGCACGCTCGACGTGCAGGCCGCGATCGACAAGACGTCGAATCTCGACCTGAGCCAGGAAATCAATCTCGACGGCCTCGCCACCGTGTCGCTCGTGTACCTGTAATTCCGGTACGCGTTTTTCCTCCGATCGCGTCGATTGCCTGACAGGCGTCGACTGCACCGCCGCTTCGCCGAAGCGGCGGTGCGCCGCACGATTACCGCCTAGCCTGCTGCCCATGAAATTCCCTGCACGTCATACCCTGCGGGCGTCGTTGCTCGCCCCGCTCCTCGGTTGCCTGATCGGTTCGAGCGTCGTCCACGCGATGGGCGTCGTGCCCGAGACGTCCGTGGTGATCGTCGACGAAGCCGACGGCGAAGGAACGATCTCGGTCAGGAACACCGACAATCACCCGACGCTCCTGCATACGACGGTCGAGCCCATCCCCGAGGACAAGGCCGAGCTCCTCATCGTGACGCCCCCGATCGCGCGTGTCGAAGCCGGTGCGGTGCAGCTCGTCCGGTTCGTTCTCGCCGACAACGCGCCGCTCGCCACGCAGCGCCTCGCCCGCGTCTCGTTCTCCGGCATTCCGCCGAAACGCCAGAACAAAAACGAGATCCAGACGATCATTCGCCAGAACCTGCCGGTGCTGATCCAGCCGCAAGACCTCGCGCGCAACGACCGGCCATGGGAACTGCTGAAGTGGTCGATCGAGGATGGCAAGCTGATCGTGCGCAACGACAGCCGCTATGTGGTGCGTCTCGAACAGAAAGCGCAGTTGCTGCCGTCGGGGCAGATCGTGTCGCTGCCGGCACCCTACGTGCTGGCCGGACAGACCCGCCGGATCGCACTGGCCCGCGACGCCGTGACGCCCGAGCGCGTGCGCCTCTTCCCCGCCACCGTCTACGGCTACTCGGTCGATCACTACGACGCAGCGCTGGTCCCACCAGCTGCGGCCAATGCGGCCGATACGGCCAAGCAACGTTAAGCACCGCGTCGGCGATTGCTGATTTGCCATGTCAGGTGCCATTCATGGCCCGCGCGGCCGCGTCGCGCGTGGCTTCGTCGCGCTCGCGCTGTTCGCCGTTGGGACCTGCATGCGGTGCGCCGCCGCGACCCGCCCGGGCGACACCGCGTCCGACACGGTCGAGTTCGACACCGGCGCGCTGCGCGAGCACGGGATCGACGCCACCGCGAGCCGCTATTTCGCGCACGCGCCGCGCTTCATGCCCGGCACGGCTTCCGTTCGGCTGACGGTCAATGGCAAGCGGGCCGGCCGCGCCGATGCGCGATTCGACGACAACGGCAACCTGTGCGCGACGCCCGGCCTGCTGCGCGCGGCCGGCCTTGTCGTGCCCGACGCGCTACGGGATGCGGCCGCAGCGACCGCAGAGAACGTCAGCGCCGACACGCCGCCATGCTACGACTACCGGCGCGCGTATCCGCAGGCGATCGTCACGCTGCGCCCGGCCGACGGCGCCGTCGACCTCGTCGTGCCGGCCGACGCGCTCGACACGAGGCCGCGCACGCCCGACACGTTCGAGCACGGCGGCTTCGCCGGGCTCGTCAACTACGACCTGCTCGCGATGACGACGCGCAACCCGGCCGGCACGTCGCAATACTGGCAAGCCACGACCGAAGCCGGCTTCAACGCGGCGGACTGGATCGTGCGCAGCAGCCAGATCGCCACGGTCGTGGATGGCCATGCCGGCATCGATCATCAGGCAGCCTACGCGCAGCGCACGTTCGCGTCGCGCGGCACGACGCTGCAGGCCGGGCAGATCGTGCCGCGCTCGACGCTGTTCGCGATCGGCCGGACGTTCGGTGTACAGATGTTTCCGGACGAAGCACTCGCCGTCGCGCCCGGCGCGGCCGCACGCGTGACCGGGATCGCACGCACGCAGGCGCGCGTCGAGGTACGCCAGCTCGGCGTACTGATCCATGCGTCGCAGTTGCCGCCGGGGCCGTTCACGCTGACCGACCTGCCGCTCGTCAGCGGCAGCGCGGATCTCGACGTGACCGTCGTCGAGGCCACGGGCGACGCGCAGCATTTCATCGTGCCGGGTTCGTCGCTGCCCGGTGCCGGGCTCGCCGCGGCGCAAGGGCTGGCGGTCGCGGTGGGCCGCCTGCAGAACGACGGCTACGCACAAGCGCCGTGGCTCGCGACCGCCACGCGCGGCTGGCAGATCCGGCAACGCGCGCGGCTCAACGCCGGCATCCTCATGTCGTCGCCGTTGCAGTCGGGCGCCGCGAGCGTGGAATTCGCACCGCTTGCCGGCGTCGCCGCGGCCGTCGGCGTCGACCTCAGCCGCGCCGCCGGACGCAACGGCGCGCAGACGCGTATCGCGCTGTCGAGCAACGGCGACACGCCATTGCGCGCCAATGTGTCGTTCGTCCGGCGCACGTCCGGATACCGTGAACTGACCGATGCGGTGCGGTCGATCGATGCATTCACGCCGCCGGCGCGCACCCAGTTCGCGGCGGCGCTCGGCTGGCGCGATCGCACGCTCGGCATGCTGTCGTTCGACTACACGCGGGTCGCGGTGATCGACGGCCCCGCGATGCAGCGCATCGCCGGCGCATGGACCCGCCCGCTCGGGCGGGGCTCGCTCGCATTGAACGTGAGCCGGACGTTCGGCACCCGCGGCGCCATCGGCACGCAGGTTTATGTGAGCGCGACCGTGCCGATCGGCACGCGCAGCGTCAGCGCGTTTGCGAACGTCACCGGCGACTCGGTGCGTTCGGGCGCCCGCTATTCCGACACGTTCGGCCGGACCGGCAGTTACAGCGTCGCGGCCGACTACGACACTGCGATCCAGTCGCCGTCGATCCGCGCGACGGTCAGCGCCACGCCGAAGCATGTGCGCGCGATCGTCAACGCGGGCCTCTACGGCGCCGATCGCGCGACGCTCGGTGTCAATCTGCGCGGTGCGGTCGCGCTGCTCGATGGCGTCGGCATGCTGTCGCCGTACGAGATTCGCGACACGCTCGCACTCGCCCGCGTCGGCGATCGCGCTGGCATCGAACTCGTCACGCCGTCGGGCCCGGTCTGGACCGATCGCCACGGCCGCGCCGTCATCGCGTCGCTGCCCGCGTACACGCAAACGCTCGTGCGGATCAACACGAAAAGCCTGCCGCGTAATCTCGACCTGAAGAACGGCATACAGACCGTCGAAGCCGGCCGCGGCTCGGTCAGTCGCGTCGAATTTGCCGTCGAGCAAACGCGGCGCGTGCTGCTGACCGTGACGCTCTCGAACGGCACACCGCTGCCGGTGCTGTCGACCGTCGTCGACGTCGACGACCGGTTCGTCACTGTCACCGGAAGCGAAGGCAGGTTGCTGCTCACGGGCGCGCAACTGACGACGCCGCTGCGGGTCGCGTTGCCGGACGGCGCGTACTGTCGCCTGGCGATCGCGCTGCCGGCCACGCCGCCCGCGACGACGCGCTATTACGAAAGGGCCGACGCGCGCTGCGAATCGGTGCCCGCGTCCGTCGCGCAAGCCGCACAAAAAAAGAGCGGCATGCCGACTGACATGCCGCCAACCCCAACTCTGTTCTTGTCCGAACGCGCCTAGAACTTCATCCCGACGCCCACGCCCACGATCAGCGGATCGATGTGCAGCGTGCCGATGCCCTTGTCGCCGAGCGTCGCATCGGTGCTCATCCAGATCTTCTTCACGTCGACGTTCATGAACACCTTCTTCGTGAGCTGCACGTCGACGCCGAACTGCAGCGCCGGACCGAAGCTGCTCTTGTTGATCGACACGCCCTCGCCGCCGACGTTGAGCCCGTTGTTGTAGAAGTACGTGTAGTTCAGGCCCGCGCCGACGTACGGGCGCACCTTGCCGGCATGGTTGAAGTGGTACTGCAGCAGCAGCGTCGGCGGCAGCACGCCCACGCCGCCGAGATTGCCGAGGCTCGACGTCATCTGGTGCCGCGACGTGCCGAGGATCAGTTCCACGCCGAGGTAGTCGCGGATCATGTACGTGAAGTCGAGCTCCGGCACGATCGCGTTGTTCACGCCCGTGTTGATCGCGCCCAGCGTGTCGCTCGCGCGCTCGTTCGGCTGGATGCTGATCGCGCGCAGCCGGACCAGTACGTCACCCTGGTTGATGCCGTCGCCCGGCGAAGCCGCGTGCGACAGCGAAGGCAGCGCGGCGAGACTCGCCGCGATCGCGGCGGCGGTGACACAAGTTCGAATCGTTTTATGCATGGTGCGGACCCCTGAAGAATGCATTCCATTCTCCCTGTAGGGTCTTTGGCGCATCTTGATATTCGTCAAGCCAGCGTAAACATCGGACGGTTTGTCGCAGGCTCGGCCGCGCGGCCCGTCAGCAGCAGATCGAGCAGATCGCGCACACTGCGGATCGCGTTGCCGAACGGCAGCGCTTCGCGGCCGCGGAAGAACAGGCCGTTCGCGACGTCGCCGCGCAGCGCGGCCGCGAGCCGCGTGTCGATGCAGAAATGGCCGAACTTCTCGATGCCGTCGCGCAGCCCGCAGACGCTCAGGCATTCGAGCGCGGTCGGGCAGCGCTGCCGGAACGCGCCGAGCTTGTTGCGAATGCGCGTTTCGTTGCGCAGATAACGATCGAGCCAAGGGGTCTTCACCGCGCGCGCCGGCAGCCCCGTCACGCTGACGAATTCGACGATGTCATCAGGCAGCGCATCGGCCAGCACGCGCTTGAAGTTCGGATGCGCGTCGCCCTCCTCCGTCACCGCGAACGGGGTGCCCACCTGCACGCCGTTCGCGCCGGCCGCGAGCGCCGCGCGCACCGTGTCGTGACTGTTGATCCCGCCCGCAACGATCAGCGGGATCGTGTCGCGCGTGAGGCCGAGCGACGCCATCACCTGTGCGGTCTCGTCGAGCACGCGCGCGAAATCGAAGCGCGCATCGTGCATGTCGTCGATCTGCGTGACGCCGAGGTGGCCGCCCGCATGCGCGGGATGCTCGATCACGATCGCATCGGGCAGCCGCCCCTTCTTCATCCACTTCTTCAGCACCAGCGCGATGCCGCGGCTGTCCGACAGGATCGGGATCAGCGCGATGTCGTGACCCTGCGTGAGGTCGGGCAGATCGAGCGGCAGACCGGCGCCCATCACGATCGCATCCGCGCCCTCGTCGCACGCGACGCGCACGTAGTCCGCATGCGCGCTCACCGCCTTCATCACGTTGACCGCGATCATCCCGCGCCCTTCGCTGTAGGTTTTCGCGAGGCGAATCTCGCGCGCGAGCGCGTCGAGGTTCGCGGCTTCGAGCGTCGCGCGGTCGGGGTTCGCGCGGCAGCGCGCGAGCAGGTCCGCATGGTGGTGACGCAGGTCGATGCTGGCGATCGTGCCCACCGCGCCTTCGCGCGCGACGCTGCCGGCGAGGCGGTGCGCGGAAATGCCGACGCCCATGCCGCCCTGCACCACGGGCAGCAACGTGCGGCCGCGAATCTCGAGCGGCGGGAAGGAAGTGCGTGCGGTCATCTGAACCTCGTCGAAACATCGAAAATCGGAAACGCGATGATCGACGATCCACCGGCGCGCACCTTGACGGCCGTCAATAAAAAACGGCACGCGAGCGTGCCGTTTCGGGTCATGCAGGGTAAAACGCTCAGGCCGGATTCGCCGGCTTGAGCTGCATCGACTTGTACTCGAGATACTCTTCGAGCCCGTACACGCCGTTCTCGCGGCCGTGTCCCGACTGCTTGTAGCCGCCGAACGGCGCGGCGCCGTTCCACATGCCGCCGTTGATGTCGACCTGGCCCGTGCGGATGCGGCGCGCGACGCGCATCGCGCGTTCGTCGCTGCCCGCCCACACCGCGCCGCCGAGCCCGTACGGCGAATCGTTCGCGATGCGCACCGCTTCGTCTTCGTCGCGATACGTGATGATCGACAGCACCGGCCCGAAGATCTCTTCCTGCGCGATCGTCGATTTCGGATCGACGCGGCCGAACACCGTCGGCTTCACGAAGAAGCCCTTCGCGAGCCCTTCCGGCAGGCCCGTGCCGCCCGTCACCAGTTCCGCGCCGTCGTCGATCCCGCGCTGGATATACGCCTGCACGCGCTGCTGCTGCGCGGCCGACGCGAGCGCGCCAAGGCGCGTCGCTTCCTCACGCGGATCGCCCGCGACATAGGCTTCGGCCGCCTTCTTCGCGATCTCGCGCGCCTCGTCGTAACGCGCCTCCGGCACCAGCATCCGCGTGTGGGCGGAACAGGTCTGGCCCGCGTTCAGGTAGCACGCGTTGACCGTGCCCTTCACCGCCGTCGCGAAATCGGCATCGTCGAGGATCACCGACGCCGACTTGCCGCCGAGTTCGAGCGCGACGCGCTTCACGCCCGCGGCCGCGAGTTCGGCCACGCGCTTGCCGGCACGCGTCGAACCGGTGAACGACACCATGTCGACGTCCGGATCGGTCGCCAGCACCTCGCCGACGACCGGGCCATACCCGCACACGAGATTGAACACGCCCGGCGGCAGGCCCGCTTCGTGAATCGCTTCGGCGAGCATGAACGCATTGAGCGGCGCGACTTCGGACGGCTTCAGGACGACGGTGCAGCCGGCCGCGAGTGCCGGTGCGACCTTCAGCGTGACCTGGTTGAGCGGATAGTTCCACGGCGTGATCGCCGCGACGACGCCGACCGGCTCGCGCACGACCAGCGAGTTGCCGACCGTCGCCTCGAATTCGAACGATTCGGCGAGCTTCGCGTACGCCTTCCAGTTGTAGATCGGGCCGCCGACCTGGATCGCGCGCGACAGCTTGATCGGCATCCCCACTTCGCCGGTGATCGACTGCGCGAGTTCCTCGCTGCGCGCCTGCAGGCGCTCGACGAGCTTGCGCAGGTAGCCCGCGCGCGTCGCGGCCGGCGTCGCGGCCCATGCGTCGAATGCCGCGCGCGCCGCGCGGATCGCGTCCTGCGCGTCCGACGCGACGCCTTCGGGAATCCGGCCGATCACGGCCTCGGTACCCGAGTCGATCACGTCGATCGTGCCCGTGCCGGCCGGTTTGCGCCATGCGCCGTCGATGTAGAACTGGTCGTAGATTTTCATCGTTTTCCGCCTCCAGGGAAGCCAACATTCTAGCGAGCGTTTCCGTCCGCTGGTGTGACGATTGACAGCCATTCGAAAGGACCCGGCGCTATCGCGCCCTTGCTGCGCCGCCGGCGACGCAGGCCGGCGCGCCCTCCGCGCAGCCGCCGCCGCGTCAGCATCCGCCCGGGTGCGCGGGCAGGCTCGCATCGTGCTATGTTTTTATTATCGGCATCGGCCCATCGCGGCCGGCGCCGCCCGGAATCGACGCATTTCGTGAGCGCTGCCATGTCCGACGCATCCCACACTCTCGGCTCGCAAGACCGCCTGGAACTGCTTTGCTGGCTCACCTGCGGCAATCTCGGCGCGTTTTACCTCAACGAATCGTGGCCGGACGCCACGTTCCAGGTCCAGGCCGCGCACCGCTGGCTCGACCGCCATCACCGTCAGGCCGACTGGCTCGCGGTCGCCCGGCTCGCGGCGCTCGCGCAGGACATCGCGAAGCGGCATGCGGGGTTCGTCGACGCGTCGTGGGCGCGCGACGCAGTGGAGGAAATCGTCGATACCGACGATCTCGACTATCGGGCGAAACTCGTGCAATGGGTGTACGAAGACTGCTGCAAGGCGCTCGCGGACAAGCGGCTGGCCGATTGAGCCGCATCTGGAGCCGCATGCGTGCAGGCGGCTCACTCGCTATGCGCCCGGGTTTTATCGTCGATGCGGGCGCAGCAGCCGGAATGGCTGGCGGGGTACGGCGCGCGCGCACCGCCGTCTGAGCCGGCGCGCGCGATGCGCGAAAACCGTCACGCCGCCGGCGAGCGCGCCCCAACGCCGCATGTCGCGACGCATACGGCCGCGAGCACCACGCCGATCGACACGAACGGCGCCGCCGGATGCAGTTCGTACAGCATCGTGCCGGCCAGCGGTGCGACGACCATGCCGAGCCCTTGCGCCATCGACATCGTACCCGCACACGCGGCCTGCTCGTGCGCTTCAACGCGGGTGCTCGCGAGCGCCGCGACCGCGGGGAATGCTGCGCCCATCCCGCACGCCGCCACGAAGTAGCTCGCGCACAGCAGCATCGGGTGCCCGGCCGGTGCGGCCAGCGTCGACACGAACCCCATGCCACCCGCCAGCGCACCCCAGCGCAGCCATTGGAGCGGCGCGACCGCACGCAGGCGGCCGACCACCGACTGCGCCGCGATCAGCCCGATGCCGGCGCTGCCAAGCACGTAGCCGGCCACCCTCGACGCGTCGCCCGTTCGCACGTGCAGCCGGTCGATCACGTAAAAGCCGAGCACGCTGTTCGCGATCATCACCGCGCTGTACAGCGCGAACGCGCTGCACCACGGCAGGCGCACGCGCGGATCAGTCGGCTTCAGCCGCGGCGACGCCCGCCGCACTGCATGCGCGCCGTCGTCGCGCAGCCGTCGCAGCCCCGCCAGTCCGGCGAGCGGCAGGAGCGCGAAAACGGCGAGCGCGAGCGTCATGTCGAACCCGGCCAACCAGCCCGCAAGTGGCGGCGCCAGCACCATCCCGATCGCACCCGCTGCACCGAATCGCGCGATCACGGCCGCGCGCCCCGTGGCCGGCGTCCGGTCCGCGATCCACGCCATGGCCGCGACGGGCAGCCCCGCATAACAGCCGCCCATCGCCGCGCGCGTGACGAGCAGCGCGGCAAAGCCCACCCATACCGGCGGCACGGCGCTGCCGCCGTCGCGCAACGCCCAGCCAACGTAGCCGGTCAGCAGCAGCGAACTCGCAACGAAGCCGCCGATCGCCGCGCGCATCGCCGGCAGCCGCCCGCGGGTGTCCGCCACGCGCCCCCACCGCGGCGCGGCGATCATCCACACGAGCCCGACGATGCCGATGATCGCGCCGACGTGCAGCGGCTCGAGATGCATGCGCCGCGCCATCGGTCCGGCGATCGTGACGAATACATAGGTGCCGGCCACCATCGCGAAATTGGCGAGCAGCAGCGGCAGGAAAGACTTGCCGGCATCGGCCGGCGTAGGCAGCGAGTCAGCGGAAGTCGTCGACATAAGGTGTTCCGATGAAAGAAGGTAAACGTCGGGCAACGGAAGGCGGATGGGCGCTCACACGCCGAGCGTCGCGCCGCCGTCGACGCACAGCGTGTGCAGTGTCACGTGGCGCGCGGCATCGGACAGCAGGAACAGCACGGTGCCGGCGACGTCGTCGGGGGCCGCAATGCGGCCGAGCGGGATGCCCGTGCGATAGGTTTCGAGCGAACCCGCGATGACGCCCGCCGGGCCTTCCGGGCCGCGCCACAGTTGGCGCTGCATCGGCGTGTCGGTCGAACCCGGCGCGACGATGTTGCAGCGAATGCCGTGGCCGGCCAGTTCCAGGCCGAGGCAGCGCGTGAACTGATGCGCGGCGGCCTTCGACGCGGCGTAGGCGGCCATCTGCGTGCGCGGCACGAGCGCTGCATTCGACCCGACAGTCACGATGCTGCCCGCGCGCCGCTCGATCATGTGCTGTGCGACCGCGCGCGACAGGTGGAACACGCCATGCGCGTTCACTGCGAAGCAATGCGCCCAGTCGTCGTCGGTCAGCGACGTCGCGGCCGCGAGCCGCAGCACGCCGGCGACGTTCGCGAGCATGCCGATCGGGCCGACCGTCACCTCCACGTGCTCGATCGCCGCGCGCACGGCGCGCGCGTCGGCCACGTCGACCGCGAACGGATGGACGCGGCCCGGCGCCGGCGGGCGATCCTCGTTCGCACGCGCCAGCGCGTCTCCGTCGGTGTCGAACGCGGCGACGTCGACGCCGCACGCGGCGAGCGCGCGAACCACCGCGGCGCCGATCCCGCGCGCCGCGCCGGTCACGACGGCCACGCCCGCCGGAAATGTCATCTCGGTTTCCCTGCTCATCGATTCGCGTTCCTCATAACGGTTTCCATGTCGGCCCATGCGGCAAGCCGTTCGGTCAGTGCGGCGCCGATCGCCGCCATCGGCTCGGGATCGGACATCCCGTCGTGCGAGCAGTCGAGCGCCACGCAAGTCGGCAACGCCACCGGCCGGAGCGCGGCCCAGCTGTCGGGCGTCGGCGTGCCGGGCCGCTTGCGGGTCGCGTTGAACAGCAGCAGTTCGCCGCCGTAATGCGGGGTCGGCGCCGCGCGGAACTGGCGCATCTGCCGCAGCGTCGCGCCGACCAGCGCGTCGAGCCCCGCGCCGCCGAGCGCTGCGAACGGGCTGTTCGCGCGCAGCAGGCGCTGCCGCAGCAGCACGTCGGACAACGCCGCCGTGTCGAAATCGCCGTTCACCGTCAGCAGGATCCGCAGCGCGTCGCCAGTCTCCGGCTGTGGCTGTGCCGTCCACGCGGACGACGGATAACTGTCCATCAGCGCGAGCACGCCGACCGGCGCGCCCGCGCGTTCGAGGGCCGCGGCGACCGCGTACGCGAGCGCGCCGCCCAGCGACCAGCCGAGCAGGTGGTACGGACCGTCCGGCTGCAGCGCCCGTACGCGCCGCACATAGGTGTCGACGAGCGCGTCGAAATCGGCCGCGCCGTTCGTGTCGCCGACCGACAGTTGCAGCCCGTCGATCGTCGTGTCGGGCAGGTACGCGGCGAGGCGCAGGTAGCTCCACGCGAGGCCGTCGGCCGGATGGATGCAGATCAGCCGCTGCGCGGGCGCGCCGGCCGTCTGGATCGCGAGATGCGGTGCGAACGCATCGCGCTCCGCGCGCGGCCGGTACGGCAGCGGCGTGCGCAGCGCGGCCGTCAGTGCCGCGACCGTCGCATGGCGGAACAGCATCGACACAGGCACATCGCGACCGAGCGCGGTCGCCAGCCGTGCGCTCATCTGGATCGCCTGTAACGACTTGCCGCCGATGTCGAAGAAATTCGAATCCGGCGTCAGCGCGACGCCGCCGAGCACGCTGCGCCACGCGTGCATCACCTGCCGTTCGAGCGCGTCGGCGCGCGGATCGTCGTCCACGCCGATGCGGCCCGCTATCGCCAGTTGCCGCAATGCGTTGCGATCGGTCTTGCCGTTGACGTTGCGCGGCAGCCGTTCGAGCACGTGCCATGCGTCGGGAATCGCCGCGGCCGGCAGCGCGTCGGCGAGCCGCGCCCGCAGCGCGGCCGTGTCGTCGACCCCGGCGACGAACGCCGCGAGTGTCGTCACGTCGGCGTCGCCGCGCAGGGCGACGACCGCCGCCTCGCGCACATCCGGCGTGCGCAGCAGCCAGTCCTCGATCTCGCGCGGATCGATGCGCACGCCGCTGATCTTCACCTCGTGGTCGATCCGGCCGTCGAACACCAGCCGGCCGTCGCGCACGGTGGCGAGATCGCCGGTCCGGTACGCGCGCACGCCGCTCCCCGGCAGCCTGACGAAGCGCCCGGACGTCAGCGCCGCATTGCCCGGATAGCCGAGCGCAAGCGCGTCGCCGCACAGCACCAGTTCGCCCGTGCGGCCCTCGGCCACCGGATAGAGCCGCTCGTCGACGACACACGCGTCGACGCCCGCGCGCGGCGTGCCGATCGGCACCGGCTCGCCGTCGCGCCAGATCGCACCGGGGCCACTCACGCAGGCGGCCGTCGCGATGATCGTCGTTTCGGTCGGCCCATAGGTGTTCAGCAGCGCCAGATGCGGCAGGTGCGCATGCCAGCGCCGGATCCGCTCCGGCAACGCGGCCTCCCCGCCGATGATCGTCAGGCGCACGCCGGCGAGGCGCTGCGCATGGCGTGCGTCCAGTGCGTGGGCGAGCACGTGCCAGTAAGCGGTCGGCAGATCGAGCACCGTGATGCGGCGGCGTTCGACCTCGGCCGTAAACGCGTCGACCGAATCGAGCATCGCGTCGTCGCGCAAGACGAGCGTCGCGCCGTTGCAGAGCGTCGCGAATATCTCCTCGAAGCTCGCATCGAAATGCAGCGGCGCGAACTGCAGCGTGCGGTCGCCCGGACCGATGCGATACAGGTCCCGCGTGCTCGCGACGAAATGCGCGAGCGCGCCGCGCCCGACCAGCACGCCGTTCGGCCGGCCGGTCGATCCCGACGTGTATAGCAGGTACGCGGGCCGGGCCGCATCGGGCGCCACGCACACCACGTCGTGCGGCAACGGCACGCGCGCCGCGTCCAGATCGAGCACCAACCGCTCGCCCGCGCATTCGCGATACGCATCGCGCGTGATCACCAGTGCGGGCGCCGCATCGGCCAGCATCGCCGCGACGCGCTGCGGCGGTCCGTCCGGATCGATCGGCACGATCGTCGCGCCGACCTTCAGCACGGCCAGCATCGCTGCGATCACGTCGGGCGCACGCGGCGCGGCGATCGCGACGCGTGCATTGCACACCACGCCCCGTCGTTCGAGTTCCGTCGCGAGTGCAGCGGCATCGGCGAGCAGCGAGCGGTAGTCGATGCGCCGGTCACCGGCCTCGATCGCCGGGTGCGACGGTGCATCGCGCGCGATGCGCTCGATCCGCGCGAGCACGTCGTCGCACGGCCCGGCGATCGGCGCGCCGCGCACGATCGACGGCGCGGGCATCCCCTCGAGCAACGCGCCGACAGGCACGTCCGGCGCCTGTTCGGCAAATGCGTCGAGCCACTCGGCAAGGTTGCGTGCATGCGCGGCGAGCACGGCCTCGTCGTACGCGTTCGGGTTCGCTTCCAGCGTCAGGTGCCACATGCCGCCACGCACGGTGAGTGTCACGTTCAAATCCTTCACCGGGCCACCGCTCACCGCGCGCGTATCGCTCGCGAGCCCGTGGAACGCGACCCGCCGTTCGAACGGCATCACGTTGACGGCCTGATTGAACAGGAACGCGTTGCGCTCCAGCAGCCCGAGATCGCCGCGAATCCAGCCGTACCGGTAATACAGATGCGGCCGGATCGCGCGCAGGCGCTCCGCGCATTCGCGCGCGAGCGCACGCGGCGAGCGTTCGGCGTCGACGTGCATGCGCAGCGGCACGATGTTCATCGCCATGCACGGCACGCCGAGCGCCGGCGTGCCGAGCCGGTTCATCACCGGCAGCCCGAGCGTCATGTCGTACTGGCCGCCCTGCTTCGCGAGCCAGATGCCGACCGCGCACAGCAGCCACGCATTCCAGTCGACGTCGACTCGCTCGGCGGCCGCGCGCAGCGCGTGCACGCGGTCGGCGTCGAACACGCGCGTCGCTCGCCGCGCGTCGGCGGCGATGTCCTGCTTCGGCGCGAGTACGAGCGGCGCGGGCACCTCGCGCAGATGCGCACGCCAGAACGCGCGATCGGCATCGAAGCCGCCGTCGGCGCGATAACGCGCCTCGGCCTCCACAACGCGATCCAGCCGCCAGTCGGGCAGCGCCGGCAGCGGCCCGCCGCCGACGCGCGCGTTGTAGCGGGCGACCACGGCCTGCTGCAGCAGCCCGTAGCCGAAGCCGTCGAGCGCGATGTGATGCACCTGCAGATACCACCAGTGCCGGGTCGGCGACAGCCGCAGCAGCGCGGTCCGGTACAGCGGATCGGCTGTCACGTCGCAGCAGACCGACAGCGACGCCTTCATCCACGCGTGCGCCGCCTGCACGGGATCGGCTTGCGCCGACAGGTCGACGAGCGGCAACCGCGTGCGCGGCGTCCGGCGCGCCTGCCACAGCGCATCGTCCTGCCACACGAACCGCATGTGCAGCGCGTCGGCGTGATCGAGCACGGCCTCGACGCTGTCGGTCAGCGCGGCGACGTCGAGCGCGCCGTCGAGCTCGACGGTCTCGGCCGTCAGATAGCCCGGATCGTCGGAGTCGACCTGTTGCGCGACCCAGATTCCGTATTGCGCGGCAGTCGCGCGGATCGGCAAGGATTCGTTTTTCATCGGCAGGCTTGCTCCGAAGTTCGTTGAGCCGGCGGCGGGCCGAGTCATGCGCCCCGCTCCCATGCGACTACCAGCGCCCGGTTGCGCGACATCAGCACGAGGTGCTCGTCCATCACGTACTGGATCTGCTCGAGCCGCTCCGAAGAATCGGCTTCGCAGCGCAGCTGCAGCACGTCGTCGATGCGCAGCATCCGGCAGACGCCGTACGGGAAATCGATGGTCGCGCGATGTTCGTCGAACACGACCGGTACCTTGATCGCGTAGTGCTTGCACAGCTTGAACAGCACGCGGTCTGCCTGCGGCACCGACACCTGCGCCGTGCTGACGAACGACGCCGGACGGGCATCGGGCATCGCCGGATGCGCCGTCATGCGCTCACCTGCGCCGCGCGCTGCAGCACCTGCGTCCATGCGCCCAGCGTCGGCTGCTCGGCGAGCTGGACGAACGTGACGTCGTAGCCTTGCGCGCGCCACTGCTCGACGAGCGCCATCATCCGGATCGAATCGAGCCCGCAATCGACCAGATTGTCGTGCTCGCGCAGGTCGGCGGCCGGTATCCGAAGGCTGCGGGCGACCTGCGCCGCGATCGCGACGAGCATGGGTGCCGAATCATCCGCCGGCGCGACGCTTACGAGCGCGTCCGTGGTCACCGCCATCCCGCAGCGGCCCGCCACGTAGTCGAGCGCCATTCGGTGCTCGCGCTCGGAGAAATCCGCGAGCGCGTCGGCGACGAAGAACGGCTGCACGTCGCGCATGAACGCATCGCAAGCGGTCATCAGACAGCCGATGTGCGCATAGATCCCGCAAATCGCAAGCTGGTCGCGCGCCTGCTCGCGCAGGCACGTCTCGAGCGGCGAGCGCCGGAACGCGCTGTAGCGCCACTTGTCGAGCACCGTGTCGCCGGACGCCGGTGCGAGCGCGTCGCAGATCGCCGCGCGCGACGGCTGCGCGGTGAGGCCCGGTCCCCACATGTCGGTCAGGAGCGCCCGGTCGGCCGCTGCCTGAGTCGCCGGCTGCGCGGTGTAGTAGACCGGCATCCCGGCCGCACGCGCGAAATCGATCAGGCGGCGTACATGCGCGACGAGCGTCGGCACGGGCGCGGCCGCACGGTCATAGAAGTCGAGGAAGTAGTCCTGCATGTCGTGCACGAGCAGCGCCGCGCGGTGCGGGTCGAACCGCCAGTTCACGCGGTTCGCCGGCAGCTCGGCCGGCATCGGATAGGAAGCGATTTTCGGAATGGCCATGATGGACAGGATTGGAATGGAGGAATCGACCGGACGTCGCCGCGCCCGTCAAGCGGCGGCGGCGAGCCGATCCGCGATGTGCTGTCGAAGCGCGCGCTTGTCGATCTTGCCGACCGGCGTTTTCGGGAATGCGTCGACGAATTCGATCCGGTCGGGCACCTTGTACGCCGCCACGCCCTGTTCACGCACGAAGCGCACGAGATCCGCCACGGCCGGCGCCGGCACGCCGCGAATCACGTACGCACAACTGCGTTCGCCGAGATACGGGTCGGGCATCGCGACCAGCGCCGCGTCGACGACACCCGGATGCGCGAGCAGCAGGTGTTCGATCTCCTCGGCCGGGATCTTCTCGCCGCCGCGGTTGATCTGGTCTTTCGCGCGCCCCTCGACGACGAACTGGCCGCCCGCCGTCAGGCGGACGCGATCGCCGGTGCGATAGAAGCCGTCCGCCGTGAACGCGCGCGCGTTGTGCGCGGCTGCGTCGTAGTAGCCGCGGATCGTGTACGGGCCGCGCGTCAGCAGATGGCCGACCTCACCGGGTGCGACCGGGCGGTCGTCGTCGTCGACGATGCGGACCTCGTCGTCCGGCGAGATCGGGCGCCCCTGCGTGGCGATCACCACGTCGCGCGGATCGTCGAGCCGCGTGTAGTTGACGAGCCCTTCGGCCATCCCGAACACCTGCTGCAATTGCGCGCCGAAGCCGTCGGCCGCGCGGGCCGCCAGCGCCGGATCGAAGCGCGCGCCGCCGACCTGCACGAGTTCGAGGCTCGCGAGCGCGCCGCGCCGCTGCGCGGCCGCTGCCAACCACACGGGCACGAGCGGCGGCACCAGTGCCGCCACTGTCACGCGCTCGCGCTCAATCAGCGGGAACGCGGCATCAGGGCTCGCGCCGTCGCTCAGCACGACGGTGCCGCCTGCATCGAAGACGCCGAGCGAACCCGGCGAACTCAGCGCATAGTTATGCGCGGCCGGCAGCGCCGCGAGATAGACGCTGCGCTCGGTCAGCCCGCAAATGCGCGCGCTCTCGCGCACGCTGTACAGGTAGTCGTCGTGCGTGCGCGGGATCAGCTTTGGCGTACCCGTGCTGCCGCCCGACAGTTGCAGGAACGCGATCTCGTGCGCGCCGGGCCCCGGCGGCAGCGCGACGCCGGGCGCCGGCTCCGGCAGTGCGACGCGCGTATTGCCGGGCGCGGTGAACAGCATGTGACGCAGCGTCGGCGCATCGGCGCGGATCTCGCTCGCGAGCGCCCGGTAGTCGAACCCGTCGTGCCGTTCCGCCGCGACATAGGCGACCGCGCCCGCGTGCCGGCAGAAGTAGCCGATCTCGCGCCGGCGATGCGCGGGCAGCGCAAACACCGGCAGTGCACCGATCCGGAACAGCGCGAACGTCACCGCGAAGAAAGCGACGCAGTTCGGCAACTGCACGACGACGCGCTCGCCCGGCACGATCCCGCACGCGGTCAACGCACGGGCCGTGCGTTCGGCTTCCGCCGCGAACGTCCGGTACGACCAGCGCAGATCGCCCTGTACGAGCGCGACGCGTTCGGCGTGCCGCGCGACGCGTTCGTCGAACCATTGCGCGAACGACTGGCCGAGCCAGTACCCCTTCTGCCGATACGCCGCGGCGAACGCGTCCGGCCACGGCGTGCATTTCGCGGACGTCATGCGAACTCCCGCGCGGCGCCCGTTGCGGCATCGTGATCGATACCGAGCGCATCCAGCATCGTCCGGAACTTGGCGGCGGTTTCCGCGCGTTCGCCGTCGGGCGTCGATTCGCCGACCACGCCCGCGCCCGCATAGAGCCGCAGCGTGCGGTCGAACGCCTCGGCGCAGCGGATCGTGACGACCCACTCGCCGTCGCCCCGTGCGTCGACCCAGCCGAGCATCCCCGCGTAGAAGCCGCGATCGAACGGCTCGGCATCGCGAATGCAGTCGCGCGCCGCCGCGCGCGGTGCGCCGCAGACGGCGGGCGTCGGATGCAGCGCGAGTGCGAGCGTCAACGCATCCGCATCGGTTTCGCCGCACACCTCGGTCGACAGATGCCACATCGTTTCCGTATGGACGAGCGACGGGCGCGCCGGCACGTCGAGCCGCCGACACAGCGGCGCGAGGTTGTCGCGCACGGCTTCGACGACGACCCGATGCTCGTCGAGATCCTTCGCGGACGCCAGCAGCGCCTGCGCGCGGCGCCGGTCCTCGACCGGATCACGGCTGCGCGGCGCGGAGCCCGCGAGCGGATTCGCGCGCACGACGCTCCCGAAGCGGTTCACGAGCAGCTCCGGGCTCGCGCCCAGCAGCGTGCGACCCGCGCCGAGATCCACGGAGAACGTATAGCCGTGCGGATTACACGACGCGAGTCGCGCGACGAGCGCCGCAACGTCGACCGGTGCGTCGCCGGTCGCCTCCAGCGTGCGCGCCAGCACCACCTTGTCGAGCTCGCCCGCGCGAATCCTGGCGACCGCCTGCGCGACCGCGTCCGCATAGGCATCCGCGGACGGCACCTCGCGCGTCGCGTAGCGCGTACCGGCACGCACGGCTGCCCGCTGCGCGCCGAGTGGCCGCGCGCGCAGCATCGTGCGCGCGACCCGCAGCACGGCCGGCGCGTCGACGTCGAACGGCACCGCACCGACTACCGCCGCGCCCGCGTGGCCGTCGGCCCGCGCGCGGTGCAACGCGTGGTTCACGCGCGCCGCGAGCGGTGCGTCCGCAGGCGGGATCGCCTCCGCGACATCGCAGACCAGCAGCGTATGCGCCGGCGTTGCGAGAAACAGCGGGGTATCCGCGCGATACACATCCCACACACTATGGGGTACTAATAATTCATCAGGTCGGGAAATCGCATTCATGATATTGCCTCCAGATTGAATGAGCCGGCGTGCCGGCCATGCCGTCACATTTCCGCGGTCATGCTCACTGCGATGCGGCGCCCCTGGTCGACGAGCCAGTTGCCGCTCAGCCCGGTCGTGCGCGTGCGATCGTCGATCGGCACCATCTTGTTGGTCAGGTTCAGCACCGCGAAATTGACCGAGAAACGCTTGTCGATCCGGTAGCGCCCGCCGAGATCGAAGGTCGTCGTCGACGGCCGCTCGCGCACGCCCTGCGCGCCGTTGCGGAACGCGGCCCAGTATTCGCTGCCGCTGTAGTTCGCCGTTGCGTAGAGATCGAGCTTGGCTGTCGGCGCCCAGTCGACCTGCACGTTGAATTTGTGCTTCGGCGTCTTGTCGAGCGGATAGCCGTCGAGCGAACTGCCGTTGAACGCCTTCTCGCCGCTGCCCTCCCGCCGCGATTCGGTCAGCGTGTATCCACCCGACATCTTCAGCGTGCGCGACAGGCGCGTGCCCGCGCCGATCTCGAGCCCGTACAGCTTGACCCGGTCGATGTTGTCGTACACGTAGATGTTGCGGCCCGGCGAGCGCGGATCGGCGTTGCCCGTGTCGTAGCTCGCCACCTTGTTCTTGAACAGGTTGTTGAACAGCGTCAGGCCCGCGTACGTGTCGCCAAGGTCGTAGCGCACGCCGAGTTCCTCGGTCAGGCTCGTCTCCGGCTTGAGATCCGGATTGCCGCACAGCGTGCCGGGGACCGCGCCCGCCGCGCCGCCCGACGTCATGCAGTAGCCGGCCGTGCTCTGGCGCAGCGAGGGCGGACGGAAACCGGTCGATACGCCGCCGCGCACCGTCCATGCGTTGCCGAGCTGGTACACGCCGTAGACGCGCGGGCTCACGTGGCTGCCGTAGCGATCGTCGTGATCGAGTCGCACGCCGGTCGTCAGCGTGAGGCGGGCGTTGAAGAAGTAGTCGTTCTCGCCGAACAGCGCCCACGCGTTGCGTGCGACGCGATCCGCATTGGCCCCATGCCCTTTCGGCACCGCGTCCTGCACGCTGACGCCCGACAGCCTCGACCAGATGTGCTGGCCGCCCACGGTCATGATGTTGCGCTCGCCCCACCACGGCACCGCGGTCTTGGCTTCCAGGATCGTGTCGGTCAGCGCGGGCTTGACCGGCGAACGCCCGGCCGGCGTCCACTGGTCCTGCACGCCGCGCTCGCCGTACAGCGACACCGTCGTGTCGCCGAAGCCCCAGCGGCCGTCGTGCGTGATGCCCCAGTAATCGCGGACATGACGCGTCTCCGTGAGCGCGGTGGCCGCCGTGCGCGGCGTGAGCGGCGCGGCGCTCTTGCCCGGCGTGCTGAGATAGGTGAGCTGCTCGCGCCCGACGTTCACGCTCACGTCCTGGTTGCTTACGGGTTTCGCGGACAACTTCACGTCGAAGCTGCCGATCCGTTGCCCGTTCGCCCCGCCCGTTCCGCTGTTCGGGTAGTAGATGTCGTCTTCGCCGCGATGCAGGAGACGCCCCGATGCCTGCAGCCCGAGCACGTCGGATTTCAGCGGGCCGCCGAGCCAGAAGTCGACGCTCTGCGTGTCGCCCTGGTTCGATTCGAGCTGCCATACGCTGCCGGCCGTGATCGTGCCGCCCCAGCGCTTCGGCACCTTGCGCGTGATCACGTTGATCACGCCGCCCATCGCGTCGGCGCCGTACAGCGACGACATCGGCCCGCGCACGACCTCGATCCGCTCGATCGCGGACAGCGGCGGCATCAGGTTCGACTGCACGCCCGCCGTGCCGCGGTTCATCGTTTCGCGCGTGTTCTGGCGACGGCCGTCGACGAGAATCAGCGTGTACTCGCCCGGCATCCCGCGAATCGAGATGTCCTGGTCGTTCGGCGATGCACCGACGACGCTCACGCCCTCGACGTTGGCGACGATCTCGGCGACCGACGTATACGGCTTCGCCTCGATCTCTTCCCGGGTGATCACCGAAATGCTCGCGGGCGCCTCGCGGATCGCCTGCTCGCGGCGGCTCGCCGTGACGACGATCTCCTTCATCGCGGCCGGATCGGCGGCGGCCTCCGGCGACGCGGATTTGTCCGGCTTGGCCGGC
This sequence comes from Burkholderia sp. SIMBA_051, assembly GCF_046534915.1. Lineage (NCBI taxonomy): Bacteria > Pseudomonadati > Pseudomonadota > Betaproteobacteria > Burkholderiales > Burkholderiaceae > Burkholderia > Burkholderia sp. SIMBA_051. Next base: position 554,046 of record NZ_JAWRXS010000003.1, on the reverse strand, counting down.
TTGGCCGGTGTGGCGACGGCGGATGCGGCGGCGGGTTCCGCCGTTGCGTCAGGCGTCTGCGCCCACGCGCACGGCGCACCCATCAGATACAGACCGGCGACGACGACCGGCTTCAATACAAAGCTTGCGGCTTGACTCGACATGGTGGCGCTTTCGACGTTTCGTAATGTGATTGATTCTCATTTGCATTATGAAACATGTAATCCACCGAAATCTTTGCGTAAGCATCGAAGTCGTTTGAGCGCCGTCGCCGGCCGTCGTCAGCGCTTGTCGCTGCGTCGCGCGAGCGTCGGCGTGACGCCGAAGCGGCGCTTGTAGGCTGTCGCGAAGTTCGCGGCGCTCGTATAGCCGGCCAGCGCTGCGGCCTGCTTGACGCTCACCGCGTCGCGTTCGAGCGCGAGCCGCGCGCGTTGCAGATGATGTTCGCGGACGAAGTCGAACACGGTCGTGCCGTAGGCCGCACGAAACTGGCGCTGCATCGCGTTCGCGCTCATCCCGGCGTGCCGTGCGATGTCGTCGATCGACAGTGCCTGCGCCGCGTCGCTCGCGAGGAACGCGCGCAGTTCGGCCATCCGTCGAAAGTCGCGCGAGCCGAGCGACGCGTCCGCCGCCTGTGCCGCGTCGGTCTCGAGCGGCGTGAACGCCTCGGCGAGCAGTTCGAGCACGCGGCTCTCCAGATAGATCGCCTGCAGCATCGGCTGATAGGCGGGTGGCCGCACGATCTGCTCGGCGAGCGCCGTCGCGCGCGGCGTCGGCTGCCAGAAGCGGATCGCGAGATGGGCGGACAGCATCGTGCCGAGCTGTTCCGGCAGGACACCGCGGCTGGCTGCCTGCAGATGGCCGAGCCATTCGCCCGACATCGCGAGGCTCAGCCGCCGCGCATAACCGCCCTTGCTGAGCCGCCTGCGGAACGTGTCCGGCTCGACGGCGTTAAGCAGGAACGACTGCATCCGCACCGCGGGCCGCGCGGCTTCACGATCCGCGCGACCGGTGCGGCGCCCGTCGGTCGTCAACACCACGCGCCGGCTGCCGTACGACACGTCGAGTGCGCCCTCGAGCAGCAGCACGAGATGCAGGCCCGGCGAACACTGCCCCGACATCACGGCGTCGAATTCGTCCGTTGCATCGTCCGAATGGATCCGCAGCCCGGGCCGCACCTCGCGGATCCGCGCGACGTGCGCGTCGTGTCGGTTCCGATCGGAATGGAAAGCGGCTGGCGTCAGCGCTGTCATGTCGTCATACCCCCGCGCGCAGGCGTCGTGCGCCTGCACAAACTATTTTCGCGTTCAATCAAACATCCGACGCCCATGCCGCGGCTTCGGCTCGGCTACAATTAAATGAGAATTATTCTCGTTTATAGAGTATCGGGAGTCACGTGAAAAAGACAAGCGGAATGTGGGCCATGCTGGGCGTATGGCTGTGCGGATGGCTCATGGTGCATACCGCACAGGCGGACACGACGACCGTCACCGACCTGGCCGGGCGGCAGGTCCGGATTCCCGCGCGCGTCGAGCGCGTGCTGCTCGGCGAGGGCCGTCTGCTGCCGGCGCTGGCGGTGGTCGACGGCGACGATCCGACGCGCCGCCTCGTTGGCATGATGGGTGATTTCGAGCAACTCGATCCCGCGAGCTACGCGCAATGGCTCGCGCGCTTCCCGCGCCTGAAGGACGTGCCGCGCATCGGACGCTCGCAGACCGGCAGCTTCAGCGACGAGCGCGCGCTCGCGCTGCGTCCTCAGGTTGCGATCTTCGGGCTCGGCGGCGGCCACGGCCCCGGCGAGCGCGATCGCGAAACGCTCGCGCGGCTCGAGGCGGCCGGCGTCGCAATCGTGTTCGTCGACTTCCGGCACGACCCGCTCGTCAACACGCCGCGCAGCATCGCGCTGCTCGGCCAGGTATTCGGCTCACCGCAGCGCGCGGCGGAATTCAACGCGTACTGGCAACAGCAGCTCGACCTCGTCCGCACGCGGCTCGCGACCGCGCACCCTGCCGCGCCGAGCGTGTTCCTCGAAAGCCGCGTCGGCCTGTCGAGCGACTGCTGCGACACGATGACCGGCATGATGGGCCGCCTCCTCGACGCCGCCGGCGGCAACAACGTCGCGAAAGGCCGCGTGCCCGGCGAGCACGGCACGCTGAACCCCGAATACCTGCTGAGCCGCCAGCCCGATTTCTACATCGGCACCGCGATCGGCTCGCTCCAGACGCTGCAAAGCGCGCCGCAACGCATCGCGCTCGGCGCCGGCGTGCCGCACGACGCCGCCGTCCGCTCGCTCGACCGGTCGCTGAAGCGGCCGCAGATCACGCGGCTGCGCGCGGTCCGTGAGCGGCGTGCGTATGCGATCTGGCATCACTTCTACAATTCACCGTTCAACGTCGTCGCGGTGCAGGTGATGGCCAAGTGGCTGCATCCGGCACTGTTCTCCGATCTCGATCCGCGCACGACGTTCGACACGATGGTGCGACGCTTCCAGCCCGTTCCGCTTCAAGGCGAATACTGGATGCAGGAAGGATCCTGACATGCAGATGCCCGCCTCCTCCATGCGCCGCGCCCTCCTCGTCGCCGGATTGGCCGGCCCGCTCGGCGGCCGGCTCGCGCCCGCCTGTGCCGCCGATGCACCTGCGTGGCCCGGCCTCGACGCCGCGCCCCCGGTCTTCGTGCCGGACAGCTGCCAGTTCGACGTGACGATCGCCGGCCGCACGCGGCGCCTGTTCGTCGCGTTGCCGGCCGAGCGTTCCGGTTCGGCGCCCCATCCGGTGCTCACCGTGCTCGACGGCAATGCGCTGTTCCCGCTCGCGGCGCAGCTCACCCGCAATCGCCACGCACGGCCGGACGGCACGCGCGACGCCGAGGCCGTCGTGATCGGCATCGGCTATCCGGTCGACGGGCCCTACGACATGGCCGCGCGCGCCGACGACTACACGCTCGCGCCGTTGCCGAACGGCCGCGGCGTCGTCGCGGACCGCTTTCTCGACTTCATCGAGCACGACCTGCAGCCGTGGCTCGCCCGCCAGTTGCCGGTCGATCCCGAGCGGCAGACGCTGTTCGGTCACTCGTACGGCGGCCTGCTGACGCTGTACGCGATGCTCACGCGCGCGCACCTGTTTCGGCGCTACGTGGCCGCGAGCCCGTCGATCTGGTGGGGCGAGCGCGCGCTGCTGCCCTATGCCGACCGGTTCGCCGCGCAAACCACCCCGCTCGCATGGCCGCTGCGCGTCCTCGTGACCGCAGGCAGCCTCGAGGAAGGTGCACCGAACCCCGACGCCGAACGGATGCGCCGCCAGCAGGCGCGCAAGCAGGTCAGTTCCGCCCGCGACTTCATCGCGCGCGTGGGCCGCCGCCCAGGGCTCGACGCCGCGTTCCGGCTGATCGACGGCGAGGATCACGGCGGCGTCGTGCTGCCGAGTCTCGCGCTGGCGTCACGCGTGGTGTTCGAGCCCGCGTCCGGAGCGCCCGCATGAGCACGACGACCCCCGTTTCGCCTTCGTCGCTGCGAGTTCGCTATCGCGCAGTCGCCGCGCGGCGTGTCGGTGCACTGGCCGCGCTCGCATGCGTGCTCGTCGCGCTGCTCGTCGTCGACGTCTCGACCGGCCCATCGCCGTTTCCGCTCGCCGATGTGGTCGGCGGCCTGGTCCGGCCCGACGGGCTGCCGCTCGAACAGCGCGTGATCCTGTGGGACGTGCGGCTGCCCTATGCGCTGATGGCCGTGCTCGTCGGCGCGTCGCTCGGGTTCGCCGGCGCCGAAATGCAGACCGTGCTGAACAACCCGCTCGCGAGTCCGTTCACGCTCGGCATGTCGGCCGCCGCGAGCGTGGGCGCGTCGCTCGTCGTGATTTCCGGCTGGCACCTGGTGCTGTGGAACGAGAACGTCGCGCTGTCGCTCGGCGCGTTCGCGTGCGCGTGCGTCGCGACGCTGCTGATCGTCTGGCTCGCGTGGCGCCACGGCGCGACGACCGAAACCGTCGTGCTGTTCGGCATCGGCCTGATGTTCAGCTTCGAGGCCCTGCAGTGGCTGCTGCAGTTCATCGCCGATGCAAATGCGTTGCAGCAGATCGTGTTCTGGAGCATGGGCAGCCTGGCGCGCTCGACGTGGGGCAAGATCGCGCTGCTGACCTGCGTGTTCACCACCTGCACGCTGTGGGCGAGCGTCGACGTCGCGTCGTTGACGGCGCTGCGCGCCGGCGACGAGCAAGCGCGCAGCATGGGTATCTCGGTCGAGCGGCTGCGGCTCGTCGCGCTCGCGCGCATCAGCCTGCTGTCCGCGACGGCGCTGTCGTTCGTCGGCACGATCGGTTTCGTCGGCCTCGTCGGGCCGCACGTCGCGCGGCTGCTGGTCGGCGACGAGCATCGCTACTACCTGCCGGGCGCGGCGCTTGCCGGCGCGATCATGCTGGCCAGCGCGTCCGTGCTCAGCAAGACGCTGATTCCCGGCGTGACGCTGCCGATCGGCATCATCACCGCGCTGGTCGGCGTGCCGTTGTTCATGCTGCTCGTCAGCCGGCGCAGGAGGCTCCATGGCTGAGCCGATGCTGCATCTCGACGCGCTGTGCGTCCGCTACGGCGCCCGGGTCGTGCTCGACGGGCTGTCGCTCGCGCCGGTCGAGCCGGGCACGACGGTCGGGCTGCTCGGGCCGAACGGCGTCGGCAAGTCGACGCTGCTGCGCGCGCTGGCGCGGCTTGCGTCCGCGACCGGTCGCGCGACATTCGGCAGCTTCGACCTGCTGGACGGGTCGCGCCGCGAACACACGCGGCAGGTCGGCTATCTGCCGCAGACCTTGCCGCAACCGTCGTCGCTACTCGTGTACGAAGCCGTGCGCAGCGCGTTGCGCGCCACCTGCGGCGGCCTGTCCGACGCGACGCGCGACCGGCGTTTGCAACAGGTGTTCACGCGGCTGCGGCTGCACCCGCTGGCAATGTCGCCACTCGACCGGTTGTCGGGTGGCCAGCGGCAGATGGTCGGGCTCGCGCAGGTGCTCGTGCGCGACACGCCGCTGCTGCTGCTCGACGAACCGACCAGCGCGCTCGACCTGCGCTGGCAATTGCTCGCGCTCGAGGCGGTGGGCGAGGCGGCCCGCCAGCGTGGCGCAATCGTGCTGGTCGCGATGCACGACCTGAATCTCGCCTCGCGTTTCTGCGACCGGCTCGTGCTGCTGAGCGCCGACGGACTCGTCGCGGACGGCGCGCCTGCCGACGTGCTGACGCCGCCGAACCTGCGGCGCGCGTACCGCGTCGATGCAAGGGTCGAACGCACGGCGTCGGGCGATTATGTCGCGCTGGCAGAGCGGGCAATTCCGGACGAGCCGGCGCTTGCTTGCGACAATTGAGCGATTCGACGCTTGAGCACGGGCGGTTGCGCGCGCATGCTTTCGCTCGCTGACAACGCACGACCGATCAGCCTCCGGATTGCGCTATCGTTCAGGTTCCACTCACACGACGCGCCGTCCACGCGATGTCCATTCACCTCAGTTTCGACGACGGCCCCGGCCCGTCGACGCCGTCGTTGCTCGACGTCCTGCGCGACGCATCGTGCACGGCGACCTTCTTCCTGCTCGGCACGAACCTGGCGGACGCGCTCGACGTCGCGGCGAGAATGGCGCACGAAGGCCACCGGCTCGGCAATCACACCCATTCGCACGCGAGACCGGGCGCGCTGGCGGACGACGTGCTGATCGACGAGATCGAGGCAACCGACGCGCTGATTCGCGAGGCCTGCCGCCGCGCCGGCGTTCCTGCGCCGGACGCGATCCCGCTGCGCCTTCCGTACGGGTTGATGCCGCGGGACAATCGCGCAGCCGTGCTCGCGCGCCTGCAACGCGAACACACCGGCTGGACCGCGATACTGGATGACTGGCAGCGGCCGGCGCCGTCGCCGCAGGCGCTATTCGACGCAATGTGCGCGCATGTCGACGCCAGCGCGGCGCGGCATCGCGACGTGCTGTTCTGCATGCACGACGGATCGCGGCACGGCGAAGCGCGGCCCAACACGGTCGAAGCCGTGCGCCTGTTCCTGAATCGGCAGCGCTGACGCGACGGCCGGCTAGCTTTCGGGCGCCGCCTCGTCCAGCAACTGGCGCCAGCCGCCGAGAAATCCGATGCCCGGCCCCGGCATCCACAGGCCGCGCTGCGCGGCTTCGAGATGGATCAGCGTCTGGTCCGCGCAGAACAGCACCCTCAGCGCATCCCGCCTCACGCGCATCCAGTCCGGCGCAGCGTCAGGCCGCGTCGCTGCGTAGGCTTGCAGGCCGGCTTCCCAGCGCCGTGCATCGAATACGAAGCGATCGTCCGTGGCCGCATCGCGCGACAGCGCGAACAACGCAAAGGCCGCCTCGAGCCATTGCGCGCCCTGCCCCACATCGTCGAAATCCAGCACGCCGTTCACCGCATTGCCCACATACAGCAGGTTACCCGCGTGATAGTCGCCGTGCAGCCACTGCACCGGCCCCGTCAGCCAGCGTGCGGCGGCGTCGAGATGCGCGCGGATTCGCCCGATCACCGTGGCGTAGTCACGGCCCAGATCGCCCGCCAACGACGGCATCGCCCGCGCGGCGACGCGCGCATGGCGCGCCGACAGCCACGCCAGCGGTGCCGATTCGCTTACGGGTATCGACGCCAGTGCCGCATGCAGATGCGCGAGCGCACGCATCGCATCGATCGCGCCGGCCTGCGCATCGTCGGGCAGTCCGGGATGTCCGTCGATATGCTCGAACAGGTGCAGCCAGCTTCCATCGGCGGCCTGCACACCGGTTTGCGCATCCACGGTCGGCCGCAGCCGCGGCAGCGCGGGCAATGTCGGCGCCGTGCGCAAACGGCCGAGACGCCCGAGTATCGACGCCTCGCGATGCACCTGCGCGACCGGCTTGCCGGACCACGACACGCGCAGCACCGTGCGCCCCGCGGCGCACTCGACGAGGTACGTTTTGTTAGTATGGCCCGACGCCAGCGCCTGCAGGCGCGCCGGCGCGATGTTCCAGTACCGGTGAAGCCACGGTTCCAGCGTTTTCACGTCATTCCTACTCGTTGCATTGACCATGTCAGAGCGTCCTTCGGCCCGCATGCGGGACATCAACATCGAATGGCTGACGCGCGCCGCCGAATTCGACCATCTGTTCCAGACGCGCTGGCTCGGCGAGCGCTTCTTCCATCTGCCCGGCGACATGCTCGCGCTGCAGGAACTGATCTGGCGCGCGCGTCCCGACTGCATCGTGCAGACCGGCATCGCGGCGGGCGGCGGCGTCGTGTTCTCCGCGTCGATGCTGGAATTGACGGGTGGCCACGGCCGTGTGGTCGCGATCGAACCGCGCCTGCGCGACGAGGTCAGGCAGCGCCTGCAATCGCATCGGCTCGCCCATCGCATGGTGCTGATCGAAGGCGAATCGTGCGCAACCGACACGCTCGCGTCGGTACGCGCGCAGATCGGCGACGGGGCGCGCGTGATGGCGATCCTCGATCTCACGCATACGCACGCGCACGTGCTGCGCGAACTCGCCTGCTATGCGCCGCTCGTGACGCCCGGCAGCTACGCGATCGTGATGGATACCATCATGGAGTATCTGCCCGAGTCGATGTTCGACGGCAAGCCGTACGGCAGAGGCAACAACCCGGCCACGGCCGTGCATGCGTTTCTCGCCGGCGACGACCGGTTCGAAGTCGACCACGACATCGAGGACCGCGTGCTCATGACGCTGTCGCCAGGCGGCTTCCTGAAGCGAGTGCGCTGATCAGGCGGGCGGCCTGCGCCGAACCGTCGCGCGCGTAGCTCGCGCGGATCCGCGCCGCCTGCTCGCGCAACGATCCGGGACGCAACAGGCGTTCGAGCGCGTCGGCAATTTCCGCGACGCCGGCCTGCTGCAGATCGAGCACGCATCCCGCGCCGGCCCGCTCGACGAAGTGCGCCGAATGGAACTGGTCGTTGCAGAACGGCGACAGCAGCATCGGCACGCCGCACGCGAGCGACTCCATCACCGAATTCGCGCCGCCGTGGCTGACGAACGCGTGCGTGCGCCGCAGCAGCGCCAGCTGCGGCGCGTAACGCACCGCGACGACGCGCTCGTCATCGACCGGCAGCAAATCCGAATCGGCCAGTTCGCCCACCGACAGCACCAGTTGCGCCGACGTCGTGCGCGTCGCGTCGATGACTTTCGCGAACAGGTCCGGGTGGTAGTAAAGCTGGCTGCCGAGCGACATGTAGACGAGCGGGCGATCCGCGTCGAGGCGTTCCCACGGGAACGCCGTCTCGTCGCCGCGCGGGCCCGAAGGCATCGCCGGGCCGACCAGTTCGACACCGGGCGGCGGCGTACCGACCAGCGCGTCGGTCGTGAACGCGAGCGTCAGATGCGGCGACAGGATGTCGCAACCGCGAAAACGCGCGTCGAGACCGTAGCGCGCGAACAGGCGCGTGCGTTCCGGCTCGAGCCATCGCACCGTACGGAGCAGTTCCGAATCGAGCGCGTCGGGCAGCACAGGATTCAGCGAATTGGACATCGAGACCCACGGCAGCCCTTCCAGCTCCGCGGCGATCGCCGCTGCGTAGAGCAGCGGATCGATCACGACCACGTCGGGGTGCCATTCGCGCAGCACGGCGCGGATGCCGTCCACCTGAGCGGGCGCGAGGTCGATCAGCAGCGTGCGGATCCAGTGCCTCAGCCAGTCGGCGTCGCGAATGTTCGCGGCGAAGCTCGCGCCGCGCGACAGATCGTGGCGTTCGGGCGTCTCGCGCGGCCCGACGAATGCAAAGCCGCCGGCGCCGTCGAGCTGCGCGCTGATGTCGGCCGGCGCGTAGAACGCGACGTCGCAGCCGGCCGCGCGCAGATGCTGGGCCGGGCCGATGCACGGATTGACGTGGCCCTTCTCGGGCACCACGCAGAACAGGATGCGTTTCATGAGCGACTCAGGTTGGGCGATGCGCGGCATCGAGATGAAGGCGGTCGAGATGATCGAGGATCAGCGTCAGCGTTACCCACAGCACGCGCTCGGTATCCGCCCGCAACGTGGGCGCGGCCAGACCGAGCGTGTCGGCCAGTGCACGCGTGCGGTCGCGATCGAGCAGCGGCGCGAGATCCATCGGCGGTGCGAGCCGCCCGCGCTTCGGGCCGTGCACGAGACGGTCCGGCAGGTTCAGGCGCGCACCGAGATCGCGCAGGCACTGCTTGTTCGGGTCGGGTGCGATGCTCGTCAGATGCGCGACGACGTCGGCATCGACGAACGGCGGATGCAGATCCACCGACGCCTCGTCGAACAACGCATGGCACAGCGGCAGATAGTTGGCCGACCGGTCGCGGCGCAAGACCTGATCCGCGCCGTCGCCGGTGATCGCCACCTCGACGCCGTCCGCGGCGATCGCCTCGGCCAGCAGCAGCTTCGCGACCGGGTGCAGGTTGAACATCGGCTCCTCGACCGCATGGGTCGTTCTCGGCAGCGCCGCGACGAAGTCGGCCTCGTTCGCGCGCACGATCTTCACGTTCGCCTGCATCTGCGCGGCGAGTTCGAGCGCCGCGTCGAGTTCGCAGTAGTCGGGCATGTCGGTCGCGAGGATATAGGACGTCACGTGCCGCTGTGCGCCGAGTTCGCGCAGCAACGCGAGCAGCAGCGCCGAATCGAGCCCGCCGCTCAGCGCCAGCGCGACGCGCTTGCCGCTGTCGAGCGCGCGTTGCAGCGATGCGCGCAGCACGGTGTCCAGATCGGCATGCCGGGGCCGCTCGGGCGCCGGCCGCACCGCCAGGCCGTGCGGCGCCCGGATCAGTGCATGACCGGGCGGCACCGCGAGCACGTCGCGCAGCACCGTGCGGCCGATCAGGCGCTCGCCGCTCAGGTAGCCCGCGATGGCGGCCGGGTCCGGCGCGCCGGCCGCTTGCCCCGACGCCTGCAGTACGGCGCGGATGCCGGACGCCGCCACGCCGCTGCGCGGATGGTAGTGCAGACGATCGAAACCGAACGGGTCGCGCGTGCCGACGATCATGGATAACGAGCCTTCAAGGTGTCCACTTCAATGCGTTTCAGGATGCGATGCGGCGCGACCGGCGCGCTGCCGCCGCGGCAATGCAGGCATGCTTCGAGCGGTGCCTCGCGCTGCAGATAGGCGAGCATCGCATCGAGCATGCCGGCGTCGTCGCGCAACGGCAGGCCGTCGGCCTGGAAATCCTTCTCGCCCTTGTAGAGCGTATGGAAATGCGCCGGACGCGTACACGTGTAGAACATGCCGTCGCGAATCATATGGCAGCGCTCGCGGATCCAGCAATCGTGATAGAGACGCCGCGCGTCGTCGAGATCCGTGCCGGGCTGTGCACGATTCATCGTCGTGAATACGTCCTGCACCTTCCAGTTCAGGCGCACGTCGAAACGCGCGGCCTGGTGCTCGACATGCGCGATCAGGTCGGGCGAAAGCGCCGGCTTCGGATAGCGGGAGATCGTCAGCGCATCCACCGCTTGCCAGAACGCGTCCGGCATCTCGCCGAGCTTCAGGCCGTTCGTCGTGACGGAGATTTCGGGCGCGATGCCCGTGGCGCGCACGCGTTCGACGAGTTCGACGAGCGCCGGGTGCAACAGCGGTTCGCCGCCGACCAGCTTGAAAATACGCGGGCTCAGCACCTTCACGGCCTTGCGCAGATCGGACTCGATCGATTCGGGGCTCGCATACCACTCGGGCAGCAGCGGCGACAGCGAGCAGCATTCCGCGCAGGTCAGGTTGCAGTGGTCGACGATATGCGCTTCCAGCGAGCGCGTCCGGACGCGCCCATCGGCGACGCGGTAGTCGCGATCCAGCGGCGGCGGGAAGACATGCTGTCGCTCGCCGGAGCGCGGCGGATTCGGGATGTCGTTCGGATTCGCACTCACTTCAGCTTCCTGCTTCCACGCAACGGGAAAAGAAATCGATCAGACGCTCGCGCGCGTCCACCATCGCGGACGCCATCGTCACCGCGCCGCTCAGGTGCGACGCGAAGCGCGACGGATCGTCGAGCCAGCCTTGCACGACCCACAGCTTGAGCGCGTGCTGCAGGCACGCGGCATCGACGGCCCACGCGAGGTGCGCGGGATTCACCGGCCGGACCCGGCCATACGCGCGCACGAAGGCTGCCGCCAGATGCGGCGCCTCCAGCGGCAAATGATTCAGGCATCGCACCAGTTCGTATTCGCGCGGCGCGCCGATCGCTGCCTCCCAGTCGAGAATCAGCGGCGGCAGCGTGCCCGTGAACAGATAGTTGAACTGGTTGTAGTCGTTGTGAATCGGGTGCTGCGGATCGTCGGCGGGAAACGCGTCGAGACTGCCCGGATAGTAGCGCTCGAGCATGCGCAGTGCGAGATCGACATAGCGGCGCAGGTCCGCGCCGCCGTCGTTCGCGTACGCACGATCCCGTGCGTCGAGCAGGCTGCGGCGCACCGCGTCCGCATCGATCGCGGTCAGCCGCGCGCGGATCGTGTCGAGCGACGGCAGATGCAGCCGGTCGAGGCTCAGGTGCAGCGCGGCCAGACTCGCGCCGAGCGCATTCCACTCGGCCGGCGAAAATGTATCGTAGGTTCTGAACTGCCCGGCTTCCCAGCGCGTGAGCATCGCGTGCGAGTCCTGCCCCGTCCACAGCGACGCGCCGGCTGTCGTGCGTTTGAGCGTCTGGACACGAACGCGGGCATCGCCGTGCATTTCCAGATGCGCGAGGACGGCGGCCTCCCTGGCCGCGCGCGCATGGTGTTCGAGCGCGTAGAGCTTGACTGCCACACCGCCGCTGTCAGCCGGCAGATACCACACGCGTTCGCTGACCTGGCGCGGCGCGTCGCTTCGGCCCAGCGCGTAGGCGTCGCGAATCTCGTCAAAGGGGATTGCAAGCCGGTCCATTCAGATGTGCTCCGCCGGCCCGTGTCGATACGGATGACCGGTCAGGAACGTGTTGTGTCCGACGTAGCGCAGCTTGTACATCGCCGGCCGGAACAGCACCGACGGATCGTTGTTCGCGATGCCGAGCAGCGGGTACAGGTCCTGCCGCACGAAGAACGCGTTGTTGCCCATGTCGTCGCAGCAGACGAGTTCATAGCCCTTCCGCCTGCCGAGATGAACGAGCGATTCAAGGCTTGCACCGTAGTAGGTCGAGCCATCCCATTCGTGCTCCGGATTGAAGCACATGACCCAGCGTTCGGGCGGCGTGTAGTACGGGTTGTATTCGATCACGACGATGCGCGGCTGAAACGCTTGCAGGCCGCGCCACACCCAGTAATCGTTGCCGTCGATGTCGATCGACAGCAGGTCGAAGTCGGCCGGCGTGTTCGCATCGGCGAGCAGTCGATCGACCGTATCGGGTTGGACGCGGTCCTGATACAAACGGACGCGCTCCGCGCCCGCGTAGTGGGCGGCAAGCTTGCCGAACCGATATGCGCTGCCTTCCACCAGCACGCCGGCCCAATCGTGTTCGTGCAGCAGCCGCGCGGTGTTGCTGTTGCGCAGGCCGTCGCTCGCGCCGATGTCGACGCAGAAGCGGTTGGCCGGCGCGATCCGCTCCATCAGGCGCGCCAGGATGCCCTCCTCGGTGCCCTGCGCGTAAAGGCTTTGCGCAAGGCCGGACAGGTCGAGCGGGAGGGGATGGTCCTGCATCGAGGGACGGCTCCGGGTCGAAATGGGGAATGATGAATGGCGTTCGGCGGTAATTTACCTGAAGTCGGTCAACGGGAGGAAACCGGAATTCGCGATGCGGTCGGGCCCGGCCGCGAGCGGAAATGAAAAAGCCCGCATCGACACTGCTGTCGATGCGGGCTTGATGCGCTTGTGACGGTTCGCTCCGGGCGTTCTCGTCGGTGCCGCACCGGAACTCATGCGCGGAGGAAACCTCCGGGCACTTACTCCTGCCCCTGACTCGTCAGGAACTCCTCGTAATTGCCACCGAAGTCGTACAGCGTACCGTCCGTGCGCACTTCGATGATCCGGTTCGCCAGCCCGCTCACGAACTCGCGGTCGTGCGACACGAAGATCAGCGTGCCTTCGAACTGCTCGAGCGCGATCTGCAGCGACTCGATCGACTCCATGTCCATGTGGTTGGTCGGCTCGTCCATCAGCAGCACGTTGTGGCGGCCGAGCATCAGCTTGCCCCAGATCATGCGGCCCTTCTCGCCGCCCGACAGCACCTTCACCGACTTCTTGATGTCGTCCGACGAAAACAGCAGGCGGCCCAGCGTGCCGCGCACCATCGTCTCGTCATCGCCGTCCTTGCGGTACTGGTCGATCCAGTCCATCAGCGTGATGTCGTTCGGGAACTCCTCGTACGTATCCTGCGGCATGTAGCCGACATTCGCGTTCTCGGACCACTTCACCGTGCCGTGATCGAGCGGCAGCGCGCCGAGCAGCGAACGCAGCAGCGTCGTCTTCCCCGCGCCGTTCTCGCCGATGATCGCAATGCGCTCGCCCGGCTGCACCGACAGGTTGAAGTTCTGGAAGATCGTGCGCTCGTACTTCTTCGTGATGTCTTCGGCAACCACCGCGACGTTGTGCAGCTTCTTGTCGAACTCGAAGCGGATGAACGGGTTCTGACGCGACGACGGCTTGAATTCCTCGATCTTGATCTTGTCGATCTGTTTCGCGCGGCTCGTTGCCTGGCGGGCCTTCGACTTGTTCGCCGAGAAGCGGCGCACGAAGTCCTGCAGCTCGGCCACGCGTTCCTTCGCCCGCGTGTTCGCCGCGGCCTGGCGCTCGCGCGCCTGTGCCGATGCGAGCATGTAGTCGTCGTAGTTGCCCGGCCAGACCTTCAGCGTGCCGAAGTCCATGTCGGCCATGTGCGTGCACACCGAGTTCAGGAAGTGACGATCGTGCGAGATGATGATCATCGTCGAGTTGTACTCGTTGAGCGTTTGCTCGAGCCAACGGATCGAGTTGATGTCGAGGTTGTTGGTCGGTTCGTCGAGCAGCAGCACGTCCGGCTTCGAGAACAGCGCCTGCGCGAGCAGCACGCGCAGCTTCCAGCCCGGCGCGACGTCGGCCATCGTGCCGGTGTGGAACTTCTCCTCGATGCCGATGCCGAGCAGCAGCGCGCCCGCGCGCGCCTCGGCGTCGTAGCCGCCGTATTCGGCGAACTTGCCTTCGAGCTCGGCCGCGTGCATGTAGTCGTCGTCGGTGGCTTCCGGGTTCGCGTAGATCGCGTCGCGCTCGGTCATCGCGGCCCACATCTCGGTGTGACCCATCATCACGACGTCGAGCACGCGCACGTCTTCATACGCGAACTGGTCCTGGCGCAGCTTGCCGAGACGCACGTTCGGCTCCAGCGCGACGTTGCCGCCGCTCGGCTCGAGGTCGCCGCCGAGGATCTTCATGAAGGTCGACTTGCCACAGCCGTTCGCGCCGATCAGACCATAGCGGTTGCCCTCGCCGAATTTGACCGAGATATTCTCGAACAAGGGCTTCGGCCCGAATTGCATCGTGATGTTGGCAGTAGAAAGCACGGCAGGTCCCGTAAGAGAGAAATCGACGGAAAACCGTGTATTTTAGCAGGTGTCGGAGAAACTGCCGACCACGCCGCCGCGGCACCCGCGCTACGGTCGTTGCCCGGTGCCCGCTGCCCCGTCAACACGACGGCATACGCGCCATCGCCGTCACACCGGAACCCCGCATGCCAACCAGCCAGCTTCGAGAACAACTCGTCGGCGCATGGCGCCTCGTTTCCTACGAAATCCGCCCGCGCGACGGCGGCACCGTCACCTACCCGCTCGGCCGCGACGCGCGCGGCTGGATCCTGTACACGCCGGACGGCTACATGTCCGCGCAGTTGATGGCGCCCGGCCGCCCGCCTTATGCGGACGGCGACCTGCAGGGCGGCAGCGTCGAGGAACGCGCCGCCGCGGCGCACGGCTATATCGCCTATTCGGGCCCTTTTAACGTCGACGACGACGGCACGCTGACCCATGAAATGGACGTGAGCCTGTATCCGAACTGGATCGGCAACGTCCAGCAGCGCGTGGTGAGTATCGACGGCGACCGGCTGCAACTCGGCACCGCCGGGCCAGTCGTCATCAGCGGCCGGGAGGTTGACGCGGTACTCGTCTGGGTGCGCGCCCGCCGCTGAGCAGCGGCCGCTGGAGATGCCGCGCGACGGCGGCGGGACCTAGAGGCGGCGACCGGGAGCGGCGCCCCAACGAGCGCGGCCAGCCAGCGCGGCGCCGCGCCGTCCCGCCTGCCCCACCGCCGTCGCCGGTCACTTGCCGGCTTTCGCCGCTTCTTTCTCCGCCGCCTTGGCCTTCATCTGCGCGAACAGCTGCGAACACGGCACGTCGCGGTTGTTGCTCGGCGCGATCAGCGGGATCAGCGCCGCGAACGGGTTGATCAGCCCGAGCCCGACCGCCGCGCCGGCGCGCAGCGCGAGCGCGCCCGCCTCGACGCCGACCTTCGGATTCTTGAACGTGCCCTTCGCGTACAGCGGCGAGCGCAGCGAGAAGATCCGGAAACCCTTCGTGTGCGGATGGATCTTCAGGTCGACCGATTCGTCGCGCAGGTTGACCGGGCCGTCGACGTTGATCAGCGCGTCGTCCGTATCGAGCGCGAAGACCTTCGGCTCGAGCATGCCGTCATTCGCGACGAAATCGAACGCCGCGCAATTGATCTTCACGTCGCGGGTGCCGAACAGCTTCTCGTAGACGACGTTCGCGACGTTCAGGCCCGCCGCCTCCATCAGCAGCAGGCTGATGCGGCCGTCGGTGATGAGCGCCTTCACCTCGCCGGTCGACGTCGCGGCGAGCGCGGCCGGCGAGTTGCCGGTCGCCGACAGCGACGCGTCGCCGTTGATCTCGCCGAGCGCGGTCTGCATCACCTTCTGCGTCGGGAACAGCTGCTTGAGCTTCAGGTGGCGCGCGCTCAGCGTGAAACGGCCCTTGAGCGGCGTGCGGCTGCCGTCGAGATGCGCATTCGTCGCGAGCGTGCCGCCAGCGACGCCGAATTGCAGCGGCTCGAGCGTCAGCACGCCGTCCTGCAGCAGGATGTGCGTGTACAGGTTGGTGATCGGCAACTGCGGGCTCTTGATCAGCCTGCGGCCGGTGAATTTCACGTCCGCGTCGATCGCGCTCCAGCGCTCGGTGCGGAACGCCGCGACCGGCAGCACGCGGTCCGGCGGCTGGCGCGTCGTGTCGCCGCGCTTCGCCTTGCTCGCGGGAGAATCGGCGCCGATCACCGGCGCGAGGTCGGAGAACTGCAGCAGGTTCGACACGACTTCGCCCGACAGCTTCGGCCGCGGCTTGCGCTGCGCCCAGGTGAGCGTGCCGTGCAGATCGCTGCCGCCGACGCGGCCCTTGAAGTTCTCGTAGCGGAACGTGCTCGTGGGCGGATTGAAGTTGCCGATCAGCCGTCCGTCGGTCGCATACGGCGGCGTGTCGGGCAACGTGATGCCGGTGAGCTGGTAGAGGTGCGACATCGACGTGCCCTGCAGCCACAGCCGCAGGTTCAGCGCCGCGAGATGCCGCGGATCGGTCAGCGTGCCGACGATCGCGAGCCGCGTATCGCCGGCCTTCACGTCGGCCTGCAGCGGGAACGGCTGCGTCGCGCTCTCGACCGCCAGCACGCCGCCCACCTTGCCGGTGCCGGTCACCGGCACGTTCTTGTAGCGGCCGTCGACCTTGAGGCCGAACGCATACGTCGGCTCCGATTTCGCGGGCACCGCGGCGCCGGATGCACCGCTCGCGGCGGATGCGGGCACGGCCGTCGATGCGGACGAGACCGGCTTGGCCGCGGAGGCAGACGCCGCCCCCGATGCGGCCACGGCCGTCGACGCCGCGCTCGCGCCCTGTGCGGCGGATGCGCCCGACGCAGCGGACGCGGCCTCCGCATGCGCCTTTGCGGCCATCTGCGCGGCCCCCTGCTTGCCGACATGCTGGGCGGACGCCGCGAGCGAGGTCTGTTCCTGCTCCTTCAGCACGTCGCCGATCGGAATCGGATGGCCGAGCGTATCCACCGCGATCGTGAGATCGGCCTTGGTAATCGCATCGCGATAGACGATGGTCCCCTTCGCGAACGCGAAGCTGTCGAGCCGCAGGTTCCACCGCGTCGGCTTGCCCGATTGCTTGAATTCGAAGGTCCACGTGTTGCGGCCATCGGCGAGGCGCTCGAGGTCGACTGCGGGATTGACGGCGTCGATCGACGGAATGACGATCTGGTGCGTGAAGAGCGGGAGAATCGCGAGATCGAAGTGGGCGGCGTCGAGCGTGACGAACTTCGGGCCCTTCGCCCAGTCGGGGTTGCCGATCTCGAGCTGCGTGGCCGAGAAGCGCGGCCAGGGCACCCAAGCGCGCCAGCCGGTCTCGCCCTGCGGGCGGTGCCAGTCCACCCTGAGATCGCCGTGGATCGCAAACGAACGGCCAAGTGCGGTGCTCACATGTTCGTTGACCCACGGTTTCGCGTGGTTCCAGTCGAACGTGAAAATGAAGATGCCGGTTGCCGCGATGATCAATGCGACGATACCGACAATCCATGCAGCCGACTTGCCAATGGCTCGAGCTAGCGTCATGGCGGTTCCGTTGTTGTTCTGCAGAGTTTGCGCGCCATGTCGGGCCCCTCCCGTGAGTGAATCGAACACGACACCGGCGGCTTTCAATCGGTATTATGGCGCACGCTGCGCCAATGCTTCGGCGCCATTAACGCTTTTTTTCATTTGTGACATGACCGTCCCCACCGGCCTCATCGAAGCGCAACAGATCACGCGCCGCGACGCCAGTAGCGGCAAGACGTTGCTGACGCCGACCGACTTCAGCCTCGCCGCGGGATCGCGAATTGCTATCACGGGAGCGTCGGGTTCCGGCAAGAGCGTGCTGCTGCGCGCGCTCGCGTTGCTCGATCCGCTCGATGGCGGTCACATCCTGTGGCGCGGCAAGCGCATCCGGCGCGGCGCGATTCCGGGCTACCGGCGCCGTGTCGCATATGTGCGCCAGCGGCCTGCGCAAATGGACGGTACCGTCGAAGCGCAATTGCGCTACCCGTACTCGCTCGCGATCTATCGCGACGCGACGTTCGACCGTGCGCGCGCCGAAGCGCTCGCCGCGCGCGCCGGTCGCGGCGCCGACTTTCTCGACAAGCGTGCGAGCGAACTGTCGGGCGGCGAAGCGCAGATCGCCGCGCTGCTGCGCGTGCTGCAGCTCGACCCCGACGTGTTGCTGCTCGACGAGCCGACGTCCGCGCTCGACCCCGAGTCGACGCGCGCGATCGAAGCGCTCGTCGGCGCGTGGTTCGACGCGGCGCCCGACGCGCGCGCGTACATGTGGATCTCACACGATCCGGCGCAGGCCGCACGAATCGGCACGATGCGGCTCGTGATGCAGGCCGGCGTGCTGCACGCCGCGCGCGCGGCGCAGGCGGCGCAATGAGCCCGTCGTTGCAGGAACTGAGTCTCGTCGACGTCGGCATCGCCGCCGGCCTCGTCGCGGTCAACGGCGCGATCTCGGCCGCGCTGTCGCTCGGCCTCGGGCGCAAGCTCGCGCTCGCCGCCGTACGCACCGTCGTGCAGCTGCTCGCGATCGGCTACGTGCTCGGCTGGGTGTTCGGCCACCCGCACTGGAGCGTCGTGCTGCCGATCACCGCGCTGATGACGTTGATCGCCGGCTTGGCGGGCGCCGGTCGCGGCAAGCATGCGTATCGCGGACAACGCGTCGACAGCATCGCGTCGATCTGGTTCAGCAGCTGGTTCGTCGCGGCGGTCGGCCTGTTCGTCGTGATCCGCATTCATCCGTGGTACACGCCGCAATATGTGATCCCGATCCTCGGGATGATCCTCGGCAACACGCTGACAGGCGTGTCGCTCGGCGTCGAGCGGATGATGGAGGAACTGACCGCGCGGCGCGATCGCGTCGAGACCGCACTCGCGCTCGGCGCAACGCGCTGGGAAGCCGCGCAGGACGCCGCGCGCCAGGCCGTGCGCGCGGGCATGCTGCCGACGCTCAACCAGATGGCCGTGGTCGGCGTCGTGAGCCTGCCGGGGATGATGACGGGTCAGGTGCTGGCCGGCCAGTCGCCGCTGCAGGCCGTGCGCTATCAGATCGTGATCATGTTCCTGATCGCCGCGGCATCCGCGCTCGGTACCGTCGGCGCAGTGCTGATGACGTATCGCCGGTTGTTCTCGGCCGACCACCGCTTTCTCGCGTCGCGGCTCGAGGAACGCGCGCCGTGACGGGCGCCTGCCGACACGCACGCGGCCTTCGCGTGGCGTGCGGTCAGCGCGTCGCGCGGCGCTTTCCGAGCGCCTGACGCAACGCGGCCGTCACATCGGCGTCGGGCGGCAGCCCGTCGACCGACGCGACGAGCCGCACCGCGCGCGGCGTCGTCACATAGGCCTGCGCACCGACATAACCGCCGCTGCCGGCCGAGCGCGTCGTGACGACGAGCGCCTGCGGCGCACGCGCGCCGAGGTCCGTGGTAAACGCATCGGCGACGGTGCCGTCACGCGCATGCAGCACGCCCGTCACGTAGTCGTCCGTATCGAAGCCGGGCGTCGCATGCGCGGTCGAATACACGCGCACCGCATAGCTGCCCGTCGAGCACGGTTCGAGCGCGCCGCTCGACACGACGGCGGTCTGCTGCCGTGACGGCAGCTCGACTTTTTTCACGAAGCTGCAATCGTCGGCCGCCTGCGCATGTGCGGCGACGAACGCAGCGGCCGACAGCAGCGCGCACATGCGATGTTTCATGGAATGTCGTTCGGGGAAGGAGGTGGCGGATGCCGCGAGGATAGCGTGACACCGGCATGACGTCACGCACGCCGGGCTCGACGAAGTCGACCATCGAGGATGAAAAGCCCGAAGCCGCGCGCCACGAAACCGTCGCGCGCGGCGCTGCACACCGCGATTGGTTGCGCGCGCACCGGCCGCGGCCGGCCCGCGCATTGCGCTCAGTGCTTGATCGACACCGTCACCCTGGTGCCGTCGCTCATCGTGACCGTCTTCGAACCGCCATTGGTCGAAAGCGACACCCACTTGACCTGGCTCACCGACACGACGTCCGGGCATTGCAACGACTTGCCGCCCGCGCTCGCGTTGCGCGTGCCTTTCGGCGCGGCCGCCTGGAAGCTCATCTGCACGTTCGCGTTCCCCTTCGCGTCGACCGACGGCGCGAGCCGCACCTGGGTCTGGCGCACCATCGCGCCGTTCGCGTCGCGCGGCAGGTTGTCGGCGTTCGGGCAACCGTCCGGCATCGCGACCGCACCGCTCGGCGGCACCGACTTCCAGTTGAAGTCGTCCGTTTCGCCCGAGCGGATCTTGCGGGTCTCCTGCGTATTGCCGAAGGTCTTCGAGTCGACCTTGACGGTGTATTCGAGCTGCCCTGTCCCGCCGCCCTTCAGGCTGCCCTTGACCGGCGGCGCCGCGAATACGCTCGCGCTGACGCACGCCGCCACGAACACGGCCGACCACGATGCGGCGACTGACAAGCTGCGTTGGCTCATGCTGACCTCCTTGTAATGCGGCGGCACGCGCGTGCCGCGCGGTTTTCGATGCATGATGCGTTGCCAGTCTACCGCCAAGCGGGATGCAATGCGCCGCAAACGCATCGGGTGTTACCCCGCTTGCGTTCGCGACGCAGCCGCCCTTACGCGCGACGCCGGCTCAGAAGCCGCTCAGCACCAGCTTGCCGATCGCGCGGCCGCCCTCGAGCAATTGATGCGCGCGCCGCACGTTCGCCGCGTTGATCGTGCCGAGCTGTTCGCCGACGGTCGTGCGCAGCGTGCCGCCGTCGACCAGCCGCGCGACCTCGCTCAGGATCTTGTGCTGCTCGATCATGTCCGGCGTCTCGAACATCGCGCGCGTGAACATGAACTCCCAGTGAAACGCCGCGCTCTTCGCCTTCAGCAGTTCGACCGGCACCGGCTTGGCGTTCTCGACGATCGTGCAGATGCCGCCCTGCGGCCGGATGACTTCCGCCGCGGCCGGGAAATGATGGTCGGTGTCGTTGAAGATCAGCACGTAATCGACTTCCGGATGGCCGATGTCACGCAACTGCGCGGGCAGATCGCCGAAATGGTCGACCACGTCGTCCGCGCCGAGCGAGCGCACCCATTCGGCCGACGCCGGGCGCGACGCGGTCGCGATCACGCGCAGCTTGCCGAGCGTCTTCGCGAGCTGGATCGCGATCGACCCCACCCCGCCCGCGCCGCCGATGATCAGCACCGACTTGCCCGCGTCCGCACCCTGCGGCGACACGCGCAGCCGGTCGAACAGCGCCTCCCATGCGGTCAGCGCGGTGAGCGGCAACGCGGCCGACGCCGCGAAATCGAGCGTGCGCGGCTTGCGTGCGACGATCCGCTCGTCGACCGCGTGGAATTCGCTGTTCGCGCCGGGGCGCGTGATGCTGCCCGCGTAGAACACCTCGTCGCCGGGCCGAAACAGCGTGACCTCGGCACCGACCGCGACGACCGTGCCCGCCGCATCCCAGCCGAGCACGCGCGGTACTTCCTCGACCTGCGCCTTCGGCGCGCGCACCTTGGTGTCGACCGGGTTCACGGAAATCGCCTCGACCTTCACGAGCAGGTCGCGCGGGCCCGGCACCGGTTGCGGCAGTTCCACGTCGAGCAGCGCCTGCGGGTCGTCGATCGGCAGGTAACGGGTCAATCCAACGGCTTTCATCATGAAGCTCCTTCAGGGAAATCGGGCGGGCCGCGGCGCAGCCCCATGCATGCCATCGTAGGTGGCCCGATCCTTCGAGAAAACCGCTATATTTCCTGAAACATTTTCAGGAATTTCAGAATAATGAGTGCCGATCCGATTCCGGCCCCCGACAAGCCGCTCGACCTGCTCGACGTCGGCCTGTTCGTGCGCGCCGCGCTGCTCGCGAACGTGACGGCCGCCGGGCGGGAGTTCGGCGTGTCGGCCGCGGTCGCCAGCGCGCGCATCGCGCAGCTCGAGCGCCAGCTCGGCGCGCGATTGCTGCACCGCACCACCCGCCGCATCAGCCTCACGCAGGACGGTGAAGTCTTCATGGCCCGGGCCGAGGCGCTGCTGTCGGCCGCCGACGCCGCGCGGGCGTCGGTCGGCCACGGCCGCAGCGAGCCGTACGGACGGCTGAAGGTGTCGATGTCGTCGTCGTTCGGCCGCCAGCACGTCGCGCCCGTGATTCCCGCGTTCCTGCGCCGCTACCCGTCCGTGTCGCTGGACCTGCGGCTCTCCGACGAGATCGTCGATCTCGTCGACGACGGCTACGACGTCGCGATCCGCCTCGGCGCGCTAAAGGATTCGACGCTGGTCGCGCGCAAGCTCGCCGCGAACCGGCGCGTGCTGTGCTGCTCGCCCGCGTATCTCGCCGAACACGGGACGCCGCGCCATCCGGCCGATCTCGCCCAGCATGAATGCGTGATCCTCGGCGACCAGCGCGACTGGTCGTTCGTCACGCCGCAGGGCCCGCTCACCGTTCGGGTCGGCGGCCGGCTCGTCGCGAGCAACGGCGAGGCGATCCGCGAAGCGCTCGTCGACGGCTTCGGCATCGCGATCAAGTCGACCTGGGACGTCGGCCCGCTGCTCGCGGACGGCACGCTCGTCACCGTGCTCGACGACTACCCGTTCGCGCAGGACGTCGCGATCTGGGCCGTCTATCCGAGCCGCGCGCACGTGCCGCTGAAGACGCTCGCGTTCATCGCGTTCCTGGCCGAACACTTCGGCGATCCGCCCTACTGGGATCGCGCGGACGAACGCTGAACGCCATCCGGCGAGCGGCGCTGACGCCAACGCTGGCCGGCCATTCGCGGCGATCCGGCCGCGACCGGATACCAACCGGCTACAATGGCGCGTTCGCGACGCAGCGGCCCGACGCCGGACAGGGCCCGCGTTCGCAGGCGGCCGCATGCCGGCCGCGCACGCGTTTCATTCGCTTTCAATCATTCCGCCATGACCCACAACCTCGTCATCCAGAGTCTCGCGCCGCTGTCGGACGCGCATCACAAACCGCTGCTCGCGCTGTCGCGCGGCACCCGCATCGTGCAGACCGACGAACATGCGCTGCGCATCGAAAACGTGAACCCCGCGCAGCGTCTCGACATCGACGCGTACTGCGGCACGCATGCGCTCGACTTCGGCTTCGTCGAAGCCGGCCGCACGCTCGGCGACTTCGGGCTCGCCGTGATGGACATGGATTCGACGCTGATCACGATCGAATGCATTGACGAGATCGCCGATTTCTGCGGGCTGAAGACGCAGGTCGCGGAGATCACCGACGCGGCGATGCGCGGCGAGATCCGCGACTTCAACGAAAGCCTCACGCGCCGCGTCGCGCTGCTCGCGGGCCTCGACGCGCACGCGCTCGAGCGCGTGTACGAGGAACGGCTGCAGTTGTCGCCGGGCGCCGAGAAGATGCTCGCCGGCGTGAAGGCCGCGGGCCTGAAGACGCTGCTCGTATCGGGCGGTTTCACGTTCTTCACCGAGCGCCTGAAGGCACGTCTCGGCATCGACTTCGCGCATGCGAACACGCTCGAGATCGTCGACGGCAAGCTGACCGGCAAGGTGCTCGGCGAGATCGTCAACGCGGACGTGAAGGCGCGCCTGCTGCGCGAGACCTGCGCATCGCTCGGCATCGAGCCTACCCGCGCGATTGCAATGGGCGACGGGTCGAACGACATGAAGATGATGGCCGAAGCCGGGCTGTCGGTCGCGTTCCACGCGAAGCCCGTCGTGCGCGGTGCGGCCACCGTCGCATTCGACCATGTCGGCCTCGACGGGCTGCTGCAGCTGTTCTGATCCGCGCAACCCGCCCATGAAAAACGCCGGCGCGAGGTTGCCTCACGCCGGCGTTGTGTTTTTTTGCCGCGGTTTCGTTATCGGCCGAGCGTCGCCTGCATCGCGCGCTCGATGTCCGCGCGCAGGTCGGCTTCGTCCTCGAGACCGACGTAGAAGCGCACCAGCGTGCCGCGATGCGGCCAGTCCGCACGCATCGACGCGACGTCGTAAGGCATCGCGAGGCTGCACGCGCCGCCCCAGCTCCAGCCGATCGCGAACAGCTCGAGCGCCTCGACGAAACGATCGATCTGCTCGCTGCTGTAGCGTTCATCGAATACCACCGAGAACAGCCCGCCCGCGCCGGTGAAGTCGCGCACGAACGACGCGTGTCCCGGGCAATCGGCCAACTGCGGATGCAGCACGGCCGCGATCTCCGGCCGCGCCTTCAGCCACTGCGCGAGCGCGAGCGCGCTCTTGCTGTGCGCATCGAAGCGCACCTGCATGCTCGGCAGGCTGCGCAGCACGAGCGAGCAATCGTCGACCGAAACGCCGATCCCGCAGCGCATCCGCGCGAGCTTCAGTTGCGCGTGCAGCTCGGCGTTCGCGGTGATCGTCGCGCCCATCAGCACGTCGCTGCCGCCCGATTGATACTTGGTCAGCGCCTGCACCGAGATGTCGACGCCATGCTCGAACGGCTTGAACGCGAGCCCGGCCGAATACGTGTTGTCGATCGCGGTGACGATGCCGCGCGCCTGCGCGACCGTCGTGATCGCACGCACGTCGGGCACTTCCATCGTCACCGAGCCCGGCGCCTCGATCCAGATCAAGCGCGTGTTCGGCTGGATCAGCTCGGCAATGCCGGCGCCGACGAGCGGATCGTAGAAGCGTGAGGTGATGCCGAAATCCTTCGCGAGCCAGTTGCCGAAATCGGCGTTCGGCCCGTAGACGTTGTGCGGGATCAGCACGTCGTCGCCCGCCTTCACGATCCCGAAATAGACGTTCATGATCGCCGCGAGGCCCGACGGCTGCAGCAGCGCATGCGCGCCGCCCTCGATCTCGGCCAGCCGCTGCGCGAGCGCGAGCGACGTCGGGGTCGCGTGCAGGCCGTAGCGCCACTGGTTGTCGTTGTGCCAGACCAGCGCGCGCATCGTCGCGAGATCGGGGAACACGACCGTCGATGCACGCGCAACCGGCGGCACGAACGAACGGAAGCCGTCCGGAATGACGTCGTCGGGTTGAACGATGCGGGTCTGGAGTGCGCGCTTCGGAGTGGATGCAGTCATGGCAGGAGGCCCGGGGAAAGGCCGTTCGGTTGCGGAATGTGTCGCTAGATTAGCCAAATTCGGCGCGGTTGGCCCGGTACAATGCGCGCCGCACGCACCGAGCCAGCGCGCTCAGTCGTCGGTGCGCAGATTGACGATGCCGCTGACCGTCTCGATTTCCTGCACGCGGCCGTCGCGTACCTGCAGCGCCGCGCGCTTGCCCGGCGCCGCGCGCAGCACGACCGGTTGCGGATCCGATTCGTCCGAGTTCATCCGGTCGGCCTTCAGCTCGCCCGTCGAATCGAAGCGCCCGATCCACACGCCCGTGATGTTCGTGCCGTCGTTCGATTCCTCGATTTCGAGCGTGTCGCCGTCGCGATCGCCGGCGAGCAGGATCACCTCGCCCGTATCGGTGAACTGGTATTCGCCGTGCACGCCTTCCTCGTCCGTCTTCGGGCCGAGATGCGCGACGATCGGCCGGTCGCCGAGCGTGCCCTCGTAGCGCGGCAGGCGGGCGAATTCCGGGTTCGGCCGCAGCGGCCGTACGGGCGCCGCTTCATCCTGCTGCGCGCCCGGCGCGACCGGCTGGGCCGCGACCATGCCAGGCATCGCGAGGCCCGCCGCCAGCGCGCCGGCGATTACCAGCGCCCGTTGCCATTCCAGATATCGACCCACCTTGTGTTGCTCCCTTGCTTCAGATTCGCTCGAAAAACCTGGCGATGAGTTGCTGATCGCCGATGCACATCGTCACGAGCGTATAGCCGCGCTGATGCGGTACGCGTGCCGTCCGCCCCCGCTCACGTCGCGCGCGCCATCCGAAGGTTCGAATGAGCGCAGCGCATGGCCGGCGTGCGGGATCCGCGTCAGCCCTGCACCAGACGTTCCACCGCATCGCGGTGCGGAATCGGCGCGACCGCGCCGTAGCCCGTCGTCGACAGCGCCGCCGCCGCGTTCGCATAACGCGCGGCCGTGAACGGATCGTCGCCCGCGACGATCCGCGCGACGAACGCGCCGCCGAAGCAGTCGCCCGCGCCCGTCGCGTCGACGGCCTCGACCGCGAAGCCCGGCACCACGCGCCGTTCGTTCGGCGTCGCGACATACGCGCCTTCCTTGCCGAGCTTCAGCGCGACGACCCGAGGCCCGTGCTCGAGCATCGCATCGACGATCGCGTCGCGATCATTCGCGCCCGTGAGCGCCGTGACATCGTCCCAGCTCGGCAGGCAGATGTCCGTCTGGCGCAGCGCCTCGCGCATCACCGCGCGGGCGCGCGGCAGCGGCCACAGCTTCAGGCGCAGGTTCGTGTCGAAGCTGACTTGCGCACCGTTGCTGCGCGCATGGTCGATCGCTGCGAACGCGGCGTCGCACGCGGCCGCGCTGATCGCGAGGCTGATGCCCGACAGGTGCACGGCCTTCGCCGCGGCCAGCGCGTCGAGCGGCAGGTCGGCCACCGTGTAGCGGCTCGCCGCGGAGCCCGCGCGCAGATAGTCGAACTGGTGGCCGGCGGCGCCGTGCGTGACGAAATACA
Organism: Burkholderia sp. SIMBA_051; assembly: GCF_046534915.1. Taxonomy (NCBI): domain Bacteria; kingdom Pseudomonadati; phylum Pseudomonadota; class Betaproteobacteria; order Burkholderiales; family Burkholderiaceae; genus Burkholderia; species Burkholderia sp. SIMBA_051. The sequence goes on along the minus strand of NZ_JAWRXS010000003.1, from coordinate 527,628 downwards.
CGCCGGTCGGCGCCGTCCGGTCGATCCGCACATAGGTCGTGTCGACGTGTTCCGCCGCCCACATGCCGGTCAGCAAGCGGCCGAACGGATCGTCACCGATCGCCGACACGAAGCCTGTCGACGCGCCCTGGCGCGCCGCGGCGATGCAGAAGTTCGACGTGTCGCCGCCGAAGCCCTGCAGAAACTCCGGACGCCCCGGCTGCGACTGGTTGAATTCGATCATCGCCTCGCCGAGCGCGAGGATCTCCGGAAACGCGGCCGTCATCGCTTAAACCTCGCCCCACAGGTCGTGGCCGTCCGCGCCCGTGATCTTCACCGACACGAAGTCGCCGACCTTGTAGCGCTTCGACGCCTTCGTCGCCGGCTCGACGTAGACGACGCCGTCGATCTCCGGCGCATCCGCCGCCGTGCGGCCGATGCCGCCTTCCGCACTGACTTCGTCGATCAGCACCTTGAGGGTCTTGCCGACCTTGCGCTGGATGCGCTGCGCCGACACTTCCTCGGCGACTTCCATGAAGCGCGCGCGGCGCTCTTCGCGAACGTCGTCCGGCAGCGCGCCGTCCAGTTCGTTCGCGGTCGCGCCTTCGACCGGTGAATACGCAAAGCAGCCGACGCGATCGAGTTCCGCCTCGCGGATGAAGTCGAGCAGCGTTTCAAACTGCTCTTCCGTCTCGCCGGGGAAGCCGGCGATGAAGGTGCTGCGGATCGTCAGGTCCGGGCAGATCTCGCGCCACTTCTGCACGCGCTCAAGCACTTTCTCCGCGTTGGCCGGGCGCTTCATGCGCTTCAGCACTTCCGGATGCGCGTGCTGGAACGGCACGTCGAGATACGGCAGCACATGGCCCTTGAACGGACCTTCGGCCATCAGCGGGATGACTTCGTCGACGCTCGGATACGGATACACGTAGTGCAGGCGCACCCATGCGCCGTACTGCGCGGCGAGTTCGCCGAGCGCGGCGACCAGGTCGGTCATGCGCGTCTTGATCGGCTTGCCGTTCCAGAAGCCCGTGCGGTACTTCACGTCGACGCCGTACGCGCTCGTGTCCTGCGAGATCACGAGCAGTTCCTTCACGCCCGACTTGAACAGGTTCTCCGCCTCGAGCATCACTTCGGCGACCGGACGCGACACGAGATCGCCGCGCATCGACGGGATGATGCAGAACGTGCAGCGGTGGTTGCAGCCTTCGGAGATCTTCAGGTATGCGTAGTGGCGGGGCGTGAGCTTGATGCCGGCGGCCGGAACGAGATCGACGAACGGGTCGTGCGGCTTCGGCAGGTGCGAATGCACGGCCTGCATCACTTCGCCCACCGCGTGCGGGCCAGTGACGGCGAGCACCTTCGGGTGGACTTCCTCGATGAGATTCGAGCCGCTCGCGCTCGACTTCGCGCCGAGGCAGCCGGTGACGATCACCTTGCCGTTCTCGGTCAGCGCTTCGCCGATCGCATCGAGGCTTTCCTGCACCGCTTCGTCGATGAAACCGCAGGTGTTGACGACGACGAGGTCGGCGCCGTCGTACGTGCCGGAGATTTCATAACCTTCGGCGCGCAGCTGCGTGATGATTTGTTCGGAGTCGACGAGGGCTTTCGGGCACCCGAGCGATACGAAGCCTACTTTGGGGGACTGAGACATCTGGAATGTGGGGGCGTGGCGGCAAAAGCGTGAGTTTACAGCTATTTATGGGCGGCGAGCCAAAATGAGCGGCTGGCGACGGCATGGGCCGCCCGCTCGAATACGCGACATGATGGGCGGCGGGTCACGAATCGTGAGTTTGATACGACCTTTCATTTCGAGGGAGGGCTGTCGGCCTACCACCAGCGCCACGTCCGGCAACGCGCGCTCGGCGTGTTCCTGCGCGCATTCGCAGGCATCGGCGCCGGCCTGTCCGGCCTCTCGCTGATGGAGGGCGGCTGCGTCGTCGACACCAGCTTGCGGTCGCGCAACAATCGCCGCGGATTCGCGGCGCTGCCATGCGAAAATCGAAGCCATCGCTCTCTTCCATCCACTCAACGGGGCTCGCATGACCACCCACATCACGATCGAATTCACCGAGCACGCGGCAGAAGCCATCGGTGAGCAAACCAGCACCAGCTTCTCCTACGACCAGGGTGCCCACGTGCCGCAGCCCGGCGATTTCGTCGAGCTCGAAAATTCCCGGCAGACGTTTTTCGTGATCGGCCGCGTGTTTTCGCTCAAGGCCAACTACAGCGCGGTCAAGCTCGTTCTCGATCTACCGCCGTCGGATGGCGAAGACGGATTCGATCCGGCGTCGTGACGCATCCAGTCCCGTGACGAAATCGCAAAAAGTCCACCGAAGCAGGCCCGTACTCGATCCGATGCTCACTTCGGATACGTCGCGGCCGTCAGGCACCGGTTGAACCAGATCGCCTCGTCGCCATCGCCGACCAGCCACCGCGCCGCATCGAGTTGCGGCCGGCCGGTTGTCGGCGCAGCCGCGTGACTATCGCTATCGACCGTACCCGAACGCACGCAGCCTGCGCGCCGCCGTTATCGCGTGCCTCCGCCAGCGCCTCGCAGAACGCCACCGGGCGAAGCTTCCCACCATCGACCGCACTCACCGCGCGGTACTGACAAACCGCACCGGCGCCCCAATCCTCGCTCCGGCTGCAGACACGTGCACGATGCTGCACGAGTACCACACCGAAACACGCCTATGAAACGTATGCGCCCGGCGGCACGCTCGTCGATGGCCTTGCGCACTTCGTCGGTGGCGGCTGCCAGCCTCAATACCTAAGGCAATTATTCAAAAAAAATCGGCCGAGCAAATAAAAATAAATAAAACACAAACCGCGCCACAACCGAAAATCATAAAACAACAATGATCGGTAGATTTATTTTACTCCAACCATCATTAACCCCAGCCTTTGCCGGACCGCACAACACACAATTCACCAGAATATTTTAAAACACTCAACAATCCACAAAAACCATTGCCAAATCCGCCACTCCCATTCAACACCCAATTAATCTCCGATATATTTCACGTCGATCAGACATCGGCGCCTGTTCGACCAGCCAATACTGAACCGTGCATTACCTGTATCACAACCCCAGCAATCCACTCATTCACCAAGGAAAGACCATGAGAAAACTCGCGACCACCCTCGTTTTCGCGATGATGCTTGCCGCATCCTCGTACGCCTCCGCGGAATCGCTTTGCAAGGCAGGTAAGATCGACAAGATCGAAACCGATACGAGCGGCAACCTCCTCGTATCCATCAACGACGGCATTTACTCGTTCAGTGCCAAGGAAGTTTTTCCGATCATCTACTCGGCATTTTCCGAAAATAGAAATCTCTTTATTTACGGAAATAACTGCGCGAACGGATCGACAGCAAGCCGCTTCGCGATTCGATAAGCCGGCCGAAAATCCGGCCATCGGCATCTTTTACAATCAGCGCTTTATCTGATATTCGGCCGACCGGGCTTTGCCGGTCGGCCTTGTGCGTTTTAATCTGCACTGATGTGCTACGGTACGACAACGCCCATGCACTCGCGGGCAATGCCACCGGGCGGACAATCATTCCGCGACGCGCCCCGTTACCGTCCCGTACGGGCCGTCCCGCGCGATGCCGGCGCGACACTTTGCGCGTCCACACCGGATCGCCGCTTACTTCTTCTCCGGCTCCGTCGCGCCCGGTTGCTTGAACGGGAACGTGTTGAACATCGACTTCGCCTGGTTCTGCATCTGCTCCTGCATCTGCACGAACATGTTCTTCGACTGCTCGATGTAGCTCGTCATCATCCCTTGCATCATCGGCGCCTGCATGTTCATGAACTGCGACCAGACTTCCGGATTCATCGCGTTGCCTTCGTACAGGTTCTTCGACTGATCCGTCAGCTTGTTCTGGATGTCGATGAACGCCTGGATGTTCTTTTCCAGGTACGTGCCCATCATGCCCTGCATCGCATGACCGTAGAAACGGATGATCTGCGACAGCATCGACGACGAGAACATCGGCACGCCGCCACTCTCCTCCTCGAGGATGATCTGCAGCAGGATGCTGCGCGTCAGGTCTTCGTTGGATTTCGCATCGACGACCTTGAAGTCCTCTTGTTCCAGCACGAGTTGCTTGACGTCGGTCAGCGTGATGTACGTGCTCGTCTCGGTATCGTAGAGCCGGCGGTTCGGGTACTTCTTGATGAGCCGCTCGGCCGTTTTCTTTGTAGTAGTCATGTAACGCCTTTGAGTGCAGCGTAGCGCAAGTGACAAATCCCCGCCGCCCGGATCCGGGAGGCGGGGGCTTTCGGAAACGCCAGGCTGCGCGGCCAACCGGGCCCGGGCAGCCCGACGTTCAGCCCATGTGCAGGCCGCCGTTCAGCGAGAAGTCGGCGCCCGTCGAGAAACCCGATTCGTTCGACGCGAGCCACGCGACGATCGAACCGATTTCCTCCGGCGCGCCAAGACGACGCACCGGGATCGTCGCGACGATCTTCTCGAGCACATCCGGACGGATCGCCTTCACCATGTCGGTGCCGATGTAGCCGGGCGAAACGGTGTTGACCGTCACGCCCTTCGTTGCGACTTCCTGCGCGAGCGACATCGTGAAACCGTGGATGCCGGCCTTCGCGGTCGAGTAGTTCGTCTGCCCGAATTGCCCCTTCTGGCCATTCACCGACGAAATGTTGATGATCCGGCCCCAGCCACGCTCGACCATGCCGTCGATCACCTGCTTCGTCACGTTGAACAGGCTCGTCAGGTTGGTGTCGATCACGGCCGTCCAGTCTTCGTGCGTCATCTTGCGGAACACGACGTCCCGCGTGATGCCCGCGTTGTTGACCAGCACGTCGATCTCGCCGACTTCGGCCTTGACCTTGTCGAACGCTGCCTTGGTCGAGTCCCAGTCGCCGACGTTGCCTTCCGACGCGATGAAATCGTAGCCGAGCGCCTTCTGGTCCTCGAGCCATTTCACACGGCGCGGCGAGTTCGGGCCGCAACCCGCGACCACCTTGAAGCCGTCTTTCAACAGACGCTGGCAGATGCTGGTGCCGATGCCGCCCATCCCGCCCGTTACGTACGCAATTCGCTGAGACATAAATCTCACTCCATTTTTTGGTTTCGAGACCCGCCGGAGGCCCCTCTGACTTCACGTGGTGCCGGCCGAAGCCGCAATCGGCCGGCGCACGGATTGGTTTGGCGTTGACGGACGACCTTACGGACGTTCGACCGCGAGTGCGACACCCATCCCGCCGCCGATGCACAGCGACGCCAGCCCGCGCTTCGCATCGCGCTTGACCATCTCGTGCAGCAGCGTCACCAGGATCCGGCAGCCCGACGCGCCGATCGGGTGACCGATCGCGATCGCCCCGCCGTTCACGTTCACCTTCGACGTGTCCCAGCCCATCTGCTTGTGCACCGCCAGCGCCTGCGCCGCGAATGCCTCGTTGATTTCCATCAGGTCCAGGTCGCCCGGCGTCCAGCCCGCACGCTCCAGCGCGCGGCGCGATGCCGGCACCGGGCCCATGCCCATCACGCTCGGATCCACGCCCGCATTCGCGTACGCCTTGATCCGCGCCAGCGGCGTCAGGCCCAGCGCCGCCGCCTTTTGCGCCGACATCACCAGCACCGCTGCCGCGCCGTCGTTCAGCCCCGACGCGTTCGCCGCCGTCACCGTGCCTTCCTTCGCGAACGCCGGCTTCAGGCCCGCCAGCGATTCCGCCGTCACGCCGTGACGCACGAACTCGTCGGTCGCGAACTGCAGCGGCTCGCCCTTGCGCTGCGGAATCGACACCGGCACGATCTCGTCGTTGAAGCGGCCGGCCTTCTGCGCGGCTTCCGCCTTGTTCTGCGACAGCGCCGCGAACGCGTCCTGCTCGTCGCGCGTGATCCCGTATTCCTTCGCGACATTCTCCGCCGTGATGCCCATGTGGTACTGGTTGTACACGTCCCACAGGCCGTCGACGATCATCGTGTCGACCAGCTTCGCGTCGCCCATCCGGAACCCGTCGCGCGAGCCCGGCAGCACGTGCGGCGCCGCGCTCATGTTTTCCTGGCCGCCCGCGATCACGATCTCCGCGTCGCCCGCCGCGATCGCGTTCGCCGCCAGCATCACGGCCTTCAGGCCAGAGCCGCACACCTTGTTGATCGTCATGCCCGGCACCGCGCTCGGCAGGCCGGCCTTGATCAGCGACTGACGCGCCGGGTTCTGTCCCGAGCCTGCCGCCAGCACCTGCCCCATGATCACTTCGCTCACCTGCTCGGGCTTCACGCCCGAGCGCTCCAGCACCGCGCGAATCACCGTCGCGCCCAGTTCCGGTGCCGCGATCTTCGCGAGCGAGCCGCCGAATTTGCCGACCGCGGTCCGCGCGGCCGATACGATCACTACGTCCGTCATTTCCCTTTCCTCCAGGCCCGCACGACACGGCGCATCGTTACCGGCCCTGTTAAAAAAAACTGCGGTGCACCGGACAGCGTGCGCTGCCGTCCGGCTTTCGTCAATCGCGCTGCAACACGTAACGGCCCGGCGCCGGCTCGATCACCGGGAACTGCGCGGAACCGGGCTGGGCAGGCGGCGCCACCTTGCGGCCGCCGTACTGATCGAGCCACTCGACCCAGGTCGTCCACCAGCTGCCCGGCTGCTCGGTCGCGCCGGCCAGCCAGTCGTCCGCGGATTCGGGCAGGTCGCCTTCGTTGACCCAGAAGCTGCGCTTCTTCTTCGCCGGCGGATTGATCACGCCCGCGATGTGACCCGACGCGCCCAGCACGAACTTCAGCGGCCCCGTCAGGATCGACGTCGACGCGTAGGCGGTTTCCCACGGCACGATGTGATCCTCGCGCGACCCGTAGATGAAGGTCGGCACGTCGATGCGCGACAGGTCGACGGATTCGCCGCACACGGTCAGCGCGCCCGGCACGCGGAGCTTGTTCTCGAGATAGGTATTGCGCAGGTACCACGCGTACATCGGACCGGGCAGGCTCGTCGAGTCGCTGTTCCAGTACAGCAGGTCGAACGGCGCGGGCGTGCGGCCCTTCAGGTAGTTGTCGACGACGTAGTTCCACACGAGGTCGTTCGGCCGCAGGAACGAGAACGTGTTCGCGAACTCGACGCCGCGCATCAGCCCCGGCGCCGTGCCGTTCTTGCCGCCGATGGTCTGCTCGCGCATCTGCACGTGCGCCTCGTCGACGAACACGTCGAGGATGCCGGTGTCGGTGAAGTCGAGCATCGCGGTCAGCAGCGTCATCGACGCGGCCGGATGTTCGCCGCGCGCGGCGAGCACCGCCAGCGCGGTCGCGAGCATCGTGCCGCCGACGCAGAAGCCGAGCGTGTTGATCTGCTCGCGGCCGCTGACCTGCTGCACCGCGTCGATCGCGGCGAGCAGCCCTTCGTTCATGTAGTCGTCCCACGTCTTGTGCGCGACCGATGCATCGGCATTGCGCCACGACACGAGGAACACCTGATGGCCGCTCGACAGCGCATGCGCGACGAGCGAATTCTCGGGCTGCAGGTCGAGGATGTAGAACTTGTTGATGCACGGCGGCACGATCAGCAGCGGCCGCTCGAACACCTTGTCCGTCTTCGGCGAGTACTGGATCAGCTGGATCAGGTCGTTCTCGTACACGACCGCGCCTTCGGTGCACCCGAGGTTCTTGCCGACGACGAATTGCGATTCGTCGGTCTGCGAAATCTTGCCGCGCTGCATGTCGCCGAGCAGGTTCATCATCCCCTGCCGCAGGCTTTCGCCCTGCGTCTCGAGGATCGACTTCTGGGCATCGGGATTGAGCGCGAGGAAGTTGCTCGGCGCGGCGGCGGCCGTCCATTGCTGGACGGAGAAACGAATGCGTTCGCGCGTCTTCGGATCGGTCTCGAGCGCGTCGGCCAGTTCCTGCAGGTAGCGCGCGTTGAGCAGATACCACGCCGCCGCGAACGCATGCGCGGGCGAGGCCTTCCACGCATCCGAGCTGAAGCGGCGGTCCTTCAGTTCGGGCGACTCGAGCTTCGCGGCGGCCGCCTGCTGCATCAGCGTCACGCAGTCGCGCGCATAGTCGGCCTGCAACTTCTGGAGCCGTTCGGGCGAGATCGCGGCTGCCGGCAGCTTCAGCCCCGCGAACGGAGACGCCATGCCGCCGAAGCTGCTCAGATCGGGCATCGACGGCATCTGGAACGGAAGCGATGTCGGGAACTGGAATGCGGCGAACGGGTTCGCGGTGGTCGCGGCCGTGGCGGCCCGTGCCGGATCGGCGAAACCACGCCAGGCATTCAGCCATGCTTCGAACATCTGCTGCATCGGCTGGACCGCCTGGCCGAATCCGGCGCTACCTGCGGAAGTGCCCGCCTGAGCGGACGTCGACGAATTTTTCGATGCTGTCATTACCTGCCTTACCGGTGATTCGTGAGCGTCAATCGTGAAATCCTGCTCGCGCGCGGCGTGCCGGCTGCGAGCCGGGCCGTCATGCTCTGGAGAGGCGTCTCCAGATTCTGCCGCAGTGCGGTATTTTTATCATTATCGTTTTCCCCATGTGAAGGCCTGGGTCAAACCACTGAACGTTTCTGCCCGGAGATAATCCACGCGCAACAGGCGGGACAAGGCTTCCGGCGAACCCTCAAATATTTTGGTTGACTTGACTTCGGGATTATTCATTCGGTTGTCCATGCAACGCCGCATTGCCGCGTCAATATCGAGATAAACCGATTTTGCAGCGCAATAAACCGCGCGCGCAAGCGCGCGATCCGTCGTCAATCGGCCAGCCAGATCGCCGCCGCCATGCGGCCGGTCACGCGGTCGCGCCGATATGAATAGAAGCGCGTGCGTTCGGTGACCGTGCAGGCGGACCCGCCGCTCACGTGCGCAACACCCGCACGCGCGAGGCGCAGGCGCGCGAGCGCATGGAGGTCGGCGAGGAACTTGCCGGGCGCGCCGTCGATCGCGACGAACGCTTGCCGCGTCTCATCATGCTCCGACTGCGCAGCCGTGTCGAGAAACGCGTCGCGCACGTCGGCGCCGACTTCGAACGCCTGCGGGCCGATCGCCGGCCCGAGGTACGCATGGACTTCATCCGCCGCGCCGCCGGCGAGCGCCGCGACGCGAGCCGCGGTCTGTTCGATGATGCCGGCCGCGAGCCCGCGCCAGCCCGCGTGCGCGGCACCGACCGCCCGGCCCTGCGCGTCGCACAGCAGCACCGGCAGGCAATCCGCGACCATCACGACGCAGACCGCGCCCGCGCGGTCCGTCACGCTCGCGTCGGCCTGCACGGGCGCCGCGGCATCCGGCGCGGCGTCGATCACCTCGTCCGCGCGCACGATCCGCGCGCCGTGAACCTGCTCGAGCCACGCCGCGCGCGCCTGGCCGGCCAGCGCGAGCAAGCGCGCGCGATTCGCGGCGACATGGGCCGGATCGTCACCGGTATGCAAGCCGAGATTCATCCCGCCCGGCAACGCGGCGCCGTCCCGCCAGCGCCCGTACGGACCTTCGCTCACGCCGCCGTCGCGCGTCGTGATCAGCGCGCGAACGCGCGGCGACACCTGCCAGTCGGGCTGCACGCAGTCCTGCCACGTCAACGGCGCCAGGTTCGTCATCGGCACTCACTCCTCCTCCTCGTCGTCCGGATCCGACTCGTCGTCGTAATCCTCGTCGTGATCCTCGTGATCCTGATATTCGCCGGCGAAATCGTCATCGTCGTAGACGCCTTCCTCATCGTCGAATTCCTCGCTGGCCTGGCCGAAACCGAGCGCCGCGATGAGCGCGTTCATGTCGTCCGGCAACGGGCAGCGCCACTGCATCGTCTTGCCCGTGAGCGGATGCACGAGGCCGAGCCGCCACGCATGCAGCGCCTGCCGCGCGAACCCGTCCGGCAGCGGCGCGACCGAGCGCTTGCCGCGCGCGCGCCCGTACACCGGATCGCCGAGCAGCGGATGCCCGACATGCGCGCAGTGCACGCGGATCTGGTGCGTGCGACCGGTTTCGAGGTCGCACTGGATCGCGGACACCGGCTGACGTTGCCACAGGCATGTGTCAACCGTACGGAAATGCGTGCGCGCGGGCTTGCCCGACGCCCCGGTGACGACGGCCATGCGCGTGCGCTCGCGCGGATCGCGGCCGATCGGCGCGTCGATCGTGCCGTCTTCGGGCATCGTGCCCCACACGAGCGCGAAATAGCGGCGCTTCACCGTGCGCGCCTGCAGCTGGCGCACGAGGTCGGTCTGCGCGGCAAGCGTGCGCGCGACGACCATCAGGCCGGACGTTTCCTTGTCGAGCCGGTGCACGATCCCGGCGCGCGGCAGGCCGGCCGCGGCGTCGCCGTAGCGATGCAGCAGCCCGTTGAGGATCGTGCCGCTCCAGTTGCCGGCGGCGGGATGGACGACGACGCCGGCCGGCTTGTTGATGACGAGGAGCGCGTCGTCCTCGTAGATCACGTCGAGCGGCACCGGCTCCGGCGTGAACGCCAGTTGCTCCGGCAGCAGGTCGGGCACGAGCTCGATCCTGGCGCCGAGCGGCACGGGCTGGCGGATCTTCGCCGGCGCGCCGTCGATCAGCACGCGCTGCGCCTCGATCCAGCTCTGCAGGCGGCTGCGGGAGAATTCGGGGAACAGCTGGGCAAGCGCCTTGTCGAGGCGCTCGCCCGCGAGCGACAGCGGCACTTCGACGACGCGCGGCGTCTCATCGGCCGCCGCGGACGGCACGACAGGCGGTTGCATCGCGCCTGCGGCCAGGCCGTCATCGGGAGAATCCCCCGATGCGGCGTCGGCGGGCCGATCGCTTGGGCTATAATCTTCGCGATTTGACTTGCCCCGCGGGGCATTCTGCGAACTTGAACGGGTCATTTAGACTGGGTCACCGAGACTTGAAGCTAGGACATGCGAGCATGATGAATTCGACCAAACGTACGGCCAAAACCGTCGCCGCCCGAGCTGCGGCGGTAGCGGCCGCGGCCCTCATCGCCGGCTGCCACGGCTTACCGCAGAAGCAGGACGAGACGGCTACCTGGTCGAACAACAAATTATACTCAGAGGCCCAGGATGCACTGTCCGGCGGCGACTGGGGCAAGTGCGCGAAATATTTCGAATCGCTGCAAGGCCGCGATCCGTTCGGCCATTTCGCGCAACAGGCGCAGATCAACGTCGCGTACTGCAACTGGAAGGACAACGAAGCGGCAGCCGCCGACCAGGCCGTCGACCGCTTCATCCAGCTGCACCCGGATCACCCGGATATCCCGTACGCGTACTACCTGAAGGGGATGATCCACTTCAACGACGATCTCGGCCTGTTCGGCCGCTTCTCCGGCCAGGACATGAGCGAGCGCGATCCGCAGGCACTGCGCGAATCGTACGACGCGTTCAAGGTCGTCGTCGACCGCTACCCGAAGAGCAAGTATGCGCCCGACGCCGCGGCGCGGATGCGCTACATCGTCAACGCGCTCGCGTCGCACGAAGTCCACGCGGCCGACTACTACTATCGGCGCGGCGCCTATGTCGCGGCAATCAACCGCGCGCAGCTCGCGATCAAGGACTACAAGGGCGCGCCGGCGATCGAGGACGCGCTGCACATCATGATCCTGTCGTACGGCAAGCTGAACCAGCCGCAACTCGCGGAAGACACGAAGCGCGTGCTCGCGGGCACCTTCCCGGACAGCCCGTACATCACCGGCCATTCGCGCCCCGGCACGAAGAAGTCGTGGTGGCAGTTCTGAGCGACGCTCACCGCACAAAAAACCCGGCCATCGAGCCGGGTTTTTTATTGGCGCCGCCCGTAGCGGGCGGCGGTGCGTCACGCGCGCTTTTGCGCGCGATGTTCGTCGAAGAAGTCCTGCACGACCGCGATCTCGCGCGTGCGCTTGAACGGCGGCAGGCTCTGCCAGATCCGGCGGCCGTACGGCTTGTCGACCAGCCGCGTGTCGCAGATCATCAGCACGCCGCGATCCGTCTCCGCGCGAATCAGGCGGCCCGCGCCCTGCTTCAGCGTGATCACGGCCTGCGGCAGCTGGTGAACCGCGAACGGGCTCAAGCCCTTCTTCGTTAGCGCATCGAGTCGCGCAGCGAGCACCGGATCGTCGGGCGGCGCGAACGGCAGCTTGTCGATCACGACGAGCGACAGCGCGTCGCCGCGCACGTCGACGCCTTCCCAGAAGCTCTGGCTGCCGACGAGGATCGCATTGCCGTACGAACGGAAGCGGTCGAGCAGCTCGGTGCGGCTGGCATCGCCCTGCACCAGCAGCGGCGTGTTCCAGCCGCGCGACTCGATCACGTCGCGCAGCTTCGACGCGATCCGGTCGACCGCACGCAGCGTCGTGCACAGCATGAAGACGCCGCCGCCCGATGCCTCGATCGCCGGCAGCGCCGCATCGAATACGGCATCGGTAAACGCCGGCGACGACGGCTGCGGCAGGTTGCGCGGCACGTACAGCAGGCCCTGCGTCTGATAGTCGAACGGGCTCGCGAGCGTCATCGAGCGCCGCGAGCTGAGGCCCATCTGGGCCGCGTAGTGCGTGAAGTCGCCGCGCACCGACAGCGTCGCCGACGTGAACACCCACGCGCGCGGCACGCCGGCGCGCTGCTTCGCGAAGATCGGCGCGACCGACAACGGCGTCTCGTGCAGCTGGACGGTATGCGCAAACACTTCGACCCAGCGCACCTTCTCGTTCGGGTCGTCGGCACCCGCCTTGTCGCCGGCTGCCGCGGCATCGGCCTGCGCGGCCGCCTGCGCCGCGCCGGGCGCGACCCAGCCCGCGAGCAGGTCCTGCAGTTCGCGCGCGCGCCGCAGGCACGCACCGAGGGATTCCGCCCGCTCGGCCTGGCTCGCGAGCGCCGATGCGAGCGCATCGAGCGCCGCTTCGAGCGCGTCGAGCGCGCCGAACATCGGGTGATCGTCGCCCAGTTGCGCGAGCGACATGCGCACGATCTGGTCATTTGCGAACGCAAGGCGCAGGTCGCGCGCCGCGCGTTCGAGATCGCCGCCGAGCTTCACCCACTCGACCGCATCGCGCGCATGGCTCAGGCCTTCGGCGACCGTGTCGCGTGCGAGTTCGAGGATCTGCGTGGTCGATAGCGTCTCGCCGAAGAACAGCGTCGCCGTCTCCGGCAGCTGATGCGCTTCGTCGAAGATCACCGTGTTCGCGTTCGGCAGCAGCTCGGCCATCCCGGTGTCGCGCAGCATGATGTCCGCGAAGAACAGGTGATGGTTGACGACGACGACGTCGGCCTGCTGCGCTTCGCGCCGCGCCTGCATCACGAAGCACTCCTTGTAATGCGGGCACTCCTGGCCGAGGCAGTTGTCGCGCGTCGACGTGACCATCGACCACACCGGCGCCGTCTCCGGCACGCTCGCGAGCTCGGCCTTGTCGCCGCTTTTCGTGATCTTCGCGAACCGGACGATTTCCTGCAGGTAGGCGGTGTCCTGTCGCGACGGCAGGCGGCCGTTGTCGGCCGTGCGCTGCAGATAGTAATGGCACAGGTAGTTCGAGCGGCCCTTGAGCATCGCGACCGTCACCGGCACCGCGAGCGCGTTGCGCACGGTCGGGATGTCGCGCTGGAACAGCTGGTCCTGCAGGTGCTTCGTGCCGGTCGACACGATCACCTTGCCGCCCCACAGCATCGCGGGCACCAGGTATGCATAGGTCTTGCCGGTACCGGTGCCGGCCTCGACGATCAGCGTGTTGTCGCCGGCGTCGCTGTCGGTGTCGGCCGCCGCTCCGTCAGCGGCGGATTCGGCCGCCTTGTCGCCTTCGCCGAGGCGGCGCGCGGGCCGCTTGCGGGTTTCGAAGATTTCCGGTTCGGGCAGCCGGCGCGCGGACGCCTCCATCGCGGACGCGACCGCGCGCGCCATCTCGATCTGCGACTGACGCGGATGATAGCCGTCGAGCGCGCGCGCAAGCAGTCCGCCTTCACCGAAGATCGTGTCGAGTTCGTCGACGCGCTTGCGGCTCAGCTCGAACGTGCCTTCGGGCGCACGAACGCGCCCGGCAGACGACGCGTCAGGCCGGGCATCGGGGTTGGCTTCAAGCGGTGAATTCAAGGCAAGCGTTCCTGTGTCCAGCGCCGAGGCGGCGCCGGCGCTTGCCAGGCCGCGCTCAGGCGCGCTTATCCGGTTCCAGCTGCGATTGCAGCAAAATGATTTTGTCCTTGGCTGCCAGCTTTTCCTTCTTCAGCCGGTGCAGCGTAATGTCGTCGATGTCGGAGTGTCCTTCCTTCAGCTCGATCTCTCGAGCGAGCTGCTGGTGCTGCTCCTGCAATGCTGCCAAACGGTTGTGCAATTCCTGCTGCTGTTCCGTGGGACGGTTTTGCATATGCGCCTCCTCATCGAAGCAGCGCGCCGACTGGCGTGCCGGCACGCATGAGACTGAGTCCGGATCAATCCGATACGTTACTGCCCCTGCTGTTGCTGCTGCTTGGCCTTTTGGGCCGCTTCCTGCTGACGCCGCTCGACATCAGCCTTGTGCTGCGCGGCTTCCTTCTGCTTCTGCTCGTAGCGCGTGGCGTTGTCCGCCCGCTCCTGCGCCTTTTGCGCAGCCTGCTGGTGCGCCTGGTCGAGCTTGCGCTGGAAGTCGGCCTGCTTCTGGTCGTAGGCCTGCTTGCTCGCGGCATGCTGCGGCGCTTCCGCGCCGCGCTGCGCCCGCTTCAGTGCATTCTGCTCCTGCTTGTCGCGGAACGCAGCCGCGTTGGCCGCGTCGTTCGCCGCGCGCTGCGGCGCTTCCGCCGCATTCTGCGCCTGCTTCAGCGCCTGCTGCTGGTCGCGCTGCTGCGCCCGCACCGCACGCTGCTCGTCGTCGAGCGCGAGCTGCTCCTGGCGGATGCTCGCCCGCTCCTCGCGCATCCGGTCGCGCGCATTGCCGAGACAGTGATTGACGAAGAACTTGCTGTAGCAATCGTGCTCCGCCACCGCATAACGATAATCGTTTTCCGCGGAGCGTTGATTGAGCACTTTTTGACGGGCGTCAAAATCCTGCGTGGCGGAGGCTGCGACGGGCACGGCGGCAGCGGCGTCAGGCGCGCTTGCGCCCGATGCCTGTGCGTACGCGACGGTGGACCCGGCGGACAAAGCCGCGGCAAGCGCTGCGCCGAGCGCGACGAGAGAAATGCGGGAAGTTGGCAACGTCGTAGGAAAGCTGCGGGACATGTGTCAAATTCTATCACCCCCGGCTGGACGCTCCGCCATTTATGGCAAAATGCCCCGCTTCACCCACCCGCGGCATCTGGTCCGGCGGGCCCGTCTCGCAGCCCGCCGCGCGCGGTCTGCCGGCCCGCGCCGCGATTTCAGCAGGCACATCATCCACGACATGACGGAAACCGTAGCACTCAAGATCGTACAGCGCATCGCCACCGAACTGTCCGTCCAGCCGCGCCAGGTCGCGGCGGCCGTGCAACTCCTCGACGAAGGCTCGACCGTTCCGTTCATTGCCCGGTACCGCAAGGAAGTGACGGGCAACCTGGACGACACGCAGCTGCGCCAGCTCGAGGAGCGCCTCCTGTATCTGCGCGAACTCGAGGATCGCCGCGCGACGATCCTGTCGAGCATCGACGAACAGGGCAAGCTGACCGACGAACTGCGCGCCGCGATCGACGCGGCCGACAGCAAGCAGGTGCTCGAAGACCTTTATCTGCCGTACAAGCCGAAGCGCCGCACGCGCGCGCAGATCGCCCGCGAAGCCGGCCTCGAGCCGCTCGCGCAGGCGCTGCTCGCGAATCCGCTGCTCGACCCGCAGGCCGAAGCCGCCGCGTACGTCGATGCCGACAAGGGTGTCGCCGACGTGAAGGCCGCGCTCGACGGCGCGCGCGACATCCTGTCCGAACAGTTCGGCGAAACGGCCGAGCTGCTCGGCAAGCTGCGCGACTACCTGCACAGCCAGGGCGTCGTGTCGTCGGCCGTGGTCGAGGGCAAGGAAAACGAGGAAGGCGAGAAGTTCCGCGACTACTACGACTACGCGGAGACGATCCGGACCGTGCCGTCGCACCGCGCGCTCGCGCTGTTCCGCGGCCGCAACGCCGGTGTGCTGACCGTCAAGCTGGGCCTCGGCGAAGAACTCGACGCGCAGGTTCCGCATCCCGGCGAAGCGATGATCGCGCGCCATTTCGGGATCGCGAACCAGAACCGTCCCGCCGACAAGTGGCTGTCCGACGTGTGCCGCTGGTGCTGGCGCGTGAAGGTGCAGCCGCACATCGAGAACGAACTGCTCACGCAGCTGCGTGAAACGGCGGAAGCCGAGGCAATTCGCGTGTTCGCGCGCAACTTGAAGGACCTGCTGCTGGCCGCGCCGGCCGGCCCGAAGGCCGTGATCGGTCTCGACCCCGGCCTGCGCACGGGCGTGAAGGTCGCCGTGGTCGACCGCACCGGCAAGCTGCTCGCGACCGACACGATCTACCCGCACGAGCCGCGCCGCGACTGGGACGGCTCGCTCGCGAAGCTCGCGCGCATCGCCGCGCAGACGCAGGCCGAGCTGATCAGCATCGGCAACGGCACCGCGTCCCGTGAAACCGACAAGCTCGCGAGCGAGCTGATCTCGAAGCACCCCGAGCTGCGGCTGCAGAAGATCGTCGTGTCGGAAGCCGGCGCGTCGGTCTACTCGGCGTCCGAGCTGGCCGCGAAGGAATTCCCGGAACTCGACGTGTCGCTGCGCGGCGCCGTGTCGATCGCGCGCCGCCTGCAGGACCCGCTCGCCGAACTCGTGAAGATCGAGCCGAAGGCGATCGGCGTCGGCCAGTACCAGCACGACGTGAACCAGCGTGAACTCGCCCGCTCGCTCGACGCGGTCGTCGAGGATTGCGTGAACGCGGTCGGCGTCGACGCGAATACCGCGTCGGTCGCGCTGCTGGCACGCGTATCGGGCCTGAATGCGACGCTCGCGCGCAACATCGTCGACTATCGCGACGCGAACGGGCCGTTCCCGTCGCGCGACCATCTGCGCAAGGTGCCGCGCCTCGGCGACAAGACCTTCGAACAGGCGGCCGGCTTCCTGCGCATCAACGGCGGCGAGAATCCGCTCGACCGCTCGTCGGTCCACCCGGAGGCCTACCCGGTCGTCGAACGGATCCTCGCGAAGATCAACAAGCGCATCGACGACGTGCTCGGCAGCCGCGACGCGCTGTCCGGACTGTCGCCGACGGAATTTGTTGACGAACGTTTCGGCCTGCCGACCGTGCGCGACATTCTGTCCGAGCTTGAAAAACCGGGTCGCGACCCGCGGCCCGAATTCAAGACCGCCACGTTCCGCGACGGCGTCGAGAAGGTGTCCGATCTGATGCCCGGCATGCTCCTCGAAGGGGTCGTGACGAACGTCGCGGCCTTCGGTGCGTTTGTGGATATCGGCGTGCACCAGGACGGCCTCGTCCACGTGTCCGCGATGTCGACGAAGTTCATCAAGGATCCGCACGAAGTCGTGAAGGCCGGCCAGGTCGTCAAGGTCAAGGTGCTCGACGTCGACGTGAAGCGCCAGCGCATTGCGCTGACGATGCGCCTCGATGACGAAGCGGCCGCGCCCGGCATGGCGCCGCGCAGCAGTCAGGAGCGCGGCAATGCCGGCCGCGGCGCGGCCCGCTCGCAGCGTTCGCGCGAGCCGGAACCGGCCGGTGCGATGGCCGCCGCGTTCGCGAAGCTGAAGCGCTGAACGCGCGAAGGTTTTCGACGCACGAAAAAAAGCCCGCCGACAGGCGGGCTTTTTCATGGCGTCGGCAAGCGCACTGCCGGAGTGGGCCGCATCCGCGGCCCGCGCGTCGGTCAGATCTCGATCTTGGTGCCGAGCTCGACGACGCGGTTCGCCGGGATCGAGAAGAAGTCGGTCGGCTTCGCCGCGTTCTGATGCATCCACGCGAACACGCGCTCGCGCCAGATCGACATGCCGGGCAGATGCGTCGGCACGACCGTTTCGCGCGCGAGGAAGAATGACGTGTCCATCAGCTCGAACGTCATGTCGTGCGAGCGGCCGAATTCCTCGAGCACGGCCTTCACATCCGGCGTCTCGTTGAAGCCGTACTGGGCCTTGACGATGTACAGGCCGCCGCCCGCATCGCGCGAACTCAGGCGCGTGTCGTCGCGCACGTACGGAATGTCGCGCGTGACGAACGTCAGGAAGATGGTCCGCTCGTGTAGCACCTTGTTGTGCTTCAGGTTGTGCAGCAGGCTCACGGGCACGAGCTTGTCGTTGCCGGTCAGGTAGATCGCGGTGCCCGACACGCGGTGCGGCGGATGCGCGAGCAGCCCGTGCAGGAACGGCTCGAGCGGGATACCGTCCGCGGCCGTGCGCTCCTTGACGATGTGGCGGCCCTTGAACCAGGTCATCAGCAGGAAGAACAGCAGCGCGCCGATGCCGAGCGGCAGCCAGCCGCCCTGCGCGACCTTCAGCAGGTTCGCGCCGAAGAAGCCGAGGTCGATCGCGAGGAACACCGCGATGATCGCGCCGACGAGCAGCCGGTTCCAGTTCCACACCTTCACCATCACGACGCACGCCAGCACGGTGGTGATGACCATCGTCGCGGTCACCGCGATACCGTACGCCGCCGCCAGGTTGTCGGAGCTCTTGAAGCCGATCACGATGCAGAGGATCACGAACAGCAGCAGCCAGTTCACGACCGGCACGTAGATCTGGCCGATCGCCAGCTCGGACGTATGCAGCACCTTCATGCGCGGCACGTAGCCGAGCTGGATCGCCTGCGACGTCAGCGAATACGCGCCCGAAATCACGGCCTGCGACGCGATCACGGTCGCGACCGTCGACAGCACGACGAGCGGCAGCAATGCCCACTCGGGCGCCAGCAGGAAGAACGGGTTTTCGATCGCTTTCGGGTTCTGGATCAGCAGCGCGCCCTGGCCGAAGTAGTTCAGCACGAGCGACGGCATCACGAGCCCGTACGCGGCGAGGCGGATCGGCTTCGCGCCAAAGTGGCCCATGTCCGCGTAGAGCGCTTCCGCACCGGTCAGCACCAGCACGACCGAACCCAGCACGACGTAGGCCTGCAGCAGGTGGTCGGCCATGAACGATGCCGCGTAGTACGGATTGATCGCCGCGATGATGCCCGGCACGCGCGCGATGTGGTACACGCCGAGTGCCGCGATCACGATGAACCACACGACCATGATCGGGCCGAACAGCTTGCCGACCAGCGCGGTGCCGTGGCGCTGGATCCAGAACAGCGCGATCAGGATCACGATCGTGATCGGCAGCACGAGGTGGGACAGGTGCGGTGTCGCGATTTCGAGACCTTCGACCGCCGACATCACGGAGATCGCCGGCGTGATCACCGCGTCCCCGTAGAACATGCACGCGCCGAATATCCCGAGCGCCATCAGCGCGCCCGCGACGCGGGTTTTCGAGTCGAGCGGCCGCAGCGACAGGGCCATCAGCGCGAGCACGCCGCCCTCGCCGTTGTTGTCGGCCCGCATCACGAACAGCAGATATTTGATGCCGACCACGAGGATGATCGCCCAGAACAGCAGCGAGATCACCCCCAGGATCGAGCTTTCGGTCAGCGGGATGCCGTGTGCGGGGCTGAACGCCTCCTTCAGCGCGTACAGCGGGCTCGTGCCGATGTCGCCGAACACGACGCCGATGGCCGCTATCGCAAGCGCCCGCATCGAGTGTTGGTGCGTCGAATGCGCATGGGCTGCGTCGGTCGCCTGGATCGTGTCGTTCATATGAAGCGTAATAATCGGGTCCGGTTCGGACAAAACGAGCGCTATTCTACTCGCGCCCCCCTGAAACACCGCCCTGCCGTGTTGCCCTGACACCACGTGATCCACGCCGCGCATGCAATCCTGCGCAAGCTGTGGCAGGGCTGCCATCATAGCCGGGCCCGCGCCGTCTGCCTACCGCGAACGGCCGATCGCCGCGGCCGCCCGCCTTCCGCCCCAATGAAAAACGGCGCCGCAAGCGGCGCCGTACAAGGCTTTCGTTCGATCGGCCGGGGCGCTTACGCGCCCGAACCGTCGCGCTGCGCGCGACCACGCTTGATCCACGCCTCGAGGTTGTGCGGACGAACGGTGTCCCACTCTTCGAACGGCTGATGAATCCACGGGTTCGTGGGCAGATACTGCGTGTGATAGTCGGGCTTCACCTTCGAGCAACCCTTGTACCAGAGCACGGCCGAACGCACGGCCGTGACGGCCGGATAGCGCTCCTTGAGATGCTCCTGCACGCGCGCGAGCGTGACGCCCGAATCGACGAGATCGTCGACCAGCAGCACGTTGCCCGCGAGCTGGCCGCGCGTCATCGTGATGTACTGCGCGATGTCGAGCTCACCCTGCTCGGTGCCGGCCGCTTCGCGGTACGAACTCGTCGCGAGGATCGCGAGCGGGACGTCATAGATGCGCGAGAGCTGATCGCCGACACGCAGACCGCCGCGCGCGAGGCACAGGATCTGGTCGAACTTCCAGCCCGATGCATGCACCTGGAGCGCGAGCAGCTCGATCAGACGATGGTATTCGTCCCAGCCTACCCACAGGTTCTTGTCATCGTTGCGCGGATCGGTCATCAAGTCTGCCGCCGTCATCGTGATTTGCTGCGTCATGCTGAAAATTACACCTTGAACGGATGGCGGAGCAGGATCGTTTCGTCGCGATCCGGGCCGGTCGAAACCATGTCGACCGGCACGCCGGCCACTTCCTGGACACGGGTCAGGTAGGCCTGCGCATTCGCCGGCAGCGCGTCCCACGTCTTGATGCCGACGGTGCTTTCCTTCCAGCCGGCGAAGGTTTCGTACACGGGCTCGCAACGCGCGACATCGGCCGCACCGCGCGGCAGGATGTCCACGTCCTTGCCGTCGATCTTGTAGCCGACGCACAGCTTGACTTCATCGAGGCCGTCGAGCACGTCGAGCTTCGTCATGCAGAGGCCCGACACGCCGTTGATCTGGATCGAGCGGCGCAGTGCGGCTGCATCGAGCCAGCCGGTGCGGCGCGGACGGCCGGTGACCGAGCCGAATTCCTTGCCGACGTTCGCCAGCGTGACGCCGACCTGATCCTGACGCTGCGGGTTGTCCGCATCGTACAGCTCGCTCGGGAACGGGCCCGCGCCGACGCGCGTGCAATACGCCTTCGTGATGCCGAGGATGTAGTTCAGCTGCTGCGGACCGACGCCGGCGCCGGCCGATGCCGCACCCGCGACGCAGTTGCTCGACGTGACGAACGGATAAGTACCGTGGTCGATGTCGAGCAGCGTGCCTTGCGCGCCTTCGAACAGCAGGTTCTGACCGGCGTTGTTCGCGTCGTACAGGCGGCGCGACACGTCGGCCACCATCGGCTTCAGGCGATCGGCATAGCCGAGCATCGTGTCGAGCGTGGCCTGGAAATCGACGGCTGCGCCGCCCAGGTACTGGGTCAGCACGAAGTTGTGGAAATCGAGGTTTTCGCGCAGGCGGTCGGCGAAGGTCTTTGCGTCGAACAGGTCCTGCACGCGCAGCGCGCGGCGGCCGACCTTGTCTTCGTACGCGGGGCCGATGCCGCGGCCGGTCGTACCGATCTTGCCCGCGCCCTTGCGCGCTTCGCGCGCCTGGTCGATCGCGATGTGGTACGGCAGGATCAGCGTCGTGGCTTCGGAAATGAACAGGCGATCGCGAACGTTCACGCCGGCTTCTTCCAGCTCGCCGATTTCCTTGAACAGTGCCTCGGGGGACAGGACGACGCCGTTGCCGATGTAGCAGGCGACGCCTTCACGCATGATGCCCGACGGAATGAGGCGCAAGATGGTTTTCTTGCCGCCGATGATGAGGGTGTGGCCGGCGTTGTGACCGCCCTGGAAACGCACGACGCCCTGAGCGTGGTCCGTCAGCCAGTCGACGATCTTGCCCTTGCCTTCATCACCCCATTGCGTTCCCACGACGACGACATTGCGCCCGGGAGTCACGTTCACTGCGCTGGCAGACATGTTGATTCGTTAGCTGGTTAAAAACGTATTCTACCTAGGTTCGCGGGCGATTCCGAATTTTTCCGTTTCGCTTCAACGATATGCACGCCGAACGACGGCCCGCGAACACCTCTTTAACGGGGTTCGACCACCCATGCGCCGTCGCGCTCGACAAGCGAACGGTCGCACGCGAATTCGTCGAGTACGTGGTCGTGCCCCGGCAATGCCTGGATCACGACCTCGCCCGCATCGCGCAGCGCCGCGACGGCCGCGCCGAGCGCATCGTCCTGCGCCCACGGCGCGAGAATCGCGGTGCCGCGCGCCTCGATCGGCGAAATCCGCGCGAGCTCGCGCAGGTCGAGCGAGAAGCCCGTCGCCGGGCGGGCGCGACCGTAAGCCTGCCCCACGTGGTCATAACGGCCGCCGCGCGCGATCGCGTTCGGCACGCCGTCGATGTACGCCGTAAACATCGCGCCGCTGTGGTACGCGTAGCCGCGCAGGTCGGCCAGATCGATCGCCACCTCGACGCCCTTCGCCTGGGCCGCGAGCTGCGCGAGATCGTCGAGCGCGCGCGTGATTTCGGGCAGCACCGGCAGCCGTGCGCGCGCCTCGTCGAGCACGCTCGCGTCGCCGTACAGATGCGGCAACGCACGCAGCGCCGCGCGCGTGTCGGCGCCGAGATCGTCGGTGAGTTCGTTCAGCAGCGGCACGTCCTTGCCCGACAGCGCGTCGTACAGCGACTCGCCGCGCTCGGCAGCCTGCGCGTCGCGCGCGAGCAGCGCCGCGAGCACGCCCGCATGGCACAGGTCCAGACGGATTCGCGACAGCCCCGCGAGGTGCAGCGCGTCGAGCATCAGTTGCTGGATCTCGAGATCGGCTTCCAGCCCGGCATGCCCGTAGATTTCGGCGCCGATCTGGATCTGCTCGCGCGTCGCGTGCAGGCCGCGCGGACGCGTATGCATCACATGCCCCGCATAGCAAAGGCGCGTGACGCCCTGACGGTTCAGCAGGTGCGCGTCGATGCGCGCGACCTGCGGCGTGATGTCCGCGCGCAGGCCGAGCGTGCGGCCCGACAGCTGATCGACCAGCTTGAAGGTGCGCAGGCGCAGGTCGGCGCCGCCGCTCGTCAGCAGCGACTCGAGGTATTCGAGCAGCGGCGGCATCACCATTTCGTAGCCGTACGAACGGAAGCGGTCGAGCAGCCTGCGGCGCAGCTCCTCGATCTTGCGCGCTTCCGACGGCAGTACGTCGGCGATATTCTCGGGAAGTAACCAGGTCGACATCGGTACGGTCCTACGACGGGAAACAGGGCGCGACGCGCGCGCCACGAGATGAATCGGAAATCGGAATCGTGTGGAACGGACGGCGGATTGGCCGTCTCGTTCAGGTCTCCGTTCAGGTGGCGAGCAGCAGCAGGATGAGCCCCAGCGCCATCACGATGAGCCCGCCGATCCGGATATGATGCGGCGGCCGCTCCGCTATTCTACGAAACGTGTCGCGCCAGGCGACGGGAAACACGAAGGGAAACGCCCCCTCGATGATCAGCATCAGTGCTACCGCGAGCAACAACGAACCAGCCAGATCCATGCGAACGACGGCGCCGCTCGACGCGGCGCCCCAAGGTCAGTGTTTGCGGGGAGCAGGTGCCGCCGGTGCGGCACCGCCCGTCGGGCTGCGCATGAAACGGAAAAACTCGCTGTCGGGATCGACCACGATGATGTCGTTGCGCTTGAAGGTATTCCGGTAAGCCTGCAGGCTCGCGTAGAACTGGTAGAACTGCGGATCCTGGCCGAACGCGTCGGCGGCGATCGACGCGGCCTTCGCATCGCCCTCGCCCTTGATCGTCTGCGCGGACTTGTACGCATTCGCGAGCACCGCCTGCTGTTCGCGCTCCGCATCGGCCTTGATCTGTTCGACATCCGCAGCGCCATCCGCGCGCACCTGTGCGGCCTGCGCGCGCAGCGCGGCAATCATCCGCTGATAGACGGCGTCGGCCTGCGCGGCCGGCAAGTCGACGCGCGTCAACTGGACATCGACCACGTCCACGCCGAAGCTGGATGCCTGCGCGCGCACCGCATCGCGAGCCGCATTGGCGATGTCGCGCTGTCCGCCGAGCGCGTCGTCGAGCGCGCGCTTGCCGAATGCGTCACCGAGCGCGCCCTTCAGCGCGCCGGCCAGACGCTCGGCGGCGGTGGCCGAGTCGCCGCTCGTCGCCGTGAAATACTTCATCGGATCGCTGATCCGGTACTTGACCGCATACGTGACGAGCAGATCGTGCTTGTCTTCGGTCGCGAGTTGCAGCGGATCCGGCGATTCGAGCGATTGCAGGCGCGTGTCGATCAGCGTCGCCGTCTGCAGCGGCGGCGGCAGCTTGAAATGGATGCCGGGGCCCGCGAGTTCGGGCTGCGTGCCGTCGCGGCCCGACAGCACGGCCGTGTGGCGCGGATCGACGGTCAGCACGGTCGACGATGCCGCGAAGGCAACGATCACGATTGCGACGACGAGCGCAATGATTCGGTTCATGTTCTGCGCTCCCGTTACTTCGTATCGTCTTCGCGCGAGCGGCTGCGGAACGCTTCGCGCGACCGCAGCACGTCGCTGCCCGGTGCGGGCGCCGCCGCGGCCGAAGCCGAAGCCGCGCTCGCGGGCACGCTCGCCGCCGCGCCGGCCGGCGCAGACGCTGCGTCGGGCGCGGATGCGCCGGCGGGCGTCGCGGCATTCGTGGCGCTCGCGGCGTTTTGCCGCCCCTGCTCGACGAGCCTGTCGAGCGGCAGGTACACGACGTTGCTGCCCTTGTTGCCGACGAATACCTTCGTCGCGTTCGAATAGATTTCCTGCATCGTCTCGAGGTACATCCGCTCGCGAATCACCGCGGGCGCCTTCGAATACTGCGCATAAACCTGCTTGAAGCGGTCGGCGTCGCCTTCGGCCTCGGTGACCACGCGATCGGCATACGCCTTCGCTTCGTCGACGAGTTTCGCGGCATTGCCCTGCGCCTTCGGCAGCAGGTCGTTCGCATAGGCCTGCGCGGTACGCTTGGCGGCCTCGCGCTCGTCGCGCGCCTTCGCGACTTCGGCGTACGCGGCTTGCGTCTGCTCCGGCGCCGCGACGCTCTGCATCGTGACGGCCGTGACCTCGAGCCCCGACTGGTAGCGATCGAGATCGCGCTGGATCGCGGCGGACAGCTGCTCGCGCAGCGCGTCGCGGTCCTGGTTCAGCATGTCGGCCGCGCTGCGCGTGCCGACGATCGCGCGCACCGCGGCCTGGGCGGCCTCCGACACGCCGCGCTCGGGGTCGACGCTGCGGAACAGGTAATCGGTTGCCGAACGGATCCGGTACTGGACGACGAAGCGCACGTCGACGATGTCGGCGTCGCGCGTCAGCATCGCCGCTTCCTTCACGTTCGCGAGCCGCACGACGTTGTTGCGGCCGATCTCGATCGAACGGACCTGCGACGTGTCGACGATCTCGTGCGACGCGAACGGATACGGCGCGCGCCAGTGCACGCCCTGGCCGACCGTGCCGGACAATTTGCCGAACTGCAGCACGACGCCCGTCTGGCCGTCCTGCACGACGAACAGCCCGCTGCCCGCGTAGACCGCGAGCAGCACGCCGATCACGATGCCGACGCCGACGCGCGCGGCCCGGCCGTTGTCAGGCCGGAAGCCGTTGCCGCCCTTGCCGCCGAACAGGCCGCTCAGACGCCGGTTGAAGTTGCGCCACATCTCGTCGAGATCGGGCGGACCGTCACCGTCGCCACCGGGCGGACGCTTCGATTCGTTCGCACGCGGACGGGATGCGTCGTTGCCCTTGCCTTCGCCGCGTCCCCAGCGGGGATCGTTGATCGACAGCAAGGCGCGCATCCGCCGCCAGGTACTCCGCTCGTTGTATTCGTTCACCAGAGTTTGTTCACCAGATGGGACGTCAGCGAACCGGCCGGGGCCGGTTAGCGCCCGTGTTCGGAAATCGTGTGGTCTTCGTGTGGTTCTGCGGGAGCGCCGTCGAGCGCGCCGTTGGGTAACGTCGCGCCGGTAAGGTGTTCCGCGGAGGCGATTTCGGCGATGGCGGCACGCAACGTGTCGAGACCCTGACCGGTGCGCGCGCTCAAAAAGACGCGCGAAATATTACCATACTCGTCTCGCTCGACCGCGTCGCCGCGGGCCGCCAGCTCGGGCACGGCGTCGATCTTGTTGAACACCAGCACCTGCCGGATCGTGTCCGCGCCGATTTCGTGCAGCACGCCGTTCACCTGCTCGATCTGTTCGAGCCGCACCGCGCTCGACGCATCGACCACGTGCAGCAGCAAATCCGCATGGATCGTTTCCTCGAGGGTCGCGCGAAACGCGGCAACCAGCTGGTGAGGCAGTTCGCGGATGAACCCGACCGTATCGGACACGACGATCTGCCCGACCTCGTCGCCCAGATACACGCGCCGCGACGTCGTGTCGAGCGTGGCGAACAGCTGGTCGGCCGCATAGGCCTGCGCCTTCGTCAGCGCGTTGAACAGCGTCGACTTGCCCGCGTTCGTATAGCCGACGAGCGACACCGACATCGTGCCGCTGCGCGCGCGCTGGCGACGCTGCGTGCTGTGTTGCCGGCGCAGCCGGTCGAGCCGCGACTTCAGCATCTTGATGCGCTCGCCGATCAGCCGGCGGTCGGTTTCGAGCTGGGTTTCGCCGGGGCCGCGCAGGCCGATACCACCCTTTTGCCGCTCCAGGTGGGTCCATGCGCGAATCAGCCGGGTCGACAGGTATTGCAGCTGCGCAAGCTCGACCTGCAGCTTGCCTTCGTGGCTGCGGGCGCGCTGCGCGAAGATATCGAGGATGAGGCTCGTGCGATCGACCACCCGCCTGTTCAGCGCCTGCTCCAGGTTGCGTTGCTGGGCCGGTGCCAGTGCGTGGTTGAAGATGACGATTTCGACGTTGTGTGCGTCGCAGGCGAGCCGGAGTTCTTCGGCTTTGCCGCTGCCGATGAACATCTTGGCATCGGGACTGGCGCGACGACCGGTGAGGGTGACGGCGGGACGTGCCCCCGCACTGGAGGCGAGAAGACTGAGTTCTTCTAGACTGGCTTCGAAATCGGTCTTGCCGAAGTCGATGCCGACGAGCGCTGCGTTGATCAAATTATCGGGTGTCAAGATAAGGCGGCTGGCATCGGTCGCTCGCGGCGACCGGATGCCGGCCGCTGCGATAGGTTAGGACGTGGTCGCTTCCGCGTCCGGGTGGAAATTCACCGGGCGCGCCGGCACGACCGTCGAGATGGCGTGCTTGTAGACCATCTGGGTCACCGTATTACGGAGCAACACGACGTACTGGTCGAACGATTCGATGTTCCCTTGGAGCTTGATGCCGTTGACGAGATAGATCGAAACGGGAACGTGCTCTTTGCGCAGTGCGTTCAAAAACGGGTCTTGTAACAATTGCCCTTTGTTGCTCATGGCGTACTCCATCTTTTTTTGCAGGTTGATCTGAATTTGGCGCCGAAGAAAAAGAGATCCGGCGCCAATCGCTACACTATAGCTGATTTTGCCTGCCCCGCCCGGCAGCAGGCCATGCGGCCTGGCCCTTGCGGGACGTGCGTGGCAGGCATGTTCAGCCCTTGTCCGCGTACGGATTGTTCGACGAACGGAACTCTATGCGCAATGGAGTCCCGGTCAGGGAGAAAGTTTCGCGGAATCGGTTTTCGAGGTAGCGCTTGTACGTTTCGGTCACCGCGTCGAGCGCGTTGCCGTGGATCACGATCAGCGGCGGATTCTGTCCGCCCTGGTGCGCGTAGCGCAGCTTCGGACGCACCGGGCCGCGACGGCGCGGCTGCTGGAACTCGACGGCCTCGATCAGCGCGCGCGTGAGCTTCGGCGTCGGCAGTTTCGCCATGGCCGCCGCGTACGCGTCGTCGACCGAGCGCATCAGCGCGCCGATGCCCGTCTTCTTCGCAGCCGAAATGTAGTGCGATTTCGCGAAGTCGAGGAATTTCAGCTTGCGGGTCAAATCCGCTTTCGCGCGATCGCGCGCGTGGTCGTCGAGACCGTCCCACTTGTTGACGCCGATCACGAGCGCGCGGCCCTGTTCGACGACGAAGCCGGCGATGTGCGCGTCCTGGTCGGAAATGTCCTGCTGCGCATCCAGCAGAAGAATGACGACGTTCGCGTCGGAGATCGATTGCAGCGTCTTCACGACCGAGAATTTCTCGATCGCCTCGAACACCTTGCCGCGGCGCCGCAGGCCCGCCGTGTCGATCAGCGTGTATTTCTTGCCGTTACGCTCGAAGTCGACGTAGATCGAATCGCGCGTCGTGCCCGGCATGTCGAACGCGATCACGCGGTCCTCGCCGATCAGCGCGTTCACGAGCGTCGACTTGCCGACGTTCGGGCGGCCCACGATCGCGATCTTGATGCCGCGCGACGGATCGTCGTCGTCCGCTTCCTCGGGCTGGCCCGCGTACGCGACTTCCAGCGCCTCGTTGATCATGTCGGTCACGCCGTCGCCGTGCGCGGCCGAGATCGCGCGCGGATCGCCGAGGCCGAGCTCGTAGAAGTCCGTCGCGACCGCCGTGTACTTCATCCCCTCGGCCTTGTTGACGACCAGGAAGATCGGCCGGCCGGTCTTGCGCAGGTAGTCGGCGATCGACTTGTCCTGCGGCGCGAGCCCGTTACGGCCGTCGACGATGAACACGACGACGTCGGCTTCCTCGACGGCCTGCCGCGTCTGGCGCGCCATCTGGTGCAGGATGCCGTCCTTCGCGACGGGTTCGAAGCCGCCGGTATCGACGACCAGGTACGGCCGTTCGCCGACCCGCCCTTCGCCATAATGGCGATCGCGCGTGAGGCCCGGCAAATCGGCGACCAGCGCATCGCGCGAGCGCGTGAGCCGGTTGAACAGCGTGGATTTCCCCACATTGGGGCGCCCAACAAGGGCAATGACCGGTTTCATCTGTGTTTTCTACGGTGATGCGCAGCAGCGGGAGGCCCGCTGCTGCGGGCGGCTGCGCTGAATGAAAATATCACGAATTCGCGCCGCGCCGGATGCGCGCGCCGGGCGCGCGTTGCACGCCGTGGTCTTTCGTTTCGAACTGCCTTTCAAATACCGAGCGGCCGGGAACACCGGCCGCCTTCGTGTCGCGCGACCGCGGCGCGCGGGACGAGCCCGCCGCGCCGCGATCGCGCCTGTTGCGTGCGCCTCAGCGCGGACGGAACCCGTACAGGCCGCCGTCCTTCGTCTGCACGACGAGCGTATTGCCCGCCAGGACCGGCGCCGCGGTAATCGCGCTGCCGTCCGTCTTCATCCGCGCGATGAAGCTGCCGTCCTCGCGCGACAGGAAGTGCACGAAGCCCTTGTAGTCGCCCATCACGACCGCATGGCCAAGCAGGTAAGGCACGCCGACGTCGCGGCTCTTCAGCTTGTCGTTGCGCCAGAGCTGGTTGCCGCTCGCCGAGTCGTAGGCCGTCACGACCGACCAGTCGTCGCCGCCGGCGACGACCGAATCGTCCTGCGCAAGGCCGCTGCGGCTCGAGAACGCCTTTTCCCACAGCGGACGGCCAGAGTTCGCGTCGAAGCAGCCGATCTGCCCCTGGAACGTGACCGCACATGCTTCGGCACCCACGAGCGTCGGCGGACCGCTGACGTCGTTGATGCGCTCCACTTCGGTCACACCCTTCGGAAACGACACCGGCGTCTGCCAGAACGGCTCACCCGTCTGCAGGTTGATCGCAACCAGACCGCCGCCGGGGAAGCCCGCCAGCACGGCAGCGTCGCCCGCGAACGTCATGCCGGCCGACACGCGCAGGTTCAGCGGCACCGCGCGGTTGCGGTAGTTCCACTTCTGCTCGCCCGTCTGCGCGTTGAACGCGATCACCTGGCCGTCGATCGTGCGCACGATCACGAGGCCGTTGCCGACCAGCGGCGGCGAGAAGATCTCGCCCTGCACGCTCGTCTTCCACAGCAGCTTGCCGTCGGGACCGAGGACGAACACGCCGCCCTTGAGCGCGCCGACCGCGGTCAGGTTGCCGTCGCTGCCGACACCGGCCGACAGGTCCGAACCGACCTTCGAGCGCCACAGCGTCTGGCCCGTCTTCGCGTCGATCTTCTCGACCGAACCGTTCTCGCCCGCGGCATAGACGGCGTCGCCCACGGCTACCGGCGTGAACAGGTAGCGCCCGCCCTTGCCGACGCTCGCCTTCCAGACCTGTTGCACGTCCATGACGGGCTTGAACTCGGTGAGCGGCGTCGGCACGCGGCGCGCGTCCTTCGACGACGAGCAGGCCGCCAATGCCAGGACAGCCGCCGCGCAGGCTACGGGCACAGCGTAACGTTTCAGCAAATTCATCGGTTAGCGAAGCAGAGTTAAGAGGTTGAGGGGGCCGGAATCAGCCGCCGAGCGCGTCGAGCTTGAACTGCACGAGCTGGCGCGCGGACTGGTCGTCCTGCGGCAGGCCGTCGAGCGCGAGCTTGTACGCAGCGCGCGCGTCGTCGGTCTTGCCTTGCGCGGCCAGCAGATCGCCGCGGCGATCCGCCACGACGCCCTTGAATGCATCGACCGGCGTGCCGGACAGCAGCGCGAGGCCCGCATCGTACGCCTTCTCGTCGAGCAGCAGCGACGCGAGACGCAGCTTCGCGATCTGCTTGTACTCGTCATCCCTGGCGTGATCGACAGCCCACTGCAACTGGGCCTTCGCGCCGGCGGCGTCGCCTGCCGCATAGAGCGTCTTCGCGGCCGACAGGGCCGTCATCTGCGCATACGGCGTGCGGGCGAACTTGTCTTCCATGTCGGCGGCCGCGCGGGCCATCGTCGCCTTGTCGTTCGCGGCGGCGGCCTTCTGGACCTGCTCGTACAACCCGGAAGCCTCGGCGGCCTGACGGCGCTGCCAGTAATTCCAGCCGTTGAAACCGGCCGCGACGACCAGCGCCGCGAGCACGATCCACGTGGTGAGGTTGCCCCAGCGGGCCCACCACGCCTTGACACTTTCAATCGATTCTTGTTCGTCGTGATAACTCATCGGCGAGCGATTCCTTCCTGTTCAGGCTTTTTCTTGTCGAGCGAATGCGAGCGCGATCAGTCGTCGCCGTCTTCGGCGGATGCAACCATCGCATTGATTAGGAATTCGGTCAAGCTTTCGACCGGTACGGTCTGCTGAACGTTCTTTTCCCCTTCCTCGCCCGCACCGCGCAGCGCTTTCACGCCCACCGTGCCGTTCGCGACCTCTTCTTCGCCGAAGATCACCGCGAACGCGGCACCGCTTGCATCGGCCCGCTTCATCTGCGACTTGAAGCTTGCCGGCGCGCCGTCGGCGCTGCAGTGGAAAATCACGTCGAGGCCCGTGTCGCGCAGACGCTCGGCCGCGATGAACGCCTGTTCGCGCGCCGTCTCGCCCTGGTGCACCACGTACACGTCGACACCTTCCTGCTCGGGCGCGAGATCCTCTTCCTTCAGCAGTTCGAGAATGCGCTCGATGCCCATCGCCCAGCCGCATGCGGCGGTCGGCTTGCCGCCGAGCTGCTCGATCAGCGGATCGTAGCGGCCGCCGGCCGCGACGGTGCCCTGCGCGCCGAGCTTGTCGGTCACCCACTCGAACACGGTCAGGTTGTAGTAGTCGAGGCCGCGCACGAGACGCGGGTTGATCTTGAACGGAATGTTGTTCGCGAGCAGCAGGCGCTGCAGCCCTTCGAAGTGTGCGCGCGATTCGTCGCCGAGGAAGTCGATCAGCTTCGGCGCGTTCTGCGCGATTTCCTGCAGCGCGGGATTCTTCGTGTCGAGCACGCGCAGCGGGTTCGTATACAGGCGGCGCTTCGCGTCCTCGTCCAGCACGTCGGCGAACTGCTCGAGGTACTTGATCAGTTCGACACGGTGCGCGGCCCGCTCTTCCGCGAGGCCGAGCGAGTTGATCTCGAGCTTGATGCCGGTCAGCCCGAGGTCGTCCCACAGGCGCTGGCACATCATGATGATCTCGGCGTCTGCATCCGGGCCCGCGAAGCCGAGCGCCTCGACGCCGACCTGGTGGAACTGGCGGTAGCGGCCGCGCTGCGGACGCTCGTGACGGAACATCGGGCCGATGTACCACAGGCGCTTCGGGCCGTCGTACAGCATGTTGTGCTCGATCGACGCGCGCACGACGGCCGCGGTGTTCTCCGGGCGCATCGTCAGGTTCTCGCCGTTCAGCGCGTCGGTGAAGCTGTACATTTCCTTCTCGACGATGTCCGTGACTTCGCCGATGCCGCGCGTGAAGAGCTGCGTGTGTTCGACGATCGGCGTACGGATGTTCTGGTAGCCGTACGCGCGCAGCAACGATTTCACGGTGGCTTCGAAGAACTCCCACAGGCCGGCATCCTGCGGAAGGATGTCGTTCATGCCTTTGACGCCGGTGAGCTTCTCGATCTTGCGTTTCTGTTCAGTCATCGTGTGTGTGGACGAATTAATTCAGGGCCTCGGTGCGGCCGTAGTTGCGTGCGACGTAGTCGCTGACGATCTGCTGGAATTCCTCGGCGATCCGCTCGCCGCGCAGCGTCTTGACCTTCTCGCCGTCGATGAAGACGGGCGCGGCCGGGTTCTCGCCCGAACCCGGCAGGCTGATGCCGATGTTCGCGTGCTTCGATTCGCCCGGGCCGTTGACGATGCAGCCCATCACCGCGACGTTCATCTTCTCGACGCCCGGATATTCCTTGCGCCATACGGGCATCTGCTCGCGCAGGTAGGTCTGGATCTGCATCGCGAGCTCCTGGAACAGCGTGCTCGTCGTGCGGCCGCAGCCCGGGCACGCGATCACCATCGGCGCGAACGAGCGCAGGCCCATCGTCTGCAGGATTTCCTGGCCGACGATCACCTCGCCCGTGCGCGGCGCGCCCGGCTCCGGCGTCAGCGAGATACGGATCGTGTCGCCGATCCCTTCCTGCAGCAGCACGCCGAGCGCGGCCGTCGACGCGACGATGCCCTTCGAGCCCATGCCGGCCTCGGTCAGACCGAGGTGCAGCGCGAAGCCGCAGCGGCGGCCGAGTTCCCGGTACACGGCGATCAGGTCCTGCACGCCGCTGACCTTGCACGACAGCACGATGCGATCACGGCCGAGACCGAGTTCGACCGCACGCTCGGCCGAGCCGATCGCCGACTGGATCAGCGCCTCGTACATCACGCTTTGCGCGCCCCACGGCTGCGCACGCGCGCCGTTCTCGTCCATCATGCGCGCGAGCAGGTCCTGGTCGAGGCTGCCCCAGTTCACGCCGATCCGCACCGCCTTGTCGTACTTGGCCGCGGCTTCGATCATCAGCGCGAACTGCGTGTCGCGCTTCGCGCCCTGACCGACGTTGCCGGGATTGATCCGGTACTTCGACAGCGCCTCCGCGCAGCCCGGGTAGTCGCGCAGCAGCAGGTGGCCGTTGTAGTGGAAATCGCCGACGAGCGGCACGGTCACGCCCATCCGGTCGAGCTGCTCGCGGATCGCCGGCACGGCGGCCGCGGCCTCCGGCGTGTTCACGGTGATGCGGACCAGTTCGGAGCCCGCGTTCGCGAGTTCCTTGATCTGGATCGCCGTGCCGATCGCATCGGCCGTGTCGGTATTCGTCATCGACTGGACGCGCACCGGCGCATCGCCGCCGATCGTCACGAGCTGCCCGCCCCAACGAACATCCACCGCATGCGACACGCGACGCGGCTGATGCCCGCCGAACACCGGCTCGGTTGAACAAATCTGACTGCTGCGTGGGGATTGAGCTTCGGATTGCATCGATAGATCCATTTACGCGGAATGCGCCGCGAAGCGGCGCATGAATTGAAAAAGCGCCGTGCCCTCGCGGCCTGTGCTGAACAGGCCCGCGCCACGGCGCTTGACATCAGGGCAACGTGAACCGCGCCACGTTACCCCGCGCTGCCGAATATTTTGCCGGATCGACAGGTTTTCCGTCGAACGCAACCGCGTCCATGCCTGCCTTGTTGCCGATCGTGACCTTGAACGGCCCGTCGCCGGCGACCTGCTTCGTCTCGCCGGCCCGCACCAGCGCCGAGAACAGCTCCTTGCCGTTCTTGTCGCGCACGCTGAACCAGCAATCCTGCTTGACCTTCAGTTCGATCATCGACTGCCCTGCCGCCACCACGACGCTCGCGGGCTGGGCCGGCACGGCCGCGCCGCTCGCCGCGGCCGTCACGACCGGTTGCGACGCGGGCGCCGCGACCGCTGGGGCCGGCGCCGGTGCTGCCGGTGCCGCCGATGCAACGACCTGCGGCGCCACGGCGGACGCCGCGACCTGCGCCGGCGCATCACTGCCGGCTGCCGCCGACGCGCCGCCCGCGGCGGCCCCTTCGACCGAAGACGCCGCCGGCGCGCTGGCCGCCGACGCATGGTCGGTGTCGCCGCCCTTGAAACGCGCGAGCCAGCTCGACGAATCGCCGCCAGTGTGCCACATGAGCACCGCGACCACCGCGACGACGACGATCGCCGTCCCCCACAGCCACGGATGGTGGTGCGACGAGCCGCCGAGCGGAATCGACACGCGGCCGCGCGGCAGATCTGTCCCCGACGACGCGGGCATCGACAAATCGACTTCCGGCACGCCGCGCTCGCGGCGCAACGCCTGCGCAAACGGCTCCGGATCGACGCCGAGCATCTTCGCGTAGCTGCGCACGACGCCGAGCGCGAACGTCACGCCGGGCAGATGGCTGATGTCGCCTGCCTCGAGCGCACGCAGCTTCGGCGGGGCGACCTTGAGCCGCGCCGACACGTCGTCGACCGTCCAGCCCTTCGCCTCCCGGAGCTGCGCCAGCCGGCTGCCGACAGCCGCCAGCGTTTCCAACCCCGCCGGTGCCGGCTTCGCGGCATCCGTCTCTGCGCCGTTTGTCGGCTGCGGCTCACTCATCCTTGTCCTCGCGTCGATTCTTCTTCACTGGCGAGTGCCGCCGGCTCGAGCCGGCCGGCACCCGCAACTGTCCATATCATGCGCGGCGCCGAGGCGCCGCGACCGATCGCTATTCGCGTGTTGTACCGCCAAGAGGCTCGGGCATCCGGGCCAGGCCGCCCCGACCTGGCACCCCGTCAAATTGCCCGAACTTCGATGATTTTTGCTGCCGCGCCCGTTCGCTCCGCCAGGCGGGTGCGGTCCTTCACGGCGCCGGCCAGCTGGCCGCATGCGGCGTCGATGTCGTCGCCGCGCGTCTTGCGCACGGTCGTGACGACACCCGCGTCGATGAGGACCTGTGCAAAACGTTTGATCTGCTCCGGCTTCGAGCGGATGAGGCCCGATTCCGGAAACGGATTGAACGGGATCAGATTGAACTTGCACGGAACGTCACGCGTGACGGCCAGCAGTTCGCGCGCATGCGCTTCGGTGTCGTTGACGCCGTCGAGCATGCAGTATTCGAAAGTAATGAAGTCGCGCGGCGCGACTTTCAGATAACGCTGGCACGCGGCCATGAGCTCGCGAAGCGGATGCTTCTTGTTGAGCGGCACCAGCTCGTCGCGCAGCGCATCGTTCGGCGCGTGCAGCGAAACGGCGAGCGCGACCGGCAATTCGGCGCCGAGGCGGTCCATCATCGGCACCACGCCGGACGTCGACAGCGTGACGCGGCGGCGCGACAGGCCGTACGCGTTGTCGTCGAGCATCAGCCGCATCGCGGGCACGACCGCGTTGTAGTTCAGCAGCGGCT
Organism: Burkholderia sp. SIMBA_051; assembly: GCF_046534915.1. NCBI lineage: Bacteria > Pseudomonadati > Pseudomonadota > Betaproteobacteria > Burkholderiales > Burkholderiaceae > Burkholderia > Burkholderia sp. SIMBA_051. Next base: position 492,223 of record NZ_JAWRXS010000003.1, on the reverse strand, counting down.
CGCCCATGCCCATCATCACCACGTTGGTGACGACCCGTTCGGCCTTGCCGTTCGGACCGGGCGCGCGACCGAGCGACGCACGCAGCGCAAATTCGGCCATCCGGAGCTGACCGATGATTTCGGCTGTCGACAGGTTGCGGGAGAAGCCCTGCTTGCCCGTCGAGCAGAAGCGGCAGTTGACCGCGCACCCGGCCTGCGACGACACGCACAGCGTGCCGCGCGTCTCTTCCGGGATGAACACGGTTTCGACCGCATTGCCGTTTCCGACGTCGATCAGCCACTTGCGCGTGCCGTCGGTGGAAACGTGATCGCTGGCGATCTCGGGCATCACGATCGACGCACGGCCCTTGAGCTTTTCTCTCAGGGACTTCGCGAGATCGGTCATGCCGTCGAAATCGCCGGCGTTGTACTGGTGGATCCAGCGCTGCAACTGCTTGGCGCGGAACGGCTTCTCGCCAAGGCTGCCGCAGTACGCGACAAGACCCTCGGCATCGAAGTCGAGAAGATTGACGGAAGTTTCGCTCGTCATGATGTGCTGCCTTGCCGCTTGCGCTGAATCCTGCCTACTTGTTGCCAGCCAGGGCTTAGCGCGAGTAGACGTTCATTTCCGGGAAGAAGAACGCGATTTCGACCGCGGCCGTTTCGGCAGCGTCCGAGCCGTGCACGGCGTTCGCGTCGATGCTGTCGGCGAAGTCGGCGCGGATCGTGCCCTTTTCCGCCTTCTTCGGATCCGTCGCACCCATCAGGTCGCGGTTCTTCAGGATCGCGCCTTCACCTTCCAGAACCTGGATCATCACCGGGCCCGAGATCATGAAATCGACGAGGTCCTTGAAGAACGGACGTGCTGCGTGAACCGCATAGAACTTCTCTGCGTCGCCACGCGACAGGTGAGCCATGCGCGATGCGACGATCTTCAGGCCGGCGCCTTCGAAACGGCTGTAGATCTGACCGATCACGTTCTTTGCCACCGCATCCGGCTTGATGATCGACAGGGTGCGCTCGATTGCCATAAAAACTCCAAAAAATTAAGAAGTTACAGGTTCAAATGAATCCGCTATTGTAGCACGATCCCGTGTATCATTGCGATTGAACCCTTACACGAATGAAAGGTTTCGAATCCATATGTTTTTTGCACCGCCCGCATTGAAACCTGGCGGCGCGGAACGTATCTTAGCCATAGCTGCCCCGGTTTGCTGCGCCGCACATCGCGCGCGCCGAACCGGCCCCGGACGCCCACGCGTTCAATGTTAGGAGAAACCATGAACGACTATCCGTACAATTTCGGCCGCGGCGGTTCCGTCAGCACCGCCGAAGTTCGTAACCGCGTGCTGCGGAACACGTACTGGCTGCTCGCGCTGTCGATGGTGCCGACCGTGCTGGGCGCCTGGGTCGGCGTCGCGACGGGCTTCTCGCTGTTCGCGGCCACGAGCCCGATGATGAGCCTGCTCGCGTTCTTCGCGATCGCGTTCGGCTTCATGTTCGCGATCGAGCGGACCAAAAACAGCGCGGCCGGCGTGTTCGTGCTGCTCGGCTTCACGTTCTTCATGGGCCTGATGCTGTCGCGGCTGCTCAGCTTCATCCTCGGCTTCTCGAACGGCCCGTCGCTGATCATGCTCGCGTTCGGCGGCACCGGCATCATCTTCGCCTCGATGGCGACGATCGCCACCGTCAGCAAGCGCGACTTCTCGGGGCTCGGCAAGTGGCTGTTCATGGGCGTGATCGTGATCCTGCTGGCGTCGGTCGCGAATATCTTCCTGCAGCTGCCGGCGCTGATGCTCACCGTCTCGGTGCTCGCGATCGCGATCTTCTCGGCCTACATGCTGTTCGACGTCCAGCGCGTCGTGAACGGCGGCGAGACGAACTACATCTCGGCCACGCTCGCGATCTACCTCGACCTGTACAACGTGTTCACGAACCTGCTCGCGCTGCTCGGCATCTTCGGCGGCAACCGCAACTGACGTTCGCACCACCCCATGAAAAACCGGCCCGCGGGCCGGTTTTTTTACGTCCGACGCCCGCCCGCTCAGTCGCGCTCGAACAGCGCGATCGATTCGACGTGCGACGTATTCGGGAACATGTTCACGACCCCGGCGCCCTTCAGGCGGTAACCCGCCTCGTGCACGAGCAGGCCCGCGTCACGCGCGAGCGTCGACGGGTTGCACGACACGTAGACGATCCGCTTCGGCAGCGGGCCTTCGCCGCTCTGCGCGATTTCGGCCAGCGCCTTCGACACCGCGAGCGCGCCTTCGCGCGGCGGGTCGATCAGGAACTTGTCGAACGCGCCGAGCGCACGGAGGTCGTCGCCCGTCACTTCGAACAGGTTCCGGCACGCGAACGTCGTGTGGCCGTCGACGCCGTTTTCGCGCGCATTCGCCAGCGCGCGCGTCGTCAGCGTGTCGCTGCCTTCGATGCCCATCACCTCGCGCGACAGGCGCGCGAGCGGCAGCGTGAAGTTGCCGATCCCGCAGAACAGGTCGAGCACGCGATCGTCGCGCGACGGCGCGAGCAGGCGCAGCGCACGGCCCACCAGCACGCGGTTGATCTGATGGTTGACCTGCGTGAAGTCGGTCGGCTTGAACGGCATGCGGATGCCGAACTCCGGCAGCGTGTAGTCGAGCGGCACGTCGAGCGGATAGAACGGCGTCACCGTGTCCGGGCCCTTCGGCTGCAGCCAGAACTGCACCTTGTGCTCGTCCGCGAACGCGCGCAGCAGCGCTTCGTCGTCCGCATTGATCGGCTCCAGCACGCGCAGCACCAGCGCCGTGACTTGCGAACCGACCGCGAGTTCGATCTGCGGCATCCGGTCGCGAATCGACAGCCCCTCGACCAGCCGGCGCAACGGCACCAGCATTGCCGACACGTGCGGCGGCAGCACTTCGCAGCTCGTCATGTCGGCGACATAGCTGCTCTTCTTTTCGTGGAAGCCGACCAGCACGCCGCCCTTCTTCGCGACGTTGCGCACGGTCAGGCGCGCACGGTAGCGGTAGCCCCACGACGGGCCATGGATCGGCGCGAACACCGTCTCGGCGCGCAGCTTCGCCAGGTGCCACAGGTTGTCCTCGAGCACGCGCTGCTTGATCGCCACTTGCGCGCGCATGTCGAGATGCTGCATCGAGCAGCCGCCGCAGGTGCCGAAGAACGCGCATTTCGGCTGCGTGCGCAGCACGCTCGGGCGCAGGATGTCGACCACGGTCGCCTGCTCGTAGCTCGGCTTGCGACGGTAGCTCGAATAGGTCACGCGCTCGCCGGGCAGCGCGCCTTCGACGAAGATGACCTTGCCCGGCGTGCCGTCCTCGGTCACCGTGCGGCCGACACCGCGCGCTTCCATGTCGAGCGATTCGATCTCGAGAACCGGGGCAGGCCCGGGCGCGACGGGCGCATTTTTCGATTTGCGCGCAGAAGTGGGGACGGCTTCGGACACCAGCTTTTCCTGACAAACGTTGAAGAAGGCGAGATTGTAGACGACGCCAGCCCGCATCGTCCGCTTTCATCGCGCATGTGCCCATACGGATGCATCCACGGGCCACGTAATGCACAAGGGCCCGCAGGCGCAGTGTCTTGCCGACCCACCGGCGGCACAAGTTCTGCTCGCAGGTTGGCTCTCTGCTCGCAGGAGAATCGACCATGCGACTGATCGACTGGAACGTTCAATGGGGTCGGGACGCGGACGGCGTCGTCGACCTCGCGCGCACCATCGCCGCCGCCCGCCGCCTCGGCGACTTCGACGTGCTGTGCATGCAGGAAGTCACGCGCGGCTTCGGCGCGCTGCCCGGCCAGCCGGGCCCTGATCAGTTCACCGAACTGGCGGCGTTGCTGCCCGGCTATACGATCTTCGAGGCGATCGGCGCCGACCTGCCGCCGCTCGAACCCGACGCGGCGCGCCGGCAGTTCGGCAATGCGATCGCGACCCGGCTGCCGGTCGGACGCGTGCTGCGCCAGTTGCTGCCGTGGCCGGCCGACGCCAGCGGGCCGTCGATGCCGCGCGTCGCGCTGGAGGTCGAGTTGACGACGTCGTCCGGCGCGCTGCGTATCATCACGACACACCTCGAATTCTATTCCGCGCGCCAGCGACTCGCACAGGTGGATGCGATGCGCGCCCGGCACCGCGAAGCGTGCGCCCACGCCGATCAGCCTGCCCCGGCGGAGAACGCCACGGGACCGTTCACCGCGACCGGTCAGGCGCGCGACGCGATCATCTGCGGCGATTTCAACAGCGCGTTCGACAGCGATGCGTACCGGCGCCTGCTGGAGCCGATCGCGGACGCGCCATCGTTCGTCGATGCGTGGGTTGCCCGGCACCCGGGCCATACGCCGCCGCCGACCGCCGGCGTCTACGACACCGCGCAATGGTCGGACGGGCCGCTCGCGTGCGATTTCGTGTTCGTGACCGATACGCTGCTGCCGCGCGTCACGCGCTGCGAGATCGACGGCGACGTGCGCGCGTCGGATCACCAGCCGGTCGTGCTCGAGGTCGATTGATCGCGGCCGCGACGCGGGCCGCCCGCGTCACGCGTCGAAGCCGGCCAGGTATTCGGCCCAATGCGACGCAGGCTCCTGCGCCAGCGAATTCTTCACGAGCAGGATCTCGTCCGCATATTCGCTCGGCGTGAGGCCGCCGCGCATCAGCTGGAACCGGCAATACAGCAGGTAGGTGTTGACGACGTCGGTTTCGCAGTAGTTGCGGATTTCCTCGATCCGCCCGTCCTGGAACGCCGGCCACACCTGGCTGCCGTCCATCCCGAGCTTGCCCGGAAAGCCGCACAGCTTCGCGAGCGCGTCGAGCGGCGCGTTCGCGCGCGCCTGATACATCGCGAGCACGTCCATCAGATCGGTATGCCGCGAGTGATAGCGCGCGATGTAGTTGTTCCACTTGAATTCGCGGTCGTCCTCGCCCAGATCCCAGTAGCGCGTCGCGGGAATCCCGTGCACGAGCGCACGGTAATGGAGCACCGGCAGGTCGAAGCCGCCGCCGTTCCACGACACGAGCTGCGGCGTGTATTTCTCGATCACGCGGTAGAACGACTGGATCAGCGTCGCCTCGTTGTCCTGGGGCGTGCCCAGCGAGCGCACACGGAAACCGTTGTTGTCGCGGAACACGCAGGAAATCGCCGCGATGCGCTGCAGGTGATGCGGCAGGAAATCGCCGCCGGTCTTCTCGCGGCGCGCGGCGAACGCATGTTCGGCCACCGCGGCGTCGTCGAGCGTCGCGGGCAGATCTTCCAGACGGCGAATGCCGTCGACATCGGGAATGGTCTCGATGTCAAAAACGAGAATCGGAGTCATCAGTTACAGAACGGCGTCCTTGCGTACGCCATTGGAGGCAAAGAACCGCTTGAGGCGCACCAGCGCTTCCTGCTGGATCTGCCGCACGCGCTCGCGCGTGAGCCCCATCTCGTCGGCCAGCTCCTCGAGCGTGGCCGGTTCGATGTGGTTCAGGCCGAAGCGGCGCTCGATCACGTGGCGGTGCTTGTCGGACAGCCGTGACAGCCACGCGCGCGTGAGCGTCTCGAGCTCGCGGTGCTGCACCTCGGCGTCGGGCGACTGGCTCTGGTCGTCGGGCAGCAGATCGAGCAGGCTGCTCGCGGGATCGAGGTCGAGCGGTGCGTCGAGCGATGCGGTGTGCTCGTTGAGCGCGAGGATGTCGGTGACTTCCTCGGCGGTCTTGCCGGTGAGATAGGCGATGTCGTCGATGCTGGCTTCGCGGCGCTCGGCCGCCTCGCCCGTCGACATCGAATTCTTTTCGAGGTGGCGCTTCGCGCGCAGCACCTGGTTCAGCTCGCGGATCACGTGCACGGGCAGGCGCACGGTGCGCGCCTGGTTCATGATCGCCCGCTCGATGCTCTGGCGGATCCACCACGTCGCATAGGTCGAGAAGCGAAAGCCGCGCGTCGGGTCGAATTTCTCGATCGCGTGCATCAGGCCGAGGTTGCCTTCCTCGATCAGGTCGAGCAGCGGCACGCCGCGGTTCAGGTAACCCTTCGCGATACTGACGACGAGACGCAGGTTGCGCTCGATCATCACCTGCCGCGCCTCGAATTCGCCGGCCTTCGCGAGACGCGAATAGCGCTGCTCCTCCTCGACGGTCAGGAGCGGCTTCACGCTGATGCGGTTCAGGTAATGCTGGATCGTGTCGGCCGTGAGCTCGGCCTGCAGCAATGCGCGGAAATCGTCGACGTCGGGAGCCGCTTCCGGACGGCCTTCGCGCTCGCCGTCGCCGTCCGCTTCGGCGTCGCTTGCCTCGATATCACGTTCGTTTTCCGCGACGTCGTCTTCGTCGTCCTTCGAAGCGCCAGCTCGCCCCACCGATGCTTGCGTGGCACGACTGATCTTCTCAGACTCGGCTTGCGGCTCGTGGCGCTTCGATTTCGGCATGGTCGTCTCGGTTATTGAGGCGGCAAATACTTCAGCGGATCGACAGGTTTACCCTGCCGGCGAACCTCGAAATGCAGCATCACGCGGTCGGCATCGCTGTTACCCATCTCGGCGATCTTCTGCCCCTTCGTCACCGCGTCCCCCTCTTTTACCATCAAAGCGCGATTATGTGCATACGCCGTGAGGTAAGTTGCATCGTGTTTGATGATAATGAGGTTGCCGTAGCCACGCAGGCCATTGCCCGAGTAGACGACGCGGCCATCGGCCGCCGCCTTCACGGGTTCACCCGACGTGCCGCCGATATTGACACCCTTGTTCTTCGCGTCGTCGAAACCGTTCAGCAGCGGGCCGCGCACGGGCCATGCAAACGTCACGGGGCCGCTCGGCACTGCTGCCGTATCGCTCGATGCGGAGGCGGCAGCCGGCGGCGTGATCGCGGACGACGACGAGCCTGCGGCCGGCGTCGCGGGACCGCTGCTGAGCGGCGCGGTCGCGACGGCAGCGCCGCCGATCGGCGCGGCAACCTGCGAGCCGGCAACCGCGGCGCCGCCCGGCGGCGCGACGCGCAGCAGTTGGTCGACTTCGATCTGGTTCGGGTTGGTCAGGTTGTTCCACGCGGCGATGTCGCGATAGTTCTGGCCGTTCTCGAGTGCGATCCGGTACAGCGTGTCACCCGGTTTCACACGGTAGAAGCCGGGCGGCGGCGGGCCGAGCGGCACCGCCGGCTGCGCGGCAGCGGTCGTGCCGAGCGTTCCGGAGCGGTCGACGACGGGCGCGTTGTCGAGGCGCGTCGCACAGGCGGCCAGTAGCGTGGAGAATGCAGCCACACAGATCGCGCGCTGGGCGAACGTGAGCGGTTCCCTGGTTCGGTTGTTTTGCATCGCGCGCAACATACTCATCGGTTTCAAATCACTCCGGATTTTAAAGGGACAAAGAAAACGCGATCAAGCCGGGACTCTCGCCATTGCGCGGGCGCGACGCGCTCGACCAGCGTGAGCACCTGGTGCTGCCCGCTCTGCGCGCCGACCGGCGCGACGAGCCGCCCGCCGATCGCGAGCTGCTCGAGCAGCGCCTGCGGCACGTCGAGCCCCGCCGCCGCGATCACGATCGCGTCGAACGGCGCCGCGGACGGCAGGCCGACACGCCCGTCGCCATAATGCAAACGGATGTTCGGCACGCGCAGCGGCCGCAGGTTCAGCTTCGCGCGCTCGTAGAGCGGCTTGATGCGTTCAATCGAATACACGTCGCGCGCCACGTGACTCAGCACCGCGGCCTGGTAGCCGCAACCGGTGCCGATCTCGAGCACGCGCTCGAGTGTGCGGCCGGCCATCGCGAGCTCGATCATGCGCGCGACGACCGACGGCTTTGAGATCGTTTGCTGGTGGCCGATCGGCAACGCGGCATCCTCGTAGGCCTGCGTCGCGAGCCCCGGATCCACGAACATGTGGCGTGGCACCGCGGCCATCGCATCCAGCACGCGCGCGTCGGTCACGCCGTTCGCGCGCAGGCGTTCGACCATGCGCTCGCGCACACGTTCCGAGGTCAGCGCGAACGCGCCGGCCGGCGCGCTGCTCGGCGCGGCCAGCTTCGGCGCGGCCGGCTTCGGCATCGCGGGCTTCAGCACGGTCGGCTTCGGCGCGGTCGCGGGCTTCGCGGCGGCCGTGCCGGGCAGCGCGCGAGCGGCGCCCGTCTTCGCCACCGGCTTGAGCACGGCGGCGGGCTTGTCGGCGGCCTTCGGCACCGCGCTCGCCGCATGGCGTTCGCCGGACCCGGACCGGACTTCCGATTTGCGTGGCGCTCGCTTGAGATCTTCGAGCGCGAGCGGGAACCGCTTCGCGCGCTCGCCGCTCATGAAGCCCGCCCGCCTGCGCGCGCCCATTCGCGCGTTGCAGGCAGCATTTGCGTATGCGTGAGATCGAGCTGCAGCGGCGTGATCGACACGAAACCGTTTGCGACGGCGTGGAAATCGGTACCTTCGCTCGCGTCCAGCGCGGCACCCGCCGCACCGATCCAGTAGACCGGCTCGCCGCGCGGGTCGGTCTGGCGAATCACCGGCTGCGACGGGTGACGCTTGCCGAGGCGCGTGACCTTCCAGCCCCTCAGCTCGTCGTACGGCAGATTCGGAATATTGACGTTCAGCAACGGCTGACCGGGCAGCGGATGCGCGAGGTAATGCTCGACGATTTCCGCGGCGACGCGCGCGGCGTCGGCCAGATGCGCCCAGCCCTTGTCGGCCAGCGAAAACGCGATGGCCGGCACGCCGAACATGATGCCTTCGGTGGCGGCCGCAACTGTCCCTGAATAGAGGGTGTCTTCGCCCATGTTCTGGCCGTTGTTGATCCCCGACACGACGAGGTCCGGACGCTCGTCGGCCATCCCCGTCAACGCGACGTGCACCGAGTCGGTGGGCGTGCCGTTCACGTAGAAGAAACCCGTATTCGTCGCGCGCTGCACCGACAGCGGCCGCGACAGCGTGAGGGAATTCGACGCGCCGCTGCAGTTCTGCTCGGGTGCGATCACGGTGAGGTCGGCCAACGGCCGCAGCGCGTCGCTGAGCGCGGCGAGACCGGGGGCGAGATAGCCGTCGTCGTTGCTGAGTAGGATTCGCATCCGGCGATTGTAACCGAGGAAAGATGGCGCGAGAGCGACAGTCCGGCGGCGTCTGACGGGCCCGCGCGCAGCTCGCGCATGCGGTGCGCCGCCACACTGCGCGGCGGCGTTCCACCCACTCGGGAAAACACTCGGCTGCCCGCAGTCATCGACCCGGAAGGAAGTACCGTCCGGGAAACCCCGCGCGCTTCGCCGGCGCTGGGGACGACGCTCAGATCGCGCCGGCCTCGCGCAGCGCGGCGATCGCCTGCGCGTCGTAGCCGAGGCCGCGCAGCACCTCGTCCGTGTGCTCGCCGAGTTCGGGCCCGAGCCAGCGCGTTTCGCCCGGCGTGCCGGACAGCTTCGGCGTGATGTTCGGCAGCGGAATGTCGGTGCCGTCGGCGAGCTTGAAACGCTGGATCATCTGTCGCGCGACGAACTGCGGATCGGTGAACATGTCGGCGGCGCTATAGATGCGCCCGGCCGGCACGTCGGCCGCGTTGAGCACGGCCAGCGCGTCGTCGATCGTGCGCGGCGCGAGCCACGCGGCAATCGCGTCGTCGATTTCCTGCGTGCGCGGCACGCGTCCGTCGTTGCGTGCGAGTGCGGGATCGTCCGCGAGGTCGTCGCGCTCGATCGCCTTCATCAGCCGCTTGAAGATCGGGTCGCTGTTGCCGCCGATCACGATGCTGCCGTCGCGACACGCGTAGGTGTTCGACGGCACGATGCCCGGCAGCGACGCGCCGGTGCGCTCGCGCACCATCCCGTACACGCCGTATTCGGGCACCACGCTTTCCATCATGTTGAACACCGCTTCATACAGCGCAACGTCGACCACCTGCCCCGCGCCGCCATTCACGTTGCGGTGGTGGAGCGCCATCAGCGCCCCGATCACGCCGTGCAGCGCGGCAATGGAGTCGCCGATCGAGATGCCGATGCGCGGCGGCGGCAGATCCGGATAGCCGGTGATGTGACGCAATCCGCCCATCGATTCGGCGATCGCGCCGAAGCCGGGCCGGTCGCGGTACGGGCCCGTCTGCCCGTAGCCGGACAGGCGCACCATCACGAGACCGGGGTTGTCGGCCGACAGGATGTCGTAGCCGAGGCCGAGCTTCTCGAGCAGGCCCGGGCGAAAGTTTTCGACCACGATGTCGGCCTCGCGCGCGAGCTGCCGCGCGATCGCCTTGCCGGCATCGGATTTCAGATTGAGCGTGACCGATTTCTTGTTGCGCGCCTGGACCGACCACCACAGCGACGTGCCGCCCTGCTCCGGATGCAGCTTGCGCCACTTGCGCAGCGGGTCGCCGCCGTTCGGATCCTCGATCTTGATCACTTCCGCGCCGAATTCGGCCAAGAGGCGCGACGCGAACGGCCCCGCGATCAGCGTCCCGAATTCGAGCACTTTGACGCCCGCGAGCGGGCCCTGACTGGTGCTCATGTGTCTCCCTGGCATGAGGAACGGCGCCGCTCGCCGGCGGCGCCCGGCTTACATCGTGCGGCGGTCGAGCATCGCGCGGGCGATGGTGCCCGCGTCGACGTATTCGAGCTCGCCGCCGACCGGCACGCCGCGCGCGAGGCGCGTGACCGCGAGCCCGCGCGCCTTCAGCGTCTGGCCGAGGTAGTGCGCGGTGGCTTCGCCCTCGTTCGTGAAGTTGGTCGCGAGCACGACCTCCTTGACGACGCCGTCGGACGCGCGCCGCACGAGGCGGTCGAAATGGATTTCCTTCGGGCCGATCCCGTCGAGCGGGCTCAGCCGCCCCATCAGCACGAAATACAGCCCGCGGTACGTCATCGTCTGCTCGAGCATGATCTGGTCGGCCGGCGTCTCGACGACGCACAGCAGCGTCGGATCACGCTCGTCGTCGCTGCACACCTCGCAGATCTGCGCTTCCGTGAACGTGTTGCACTTCTCGCAGTGCTGCAGGTGCTCGGTCGCGAACAGCAGCGAGCGGCCGAGCCGCTCCGCGCCCTCCCGATCGTGCTGCATCAGGTGGTACGCCATGCGCTGCGCGGATTTCGGCCCGACGCCGGGCAGGACACGCAACGCCTCGACGAGCGCGGACAGGGCGGACGGCTGTTTCATACGGCGGCTGGAGGCTGAACGGGCTGAACGGACGCTGCGCTCAGAACGGCAGCTTGAAACCCGGGGGCAGCGGCAGGCCCGACGTCATGCCGCTCATCTTCTCCTGCGACGTCGCTTCGGCCTTGCGGACGGCATCGTTGAACGCGGCCGCGACCAGATCCTCGAGCATGTCCTTGTCGTCCGCGAGCAGGCTCGGGTCGATCGCCACGCGACGCACTTCGTTGCGGCACGTCATCGTCACCTTGACGAGGCCGGCACCCGACTGCCCTTCGACTTCGATCTGCGCAAGCTGCTCCTGCATCTTCTTCATGTTTTCCTGCATTTGCTGCGCTTGCTTCATCAGTCCGGCGAGGTTGCCTTTCAACATGGGAATACTCCTTCTTGATCGTGTGAAAACCGGCACGCGGCGCATGCCGGCCAATGTGTGCGGGCGTGATTGTGCCTGTCGCGGTGCGATTCGTTCAATGCAGCGTGGGCGGCGCGCCGTCCGGCGCCGAATCGGCGAGCGGCCGCACCGAGCCTTCGACGATACGCGCGCCGAAATCACGCACGAGCTGCTGGACGAACGGATCGCCGTGGATCTCCTGCTCGGCCTCGCGCTGGCGTGCCGCACGCGCGGCCGCATCGAGCGCCGCCGCGGTGCGCCGCGCTGGCCCGACCTCGACCGCGACCTCGACCGGCTTGCCGAGCGCGTCGGCCAGCGCAGCCTTCAGCTTCGCGACCTGGGCGGCGTCCGCATACTGCGGCACCGGCACGGACAGTTTCAACGTCGTCGCGTCGACGGCCGTCAGCTCGCTGTTGAACGCAAGCTGATACGCGACGCCCTTCAGCGGCAACCGTGCAGCCAGCGCCGGCCATTCGCCGTCGAAGCCGATCGGATCGAGCGCGATCGCGGGCGGCAGCGGACGCGTGTCGACCGGTGCGGACGGACGGGCCTCCGCCGGCTTCGGCGCAATACGCACGTCGTCGGGGCCGCTGTCGAATACCGGGACGAAGCCGTCGTCGGCCCCACCGCCGAACATCTCGTCGGCGCTGAGCGGCACGTATTCGTCCGGCGGGATGTCTTCCCACGGCGGCGGCGCCTGACGCGTGTCGGCAGCCTGCGGCGCGCGAGCTGCCGGACGCGGCGTCGGCACCTGCACGGCGGGACGCGACGGCGCCGGTTTGTCGGCGGCCGGCTGGGCCGCGGCCGATTTCGGCGCGGCGTCCGCTCGCGAGCGGTCGGATGACACGCGCATGCCGGCATTGCGCAGCACGTCGAGTGCGGCGGCTGCGCCACCGCGGGCCGACGGGCGCGCGGCAGGTGCGGCCGGCGCTGCCGGCGCGGCACGCGGCGTCGGTTCGGCAGGTGCTGCAGGTTCCGCGACGCGCTTGGCGACAGCAGGCGCCGCAGGTTCGTCGACGCGCTTGGCGACAGCCGGCGGTTCAGGTTCGTTGCGCACGGCCGGCGGCGCATCGCTCGCCGGTGCCGCCTGAGGTGCCGGGTTCGCTGCCGGCTGCGGTGCGGCCGGCGCTTCCGTCGCAGCCGCTGCCGGTGTCGCCACAGGTTTCACGGCCGACGAAGTCGCCGCATCGCCGGACTGGACCGGCGACGGACGCGCGGCGGGCGCGACCGGAGCGGCAGCCTGCGGGCGTACGGCCTCCGCGGCGGCGGCCGGTGCGGCTGCCGCTGGCGGCTTGGGTGCCGATATCGATGGCGACTTGGGCGCCGCAGCCGACGCAGCGGCAGCGGCAGCGGCAGCAGCGGTCGCACGCGGCGCGGGCGCGGGGACGGCACGCGGCACGGCCGGCTGGCCACCCGGCGCACTGCCGGCGCCGACGGCCGGCTCGAACGCGAGCATCCGCAGCAGCGTCATCGTGAAGCCGGCGTATTCGTCCGGCGCAAGGCCGAGCTCCGCGCGCCCGACCGTCGCGATCTGATAGAACAGCTGAACCTGCTCGGGGCTCAGCGCGTCCGCGAAGCGACGCAAGTCGGCCGCTTCCGGCCATTCGTCGAGCACCGAGCCCGGCGCGAACTGCGCCCATGCGATCCGGTGCAGCAGGCTCGCGAGATCCTGCAGCGCGGTGGAAAACGACAGGCTGCGCAGCGACATCTCGTCGGCGATCGCGAGGATCTCCGGGCCGTTGCCGGCCGCGAGCGCATCGAGCAGCCGCACCATGTAGGTCTGGTCGAGTGCGCCGAGCATGCCGGACACCGCCGCTTCGGTCACTTCGTTCGCCGAATAGGCGATCGCCTGGTCGGTCAACGACAGCGCATCGCGCATGCTGCCCTGCGCGGCGCGCGCGAGCAGACGTAGCGCCTGCTGCTCGAACGAAATCTGCTCTTCGCCGAGGATCCGTTCGAGATGCGACACGATGTGCCCGGCCGGCATCTGCTTCAGGTTGAACTGCAGGCAGCGCGACAGCACGGTGACGGGAATCTTCTGCGGGTCGGTCGTCGCGAGAATGAACTTGACGTGCGGCGGCGGCTCCTCGAGCGTCTTCAGCATCGCGTTGAACGCGTGGTTCGTCAGCATGTGCACTTCGTCGATCATGTAGACCTTGAAGCGCGCATCGACGGGCGCGTACACCGCGCGCTCGAGCAGCGCGGCCATCTCGTCGACGCCGCGGTTGCTCGCCGCGTCCATCTCGACGTAATCGACGAAGCGGCCTTCGTCGATCTCGCGGCACGCGCGGCACACGCCGCACGGCTGCGACGTGACGCCGGTTTCACAGTTGAGCGCCTTCGCGAAGATCCGCGACAGCGTCGTCTTGCCGACGCCGCGGGTTCCGGTAAACAGATAGGCGTGATGGAGACGCCCGCCGTCGAGCGCGTGCGTGAGCGCCCTGACGACGTGCTCCTGGCCGACGAGCGAAGCGAAATCCTTCGGACGCCACTTGCGTGCGAGAACTTGATAGGTCATCGGGAAATTGTATCAGTAACGCTGCGTCCCGCCGACACGCGAAACGGTGCGGAGAACGGGCAAGGCGCAGGAAAAACGGAGAATGACGCAGAAATAAAAAACGCCCAACGAACGGGGCGAGAGGAAAGGTGACGAGCCCAACCCTCGGCACTGGCAGAAAACGATTGTGGCTGCTTCGTTCCCGACCTGACCAGGTTCACCGCCCCACCATGCGAGGAGGCCCGTCACGGCATATTCTATCACCGCTTCCGGTCGAATGCGACCGTTTGTTCGCAACAATGCGAGGGATCGAGCAAACCGGCGCGCGCATGGGCGCATGAAGCCAGGGCGAGCACGCAGTGAATGACCGAGGCTCTTGTATTTTGCATGCGGGCCTCCACCTTCAGAACACAACGGTCGAACGGCGCGTCGTACCCCTACTCGCGTAGCGGCTACTATCGCCGCCCGCAGCAGATAGCAATTTAGGCTAATATGACGCCCGAACGACCCGCGAGCCGCGCCATGCAGCGCCTGCGCCCTTCCTTCCGGAGAGCGGAGTGACCTGCCGCAGCGGCCGGTAGCCGAAAGGCCGCCGGAGCGCCGCAACGCGCCAAGCAGGCAGTCCCCGAACCGTAAGAGGTATTGACCCAATGAGCGAACAGATCAAACACATCAGCGACGCATCGTTCGAACAGGACGTCGTCAAATCCGACAAGCCCGTGCTCGTCGACTTCTGGGCCGAATGGTGCGGCCCGTGCAAGATGATCGCCCCGATCCTCGACGAAGTCGCGAAGGATTACGGCGACAAGCTGCAGATCGCGAAGATCAACGTCGACGACAACCAGGCGACGCCCGCGAAGTTCGGCGTGCGCGGCATCCCGACGCTGATCCTGTTCAAGAACGGCGCGGCCGCCGCGCAGAAGGTCGGCGCGCTGTCGAAGTCGCAGCTCACCGCATTCCTGGACAGCCACCTGTAATACGGGCCGTTCCTCGGACGTGTTGTCAACCGACAACACGTCCGCCGCCAAGCCGCCGATCGGCCGCTCAGGCACGAATCAGCGTATGCTAGAATCAAAAAACGTCTACAAGACGCATTAAGTCTCAGAGCGCCTCCGCTCGCCCCTCCTCCCTTATTTCTTTTCGTCGCTTCTCCTCCCTGGCGGGTTCTCCGTATGCATTTATCCGAGCTCAAGTCTCTGCACGTGTCCGAACTGATCGAAATGGCCAATGGCCTGGAGATCGAAAACGCGAACCGCCTGCGCAAGCAGGAGCTGATGTTCGCCATTCTTAAAAAGCGCGCCAAGACGGGAGAGACGATCTTCGGCGACGGCACGCTCGAAGTACTCCCGGACGGCTTCGGCTTCCTGCGCTCGCCGGAAATGTCGTACCTCGCGAGTACCGACGACATCTATATCAGCCCGTCGCAGATTCGCCGCTTCAATCTGCACACCGGCGACACGATCGAAGGTGAAGTCCGCACGCCGAAGGACGGCGAGCGCTACTTCGCGCTGGTGAAGGTCGACAAAGTCAACGGGCAGCCGCCCGAGGCCTCGAAACACAAGATCATGTTCGAGAACCTCACGCCGCTGCACCCGAACAAGCCGCTGGCGCTCGAACGCGAGATGCGCGGCGAAGAGAACGTCACGGGCCGCATCATCGACATGATCGCGCCGATCGGCAAGGGCCAGCGCGGCCTGCTGGTCGCGTCGCCGAAGTCGGGCAAGACCGTGATGCTCCAGCACATCGCACACGCGATCAAGCAGAACCACCCGGACGTCGTCCTGTTCGTGCTGCTGATCGACGAGCGCCCCGAAGAAGTGACCGAAATGCAGCGCTCGGTCGCCGGCGAAGTCATCGCGTCGACGTTCGACGAACCGGCCACGCGTCACGTCCAGGTCGCCGAAATGGTGATCGAGAAGGCCAAGCGCCTCGTCGAAATGAAGCACGACGTCGTGATTCTGCTCGACTCGATCACGCGTCTCGCACGCGCTTACAACACCGTAATCCCGGCGTCGGGCAAGGTGCTGACGGGCGGTGTCGACGCGAACGCACTGCAGCGCCCGAAGCGCTTCTTCGGCGCGGCGCGCAACATCGAGGAAGGCGGCTCGCTGACGATCATCGGCACCGCGCTGATCGAAACCGGCAGCCGCATGGACGACGTGATCTACGAAGAGTTCAAGGGCACCGGCAACATGGAAGTGCACCTCGAGCGCCGCCTCGCGGAAAAGCGCGTCTATCCGTCGATCAACCTGAACAAGTCGGGCACGCGTCGCGAAGAAATGCTGATCAAGCCCGAGATCCTTCAAAAGATCTGGGTGTTGCGCAAGTTCATCCACGACATGGACGAAGTCGAGGCCATGGAATTCCTGCTCGACAAGATCCGCCAAACGAAGAGCAACTCCGAGTTCTTCGACCTGATGCGCCGCGGCGGCTAATCGCCCTCGCCCGCACGAACGGCCGCCCGCGCTTTTGCCCGGCGGCCGTTTTTTCGACCCAACCTGCACGTGAACGTACAGGTTGATCTATAATCGCGCCATCGCACCGACCGCAGCCCGCCCCTCCCCATGCCGAACGACGCCTCCGCCCCGCTGCTGACCGTGAGCGACGCCGCGTCGCGGCTCGGCGTCACGCCGCGCACGCTGAAGTATTACGAGGAGCGCGGACTCGTCACGCCGTCGCGCAGCGGCGGCCGCTATCGCCTTTACGATGAAGCCGATCTCGAACGCTTCGGCCGCATCCTGCGGTTGCGTGCACTCGGCTTTTCGCTGCACGGCATCACCGAGATGCTCAAGCGCCCGCTCGAAGAAACGGGCGACGGCCGGCGCCGCTATTCGGACGCGTCGCTGCGCGACATCCGCACGGGCCTCGCCGAGCAGATCGACACGCTCGACCAGCGGATCGCGGCCGTCCAGCGCGAACTGAAGGAAGCCGTCGCGCTGCGCAAGGAACTGCAGCACGACATCGACTACATCGAGCGGCGGCTCGCGGGCGAAAATCCCGACGCGCTGATCGCGCAGCGGCAGGCCGAAGCCCGCACGCGCCGCGCGCGCAAGGACCGGGAATGAACGTCGCGCGCGGTCGCTCGCCGCTGTGGAGCCGCGCGAACCTGCGCGCGGACCTCTTCCCGTGGGCGCTCGCACTCGTCACCGGCATCGACTACTTCGACAACGCAGTCTTCTCGTTCTTCGCGAGCTACATCGCAGGCGGCATCAACGCGTCGCCCGACGAACTCGTGTGGTCGTCCAGCGCCTATGCGGTCACGGCGGTGCTCGGCATCCTGCAGCAGCAATGGTGGGTCGACCGGCTCGGACATCGCCGCTACGTCGCCGGCTGCATGCTGATGTTCTCGTGCGGCGCGATCGCGGCGGCATTCGCCGACACGTCGCTCGAGCTCGCGTTCGCGCGCGGCTTCCAGGGCTACTTCATCGGCCCGATGATGGGTGCGTGCCGGATCCTGATCCAGATCAGCTTCAAGCCGCAGGCGCGGCCGCCCGCCACGCGCGCGTTCCTGATCATGATCCTGCTCGGCAGCGCGCTCGCGCCGATCGTCGGCGGGCTGCTCGTCGCGCATTCGACGTGGCGCGCGCTGTTCGCGTGCACGGCGCCTGCCGGGATCGCGTTCGCGATCCTCGCCCTCCTCACGCTGCCCGATTCGGGCAGGACGCCCGACGACGTGCGCGGCTCCGGACATTTCTGGCCGTACATCGTGTTCGCGCTCGCGCAAGGCGCGCTGCAGATCGTGCTGCAGCAGGTGCACTACCAGCTCTACAGCGGCTCGCCGATGCTGATCATGCTGACGTTCGTCGGCGTGGCCGCGCTCGCGTGGTTCGCCTATCACCAGTGGCACCATCCGACGCCCCTCGTGCGGCTGCATGCGTTTCGCGAGCGCACGTTCCGGGTCGGCTTGCTGCTGTACATGTTCTATTACTACGAGTCGACCGGCTTCAGCTACCTGACTTCCCGCCTGCTCGAAGGCGGGCTCGGCTATCCGGTCGAGAACGCCGGGCGCCTGGTCGGCACGATGTCCCTGATCTCGGCGACCGCGCTGTTCGCGTACCTGCGCTATGCGAAGCACGTCACGCACAAGAAATGGTTCGTGGTGCCGGGTTTCGCGATCGCGATCGCCGCCGCGCTGTGGATGACGCGGATGACGCCGCAGGTCGGCGAGGCCGCGCTGATCGGCCCGCTGCTGTTGCGCGGGTTGCTGCTGCTGTTCATCGTGCTGCCGGTCGCGAACCTGACGTTCCGTATCTTCGCGATCGACGAATACACGCACGGCTACCGGCTGAAGAACATCGTGCGGCAACTGACGATCTCGTTCGCGACGTCGTCGGTGATCATCGTCGAGCAGCACCGGCTGGCCGTGCATCAGACGCGGCTCGTCGAGCGCGCGAACGTGTTCGATCCACTGTTCCAGCAGACCGTCGACGCGCTCACGCGCAGCTATGCGGCAGCCGGCCATGCGCTGAACGACGCGCACGCCCTTGCGATCGCGTCGATCGCGCGGATGGTCGCGCAACAGGCGTCGTTCCTCGCGTCGCTCGACGGTTTCTATTTCCTCGCGGGCGTCGCGCTCGTCGGCGGCCTCTTCGCGGCATGGCAAAAAGAGATCGATTGAGTTAAAAGACAGGCTTTGGATCTTCCCGCGCTGCCTCCATGCTTTCGAAACTGACCCGCTGGTTCGACGACCGCCGCCGCGACCGCGCGCTGCGCAGCCATCCGATTGCCGATGCGTTGTGGCAGGACACCGTGGCGCGCCTGCCGTTTCTCGACGCGCTGCCGCCCGGCGACCTCAGCCGGTTGCGCGAACTCACGAGCCTGTTCATCGCGAAGAAGTCGTTTTCGACCGCGCACGGGCTCGAGCTGACCGACGAGATGATCGTCGCGATCGCCGCGCAGGCGTGCCTGCCCGTGCTGAATCTGGATTTGTCGCTGTATGACGGCTGGGTCGGCGTCGTCGTGTATCCGGGCGAATTCGTGATCCGCAAGACCGTGCAGGACGAGGACGGCGTCGTGCATGAAGTCGAGCAGGACGCGAGCGGCGAGGCGTGGGAAGGCGGCCCGGTGATCCTGTCATGGGAAGACGCGCAGATGACGGACGGCCGCGACGCGTACAACGTCGTGATCCACGAGTTCGCGCACAAGATCGACATGGTCAACGGCGAGGCCGACGGCTATCCGCCCCTTTTTCGCCGCTGGCACGCGCCGCACCTCGACGCGCAGGCCTGGGCCGACGTGTTCGAGCATGCGTACGACCAGTTCTGCGCACGCGTCGACGCGGTGCCGGACCGTGCGTGGGCGCGCTTCGAGCGGGAATCGCTGATCGATCCGTATGCGGCCGACCACCCGTCGGAATTCTTCGCGGTGTGCAGCGAGGCGCTGTTCGTGCGGCCGCGGGCGTTCGAGTCCGAATTTCCGGAGCTGTACCGGCTGCTCGCGCGCTACTACCGGCAGGATCCGGCCCGCACGGGCGCCCTCGGCGCGTGATGAAAATTATTCGTCAACCATCTGATTTTCTGGCATAATCGCCGTTTTTCGACCTTAGGCAAGTGGCTCGCGCCGGGCTTGGCGTCGTCTGGCAGCGCAATTTTGCGCTCCGATACGGCAAGCGGCGGGTTGGCTACCGCTCTCACCAAGGAAAGACCATGAAAGAAGGCATCCACCCGAACTACCGCGAAGTCGTCTTCCAAGACATGTCGAACGGCTTCAAGTTCATCACGCGCTCGACGATCCAGACGCGTGAAAACATCGAACTCGACGGCAAGACCTACCCGCTCGCCAAGATCGAAGTGTCGTCGGAATCGCACTCGTTCTACACCGGCCAGCAAAAGATCATGGACACGGCAGGCCGTGTCGAGAAGTTCAAGAACAAGTTCGGCGCACGCGCCAGCGGCAAACTCGCGAAGTAAGCTTCGCGCCGCATCCGGTGGTTGCAACGCACCGGTATCGCACAAAAGGGCAGCCCAGGCTGCCCTTTTTTGTCTCTGCTCGCCCGGCAACGGCCGGCCGGCGCCCCGAGGAACCCCCTGACGCGCAACACCCGGCACGTCTACAATGCCGGATGCTAGAAACCGGCTCGACCGCGCGCGCCCGCGCCGGCCGCCCATAACAAAACGCTGATCTGCATGAAGCCTGTCGTCCGTCTCACCGCCTCCGCCACGCGTGCGCTGCCGCGCTGGCTGCTGCTTACGCTCTGCCTCGTCTACGCGGCGTTCGGCCTGTTCGGCCGGGACCCGTGGAAGAACGAAGACGCGGCGGGCTTCGGCGTGATGTGGACGATGGCCACCGGCAGCTGGCACGACTGGCTGCTGCCGAATCTCGTCGGCAAGTTCATCACGACCGACGGGCCGCTCGGCTACTGGCTCGGCGCGCTGTCGATCCGCGCGCTGGCGCCGTGGGTCGACGCGAGCAACGCGTCGCGCGTCGACACGGGCGTGCTGTTCTGCGTCGCGTGCGCGTTCGTCTGGTACGCCGCCTACCTGCTCGGCCGGCGCGCCGAGGTCCAGCCGTTCAAGTATGCATTCGGCGGCGAGCCGGAGCCGCGCGACTACGGCCGCACGCTCGCCGACGGCGCGCTGCTGATCCTCGTCGCATGCTTCGGGCTCGCGGAGCGCGGCCACGAAACGACGCCGCAGCTCGCGCAGTTCGCGTGGATCGCGATGCTCGTGTACGGCATCGTGCGCGGCATCGACAAGCCGATGCAGGGCGCGCTGTGGTGGGGCGTCGCGATGGGCCTCGTCGGCCTGTCCGGCAACCCGGTGCTCGTGGTCGCGCTGCTCGCCGGCACGGCCGCGCTGTGGCTCATCACGCCGGAGATGCGCAACCTGCGCCTGCCGCTGATCGGCGTGCCGCTCGCGGCCGCGATCTCCGCGCTGTGGCCGCTCGCCGCCTTCAACGCGGCGCCCGACGACGCCGCGTGGTTCTTCAACCAGTGGATCCACGGCAGCCTGATGCGCTTCTCGGGCCCGCCGACCGCGGTGCTCGGCTATGCGGCGAAGAACCTGCCGCTCTTCACGTGGCCCGCGTGGCCGCTCGCGATCTGGGCGTGGTGGAGCTGGGCCGGCATGCGCCGCCGCGCGCACATCGCGATTCCGCTGTCGGTCGTCGTGCCGCTCGTCGCGCTCGTGATCCTGCAGAGCCAGCAGTCCAACCGCATGTACATGCTGCTGCTGCCGCCGCTCGCCGTGCTCGCCACCTTCGCGCTGCCCACGCTCAAACGCGGCGCGATCAACGCGATCGACTGGTTCGCGGTGCTCAGCTTCACGATCCTCGGCACCTTCGTGTGGCTCGTATGGCTCGCGTCGCTCACCGGCTTCCCGCATCCGCTCGCGCGCAACCTCGCGCGCCTCGTGCCGGGCTACGAGCCGCACTTCAAGATCCTGTCGTTCATCTGCGCGGTGATCGTCACCGTGTGCTGGTGCCTGCTCGCGCGCTGGCGCATCTCGCGCCAGCCGAAGGTGCTGTGGCGCAGCGTCGTGCTGTCGAGCGCGGGCACCACGCTGATGTGGGTGCTGCTGATGACGCTGTGGCTGCCGATCGTCAACTACGGCCGGACCTACAGCGACGTCGCGCAGCAGATCGCGTCGCATCTGCCGAAGGACTACGCGTGCATCTCGCCGGTGCGGCTCGGTGATGCGCAGATCGCGACCTTCGCGTACTTCGGCGACATGCACTTCGAATTCTCGGGCGAGTGCGACGTGATCCTGCGCCAGGACCGCGCGGACTTCGGCGAGCCGAGCGCGATGTCGCAATACGTGTGGCGTCTCGTGTGGGAAGGCCGCCGTGTTGCCGACCGTGACGAGCGCTTCCGTCTGTACGAACGCATCGAGCGGCCGACGACGCCCGTCAAGCGCCGTGGCCCGCGCCGCCGGACGGTCGATTGACGATGTTCGCCGACATCCGCCGGATCGTCGGTCTCGCATGGCCGGTGCTCGTCGGCCAGCTCGCGATCATCGCGTTCGGCGTGATCGACACGGCGATGGTCGGCCGCTACTCGGCCATCGACTTGGCCGCGCTCGGGCTCGGTTCGTCGATCTACGTGTCGATCTACATCGGGATGACGGGCATCCTGTCCGCGCTGCAGCCGATCACCGGGCAGCTGTACGGCGCCCGGCGCTACGCCGAGATCGGCGAGGAAGTCCGCCAGGCGCTGTGGCTCGCGCTGATGCTCGCGGTGCCCGGCTTCCTGCTGCTGCATTTTCCCGAACCGCTGCTGCACATCGCCCACGCGCCGCCCGCGCTGCACGAGCGCACTGTCGATTACCTGCGCATCCTGTCTTACGGGCTGCCGGCCAGCCTCGTGTTCCGGATCTACAACGCGCTGACCAACGCGGCCGGCAAGCCGCGCCTCGCGATGATCCTGCAGATCGGCGCGCTGCTGCTCAAGTTTCCGCTCAACGTGTGGTTCATCTTCGGCGGGTTCGGCATGCCGGCGCTCGGCGGCCCCGGTTGCGGGCTCGCCAGCACGCTGATTAACTGGGCGCTCGCGCTGATCGGCTTCACGCTGCTCGCGAAGCTCGACGTGTTCACGCCGCTCGCGATCTTCTCGCGCTTTTGCTGGCCCGTCTGGGTGCGCCAGAAGGCGATTCTCAAGCTCGGCGTGCCGATGGGCCTGTCGTACCTGATCGAGGTCACGTCGTTCACGTGCATGGCGCTCTTCATCGCACAGTTCGGCACGACGACGCTCGCCGGCCACCAGATCGCCGGCAACATCAGCGCGGTGCTGTACATGACGCCGCTGTCGATCGGCGTCGCGGCATCGACGCTCGTCGCGCGCGCGCTCGGTGCCGGCCGTCCGGACGAGGCGCGCCTGCTCGGCCGGCACAGCGTGATGCTCGCGTGCGGGATCGCGGCCGCGTATGGCGTACTCGTGTTCACGCTGCGCCCGCTGATCGTCAGCGGCTACACGCCGAACCCGGCCGTGGTGGCCGCCGCGCTGCCGCTGGTCGCGATCGTCACCTGCTATCACTTCTTCGATGCGCTGCAGATCACGTCGGCATTCGTGCTGCGCGCGTACAAGGTCGCGGTCGTGCCCACCGTGATCTACGCGGTCGCGCTGTGGGGCGTCGGGCTCGGCGGTGGCTACGTGCTCGGCTTCGACATCGGCGGCATCGCGCCGGCATGGCTGACCGGTGCGCGCGGCTTCTGGTTCGCGAACACGATCAGCCTGATGCTCGCCGGGGCGGGACTCGCCCTCTACCTGCGCCGCGTCAGCCGCGCGGCGCTGTCCGTCGGCGCCTGACCCGCTGCTCGCGACCTACGCGGCCTACGCGTCCTCCAGCACGTCGGCCGCGTGATACGACGACCGCACGAGCGGGCCGGCCACGACTTCCCTGAAACCGAGCGCCAGCCCCTCGACGCGCCATGCGGCGAACGCATCGGGGCTCACGTAGCGCCGCACCGGCAGATGGTGTGCGGACGGTGCGAGATACTGGCCGAGCGTCAATACGTCGACCTCGTGCGCGCGCAGGTCGCGCAGCGTGTCGCGCACCTCGTCGTCGTGCTCGCCGAGCCCGAGCATCAATCCCGATTTCGTCATGAGCGTCGGCCGCGCGGCCTTCGCCCGCGCGAGCAGTTCGAGCGAGCCGCGATAGTCGGCGCCGGGCCGCGCCGCCCGGTACAGCGACGGCACCGTCTCGATGTTGTGATTGAACACGTCCGGCCACGCCGACGACAACGCGTCGAGCGCACGGGGAACGCGGCCCCGGAAATCGGGCGTCAGCACCTCGACGCCGATGCCCGGCACGCTCGCGCGCACCGCCGCGATGCAGGCCGCAAAATGCGCGGCGCCGCCGTCGCGCAGATCGTCGCGATCAACCGACGTGATCACGACGTAGCGCAGCCCGAGCGCCGCGACCGCGGCCGCGAGTCGCGCGGGCTCGCCGGGATCGAGCGGTTCGGGACGGCCGTGCGCGACATCGCAGAACGGGCAGCGCCGCGTGCACAGCCCGCCCATGATCATGAAGGTCGCGGTGCGCTGCGCGAAGCATTCGCCGATGTTCGGGCACATCGCCTCCTCGCAGACGGAATGCAGCCGGTGATCGCGCAGCACGGCCGCCATGTCGGCGACCGCCCCGCTCATCATCGGCCGCGCCCGCAGCCACGGCGGCTTCGGCAGCGCCGCGCCGGCCGCGGGCTCGACGCGCACCGGAATGCGCGCGAGCTTGTCGCGGCTCCTCGCGCCCGGCTGGCCGAGCGCGGTGAGGCTGGGTCGTTCGAGCGCGGCGGTCATCGTCAGTCTCCGAGAAACGCGACGATCAGGCGGTTCACGTCGGCAGCCGCCTCCATCTGCACCATGTGGCCGCTGCCCGCGATCACCTCGGCCCGCACGCCGTCCGGCAAGCCCTGCGCATGCTGCGCGGGAATCACCTCGTCGCGCTCGCCCCAGATCACGAGCGTGCGCGGCGCGAGCGACGCGACGCGATCGCGGAACACGCGCCGCTGGGCCGCGCCGTCGAACGCAGCGTTCGCGATCTTCTCCAGCGCGGCCTGCACGCCTTCGAGGCGCTTGTACTTGACGAGGTCCTCGACCAGTTGCCGCGTGACGAGCGCGTGGTCCGCGAACAGCGCACCGAGGTGCGGCTTCAGCGTATTGCGGCTGTTGCCGGCGACGAAGCCGTCGATGTAGCCGCGGTTGATGTCGGCGCCGAGCCCGGCGCTCGCGATCAGCGTCAGCGACGCCACGCGTTGCGGCGCACGCTCGGCCGCCGCCATCGCGACCGCGCCGCCCATCGAATGGCCGATCAGGTGCGCGCGGTCGATATGCTGCGCGTCGAGCAGCGCGAGCACCGCATCGGCCAGTTCGTCGAGGCTGCCGGTGTCGACCGCCTTGGCCGTTTCGCCGTGCCCGGGCAGATCGAGCGCCCACACGGGCCGGTGCGCGGCGAGTTCCGCATGGTTGAACAGCCAGTTGTTCAGGTCACCGCCGAAGCCGTGGATCAGCACCGCGGGCGTGCCCGTGCCGTCGCCCAGCTTCAGGAACCGGATCGTGCGTCCGCCGATCTGCGCCTTCTCGGGCTGCGGGCCGCCGGCGTCGTCAGCGGCCGCGCTCGGCGTGAAATCGCGCTGAAATTCGGCGATCGCCGCATCGATGTCGGCATCGCTCGCGTCGGCCGCCGCCACCACGCCGAGCAGTGCACCGACCGGCAGCGTCTCGCCTTCCTGCGCGACCTGCCGGCGCAGCGTGCCGTCGAACGCGCACTCGACGCCCGACGAGATCTTGTCGGTCTCGACGTCGAGCACTTCGTCGCCCTTCGTCACGCGCTCGCCGATTGACTTCAGCCAGCCGTTGACCTGCCCCTGCTCCATCGACAGCCCCCACTTGGGCATCGTGATCATGTGAATCGACATCGTGTCAGCTCCTCGTCTTCAGTACCGCCTGCGCGATCGCATCGGCGGACGGGATATACAGGTCTTCCAGCACGCCGGCGAACGGCGTGGGCGTGTGCGGCGCGGTCACGAGCTCGATCGGCGCCTTGAGCGTCCGGAACGCGCGCTGCGCGACGAGCGCGGCGATGTCGGTCGCGATCGAGCAGCGCGGGTTTGCCTCGTCGACGACCACCACGTGGCCGGTGCGCGCCGCGCTTTCGAGGATCGTTTCCTCGTCGAGCGGCGACGTCGTGCGCAGGTCGATCACGTCGACGTGGATGCCGTCTTTCGCCAGCTTCGCGGCCGCGTCGGTCGCGAGATGCACCATCCGGCCGTACGTGACGATCGTCGCGTCGTCGCCTTCGCGTACGACGTTCGCCTCGCCGAACGGAATCGCATAGGATTCCTCAGGTACGTCGCCTTCCCGCGTGTAGAGCAGCTTGTGTTCGAGGAAGATCACGGGATCGTCGTCGCGGATCGCCTGGATCAGCAGCCCCTTCGCGTCATACGGCGTCGACGGGCACACGACCTTCAGCCCCGGGATGTGCGTAAACAGCGACGTGAGCATCTGCGAATGCTGCGCGGCCGCGCGCAGGCCGGCGCCGTACATCGCGCGGATCACGACCGGCGTCACGGCCTTGCCGCCGAACATGTAGCGGAATTTCGCGGCCTGGTTGAAGATCTGGTCGAAGCACACGCCCATGAAATCGATGAACATCAACTCCGCGACGGGCCGCATCCCGCATGCGGCCGCACCGACCGCCGTGCCGATGTAGCCGCCCTCCGACAGCGGCGTGTCGAGCACGCGGCCCGGAAACTTGTGGAACAGCCCCTTCGTCACGCCGAGCACGCCGCCCCACGCGTCGTCCTCGCCCGGCGCGCCCGCGCCGCCTGCATTGTCCTCGCCCATCACGATCACGCTGTCGTCGCGCGCCATTTCCTGCGCGAGCGCCTCGTTGATCGCCTGCGAATAAGTAATCTTCCTTGCCATGTCTGTCTCCTGGGATATTCGGTTCGCCGTGCCGGCCGCCAGCCGAGGGCTGCCGTGTCACATCGCATTCACGGGTACGACACGTACACGTCGGCCAGCAGGTCGGCCGCGTCCGGCAGCGGCGCGGCCTTCGCCTGCGCGACCGCGTCGTCGATCAGCGTCTTCACCTGCGCATCGACGGCACGCAGCTCGTCGGTCGTCAGCGCTTCGGCGCGCACGACGCGCGTTTCGAAATGCTTCAGGCAGTCCTTCTCGTCGCGCAGCTTCTGCACTTCGCCCGGCGCGCGATAGGTCTGCGCATCGCCTTCGAAGTGGCCGAAGTAGCGTGTGAACTTCACCTCGACGAGCGTCGGGCCGCCGCCGCTGCGCGCGCGTGCGACCGCTTCGCCGAGCGCCTCGTGCACCGCGAAGAAGTCGAAGCCGTCGACGATCACGCCGGGCATGCCGAAGCCGTTCGCGCGATCGGCGATGTTGTCGGTCGCGACCGACCAGCTCGACGCCGTCGCTTCCGCGTAGCCGTTGTTTTCGGCCACGAAGATCGCCGGCAGCCGCCACACCGACGCGAGGTTCATCGATTCGAAGATCACGCCCTGGTTCGACGCGCCATCGCCGAAGAAGCACACGCCGACCCCGCCGGTCTTCTTGTGCTTGGCCGCGAGCGCCGCGCCGCACACGAGCGGGCCGCCCGCGCCGACGATCCCGTTCGCGCCGAGCATCCCCATCGACAGGTCGGCGATGTGCATCGAGCCGCCCTTGCCGCGGCAGACGCCCGTCTTCTTGCCGTAGATCTCGGCCATCATCCCGTGCACGTCGACGCCTTTCGCGATGCAGTGGCCGTGCCCGCGGTGCGTGGTCGCGACGTAGTCCTCGAGACCGAGGTGCAGCATCGTGCCGACCGCGGATGCCTCCTCGCCCGCATACAGGTGGACGAACCCCGGGATTTCGCCGGTCGCGAACTCGACGTGCAGACGTTCCTCGAATTCGCGGATCGTGCGCATCAGCCGGTAGGCGTCCAGCAGCTTGTCCCTGCTGAGCTGTGTCGAAACGGTCATGTGTGTCTCCTGGTAGGTCTGACTGCGAATGCCGCCGCGGCAACGCCCCGGCGACGGATTGCACGGCCTGCGGCCGTCGGTGAAACGTGAAACTGCCGTCAGTCGCGCCACGCGCCGGCGGCGCGCAATACCTGACGCGACGACGCGTAGCGCAGCGTGCGGCCCACATCGACGGTGAGCGGCCCGCGCCAGTCGAGCGCGATCTCGTAGCGATCGCCGCGCGCGACCTCGATCTCGCGCTCGCCGTCGAACGCGAGCGTGCCGCGCTCGAACGGGATCGTCTGCCACGCACCCTGTTCGAGCCGCTCGCAGCTGCGCATCACGACGCGATCGACGCGCCCGGGTGCGATCGGCGCGACGAGCGGCGTGCCGGCCGCGTTGCCGTCGGCGGCGAAGCGCATCGCGAGCCCGTGCGGCGCGCTGCGCTCGAGCGGCGCCCACGCGCCGCCGAGCGCGGACAGGCCGATGCCGTCCGGTTCCGCGAAGGTCAGGTACAGGGTGTCGATGTCGTCGGGCCCCGAGATCGCCCGCGCGCCGATGAAGCGCTGGCGTGCGGCGCACACGTCGACGAGCGCGATCTCCTCGCGCCCCGCGTTCGCGCCCGCCACGCCGCGCACGACGAGCCGCTTGTTGCGCACGAACGCGATCTCGGCCGGCACGGCGCCGGTCGCGGCGAGTCCTGCCGCGATGCCCGCGACGGTCGCCTCGCGATGTTCGGGAAACGCGTTGTTGGTGCCGGTGGACAGCGCGACGAGCGGTGTCGCGCCGCAGTGCGCGGCGACCGCGCGATGAGTGCCGTCGCCGCCGAGCACGACGATCAGCGCGACTTCCCTCCGGCGCATGTAGGCCGCGCCGGCGTGCGTGTCGGCAACCGTGTCGGAGATCGGCAGGTCGACGAATTCGACGTCGGGCCAGCGTTCGTGCGGCGCGAGCGCACGATGCGTGTCGAGCGCCCGCATCAGCAGCGTCGCGATGCCCGTCTTGTCGCGCAGGGTCAGCACGCGCTCGACGCCCATCGCGCCGAGGCCGGCAAGCAGGCGCACGACCATGTTGGCTTTTTCCGCGGTCGGGAACACGGATGCATGCGTCGTCAGACGGCGAATGTCGCGCCCCGATGCGGGGTTCGCGATCACGCCGACGGTCACGGGCGTCGTCACGGGCTTGTCTCCATCCAGTGGACCGGCGCTCGCGCACCGGCCTTCATGTGTCGTCCGCCGTCATCGAGGGCGGCGGATCGTCGTCGCCGACGCGATCGCGCCGGTGTTGCCCGTCCTATCTGCAAGCGGCGTGCCATCGCGTGTGCAATGTCCCCGAAACCCTTGTGGAGACTGGCTCCGCGGGGCGCGCACGTCACCGGCACCTGCGGCCGGCCGGCGCGAAGCGGAGCGAAACAGGCCGTGCGTCTCACGTGGTCTATCTGTCGACACGGCGACTTCGGCACCGTGATCGTCATTGCCGTTGGGCCGGCAAGCCACGCACATCGCGGCGTGGCACGCATCGCCGTACTCCTACCCACCCCGTTGCCGGGTGCGTCTGCCCGTCTCAACTGCGCGAGACGGGCTGAGATGCCGGTGAGACGAACGTCTCATGCCGCACGCGTGCTGCGATGCAATGTGATCCGCCGCCGCGGATGTGCTACAAGAGCATCGAAATCCCCGCCGTACGGAACCGGAGCCGACCATGCCCTATGCCGTCCCCCAGGCCCAGCACGCCGACCGTGTGCTCGGCGCGCTCGCCGGGCGCCTGCCCGCGCCGGCCGATTCCGCGCGTCTCGTGTCGTCGTGGCAGCGCTCGCTCGAGCGCTACGCGCTGGACCCCGCTTCGTCGATCGGCCCGCGCGTGCTGACCGCGGCCGAGTTGCGCGAGGTGCGCGACAAGGAGGAGGCGTTCCTGCGCGCCTCGGGCCAGTGCCTGACGCGCCTGCACGAGATGATTCGGGTCGCCGACTATTGCGTGATGCTGACCGACGCGCATGGCGTGACGATCGACTACCGGATCGACCGCGAGCGCCGCAACGACTTCCGCCATGCGGGGCTGCACATCGGCTCGTGCTGGTCGGAAAGCGAGGAAGGCACGTGCGGCGTCGCGAGCGTGCTGACCGATCTCGCGCCGATCACCGTGCACAAGACCGACCACTTCCGCGCGGCGTTCACCACGCTCACCTGCAGCGCAGCGCCGATCTTCTCGCCGGGCGGCGAACTGATCGGCGTGCTCGACGCGTCGGCCGTCCAGTCGCCCGACGGCCGTGACAGCCAGCGTCTCGTGTACCAGCTCGTGCGGCAGAGCGCGGCGCTGATCGAGGACGGCTATTTCGTGCACAGCACCGCGCAGCACTGGATATTGTTCGGGCATCCGAACCGTCACTACGTCGAGGCGCAGCCTGAATGGCTGATCGCGTTCGACGAATGCGGCAATATCGTCGCCGCGAACCGGCACGCGCGCGACGCGCTGCCGGCGCTGCGCGAACCGCGCCATATCGACGAGATCTTCGATGCCACCGAGATGCCGCTGCGCGACGCCGCGCGGCTCGATGCGATCGTCGCGCTGCGGCTGCGCGCGACCGGCGCGCCGCTCTATGCGCGACTGCGTGCGCCGTTACGGCGTGCGGGCCGCGAAACCGGCGCGGCACGGGCCGCCCCGACCTCGCGCCGACCCGGCACCGCGCAGCGCCACGTCGGCGCGCTGACGCCATTCCTGCACAGCAGCGACGCGCGCGTCGCGCAGCAGGCCGAACTCGCGCTGCGGGTCGCGAGCAAGCGGCTGCCGATCCTCGTGCTGGGCGAAACCGGCGCGGGAAAGGAAGTGTTCGCCCGCGCGATCCACGACGCCGGCGCGCGGCGTACGCGGCCGTTCGTCGCGGTCAACTGCGGCGCGCTGCCCGAGGCACTGATCGAAAGCGAGCTGTTCGGCTATGCGGCCGGTGCGTTCACCGGCGCGCGCAAGCACGGCGCGCGCGGCAAGATCGCGCTCGCCGACGGCGGCACGCTGTTCCTCGACGAAATCGGCGACATGCCGCTCACGCTGCAGACGCGCCTGTTGCGCGTGCTCGCCGACGGCGAGGTCGTGCCGCTCGGCAGCGACACGCCCGTGCGCGTCGATCTCGACGTGATCTGCGCGACCCACCGCGATCTCGCGCGGATGGTGGCCGACGGCACGTTCCGCGAGGACCTGTATTACCGGTTGAGCGGCGCGACGTTCGAGCTGCCGCCGCTGCGCGAGCGCGCGGACGTGGGCGACGTGATCGCCACGGTGTTCGCCGAAGAGGCGCAAGCGACCGGCCACGTGCTCACGCTCGACCCGACGCTCGCCGCGCAGCTCGCCGCGTATCCGTGGCCCGGTAACGTGCGCCAGCTGCGCAACGTGCTGCGCTATGCGTGCGCGGTATGCGACGCCGCATGCGTGACGCGGCGCGACCTGCCGGCCGATCTCGCCGCGCAGCTCGGCGCCGGTCCGGCTGGCGCACTGCCGGACGACGAACGCGGCCGCATCGTCGCGGCACTCACCGCGCATCGCTGGCGGCCCGATGCGGCCGCGAAGGCGCTCGGCATCTCGCGCGCGACGCTGTACCGGCGAATCGCCAAGCACCGGATCGTCGCGCCGCACCGCATCTGATGCCTGCGACGCATCGGCACGCTTTGCATCACGCCGTGTGCGCGGCCGCTTCGGTTTCGACGCCGTCCTCGCCGAGCGCTTCATCGTGCCGCGTGAACACCTCGTGCGCGGCGAACAACGCGTTCAGCGCGGCCGGGAACCCCGCGTAGACGGCCATCTGCATGAACACCTCGACGATCTCTTCGCGCGTGCAGCCGACGTTCAGCGCGGCCTCGATATGCACCTTCAGTTGCGGCTGCGCATTGCCGAGCGCGGCCAGTGCGGCGATCGTCGCTATCTCGCGCGCTTTCAGGTCGAGCTGCGGCCGGCTGTAGATGTCGCCGAAGCCGAACTCGACGATCAGCCGCCCGAAGTCGGGCGCGATGGGCGCGAGCGCCGCGATCACGCGTTCGCCCGCTTCGCCGTCGATTTCCTTCAGCTTGTTCCAGCCACGCGTATAGCGGTCTTCAACGAGTCGTTCCATGGTGTCCGTCCTGTTCAGAGAGTGAATGAGTAGGTTTCGCCCGTCGTTCCGTCTCGCGTTCCTGCGTCTCGTAGTACGCGATCTTGTCGCCGATCGCGTCGAGGCTCGCCTGCAGCTCCGCGATATGCGCGCGCACCGCATCGCGATGCGCGGACAGCAACCGCCGCCGCTCACCGAACGTCGACTCGCCTTGGGCCCGCAACGCCGCGAACTGCTGCATCTGCGCGATCGGCATGCCGGTCGCCTTCAGGCGCATCACGAAGGCGAGCCAGTCAAGGTCGGCCGGTGCATAGAGCCGGTGCCCGGCCGCCGTGCGCGAAATCGCGCGCAGCAGGCCGGCCTGCTCGTAATACCGCAACGTGTGCGTCGACACGCCGGTCAGTTCGGCGACTTGCCCGATCGTCAGCGGACCGGCGGCGGAAGGTTTGGATACGGTTTTCGACATGGCAGGAACAAGGTTAGGAGTTAGAGTTCACTCTAAGTCAAGCATCGTCGCACGGCCATATCAAATAATTTGCAGTCCGCGCCGCGGAGCGCATCGCGGACACCGTAAAGAATGGTCAAAACCGCGGCCCGGTGCAGCTTTCTGTCTTTACAGCGGCGCAAGCCTTCAGCAAGATTCGGTCATAGCCTGTCTTAAAAAGGGCACGCATTTGTCCTATGCTTAACGGCGACGCCCGGCCGGGCCTCGTCCAGTCGTCCGTTGCAACGCCCATTCATCCGTCAGAACCAGGGAGCCCTTGCCATGCTGAAAAAGCTGCTGATGCTGTTCGTCGCGCTGTCGCTGTCGCTTGCCGCCGGCCTCGCCGCGGCCGTGGAAGTCAACACGGCCGATCAGGCCGCGCTCGAAGCGGTGAAGGGTCTCGGGCCCGTGAAGTCGAAGGCGATCATCGACGAACGCACCAAGAACGGCCCGTTCAAGGACGCGGACGATCTCGCGAACCGCGTGAAGGGTCTCGGCACGAAATCGGTCGGGCATCTCGAGGAGAACGGCCTGACGATCGGCGGCTCGTCGACGCCGCCGAAGGGCGTGAAGCTGTCGAAGCCGGCCGCGACGACGTCGGCAACCACGTCGGCCACGACGTCGGCAGGCACCGCATCGACGCCGACGACCACGCCGACCGGCACGACGGCGACCGCACCGGCCGCCAGCGCGCCGGAAGCGGCGGCCAAGCCGGCCAAGAGCAAGCGCGCATCGAAGAAGGAGAAGGCGGCCGCAGCCGCGGCGGCATCCGCCGATGCAGGCGCGGGCGCGAGCGCGCCGGCCGCTGCGTCGTCCACGAAGGCGACCAAGGGTTCGAAGAAGAAGAGCAAGAAGGACAAGGCAGCCTCCGCCGCCGCGGCGTCGGGCGCCTGATGTGCGCCGCGCGCGCGACGGCGTGCGCGCGGCATTCGATCAACGGGCGCCGTTGCTGCGGCGCCCTTTTCAGTGAAGGTGAAGAACCATGGGTCTCCTCGACATCGTTGGCGGTCTGATCGGCGGCCAGGCCGGCGGCAACTCGCAAAGCGCGCTCATCACGACCGCGCTCGAATTCATCAACAACCAGCCGGGCGGCCTGAACGGCCTGATCGAGAAGTTCAAGGCCGGCGGCGCCGGCGACATCATCGGCTCGTGGGTCGGCACCGGCGAAAACCAGCCGATCTCGGGCGACACGCTGCAGAACGTGCTCGGCTCCGACGTCGTCGGCGCGCTCGCGACCAAGGTCGGCATCGATCCGTCGCAGGCCTCGTCGATCCTCGCGCAGGTGCTGCCGCACGTCGTCAACGGCGCGACGCCGAACGGTGAAGTGCCGGCCGGCGGCCAGGTCGATACGTCGAACGTGCTCGGCACGCTCACGCAGCTCGCCGGCATGTTCGGCGGCAACAAGCAGGCCTGAGCCCGCACCGCACCGGCTGACGGCCCGGGCAGCAGTTCCGGCCGCTCCATACGCAAACACCCCGCCTGAGCGGGGTGTTTGTTTTTGCGCGCCCGGCGTGAACCGGGCGGGCGGCCGATCAGCGGCGATCAGTGCACGACGCGGTCGAATACGAACTCGCCGTCGTTGACGTCGACCGGGATCACGTCCTTCGGGCCGAAGCGGCCCGCGAGGATCAGCTTCGCGACCGGGTTCTCGATCTCCTGCTGGATCGCGCGCTTCAGCGGCCGCGCGCCGAACACCGGATCGTAGCCGACCTTCGCGATCTGTTCGAGCGCCGCCGGCGACACGTCGAGCGCCATGTCGAGCTTCGCGAGCCGGTCGTGCAGGCGTGCGAGCTGGATCTTCGCGATCGATTCGATGTTGCTGCGATCGAGCGCATGGAACACGACGACGTCGTCGATCCGGTTCAGGAACTCCGGACGGAAGTGCTGTTTCACCTCGATCCACACGGCGTCCTTGATCTCTTCCTGCGGCGCACCCGTCATCGCCTGGATCACCTGCGAGCCGAGGTTCGACGTCATCACGATCACCGTGTTCTTGAAGTCGACCGTACGCCCCTGCCCGTCGGTCATGCGACCGTCGTCGAGCACCTGCAGCAGCACGTTGAACACGTCCGGATGCGCCTTCTCGATCTCGTCGAGCAGGATCACGCTGTACGGCTTGCGGCGCACGGCTTCCGTCAGGTAGCCGCCTTCCTCGTAGCCGACATAGCCCGGCGGCGCGCCGATCAGCCGCGCGACGCTGTGCTTCTCCATGAACTCGCTCATGTCGATGCGGATCAGGTGCTCTTCCGAATCGAACAGGAACGACGCCAGCGCCTTGCACAGCTCGGTCTT
Organism: Burkholderia sp. SIMBA_051; assembly: GCF_046534915.1. Classification (NCBI taxonomy): domain Bacteria; kingdom Pseudomonadati; phylum Pseudomonadota; class Betaproteobacteria; order Burkholderiales; family Burkholderiaceae; genus Burkholderia; species Burkholderia sp. SIMBA_051. Next base: position 458,057 of record NZ_JAWRXS010000003.1, on the reverse strand, counting down.
GCCGACACCCGTCGGGCCGAGGAACAGGAACGAGCCGTACGGACGGTTCGGATCGGCGAGACCCGCACGCGAACGACGGATCGCATCCGCGACCGCGCTGATCGCCTCGTGCTGGCCGACCACGCGCTCGTGCAGCTTTTCCTCGATGTGCAGCAGCTTCTCGCGTTCGCCCTGCATCATCCGCGACACCGGAATCCCGGTTGCGCGCGACACGACTTCCGCGATTTCTTCCGCGCCGACCTGCGTGCGCAGCAGACGCGGACGCGTCGGGTTGTGCTGCTCCTGCTCTTCGGCCTGCGTGACCTGCTTCAGTTGCGACTCGAGTTGCGGCAGCTTGCCGTACTGCAGTTCGGCGACCTTCTCCAGCTTGCCTTCACGCTGCAGGCGCACGATGTCGGCCCGCACCTTCTCGATCTCTTCCTTGAGCTGCGCGCTGCCCTGCACCGCGGCCTTCTCGGCGGTCCAGATCTCCTCGAGGTCCGCATATTCGCGGCCGAGACGGTCGATCTCTTCCTCGATCAGCTGCAGGCGCTTCTGCGACGCTTCGTCCTGCTCCTTCTTCACGGCCTCGCGCTCGATCTTCAGCTGGATCAGACGACGGTCGAGCTTGTCCATCTCTTCGGGCTTCGAATCGATTTCCATCTTGATCTTCGACGCAGCCTCGTCGATCAGGTCGATCGCCTTGTCCGGCAGGAAACGGTCGGTGATGTAGCGGTGCGACAGCTCGGCCGCGGCGACGATCGCCGGATCGGTGATGTCGACGCCGTGGTGCAGTTCGTACTTCTCCTGCAGCCCGCGCAGGATCGCGATCGTCGCCTCGACGCTCGGCTCGTCGACGAGCACCTTCTGGAAGCGGCGCTCGAGCGCGGCGTCCTTCTCGATGTACTTACGGTATTCGTCGAGCGTGGTCGCGCCGATGCAGTGCAGCTCGCCGCGCGACAGCGCCGGCTTCAGCATGTTGCCCGCGTCCATCGCGCCTTCGGCCTTGCCGGCGCCGACCATCGTGTGGATCTCGTCGATGAACACGATCGTCTGGCCTTCGTCCTTCGCGATGTCGTTGAGCACGGCCTTCAGGCGCTCCTCGAACTCGCCGCGATACTTCGCGCCGGCGAGCAGCGCGGCCATGTCGAGCGACAGCACGCGCTTGCCCTTCAGCGTCTCGGGCACTTCGCCGTTGACGATCCGCTGCGCGAGCCCTTCGACGATCGCGGTCTTGCCCACGCCCGGCTCGCCGATCAGCACCGGGTTGTTCTTGGTGCGGCGCTGCAGGATCTGGATCGAGCGGCGGATTTCGTCGTCGCGGCCGATCACCGGGTCGAGCTTGCCCGCACGGGCGCGCTCGGTCAGGTCGACCGTGTATTTCTTCAGCGCCTCGCGCTGGCTTTCGGCGTCCTGGCTGTGCACCTGCGAGCCGCCGCGCACCGCGGCGATCGCGGCTTCGAGCGATTTGCGCGACAGGCCGTGCTGGCGCGCGAGCTTGCCAGCTTCGCCCTTGTCGTCGGACACCGCGAGCAGGAACATCTCGCTTGCGATGAACGTGTCGTTGAGCTTCTGCGCTTCCTTGTCGGCCTGGTTCAGCAGCCCGGCCAACTCACGGCCGATCTGGATGTCGCCGCCCGTGCCCGTCACTTGCGGCAGGCGCGAAATGGCCTCGTTCAGCGCGCCTTGCAGCGCCTGCACGTGAATGCCGGCGCGCGACATCAGCGAGCGGGCGGAGCCGTCGTGCTGCGCGACCAGCGCGGCCAGCACGTGAACGGGTTCGATGTATTGATTGTCGCGGCCTGCCGCGAGGCTTTGCGCGTCTGCCAGTGCTTCCTGGAACTTGGTGGTGAGCTTGTCGATTCTCATTTAGTCGAGACCTCCAATTTTCGATTAACACCAAGATGAGGATGGTTATGCGGGTTTCAAGCGAAATTCGGGTTGATTCAGCGCAAAAAACACACGCAGCGATCGGTGGGCACAGGGCAGCGGGATGCGGGGTAACGCCGGCGTGTCAGCCGGCCTTCGACGGCGCTGCCGTGGAGGCCAGCGCGTGATCCCCGGACGGCTCGGCACGCACCAGCGCGATCGGACGAATGCCCAGCAGAGTGGCGAGCGGCGACGCGGGTTCGGCCAGTTCGCCGAGCATGTGGCCGTCGAGTTCGGCGAAGAACGCATCGCGCGCGGCCGCCAGCACGCCCTTGAGGCGGCACTGCGGCTCGATCACGCAACCGCGCGACTCGCCGCCGTCGGCGGAAAAGCAGCCGACCAGCGCGAAATCGTTCTCGGTCGCGCGCACCACCTGCCCGACCGTCAGCTTCAGCGAGTCGGGGAACAGTCGCAGCCCGCCGTTGCGGCCGCGGACGGTATCGACCCAGCCGAGCTCGCCGAGCTGCTGGACGACCTTCATCAGATGGTTCTTGGAGATGCCGTAGGCGTCCGAGATCTCCTGGATCGTCGCGAGCCCCTCGCCACGCACGGCGAGATACAGCATGACGCGCAGCGAGTAGTCGGTGTAGTCGGTGAGTCTCATGAGCGGATACGGAAAATGATCGATCGTGCCCCGATCATGCGGAACGGGTCGATCGGCGCGCGCCGGCCGGCGGGCGCGCCTGAAGGCGCCGGGTTGCCGGGATGGCCTGCGCGCAATAAGATGCATGGAATCCACGCATTTTTCAGGCAATGGTCGACGCTATTTTGCGTCAAAATCCGCCCGGCGTCCTGCGCATTCCCTGCGCTGCCGCGCCGCCGGGCTCCGCCAACGCCCCGATTTTTCCGGCCCTTTTTGCGATGACTGCCCTGCCCGCCTCGCCCGATACCGCGCCGGCCCGCCCCCGCGACGCCGAACCGACCGAAGACAATATCCGCGACCTCGTGTACGCATTCTACGACCGCGTGCGCGCCGATCCGCTGCTCGGACCCGTGTTCGACGCGAAGCTGGAGGGCCGCTGGGACGACCATCTGCCGAAGATGGTCAGCTTCTGGTCGAGCCTCGTGCTCGGCACCAAAGGCTATCGCGGCAACGTGCAGCAGGCGCACCAGCCGCTCGACGGGATCGAGCCCGCGCATTTCAGCCGCTGGCTGTCGCTGTTCCTGAAGACCGTCGAGGGGCGCTACACGCCGCCCGCGGCGATCCGCTTCATGGAACCCGCGCTGCGGATCGCGCAGAGCCTGCAGCTGAGCCGCTTCGGCTGGGACTATCAGATTCCGCCCGAGCAGCAGGCGCTGCTCGATGCGGTCGCGCCGCGCCGCCGCGACGCGGGCGATGAGCCTGACGCGCTACCGTCGCGCGCCCGCGGCGAGCCGTTTCCGACGAAGATCATCGGGCGCGGCGTCGATCCGGACGCCTGACACGGCGATTCGCGGCGCTTGAACGTCGGAGCGCTGGAGCGCCCGCGACACAATGCCGCACGCCGCGAATGCCGCGCTCAGCGCCGCGTGTTACCCGATTCGACGCCCCAGCGCGCGAGCGCCGCATCGTCGGCGCTGCGGGCATCGACCCAGCGTTCGCCGTCCGGCGTCGTTTCCTTTTTCCAGAACGGCGCCTCGGTCTTCAGGTAATCCATCACGAACTCGCACGACGCGAACGCGTCGCCGCGGTGCGACGCGACGGTGGCGACCATCACGATCTGGTCGAGCGGCAGCAAGCGGCCGACGCGATGCACGATCGCGACGTCGATGCCGGGCCAGCGCCGGCCGGCCTCGGCGGCGATCTTCTCGAGCGCCTTCTCGGTCATCCCCGGATAGTGCTCGAGCTCCATCGCGGCGACCGAATCGCCTTCGTTCAGGTCACGCACGGTGCCGACGAAGCACGCGACCGCACCGATTTTCGGATTGCGCGCGCGCAATGCCGCCACTTCGGCGTTCAGGTCGAAATCGTCGGTCTGGATTCGTATCGTTGCCATGACACCCCCCTCATCCGCCCGTCACCGGCGGAAAAAACGCGACCTCGCAGCCGTCGGTGAGCCGCGTGTCGGGGTCGGTCATTTCGTGATTGCACGCCATGCGCAACGCGCGCCCTTCGGCGAGCGTCTCGGCCCACGCGCCGCCGCGCAGGCGCAGCCATGCGCGCACGTCGCCGACGGTCGTCACGCCGTCGGGCACGTCGGCCTGCTCGTCGGACACGCCCAGCGCCTCGCGCACGCTTGCAAAGAATTTCAGCTGAATCTTCATAGGTCGGGAAGCCGTCGCGTTACGACAGCAGTTCGGAAAACGGAATGAAACGCACGGTTTCGCCTGCGCTGATCGCGTGCTGCGGCGGATTGTCGATCAGGCCATCGCCCCAGACCGTCGACGTCAGCACCGCCGAACTCTGGTTCGGGAACAGGTCGAGGCCGCCGGCCGCATTGACGCGCGCGCGCAGGAATTCGTTGCGCCGGTCGCCCTTGCTTTGCGAGAAATCCGCCCGCAGCGACAGCGCGCGCGGCGCGACGTCACGCACGCCGGACAGGCGCAGCAGGAACGGCCGCACGAACAACAGGAACGTGACGAAGCTCGACACGGGGTTGCCCGGCAGCCCGATGAAGTGCGCGTCGGGACGCTCGTCGCCGCGGCGCACCGCGCCGAACGCGAGCGGCTTGCCGGGCTTCATCGCGATCTGCCACAGCGAGAGCCGCCCTTCGGCCTCGACGGCCGGCTTCACGTGATCCTCGTCGCCGACCGATACGCCGCCGCTCGTCAGGATCACGTCGTGATCGCGCGCGGCCTCGCGCAGCGTGTCGCGGGTCGCGGCGAGCGAGTCGGGCACGATCCCGTAGTCGGTCACGTGGCAGCCGAGCCGCTCCAGCAGCCCGCGCAGCGTGAAGCGGTTCGAGTTGTAGATCGCGCCGGGCTTCAGCGGCTCGCCCGGCATCGTCAGTTCGTCGCCGGTGAAGAACACCGCGACCCGCGGCCGCCGCGCGACCGACAGCCGCGCGCAGCCGACCGATGCTGCCAGGCCGAGCGCCTGCGGCGTGAGCCGCGTGCCGGCCGGCAGGATCACCGAACCCTGGCGGATGTCCGCGCCCTGCGCGGTGATCCATTCACCGGCCTTCGGCGTATGCAGGATCTCGACCGCGTCGCCGTCGGCCGACGCCTGTTCCTGCATCACGACGGCGTCGGCGCCGGGCGGCACCGTCGCACCGGTGAAGATCCGGGCGGCCGTGCCCGCCGCGAGCGGCGCGGCCGGATGGCCGGCCGGGATCCGCTGCGACACCGGCAGGCGCCGATCGCCGTGCATCAGGTCGGCGACCCGCACCGCATAGCCGTCCATCGCGCTCGTATGCATCGGCGGCACGTCGAGCGGCGAGCTCACGTCGGCTGCCAGCACGCGGCCGAGCGCGTCGAGCGTGGCGACGGTTTCGGCGCCGGGCAGCGGCTTCGCGGCATCGAGCAGCGCGGCGAGCGCTTCCGCGGTCGACAGCATCGGCGCGCGCGGCGCCACGGAATTCGGGTTCGACATCGAGGGAATCGGGGGATCGTTGGAATCAATACGTCATTGTAGCGACGCCGTCGCGCGCACGTGCGATATGGCGGACATGCGACAACTGTGATCGGCGCGAACGCGCGGCACTGACACTGGCTTCGCGCGGCATCGGACGACCTCCGCGCGGCCGCCACCAAACGAAACGGCCGGAACCCCGATCCGTGCGACGAATCGGCATTCCGGCCGTCCTGTGCCGCCGGGGGGAGCCCGGCAGCCCGGCGCTGCGTTACGCGCCCGTGTGCGCGGCGATGAAGTCCTTCACCTGTTGCGCGTCGGCCTTCACGACCTCGAAACGCTGCGGCAGCGCCTCGAGCCCGTCGAATGCGGCCGGCCGCTCGGCTTCGCGATCGAGCGCTTCGCGGATCGTCTCGCCGAACTTGATCGGCTGGGCCGTCTCGAGCACGACCATCGGCACGCCCGCGTCGAGATGCTCGCGCGCGACCTTCACGCCGTCGGCCGTATGCGTGTCGATCATCGTGTCGTAGCGCGAGAACACGTCGCGGATCGTCGCGATGCGGTCCGTGTGGCTGCTGCTGCCCGACACGAAGCCGAATTCGGCCACGCGCGCGAAATCGCCGCTCGCCGCGAGGTCGAAACCACCCTTCTCCTCGACGTCGCGGAACAGTTGCATCACGCGCGCCGGATCGCGGCCGAGCAGGTCGAACACGAAGCGTTCGAAGTTCGACGCCTTCGAGATGTCCATGCTCGGGCTGCTCGTGTGATACGTGTTCTCCGCGCTGCGCACGCGATAGGCGCCGGTGCGGAAGAACTCGTCGAGCACGTCGTTCTCGTTGGTCGCGACCACGAGCTTCGCGATCGGCAGGCCCATCATCCGCGCGATGTGACCCGCGCAGACGTTGCCGAAGTTGCCCGACGGCACCGTGAACGACACGCGTTCTTCATTGGACTGCGTCGCCGCGAAATAGCCCTTGAAGTAGTACACGACCTGCGCGACGACGCGCGCCCAGTTGATCGAGTTGACCGTGCCGATCTTCTGCTGCGCCTTGAACGCGTGATCGTTCGACACGGCCTTCACGATGTCCTGGCAGTCGTCGAACACGCCTTCGACCGCGAGGTTGAAGATGTTCGGATCCTGCAGGCTGAACATCTGGGCCGTCTGGAACGCGCTCATCTTCTTGTGCGGCGACAGCATGAACACGCGCACGCCGGCCTTGCCGCGCATCGCGTATTCGGCCGCGCTGCCCGTGTCGCCCGACGTCGCGCCGAGAATGTTCAGCGCGTCGCCGTGCTTCGCGAGCGTGTACTCGAACAGGTTGCCGAGCAACTGCATCGCCATGTCCTTGAACGCGAGCGTCGGGCCGTTCGACAGTTCGAGCAGCGACAGCGCGGTGCCGTTCTCGGTGCCGAGCGTCTTCAGCGGGGTGATGTCGGACGCGTTCTCGCCATGGCGCGTGTTGCTGTACACGGCGGCCGTATACGTGCGGCGCGTGATCGCGCGCAGGTCGTCGGCCGGCACGTCGTCGCAGAACTTCGACAGGATCTCGAACGCGAGATCCGCGTACGGCAGCGCGCGCCAGCGCGCGAGTTCGTCGGCCGACACCTTCGGATACTCGGCCGGCAGATACAGCCCGCCGTCCTTCGCGAGACCGCCGAGCAGGATGTCGGAGAACGTGTGGCGCTCGCCGATGCCGGCGCCGCGCGTGGAGATGTAGTTCATGTCGTTCCTGGTCCTCAGTTCAGCGCTTCCATGCGCAGCTTCGTCACCTTCGAGACCACCGTCGCGAGGCTTTCGATCTGCGCGATCGCCTTGTTGACGTGCTTCTCGAGCGTCTCGTGCGTGATCAGGACGATGTCGGTTTCGCCGTTCGCGTCGTCGACCTGCTCCGATTCCTTCTGCAGCAGCGCGTCGATCGAGATGCCCGTCTCGGCGAGCAGGCGCGTGATGTCCGCGAGCACGCCCGTCTGGTCGGCCACGCGCAGGCGCAGGTAGTAGCCGCTCGTCACTTCGTCGATCGGCAGGATCGGCGTGTTCGACAGGCGGTCCGGCTGGAACGCGAGATGCGGCACGCGATGCTCGGGGTCGGCCGTGTGCAGGCGCGTGACGTCGACGAGATCCGCGACGACCGCCGACGCGGTCGGTTCCGCGCCCGCGCCCTTGCCGTAGTACAGCGTCGTGCCGACCGCGTCGCCGTGCACGACGACCGCGTTCATCGCGCCTTCGACGTTCGCGAGCAGGCGCTTCTCGGGAATCAGCGTCGGATGCACGCGCAGCTCGATGCCGTTTTCGGCGCGGCGCGTGATGCCGAGCAGCTTGATCCGGTAGCCGAGCTCTTCCGCGTAGCGGATGTCGGTCGCGTCGAGCTTGCTGATGCCTTCGACGTACGCGCGGTCGAACTGGACCGGCACGCCGAACGCGATCGCGCTCATGATGGTCGCCTTGTGCGCGGCGTCGACGCCTTCGATGTCGAAGGTCGGATCGGCTTCCGCGTAGCCGAGCTCCTGCGCGGCCTTCAGCGCGGTCGCGAAGTCGAGCCCGCGGTCGCGCATTTCCGACAGGATGTAGTTCGTCGTGCCGTTGATGATGCCCGCGATGTACTGGATGCGGTTGGCGGTCAGGCCTTCGCGCAGCGCCTTGATGATCGGAATGCCGCCGGCGACGGCCGCCTCGAACGCGACCATCACGCCCTTCGCGCGCGCGGCTTCGAAGATCTCGGTGCCGTGCACCGCGAGCAGCGCCTTGTTCGCCGTCACGACGTGCTTGCCGTTCGCGATCGCGCGCAGCACGAGCTCGCGCGCGATGCCCGTGCCGCCGATCATCTCGGCGATGATCGCGATCGACGGATCGTCCACCACCGCGTTGAAATCATCGGTGATCTGCGCGCCGCCGGTGTCGCCGCCGAGCGCGGCCTGCGCCTTGGCCGGGTTGCGCACGGCAATGCGCGCGACCTCGATGCCGCGCCCCGCGCGGCGCTTGATTTCTTCCTGGTTGCGGTTCAGCACCGTGAAGGTGCCGCTGCCGACGGTGCCGAAGCCCAACAGGCCAACTTTGATCGGTTCCATGCTGCGTGTGGTCGATGAGTAAGAATGAATGATTGAATGCCGGGGGACCCGTCCGCTCAGACGGAATGGCGCTTGCGATAGCCGTCGAGGAAGCGCGCGATCCGGTTGATCGAATCGGTCAGGTCGTCGAGGTTCGGCAGGAACACCACGCGGAAGTGATCCGGGGCCGCCCAGTTGAAGCCCGTTCCCTGCACGAGCAGCACACGCTCCTCGAGCAACAGGTCGAGGATGAACTGCTGGTCGTTCTGGATCGGATAGAGCTTGGGATCGAGGCGCGGGAACATGTACAGCGCGGCCTGCGGCTTCACGCAGGTCACGCCGGGAATCGACGTGAGCATGTCATACGCGAGCTCGCGCTGCTTGTACAGGCGCCCGCTCGGCACGATCAGCTCGTTGATGCTCTGGTAGCCGCCGAGCGCGGTCTGGATCGCGAACTGCCCGGGCACGTTCGCGCACAGGCGCATCGACGACAGGATCCCGAGGCCTTCCAGGTAATCCTTCGCGCGCCGGCGATTGTCGCCGCCCAGGCCCGACACGGCCATCCAGCCCGCGCGGTAGCCGCACGAGCGATAGCTCTTCGACAGGCTGTTGAACGTGACGGTGATCACGTCTTCCGACAGCGAGCCGAGCGCGGTGTGCTCCAGCCCGTCGTAGACGATCTTGTCGTAGACCTCGTCGGCGAACACGATCAGCCCGTGCTCGCGCGCGATCCCGAGCAGCTCGAGCAGCAATTCGTCGGAATAAAGGGCGCCCGTCGGGTTGTTCGGGTTGATCACGACGATCGCCTTGGTGTTCGGCGTGATCTTGCGGCGGATGTCGTCCAGGTCGGGCATCCACGCGTTCTGCTCGTCGCACACGTAATGCACGGGCGTGCCGCCCGACAGGCTCACGGCGGCCGTCCACAGCGGATAGTCGGGCGCCGGCAGCAGCACCTCGTCGCCGTCGTTCAGCAGCGCCTGGGTCGCCATCACGATCAGTTCGGACGCGCCGTTGCCGATGTAGATGTCGTCGAGGCCGACGCCGACCACGCCCTTTTGCTGCGTGTAGTGCATCACGGCCTTGCGGGCCGAGAACACCCCCTTCGAATCCGAATAGCCGGACGACGCCGGCAGGTTGCGGATCATGTCCTGGATGATCTCGTCCGGCGCGTCGAACCCGAACGGCGCGAGGTTGCCGATGTTCAGCTTGATGATGCGGTGGCCTTCTTCCTCGAGGCGCTTCGCGTGCTCGAGCACCGGGCCACGGATGTCGTAGCAGACGTTGAGCAGCTTGTTCGACTTCTGAATCGGTTTCACGACGACACGGTTCCTGGGTTGGCCTTGCGGCCGGGGGACGGGATCAAAACTGGAGAGCGGACGGTCTGTGCGCGCTGTCTAGACTGGGAAAAAGCGGGCGGTCGGACGGCGCTTGTGACGACGCACGACGCAAGTGGCGCCCGGGGGCGACCAAAAAGTTATAATTTAGCGGATTTTGGCCGACTTTCGCAATGCACCATGGCCGCTGCGGGCCCGCGCCGTCAGGCGTCCCGTGTGCGCCGGCTCGCGAAACCGGCCGCCCGGGCCCGTGCGGCCCGTGCCAGACACTCCCCTACGGAAACCGCGGATTAACGATTTGAAACTGCACCAGGACACGAGCGGCGCGCTCAACACCGTCACCGGCTACGGCCCCGATTATGTCGACGTCAACCTCCAACGCCACGAAGGGAGCGTCATCGTACTGCCCGGCGCACCGGTGCGGGAATGGCCGGTGTCGTCGTTCGACGCACTCGCGCCCGAGCATTTCGCGATGCTGCTCGACCCGGCGCCCGAACTCGTGATCTTCGGCAGCGGCGCGCGGCTGCGCTTCCCGCACCCGCGGCTCGTGGCCGCGCTCACGGCCAAGCGAATCGGCGTCGAGACGATGGATTTCCAGGCCGCCTGCCGCACCTACAACATCCTGATGGCCGAGGGCCGCAAAGTCGCCGCCGCGCTCTTAATTGAACGTTAATCCCCGATGCGGTAAAACACGGGCCGGCGCACCGGGTCGATCCCCGGATCATCACCGGATCGATACCCGGCAGGCCGCCCGCCCCCGGCGCAACCCGCCGGCGGCCCATCACAACAACCAACAGGCTCAACATCCATGAACGATACGCCGTCGAGGCTACCGCTCAATCGCATCACGCTCGCCCTTCTGTTCCTCGCGCTCGCGATCGTCTGGTTCGCGCCGCTCGGGCTGCGCCACCTGATCCCGAGCGACGAAGGCCGCTACGCGGAGATGGCCCGGGAAATGTTCGTCACCGGCGACTGGATCACGCCGCGCTATAACGGCTACAAGTACTTCGAGAAGCCGCCGCTGCAGACCTGGCTGAACGCGCTGACCTTCGCCTGGTTCGGCATCGGCGAATGGCAGGCGCGCCTCTATACGGGCCTCGCCAGCTTCGCCGGCGTGCTGCTGGTCGGCTTCACCGGCGCGCGCCTGTTCAACCCGCTGTCGGGCTTCCTCGCGGCCGTCGTGCTCGCGTGCTCGCCGTACTGGAACCTGATGGGCCACTTCAACGCGCTCGACATGGGGCTCGCGTTCTGGATGGCGCTGTCGCTCTGCTCGCTGCTGCTCGCGCAGCGCCCCGGGCTGCGCGCGGGCGCGGTGCGCGGCTGGATGTGGGCGTGCTGGGCCGCGATGGCGTTCGCCGTACTGTCGAAAGGCCTCGTCGGCGTGATCCTGCCCGGCGCCGTGCTGGTGCTCTATACGCTGGTCGCCCGCGACTGGGCACTGTGGAAGCGGCTCTATCTGGTGAGCGGCCTCGTGATCTTCTTCGCGATCGTCACGCCGTGGTTCGTACTCGTCCAGCAGCGCAACCCCGAGTTCTTCAACTTCTTCTTCATCGTCCAGCAGTTCCGCCGCTACCTGACCCCGGAACAGAACCGCCCGGGCCCGCTCTACTACTTCGTGCCGGTGCTGCTGGTCGGCTTCCTGCCGTGGCTGTCGGTCGCGTGGCAGAGCATCCGTCACGCGCTGCGCATGCCGCGCCAGCCGAACGGCTTCTCCCCGATGCTCGTGCTGCTGATCTGGAGCGCGTTCATCTTCGTGTTCTTCAGCGTGTCGCATTCGAAGCTGATCTCGTATGTGCTGCCGGTCGCGCCGGCGCTCGCGCTGATGATCGGCGCGTACCTGCCGCTGCTGACCGCGGAGCGGTTCCGCCGCCACCTGCTCGGCTACCTCGTGTTCTTCGTCGTCGCGGCGTTCGGGATCATCTTCCTCGCGTACCAGGGTGATGCCCGCACGCCGAACGCGCTGTATCGCGCGTTCCAGATGTGGCTGTACGCGGGCCTCGCGGTCGCGGCCGCGCTGACGCTCGCCGCCGCGTGGCTGAACCGCCGCGTGGGCGTCGCGGCCGCGATCGCCGCGTTCGGCGCCGCGTGGCTCGCGTTCGGCACGATCGGCGGCACCGGTCACGACGAGTTCGGCCGCTACAGCTCGGGCGCGCTGCTCGCGCCCACCGTGCGCGCCGAACTGGCGACGCTGCCGCCCGACACGCCGTTCTACTCGATCGAGATGCTCGATCACACGTTCCCGTTCTATATGGGCCACACGACGATCATGGTCCAGCGCCAGGACGAGCTCGCCTTCGGCATCTCGGTCGAGCCGAACAAATGGATCCCGACCGTCGGCCAATGGATCGAACGCTGGAAACAGGAAACCCATGCGCTCGCGATCATGCCGACCGGCCAGTACGACACGCTGGTCAAGCAAGGCGTGCCGATGCGCGTGATCGCGCGCGACAACCGCCGCGTGATCGTCGAGAAACCGCAATCGTAAGGACGTCCACCGCATGAATCCCGTTTCGCTCGTCTGCATCATCACCGGCGTGATGCTCAACGCCTGTGCGCAACTTCTGCTGAAAGCCGGCGTCAACGCAGTTGGACACTTCGAATTCAGCCGCGCGAACATCATCCCGGTCGGGCTGAAGATCGCGACCCAGCTGCCGATCATCGGCGGCCTCGCCTGCTACGTGCTGAGCGTCGTCGTGTGGATTGTCGGGCTGTCGCGGGTCGACGTGTCGATCGCGTATCCGATGCTGTCGCTCGGCTACGTGGTCAACGCGTTCGCAGCGTGGTACCTGTTCGGCGAAGTGCTGTCGGTCCAGCGGCTCGTCGGGATCGGCATCATCCTGATCGGCGTGCTCGTGCTCGCGCGCAGTTGAGCGTGCCCGGCGGGCCCGGATGCACTCACGCGCATTAAGCGTCCGCCTACAAAAAATCACGGTACGAATCCGCCAACCGGTGTTTAATGCCGGTTTCGGGCCGGACCGCCCGACCCCTTTATTACACGCCATTACAGGCTAACGTGTTCATGAGCCAGACTACCGCTCCGTTTCTGCCGTTCACCCGCCCCGAGATCGATGAGGAAACCATCCAGGGCGTCGTCGAGGTGCTGCGCTCGGGCTGGATCACCACCGGCCCGCAAAGCCAGAAATTCGAAGCCGCGCTGTCCGAGTATTGCGGCGGCCGTCCGGTCCGCGCGTTCAATTCGGGCACCTGCACGCTCGAGATCGGCCTGCGCATCGCAGGCGTCGGCCCCGGCGACGAGGTGATCACGACGCCGGCCACGTGGGTGTCGACCAGCAACGTGATTCTCGAGACCGGCGCGACGCCCGTGTTCGCCGACATCGACCCGGTCACGCGCAACATCGACCTCGACAAGCTCGAGCAGGCGATCACGCCGCGCACCAAGGCGATCATCCCGGTCTACCTGGCCGGCCTGCCGGTCGACATGGACCGCCTGTACGCGATCGCGCGCGCACACAGCCTGCGCGTGATCGAGGACGCCGCGCAGGCGCTCGGCTCGACGTGGCACGGCAAGCGCATCGGCGCGTTCGGCGACATCGTGTCGTTCAGCTTCCACGCGAACAAGAACCTGACGACGATCGAAGGCGGCGCGCTGGTGCTGAACGACGAGGACGAGGCGACGCTCGCGCAGAAGTACCGGCTGCAGGGCATCACGCGCACCGGCCTGGACGGGATGGACTGCGACGTGCTCGGCGGCAAGTACAACCTGACCGACGTCGCCGCGCGCGTCGGTCTCGGCCAGCTGCCGCACCTCGAGCGCTTCACCGCGCAGCGCCGTGCGCTCGCGCGCGCGTATTTCGCCGCGCTCGGCGACGGCCCGGCCGTGAAGCTCGGCCTCGGCCTGCCCGTCGCCGATTTCGAGAACAGCAACTGGCACATGTTCCAGGTCACGCTGCCGCTCGAGCGCTTGTCGATCTCGCGCGCCGATTTCATGGCGCAGATGAAGGAACGCGGGATCGGCACGGGCGTCCACTACCCGGCCGTCCATCTTTTCACGCTGTATCGTGCGCGCGGCTTCAAGGAGGGCATGTTCCCCCACGCCGAACGATACGGCGCGTCGACCGTCACGCTGCCGCTCTTCACGCAGATGACCGAAGACGACGTGCGTCGCGTGGCCGACGCCATCAACCAGATTTGCGATCAATACGGAAAATAAGCGTACATGAATCACCTTGAAGCACGCGCCGGGCATCCGGGCGCCGCGAACCCGGAGGTATCGGTCATCATCCCCGTGTACAACGAGGAAGAGGGCCTGGCTGCGCTGTTCGCGCGGCTCTACCCGGCACTCGACGCACTCGGCACGTCGTACGAAGTGATCCTGATCAACGACGGCAGCCGCGACCGCTCGGCCGCGATGCTCGCGGACCAGTTCCACGTGCGTCCCGACACGACGCGCGTCGTGCTGCTCAACGGCAACTACGGTCAGCACATGGCGATCCTCGCCGGCTTCGCGCAGTCGCGCGGCGACATCGTCATCACGCTCGATGCCGACCTGCAGAACCCGCCGGAGGAAATCGGCAAGCTGATCGAGAAGATGCGCGCGGGCTACGACTACGTCGGCTCGATCCGCAAGCAGCGTCAGGACAGCCTGTGGCGGCGCAAGGCGTCGCAGATGATGAACCGGCTGCGCGAACGCATCACGCGGATCAAGATGACCGACCAGGGCTGCATGCTGCGCGCGTACAGCCGCCGCATCATCGACACGATCAACGTGTGCGGCGAGGTCAACACGTTCATCCCCGCGCTCGCGTACACGTTCGCGCAGAACCCGACCGAAATCGAGGTCGCGCACGAGGAGCGCTTCGCGGGCGAGTCGAAGTACTCGCTGTACAGCCTGATCCGGCTGAACTTCGACCTCGTGACGGGCTTCTCGGTCGTGCCGCTGCAGTGGCTGTCGTTCATCGGCGTGATCCTGTCGCTCGGCTCCGCCGCGCTGTTCGTGCTGCTGCTCGTGCGCCGCTTCATCGTCGGCGCGGAAGTGCAAGGCGTATTCACGCTGTTCGCGATCACGTTCTTCCTGCTCGGCGTGATCATCTTCGCGCTCGGCCTGCTCGGCGAATACGTCGGCCGCATCTACCAGCAGGTGCGTGCGCGGCCGCGCTACCTGATCCAGGCCGTGCTCGAACAGCACGACGGCATCCCGGCGGTGCCGGGCATGAACCGCTCGGAGGCCGCGCAATGAAGCCGCGCGCCGTCGTCTTCGCGTATCACAACGTCGGCGTGCGCTGCCTGCAGGTGCTGCTTGCACGCGGCGTCGACGTCGCGCTCGTCGTCACGCACGAGGACAACCCGAACGAGAACATCTGGTTCGGCAGCGTCGCATCGGTTGCCGCCGAGCACGGGATTCCCGTCGCCACGCCGGCCGACCCCGCCGACCCGGCGCTGCGCCGCGCGGTGGCCGACGCGCAGCCGGACTTCATCTTCTCGTTCTATTACCGCCACATGCTGCCGGTGGACCTGCTCGCGATCGCGCCGCGCGGCGCCTACAACATGCACGGTTCGCTGCTGCCGAAATACCGGGGTCGGGTACCGACCAACTGGGCCGTGCTGAACGGCGAAACGGAAACCGGCGCGACGCTGCACGAGATGGCCGCGAAGCCGGATGCCGGCGCGATCATCGGCCAGACCGCGGTGCCGATCCTGCCGGACGACACGGCCGCGCAGGTGTTCGACAAGGTGACGGTGGCCGCCGAGCAGACGCTCTGGCGCGTGCTGCCCGCGCTGCTCGCCGGCGAGGCGCCGCACCTGCCGAACGAGCTCGCGAACGGCAGCTACTACGGCGGCCGCAAGCCGGAAGACGGCCGCATCGACTGGTCGAAGCCGGCCGCGCAGGTCTACAACCTGGTGCGCGCGGTCGCGCCCCCGTATCCGGGCGCATTCACCGACGTCGGCGACACGCGCTTCGTGATCGCCCGCGCGCGCCTTGCGGCGCCCGGCAGCGCCGCCGCCGCGGCGGCGGCAGATTTGCCGCCCGGCCTGCACGTAAGCGATAATGCGCTATTCGGCGTCTGCGGCGACAGCCGCGCCCTATCCATTCTCGAGCTGTGGCAGCAGCGCGACGGCAGCGAAACCGTCGTGACGCCCGCGGAATTCGCGCAGTTCATTCATTCTTCCCGTCATTCATGAAAGCAAAAAAAGTCCTGATCCTGGGTGTGAACGGCTTCATCGGCCATCACCTGTCGAAGCGCATTCTTGAAACCACCGATTGGGAAGTGTTCGGCATGGACATGCAGACCGATCGGCTGGGCGACCTCGTCAACCACGAACGGATGCACTTCTTCGAAGGCGACATCACGATCAACAAGGAGTGGGTCGAGTATCACGTGAAGAAGTGCGACGTGATCCTGCCGCTCGTGGCGATCGCGACGCCCGCGACCTACGTCAAGCAGCCGCTGCGCGTGTTCGAGCTCGACTTCGAGGCGAACCTGCCGATCGTGCGTTCGGCTGTCAAGTACGGCAAGCACCTCGTGTTTCCGTCGACCTCCGAGGTCTACGGCATGTGCTCGGACGAGGAGTTCGATCCGGACGCATCGGCGCTCACCTACGGCCCGATCAACAAGCCGCGCTGGATCTACGCGTGCTCGAAGCAGCTGATGGACCGCGTGATCTGGGGCTACGGGATGGAAGGCCTGAACTTCACGCTGTTCCGCCCGTTCAACTGGATCGGCCCGGGCCTCGACTCGATCTACACGCCGAAGGAAGGCAGCTCGCGCGTCGTCACGCAGTTCCTCGGCCACATCGTGCGCGGCGAGAACATCAGCCTCGTCGACGGCGGCTCGCAGAAGCGCGCGTTCACCGACATCGACGACGGCATCAGCGCGCTGATGAAGATCATCGACAACAAGAACGGCGTCGCGTCGGGCAAGATCTACAACATCGGGAATCCGAAGAATAACTTCTCGGTTCGCGAGCTCGCGCACAAGATGCTCGAACTGGCCGCCGAATACCCGGAATACGCCGGCTCCGCGAAGCAGGTGCAACTCGTCGAAACGACGTCGGGCGCTTACTACGGCAATGGCTATCAAGACGTGCAGAACCGCGTGCCGAAGATCGACAACACGATGCAGGAACTCGCGTGGGCGCCGCAATCGACGTTCGACGACGCACTGCGCAAGATCTTCGAAGCGTATCGCGGCCATGTCGCCGACGCGCGCGCGCTGGTCGAGCAGAACTGACCGGGACGCTCGCTTGGCTCGTATCGTCCTCAAGATCGACGTCGACACGCTGCGCGGCACGCGCGAAGGCGTGCCGAACCTCGCGCGCATCTTCGACCGCTTCAGTGCGCGCGCGACCTTCCTCTTCAGCCTCGGGCCCGATCACACGGGCTGGGCGCTGCGGCGCGTGTTCCGCCCCGGCTTCCTGAAGAAGGTGTCGCGCACGTCGGTGGTCGAGCATTACGGCGTGAAGCAGCTGATGTACGGCGTGCTGCTGCCGGGCCCCGACATCGGCCGCCGTGCGATCGCCGACATGCGCGCGATCCACGAGGCCGGCTTCGAATGCGGGATCCATACGTGGGATCACGTGTACTGGCAGGACAACGTGCGCGTGCGCGATCGCGACTGGACCGCGCGTGAAATGCAGAAGAGCCACGCGCGCTTCATCGACATCTTCGGCGCACCGCCCGTCACGCACGGCGCGGCCGGCTGGCAGATGAACGACGCCGCATTCGAGCAGATCGACGCGTGGGGGATGCGCTACGCATCCGACGGCCGCGGCCATTCGCCGTACCTGCCGGTGGTCGGCGGCCGCACGCTGTCGCACGTGCAGATGCCGACCACGCTGCCGACGCTCGACGAAGTGCTCGGCATCGACGGCATCGACACGCACAACGTCGCCGCGCACATCCTGAAGTTCACGCAAGCCAATCCGCACGACCAGGTGTTCACGCTGCACGCGGAACTGGAAGGCCAGAAGCTCGCGCCGGTGTTCGAACAGCTGCTTGCCGGCTGGCGCGCGCAGGGCCATACGTTTGCGACGATGGGCGACTACCACGCGACGCTGGACCGCGACTCGCTGCCATCGTACCCTGTCACGTGGGGCGAAATCCCCGGCCGCTCCGGCGAACTGATCGTCCAGCCCGACTGAGCGTGCGTGCGCGCCGGCACCGCCCGCCCCGCCCTCGCGGCGTGCCGCAGCGCCCCCCGCCGAACCGCGCCGCCCGAGCGGCGCTTTCCATAACAACAGGAGAAACACGTGTCCGTCGAAGTTGACCGTCAAGTTCCCGATTTCACCGCACCGGCTACGGGTGGCGACATTTCGCTGTCCGGCCTGAAGGGCAAGAAGCTCGTCCTGTATTTCTATCCGAAGGACAACACGCCGGGCTGCACGACCGAAGGCCTGCAGTTCCGCGATCTCTATCCGAAGTTCAAGAAGGCTGGCGCCGAAGTCATCGGCGTGTCGCGCGATAGCCTGCGCTCGCATGACAATTTCAAGGCAAAGCTCGAGCTGCCGTTCCCGCTGATCTCCGATGCCGATGAAGCGCTGTGCGCGCTGTTCGATGTCATCAAGATGAAGAAAATGTATGGCAAGGAAGTGCGCGGAATCGAGCGCTCGACGTTCCTGATCGACGCCGACGGCGTGCTCCGCCAGGCATGGCGCGGCATCAAGGTGCCCGGCCACGTGGACGACGTGCTAAGTGCTGTACAAGCGCTTTGAGCCGCGCTATATTGGGCCGCAATGAATGCCCGTTCGCCCCATATTTCTCGTAGCTGCGCCGGTGCCCGTTGCGTTGCTTGCCGGCACCTGACGCGCATCACGACGGTATCAGCCGAGCCGCATGTCCCGGTCCACGGGGCAGCGGCTTTTTTTATGGACTGCGTGCCGGCTCTCGGTCCGGCCGTCATCTCGTCAAGGAGTTGACCGACACTTAGGCGAACCGGCTCGACGAAATTCCTGTGCGCCACCGCGCGCAAACTGCATGCGTCTACGTCACGCAGGATGCGATCAGCGGCGCACTTCATGCGACACGATTCCTCCCGAGGGACACCATGCCTTTGCCTACCCCCCCCAGCAAGCTCGGCAGCCTGCTGCCGCCCGACGAATACAAGGCGAAAGCGCGGCCCGCGAAAGCCGCGAAGAAATCCGCCGAAGGGGACGCATCCACAGCCGGTGACTACGGTCCGGCCAGCGTGGCCCAACCGATGACCGAAGCCGCGAACACGACCGCACCGCTGCGCGCCGTCGCGTCGTCGGAGCACGACACCGCAAGCACGCCCGCACGCGGCCGCAAGTCCCGGCAGACGGCCGCGTTGCTTCAGCCGATGCCGGCGCCGGCCGTGCCGGCAGCCCCCGCGGCCCCCGCCGCGCCGGTCGTTGCACGCAACGACAAGCCGGCCGCCGGCAAACCGTCCGCGGCGCCCGCGCGCGATGCCGGCGCGGCGACGAAGTCGCGCAGCCGCAAGCCGGCCGAAGCCGAACTGCAGAAGCTGTTCGTGCTCGACACCAACGTGCTGATGCACGACCCGAGCAGCCTCTTCCGCTTCGAGGAACACGACGTCTATCTGCCGATGATGACGCTCGAGGAACTCGACAATCACAAGAAGGGGATGTCCGAAGTCGCGCGCAACGCGCGCCAGGTGAGCCGCACGCTCGACTCGCTGGTCGCCGACGGCGGCCCGATCTCGGCCGGCATTCCGCTGTCGCGCCTCGGTAGCCGCGAGGCACTCGGCCGCCTGTACTTCCAGACGAAGCTCGCGGACATCGCGCCGATCGAAGGCCTGCCCGAAGGCAAGGCCGACAACCAGATCCTCGGCGTCGTGCGCGCGCTGCAGCGCGACCGGCCGGACCGCCAGGTCGTGCTGGTGTCGAAAGACATCAACATGCGGATCAAGGCGCACGCGCTCGGCCTGCCCGCTGAAGACTACTTCAACGACCAGGTCCTCGAGGACAAGGATCTCCTCTACAACGGCGTGCGCGAGCTGCCGCAGGATTTCTGGACCAAGCACGCGAAGGGCATGGAGAGCTGGCAGGACACGAAGACGGGCACCACGTACTACCGCGTGACCGGCCCGCTCGTCGCGTCGATGCTCGTCAACGAGTTCGTCTATCTCGAGCCGCAGAACGGCGAGCCGACGTTCCATGCGATCGTCCGCGAACTGAACGGCAAGACGGCGCTGCTGCAGACGCTGCGCGACTATAGCCACCACAAGAACAACGTGTGGGGCATCACCGCGCGCAACCGCGAGCAGAATTTCGCGCTGAACCTGCTGATGAACCCCGAGATCGACTTCGTCACGCTGCTTGGCCAGGCCGGCACCGGCAAGACGCTCGTCGCGCTCGCGGCCGGCCTCGCGCAGGTGCTCGACGACAAGCGCTACAACGAGATCATCGTGACGCGCGCGACCGTGCCCGTCGGCGAGGACATCGGTTTCCTGCCCGGCACCGAGGAAGAGAAGATGCAGCCGTGGATGGGTGCATTCGACGACAACCTCGAGGTGCTGCAGAAGACCGACGACGCGGCCGGCGAATGGGGCCGTGCGGCGACGCAGGAGCTGATCCGTTCGCGCCTGAAGGTGAAGAGCATGAACTTCATGCGCGGCCGCACGTTCGTCGACAAGTACCTGATCATCGACGAAGCGCAGAACCTGACGCCGAAGCAGATGAAGACGCTCGTGACGCGCGCGGGCCCCGGCACGAAGATCGTGTGCCTCGGCAACATCGCGCAGATCGACACGCCTTACCTGACCGAAGGCAGCTCGGGCCTGACCTACGTCGTCGACCGCTTCAAGGGCTGGGGCCACAGCGGCCACGTGACGCTCGCGCGCGGTGAACGCTCGCGGCTCGCCGACTACGCGTCGGACATCCTGTAACGCACGACACGCCGGCTTTCGCCGGCCGTCGACGCCACACGGCGCTCCGTTTCCGGAGCGCCGTTTTTATTTTTGGGGTCGGAAACGTTGGTCACGCTTCGTAACGCAACGACCTCACTTACGCACGAAACTTCAAGTAAATTCTCAGGAATGGTTGCCTAAGCCCCGCCGGAACGTCTACCATCGGGTCTGTCTGTTGTCATACGATTGGCGAGCGCGTCGCGCTCGTCCGCCTTCTCATGCTTCGAATCTGGGTTCCCGTCGCCGTCGTTTCACTGCTCGCGGCCTGCTCCAGCGTGCCGCCGCAGTCGGCATCGCGCACCTCCGGCATGAAGATCACGACCCCGCGCGCGTTCCCGCCGCCCGCCAATTTCCCGAAATTCGTCGATCACAGCGTCGGCCAGGAAGAAATCTCGATCCAGGCGATGAGCCTCGTCGGCGTGCCGTATCGCTGGGGCGGCAACACGCCCACGAGCGGTTTCGACTGCAGCGGGCTCGTGCGCTACGTGATCGGCCGCGCGGCCGACGTGAACCTGCCGCGCACGACCGCCGACATGAGCAGCCGCGGCGTGTCGATCGACCCCGAAGAGGTAGCGCCGGGCGACCTGATCTTCTTCAATACGACCGGACGCCCGCACTCGCACGTCGGCATCTATGTCGGCAAGCTGCGCTTCGTCAACGCGCCGTCGACCGGCGGCACCGTACGGCTCGATTACCTGACGAACCCGTACTGGGCCAAGCGCTTCGACGGCATTCGCCGTGTCGCGCCGCCGCGCGGCACACCGGCACCGTTCGATACGCCGACCTACGAGGCCCGGCGCGACGCGCCGCCGGCCGCACCGGCCGCTGTCGTGACTGCCGCCGCGCCACGCCAGCCCGCCTATACCGCTGCGCAAGCCAGCGCGGCCCCGTCTCCCGCTTCGGTCGCGCCAGCAGCGGCCGTCGTATCGACCGCTGCGGTGGCGCCGGCAGCCGCGCCTGCCGCCGATCCGTACGAACCGCCGCCGTCGCGCATGCAGGCCGCCCGGCAGCAGGCAAGCTCCACGAGCGGCGACATGAGCGCCCCGACCGTGAATGCAGCGACGGCCGTCCCGGCAGAGGTCGGCACGCAGATTCCGACGACGGCGCTGACCGCCGCCCAGGCTGCCGCGTTCGACGACGAACCGCCGCCCGCCACCGCGCCGTCGCCGCGCACCATCGAGCCCGTGCAGGTGTGGCGTGCGTCGACGCAATCCGCGCCCGTCGGCGCGCGCACCGGCACCGCGGACGATCCGATCGCCCGCTTCGCGAACGGCAGTTACTGACCCGGTCCATCCTCGGCGGCAACCGCGTCTTTCGCCGCACTTTTCCGACCACCAAAGAAAATGCGCCGCAACCTTTCGGTTGGCGGCGCATTGCGTGTCGAGGCGACAGCGTCGGAATCAGAAGATCTGGTGCCCGACCCACCATCCGCCGGCCGCGATCAGCGCGGATGCCGGAATCGTCAGCACCCATGCCCACACGATGTTGCCGGCGACGCCCCAGCGCACGGCCGACAGCTTCTGCGTCGCGCCGACACCGACGATCGCACCGGTGATCGTGTGCGTGGTCGACACCGGAATACCGAGGAACGACGCGATGAACAGCGTGATCGCCCCGCCGCTTTCGGCACAGAAACCGCCGACCGGCTTGAGCTTCGTGATCTTCTGGCCCATCGTGCGCACGATGCGCCAGCCGCCGAACAGCGTGCCGAGGCCCATCGACAGGTAGCACGCGCCGATCACCCACGCAGGCGGCGCATCGGCCGTCGCCGACGCATAGCCCGACGCGATCAGCAGCATCCAGATGATGCCGATCGTCTTCTGTGCGTCGTTGCCGCCGTGACCCAGGCTGTACAGGCCGGCCGACAGCAGCTGGAACCGCCGGAAGCGCCGATCGACCTTGCTTGGCGCGGTGCGGAAATACAGCCACGACACGCCGAGCATGAACAGCGAACCGAGAATGAAGCCGAGCAGCGGCGAAATGAAGATGAACGCGACGGTCTTCATCAGGCCGTCGATGTTCAGCGCGCTCCAGCCCGACTTCGCGAGCGCCGAGCCGACGAGGCCGCCGATCAGCGCGTGCGACGAACTCGACGGGATCCCGTAGTACCACGTGATCACGTTCCAGCCGATCGCGCCGATCAGCGCGCCGAACACGACGTAGTGGTCGACGATCTCAGGATCGATCGTGCCTTTGCCGACCGTCTGCGCCACCTTCAGGTGGAAGATGAAATACGCGATGACGTTGAACGCGGCCGCGAACACGACGGCCTGCTGGGGCTTCAGCACCCCGGTGGACACCACGGTGGCGATCGAGTTCGCCGCATCGTGGAAGCCGTTCATGAAGTCGAATACGAGCGCGACGAGCACCAGCGTCGCGACCATCCATAGGGCGAGTTGTATCGAATGCATCGTGGTCCGCTCAGGCGTTTTCCAGCACGATGCCTTCGATGATGTTCGCGACGTCCTCGCACTTGTCGGTGATCTCCTCGAGCAGCTCGTAGATCGCCTTCAGCTTGATGAGCGTCTTCACGTCGTCTTCCTCGCGGAACAGCTTCGACATCGCCGAGCGCAGCACGCGATCGGCCTCCGACTCCCAGCGGTCGATCTCTTCGCATTGCTTGAGGATCTGCGCCGACTGCTTCATGTCGGACAGCATGCCGACGGCCTGCTGCACGTGCTGGGCCGACTGCGTGACGATGTGCGCGAGCTGGCTCGCCTCGGACGTGACGGAACGCACGTCGTACAGCGACACGGCCGTCGCGACGTCTTCCATCAGGTCGAGGATGTCGTCCATCGTCGTGATCAGCTTGTGGATCTCGTCGCGATCGAGCGGCGTGATGAAGGTCTTGTGCAGCAGATCGATCGCTTCGTGCGTCAGCTTGTCAGCGGCCTTCTCGGCAATTTGCACGTTTTGCTTGTGAATCTCGGCGTCGGCGAGATTGTCGATCAGCAGTTCGAGCTCGCGGCCACCGGAAACGATGTGCTTCGCGTGCGCGTTGAAGAGTTCAAAGAACTTGCCCTCGGTGGGCATGAATCGACCGAACATGGGATTCCTGAGAGATTGTCAAACTACTGTCACGAAAACGGGCGACATTGTACCGTTTCCGGTCGGGCCGCGCCGCGCGCATATGCGCACGGCGGGATTGGATACAACGTTTGGCGATTTAGGGCTTTACATCCGGCGTCACTCGCCGTAGAAGGTCTGCGCCCCTGCAAAGTTGTCGAACTTCGTGAATTGGCCCAGGAACGTGAGCCGAACGGGGCCGATCGGACCGTTACGCTGCTTGCCGATGATGATTTCGGCCGTGCCCTTGTCGGGGCTGTCCGGGTTGTAGACTTCATCACGATAAATGAACAGGATCACGTCCGCATCCTGTTCGATTGCGCCCGATTCGCGCAAATCGGACATCACCGGACGCTTGTTCGGACGCTGTTCGAGGCCGCGGTTCAGCTGCGACAGCGCGATCACCGGCACGTCCAGCTCCTTTGCCAGACTCTTCAGCGATCGCGAGATTTCCGAGATTTCGGTTGCGCGGTTCTCGCCCTGCGACGAACCCGACATCAGCTGCAGGTAGTCGACAATGATCAGGCCGAGCTTGCCGCATTGCCGTGCGAGACGCCGTGCGCGCGAGCGCAATTCCATCGGGTTCAGGCCGCCCGTCTCGTCGATGAAGAGCTGCGCCTCGCTCATCTTCTGCACCGCGTGCGTGAGTTTCGGCCAATCTTCGTCGGTCAGGCGGCCGGTACGCATCCGGTGCTGGTCGAGCCGGCCGATCGAGCCGAGCATACGCATCACGAGCTGGGTGCCCGGCATTTCCATCGAGAACACCGCGACCGGCAGCCCATACTCCACCGCGACGTATTCGCCGATGTTCATCGAAAAGGCCGTCTTACCCATCGACGGACGCCCTGCAACGATGATCAACTCACCGCCGTGCATCCCGGACGTCATCCGGTCGAGGTCGACGAAACCCGTCGGCGTGCCCGTGACGTCGCTCGGGTTCGCGGTGTGGTACAGCGTGTCGATGCGCTCGACGACCTGCGTAAGCAGCGGGCCGATCTCGAGGAAGCCCTGGTTGCCGCGCGCGCCTTCTTCCGCGATCGAGAACACCTTCGATTCGGCTTCGTCGAGCAGCTGGCGGACTTCCTTGCCCTGCGGATTGAACGCGTCGGCCGAGATTTCGTCGGCAACCGATACGAGCCGGCGCAGCACCGCACGGTCGCGGACGATTTCCGCATAGCGGCGGATGTTGGCCGCGCTCGGCGTGTTCTGCGCGAGTGCGTTCAGGTACGCGAGGCCGCCCACGTCGTCGGCCTTGCCCGACGTGGTCAGCGCTTCGTACACGGTCACGACGTCGGCCGGGCGCGTCGATGCGATCAGCCGGCCGATGTGCTCGTAGATGATCCGGTGGTCGTAGCGATAGAAGTCGCCCTGCGACAGGAAGTCGGCAATCCGGTCCCATGCCGCGTTGTCGAGCAACAGGCCGCCGAGCACCGACTGCTCGGCTTCGACCGAGTGCGGCGGGACTTTCAGCGATTCGATTTGAGGATCTTGCGGCGCGTTCATGGGTTGGGATTATCGCGAATAACCTACGACGTTACTAGAGACGGGCGCCGACGAACAGGCAATAAAAAAGGCAGGCCCCGGTTGCCCGGGCGCCTGCCCTTGTCCGGACAGCGGAAGCCGCCCGGGAAGCTTGCGTACGACGCTTACGCGTGGTCGCCGATCACGTTGATCGTGACGTCGACGACGACGTCCGTATGCAGCGCGACCTGAACCGTGTGCTCGCCGATCATCTTCAGCGGGCCTTCCGGCATGCGAACTTGCAGCTTCTCGACTTCGTAGCCTGCCTTCTTCAGCAGTTCCGCGATGTCGCCGTTCGTGACCGAGCCGAACAGACGGCCGTCAACGCCCGACTTCTGCGTGATTTCGAACGACTGGCCGTTCAGCTTCTCGCCGACTGCCTGCGATGCTGCCAGCTTCTCGGCGGCGACCTTTTCGAGCTCAGCGCGGCGAACTTCGAATTCGGCGATCGCTTCCTTCGTTGCACGGCGAGCCTTGCGGTTCGGGATCAGGAAGTTGCGAGCGTAACCGTCCTTGACCTTGACGATGTCGCCGAGGTTACCCAGATTGGCGACTTTTTCCAACAGAATGATTTGCATTCGAATTCTCCTTATTGCGTCGCCTGATTACGCCTTGTGCTGATCGGTGTACGGCAGCAGCGCGAGGAAACGCGCACGCTTGATGGCCGTATCCAGCTGACGCTGATAGTGCGCCTTCGTACCCGTCAGACGAGCCGGCGTGATCTTGCCGTTTTCGCCGATGAAGTCCTTCAGCGTTTCCGTGTCCTTGTAGTCGATCTGGTCGACGCCGGCTGCCGTGAAACGGCAGAACTTCTTGCGCTTGAAGAGCGGGTTTTGTTGCTGACGACGCTTGTCGAATTTCTTACCAGTCGGGCGGGGCATGATTTCAGTCCTTTCCAATGTCCTGCAATGCTGTGATGTGAAACACCAAGGTTCTCGCGTTGCGGCTTTTCTTTGCCAGGAAGCCCGTGAACAGCGTTTCGACGCCCATTTCACGACTTTCCAGCCTGCCGCTCGCCTCACCGGCCGCCACCGCCTCGATCGTCATTTCGACCTGACGGGGAATGCCTGCTTCGACGACTTCCGTGCGGTGGTGCAACGTGGCGCTTGCGATCGGAACACCTGCCGGCGTATATCGCACCGGTGCGCGTTCGACGACGCTCGCCGTCAATTGCAACCTGTTCACGTGAGTAGCGCGCTCCTTGATGGCTTAATGAATGACGAACTTAAGCCTGCGCTTCGGTCGGCTGAGCAGCAGCCGCCTTCTTGGCTTCTTCGCGCTGAACTTCCTTCATCATCGGCGACGGGCCGGTCTCGGCCTTCTTCATCTTGACGATGAGGTGGCGCAGCACGGCGTCGTTGAACTTGAACGCGTGTTCGAGTTCGTCGAGCGTCGTCTGGTCGCACTCGATGTTCATGCAGACGTAGTGAGCCTTCGCGAGTTTCTCGATCATGTAGGCCAGTTGGCGACGGCCCCAGTCTTCGACACGGTGGATCTGGCCGCCGTGCGTCGTGATCGTGGTCTTGTAACGCTCGATCATCGCGGGCACTTGCTCGCTTTGATCGGGGTGCACGATGAATACGATTTCGTAATGACGCATTACACACTCCTTGTGGATTGAAGCCACCCGGGCGTCTGAACCGGTGTGGCAAGTGAGAAGCCGAAGATTCTAACCCGGATACAGGGCGCATGCAACACCGATCGACGATTCCGGACCGGATTCGGCCATGTTTTCAAAGACTTGAACCCGCGCCGACGGTCGAACGGCGGCTCGGGCACCCGCCGGGGAATCGGGGGCGGAGCATCGCGCGCGGATGACGGGCCGGCGATGCGGTCCACCGTTACTCGCCGCGCGCCCCGCCAAGGCGCGCGTCGAGCGCCGTCCTGAACGCGGCCAGCGCCGACGGCTCGGCGTCGGTCACGGCCCACCAGGTCATCCCGGCCGCCTCCCAGCGGTCGAGCGCGTAGCCCTGCGACACGGTCGCGTACGGCGCCGCCTCCCCGCCGCCGCCCGCCGGCCGCACGTACACGTCGATCACGTGCTGCCGATATCGGTACACGAGCACCGCGACGCGGCGCCGCCCGACGTAGTCGAGCCGGCCGCCCACGAGCGGGAAGCCGCTCGCCGACAGGTCCTCGACCGGCGGCGCATAGTCGAGCCGGCCGTTGAACCACGGCTTGACGGTATGCCGGTCGGTCGAGATCACGTCGATGTCGCGCGCCGACAGGCCGGCCCGCACGTGGCTCGCGACCAGCTCGTCGACCATCTGGCCGGTTGCGGCGTGACGGGCGGACAGCGCCATCCCGGCCGCCGCCGCGAGCGCGACCACCAGCGCCACGCCCCAGCCGAGCGCGGGCACCGCCGTGACGCGCGGCCCCGGCCCGGCCGAGGTCGGGCGAGCCGATACGCCGCGTCCGGCCGGCCACGAGAACCACCGGCGCCCGCCCGATCGAGGCCGCGGCCGCGGTGCCGCATCAGGCTCCGGCGCCGCCGCGGCCGGCCCGCGCTCGCGCGCGCCGCCTGCCGCCGGCAGCGCCGCGAGGATGCTCGCCCGCAGCGCCTCGGGCGCGCGGTGATAATCGGCCTGCCGCACGGCCCGCCCCAGCACGACGATCCGCTCGCGTTCGCGGCGGCACGCGTCGCACCCGTCGACATGCCGCTGGACGCGCAACGCATCGGGCGCCGACAGCTCGCGGTCGACGTCCGCGTCCAGCAAGGCTCGCGCTTCGTTACAGTCCATCGATCGCCTCCGATGCGGTTCCGCTCGCCGACGCACGCCCCGACGCGGGGCCGGACGGCGGCACCTGCGTGCCGTCCAGCAGCGCGGCAAGCCGGCGCCGGCCGCGCGAGAGCCGCGACATCACCGTGCCCACCGGCACGTCGGCGATCGCCGCGATCTCGCGGTAGCTCAAATCCTCCATCTCGCGCAGCACCAGCACCTCGCGGTATTCGGGCGGCAGCTTCGCGAGCGCCGCGTTCACGAGCCGCACATTCTCGCCGCGCAGCAGCTGCGCGAGCGGATCGCCCGGCGCCGGCTGCCAGTCGTCGGGCACCTCCGTGTCGTCGAGCGTGTCGGGCAGCGCAACCTCGTGCGCGTGGGTGCGGCGGCGCCACTCCGTGTACCAGGTGTGGCGCACGATCGTCAGCAGCCACGGCCGGGCGTTGTCGCCGCGGCACGAGTCGACGAAGCGCAGCGCGCGCATGCACGCGTCCTGGACGACGTCGTCCGCATCGCCCGGGTTGCCGCTCAGCCAGCGTGCGAGGTTGTACGCGGCGTCGAGATGCGGCAGCACGAGCGCGCGAAACCGCTCGCCGCGCGCGATCGCGTCATCCTCTGCCCGCTCGTCGACCGCCTGTCCGGCTTGCCCCACATCGCCTCCCTGGTCCCGGCGGCCGAAGCCGCGCCCGTCTTGCGTCCGTTCTCGCGTCCGATGCCCGGACAGACCGGCAGCGCGCGCACTCGATGACCTTACCGCCGCTGCATCGAGTTTATTCCCGCATGAAGCCGGTGAAGCGCAAAAAATGCCCGGGCCCGCCGCGCCCGTTACGGCGTGCTGCTCCAGTAGCCGGGCCGCGCATACGCTTCGCGCAGGTAGTCGATGAAGTAGCGCACGCGCGCAGGCACGTAGCGCTGCTGCGGATAGACCGCGAGGATGTCGTAGTCCGGCAGCGCGTATTCGTCGAGCACCGTCTCGAGTTCGCCCGTCTCGAGCTGCGCGGCGATTTCCCAGGTCGATCGCCAGCCGAGCCCGAGGCTCTCGGCCACCCAGCGATGCAGCAGCTCGCCGTCGTTGCAGTCGAGATTGCCGGTCACCCGCATCGTGACGATCTTGCCGTGGCGCTGGAAATACCAGCCGCGGTTCTGCCCGCCCTGCAGGTTGAATGCGAGACAGTTGTGCTTGAGCAGGTCGTCCAGCGACTTCGGCCGGCCGTGGCGGCGGAAATAGTCGGGCGTGCCGCACACGACGCGCCGGTTCGACGCGAGCTTCACCGCGACGAAGTTCGGATCGACCGAGCCGCCGATCCGGATCGACAGGTCGTAGCCTTCGCGCACCAGATCGACGACGCGATCGGTCAGGTTGAACGACAGCTGCATTTCCGGCTTGTCGACGAGGAAACCGGGTGCGTGCGGCGCGACGTGCTTGCGGCCGAACGCGGCCGGCGCGGACACGATCAGGTGCCCGCTGACCGCACGCCGCCCGGCGGCCAGCTCGTTTTCGGCCTGATCCCATTCGGACAGCAACCCGCGGCAGCGCTCGAGGAACGCGGCGCCCTCCTCGCTGACCACCAGCCGCCGCGTCGAGCGGTACATCAGCTTCACGCCGAGGCGCTTCTCGAGCGCGTCGATGCGCCGCCCGAGCACCACCGGCGACACGCCCTCCTCGAGCGCCGCCGCCGCGAGGCTGCCCGCGTCCGCGACCCGCACGAACGTCTCGATCTGCTTGAAACGATCCATCTCCTGTCTCCGTCCCGGCGTCGACGCCGGCGGGAAGCCCCGTCCGGCCGTCATTCCATACTTTTAGTTTCGAAATAAGCGACTTCGGCTGATCTTATCAAACCTTTCCTGCATCCCTAAAGTGTTCCCAACAGACCGATTCGCAAGATCCACACATTCAAGGAGACATGCATGGCCAAGATGAGAGCCGTCGACGCAGCCGTACTCGTGCTCGAGAAGGAAGGCATCCAGACCGCGTTCGGCGTGCCGGGCGCAGCGATCAACCCGTTCTATTCCGCGATGCGCAAGTCGGGCGGCATCAGCCACGTGCTGGCCCGCCACGTCGAAGGCGCGTCGCACATGGCCGAAGGCTTCACGCGCGCCGCACCCGGCAACATCGGCGTGTGCATCGGCACGTCGGGCCCCGCCGGCACCGACATGATCACCGGCCTGTACTCCGCATCGGCCGACTCGATTCCGATCCTCGCGATCACGGGCCAGGCACCGCGTGCACGCCTGTACAAGGAAGACTTCCAGGCCGTCGACATCGAGTCGATCGCGAAGCCCGTCACCAAGTGGGCCGTCACCGTGCGCGAACCCGCACTGGTGCCGCGCGTGTTCCAGCAGGCGTTCCACCTGATGCGCTCGGGCCGTCCGGGCCCGGTGCTGGTCGACCTGCCGATCGACGTGCAGCTCGCCGAAATCGAATTCGACATCGACACGTATGAACCGCTGCCGGTCTACAAGCCCGCGGCGAGCCGCGCGCAGATCGAGAAGGCGCTCGCGATGCTCAACGACGCAGACAAGCCGCTGATCGTGTCGGGCGGCGGCGTGCTCAACGCGGCGGCCGAAGACCTGCTCGTGCAGTTCGCCGAAACGATCGGCGTGCCGGTGATCCCGACGCTGATGTCGTGGGGCGCGATTCCCGACGACCACCCGCTGATGGCCGGCATGGTCGGCCTGCAGACGTCGCACCGCTACGGCAACGCGACGATGCTCGCGTCCGACTTCGTGCTCGGCATCGGCAACCGCTGGGCGAACCGCCACACCGGCAGCGTCGAGGTTTATACGAAGGGCCGCAAGTTCGTGCACGTCGACATCGAACCGACCCAGATCGGCCGCGTGTTCGGCCCGGACCTCGGCATCGTGTCCGACGCGAAGGCCGCGCTCGAGCTGTTCGTCGCGGTGGCGCAGGAATGGAAGGCCGCCGGCAAGCTGAAGGATCGCAGCGCGTGGGTGTCCGAGTGCCAGGCGCGCAAGCGCACGCTGCAGCGCAAGACCCACTTCGACAATGTGCCGGTCAAGCCGCAGCGCGTGTACGAAGAGATGAACAAGGTGTTCGGCCGCGATACGTGCTACGTCAGCACGATCGGCCTGTCGCAGATCGCCGCCGCGCAGTTCCTGCACGTGTTCAAGGCACGCAACTGGATCAACTGCGGCCAGGCCGGCCCGCTCGGCTGGACGATCCCCGCCGCGCTCGGCGTGCGTGCGGCCGATCCGACCCGCCCGATCGTCGCGCTGTCCGGCGACTACGACTTCCAGTTCATGATCGAGGAGCTGGCCGCCGGCGCGCAATTCAAGCTGCCGTACGTGCACGTGGTGGTGAACAACTCGTACCTCGGCCTGATCCGCCAGGCCCAGCGCGCGTTCGACATGGACTACTGCGTGCAGCTCGCGTTCGACAACGTCAATGCACCGGAGCTGAACGGCTATGGCGTCGATCACGTGGCGGTGGCTGAAGGCCTCGGCTGCAAGGCGCTGCGCGTGTCCAAGCCGGAAGAGATCGAGCCGGCGCTGAAGCAGGCGCAGGCGCTCGCACAGGAGTTCAGCGTGCCGGTGGTCGTCGAAGTGATCCTCGAGCGCGTGACGAACATCTCGATGGGCACCGAAATCGACGCGATCAACGAGTTCGAGGAACTCGCCGAGAAGGCCGAGCACGCGCCGACCGCGATCTCGATGCTCGACTGATCCGCACGCCATTTTTTGACTGACCGACCGAAGAGGCTTAGCTCATGCCGAAGTTTGCTGCAAACCTGACCATGCTGTTCAACGAAGTGCCGTTCCTCGACCGTTTCAAGGCGGCCGCGGACGCGGGCTTCGACGCCGTCGAGTTCCTGTTCCCGTATCCGTACGCGAAAGAGGAACTCGCCGAGCGGCTCGAGACGCACCGCCTGCGCCTCGTGCTGCACAACCTGCCCGCCGGCAACTGGGACCAGGGCGAGCGCGGCATCGCATGCCTGCCCGATCGCGTCGGCGAGTTCCAGGAAGGGGTCGGCCGTGCGATCGAGTACGCGAAGGCGCTGAAGGTGCCGCAGCTGAACTGCCTCGTCGGCATCCCGTCGGCGAGCACGGCGCGCGACAAGACCTTCGTCACGATCGTCGACAACCTGCGCTTCGCGGCCGACGCGCTCAAGCGCGAAGGCATCCGCCTGCTGGTCGAGCCGTGCAACGGCTTCGACATCCCGGGCTTCGCGCTGAACCGCTCGTCCGAAGGGCTCGACGTGATCCGCGCGGTCGGCTCGGACAACCTGTTCCTGCAGTACGACATCTATCACATGCAGCGCATGGAAGGCGAATTGGCCGCGACGATCGAACGCAACCTCGCATCGATCGGCCACGTCCAGCTCGCGGACAACCCGGGCCGCAACGAGCCGGGCACGGGCGAGATCAACTACGCGTTCCTGTTCGCGCTGCTCGACCGGCTCGGCTATGCCGGCTACGTCGGCTGCGAATACAAGCCCCGCACCACTACGACGGAAGGCCTCGGCTGGCTGCAAAGCGTCGCCGGCTGCGCACCGGGCTCGGCGCGTCGCGCCGCCTGAGATCCGCCCTTCCCGCGGACTTCCAAACCCACGCCCCTATAGGAGACTTTCACATGGCAACCATCGGTTTCATCGGCCTCGGCATCATGGGCGCGCACATGGCGCGCAACCTGCTCAAGGGCGATCATCAGCTCGTCGTGAACGGTGCGTTCCCGGTGCCGGACGACCTGCGCGCGAGCGCGAAGGTCGTCGCGAACTCGACCGAAGTCGCACAGAACGCGGACATCATCATCTCGATGGTGCCGGATACGCCCGACGTGCGTAACGTGCTGTTCGCCGACGACGGCGTCGCAAAGGGCCTGACGGCCGGCAAGCTCGTGATCGACATGAGCTCGATCTCGCCGCTCGACACGCAGCAATTCGCGAAGCAGATCAATGCGCTCGGCTGCGACTACCTCGACGCGCCGGTGTCCGGCGGCGAAGTCGGCGCCCGCGAAGCGACGCTCACGATCATGGTCGGCGGCCCGGAGCAGGCGTTCGAGCGCGCAAAGCCGCTGTTCGAGAAAATGGGCAAGAACATCACGCTCGTCGGCGACAACGGCGCGGGCCAGACCTGCAAGGTCGCGAACCAGATCATCGTTGCACTGAACATCGAGGCGGTCGGCGAAGCGCTGCTGTTCGCCGCACGCTCGGGCGCCGATCCGGAGCGCGTGCGCCAGGCGCTGATGGGCGGCTTCGCCGCGTCGCGGATCCTCGAAGTGCACGGCGCGCGCATGACGAAGCGCACGTTCGATCCGGGCTTTCGCATCGAGCTGCACCAGAAGGACCTGAACCTCGCGCTCGACGGCGCACGCAAGCTCGGCCTCGCGCTGCCGCACACGGCGAGCGCGCAACAACTGTTCAGCGTGTGTGCGTCCCACGGCGGCAAGGCATGGGATCACTCGGCACTCGTGCGTGCGCTCGAGATCATGTCGAACTTCGAAATCGGCCAGACGCCGGCCGCATAACGCGGATGCAGCGGCGCGCGTTTCGCTGCAACGGCGAACGCGCGCGGGCGCAGCGCGAGTGCAGCGCGAGTGCAGCGCGAGTGCAGCGCGAGTGCAGCGCGAGTGCAGCGCGGGCGCAGCGCGACGCATACTCGCGATCCGGCCGCGGCCGGTCGTATCGGTGCGCGAACACGCGCGCATCACGGTGGGGCGCCCCGCCGCGCATCGCAAAGCGCGTGCGCGACGGGGCGAAAAACGCCGCTCTGGGCTGAGAGCGGCGTGGTGGGGTCCGCAGCGGCACCCGGCGGCGCCGGGGAAGCCTTGGTCGGTCAGACGTCGTCGTCGGGTGTCCGCCTGTCGGATTTCGCGTATTACATTTCTTTACGTTCAGGCGTGCGATTTTTCATGCAATCGTCGCGATGAACGCCTACACTTTCGCCACGCCTTTCGAGAAATCCGCCGCGCCTGGCGCTCACTCCGGTGAGCGCGCTCAGCGCGGTGTTTTTTTCGCCACTTCACGGCGCGTTTTCTTTTCAACCACCTAGGGAGTGCAGCGATGGGTCTTCTTTCGTTTATTAAAGAGGCGGGTGAAAAACTGCTGGGTCACGCTGACGCGCAAGCAGCGGAAGATCCGAATGCGGCGAACCAGACCGCGGCCGATGCGATCAAGAATTACATCAGCACGCAGGGTCTCGATACGTCGAATCTGACCGTCGCGTTCGACGGCGCGTCGCGCACCGTCACGCTGTCGGGCAGCGTCGCCGACCTCGACACGAAGGCGAAGGTCAAGGTCGCGGCCGGCAACGTGCAAGGCGTCGCGGGCGTCAACGACGACGATCTGCAGCCGGACGATCAGGAAGTTCAGTACCATGACGTGAAGCCGGGCGATACGCTGTCGGCGATCGCGAAGGAAGTGTACGGCGACGCGAACAAGTACCCGGCGATCTTCGAGGCGAACAAGCCGATGCTGTCGAGCCCGGACCGGATCTATCCGGGCCAGAAGCTCGTGATTCCGCCGCAGTCCTGAGCAATCGCCCAGCACTGACGCAAAAAAGGCAGGCCATTGGCCTGCCTTTTTTTCATGCGCGCCGCGTGCCGCCCGATCGGCGGCCACCGGTCACAGCGTGTCGAATGCGCGTTGCAGCGCGTCGCGCCCTTGAATGCCGTTCGCGAGCGCCAGCATCAGCAGCACGCGTGCCTTGAACGGGCTCAGCGACCCGGCGCTCACGAAACCGAGCGCATCGTCATTCGCCGCGCCGTTGCGCATCACGTGCCCCGAGCCGACCCGCGACGCGCGCACCACCGCGACGCCGGCGTTCACCGCATCGACGAGCGCCGCCTGCAGCGTCGCATGGATCGACCCGTTGCCGGTGCCCGCGACGACGAGGCCGCGCACGCCGGCCGCGACGAGCGCATCGACGGCCGTGCGCGTCACGCCCGCATAGCTCGCGACGATTTCGACCGGCGGCCACGCCGCGGCGATCGCCAGTTGCGCATCGCGCGCACGCGTCACGCGGCGCGCGAATTCGACGCGGCCGTCCTGCACCCAGCCGAGCGCGCCCAGTTCCGGCGACTGGAATGCGTCGACCGCATAGGTGCTCGTCTTCACGACGTCGCGCGCGCCGTGAATCCGGTTGTTGAACGCGACGAGCACGCCCTGCCCGCGCGCGGCCGGATGGGCGGCGACCGTCACTGCGTTCAGCAGATTCAGCGGGCCGTCGGACGACAGCGCGGTGGCCGGCCGCATCGCGGCCGTCAGCACGACCGGTTTGTCGCCGGTCACGACCAGATGCAGCGCGTACGCGGTTTCCTCGAGCGTGTCGGTACCGTGGGTGATCACGATGCCGTCGATCGCCGGATCGGCCATCAGTGCGTCGATGCGTGCGGCGAGCATATTCCACAGCGGCAGCGCGAGATCCTTGCTGTCGATGCTGGCGACCTGCTCGGCGTCGATGCGCGCGACCGACGCGAGCGCCGGCACCGCGTCGAGCAGGAAATTGACGCCGAGCGCGCCGGCCTGGTAGCCGGCCGTGCTGGCGGCGTCCGGCGCGGCGCCGGCGATCGTGCCGCCGGTGGCGAGTACGGCGATGCGCGGCAGCGCCGCCGCCGTCGAAGGGGATGCGGAGTTCGGAGTATTCATGGCCGCGATTGTAATGGCTCGCGGCCGGCATCCGGCAGGTTCCGCGTGTGCGGCCGGGGCCGACGCACCCGCGTCATGGTTTGTCCCGATCACCCGCGCGCGCACGCATCGTCAACGGCTACGCGGGCCGGCGCGTTATACGAATGCCGTTTTGGTGTTTTCACATTGATTAGCCATAATCGGAGCGCGCGGCGCGATGCGACCCTGTTCCCGTTGCGCCGGGCTTCGTGACGGCGTCGATATAAAGCGCAATTCACCCCATGGGAGTGTCGAAATGAAAATTCAATCGCTCGTAGCCGCAGTGCTTCTCGGCGGCATGCTGGCTTCCCCCGCTTTCGCGGCGAACAGCCAGCAGGACAAGATGAAGGCCTGCAACACGCAGGCCGCCGGCAAGACGGGCGACGAACGCAAGGCGTTCATGAAGGACTGCCTGTCGACCAAGCCCGCGAAGGCAATGACGCAGCAGGAAAAGATGAAGGCCTGCAACACGCAAGCCACCGGCAAGAAGGGCGACGACCGCAAGGCGTTCATGAAGAGCTGCCTGAGCAGCCAGCCGGCCGCCTGAGTTCCGGCGCTCCCGCACGAATGCCGCGCACCGCTTCGGCGGGCGCGGCTTTTTTGTTTTCGTTGCACGCGCATCGACGCGCGCGATGCCGCCCGATGCGCCGGCGCACCGTCCGGCGGCATCGCCACGCCGACGCCGCGATACGTTGCGCCGCCCTCCCGCCCCGCTTTCCGGACGCGCCGTGCGAATGCCGCCACATGGTGCGGCAATTCGCCGCGATTTCTTCTATGATGGCTGCAACGCGGCCCACCCAAGTACAAGAAGCGCCATCGGGCCGCCCTCGAGACGGACGCGCACGCCGCGTCAAACGGAGGCATGGATGGCATGGAGACAACACCGCTGGTTCCGCCGCTGGCTGATCGTGATCGTGTTCTGGGCCGTGCCCGTCGCGATCGTCGCCGTGCGCGAGATCCGCGAGGAAATGGCGTATAACAAGGCCGATCTGGAGCTCGCGCTGACCACCTGGCAGCTCACCGACGCGCAGCAGGCCGCCGGCGCGGCCGCGAAGTGCCACGGGGATCCTGACGCGGCACGGGCGGCCGGCTGCCCGGCCGACGTGCTGAGCGCCAACGCGGCACGCCAGCAGGCGGCCCGCGACGAATACGTGGTGCGCCGCAATACGCTTGCCGGTTATCTGTGGCACGCGTTCGTCGGCTATTGGGTCGTGCCAGCCGCGTTCCTGTTCGCATGCGGGGTCGTGATCGCGCTGATCCGCCGTGCGCTGCGCCGCCCGCCGATCAAGCCGCCCGCTCCGCCGGCGCCGCCCGTCACGCATTGACGCGCAGCTTGTCCTTTCCTTTTCCGCTAACCGCCTGCCACCCTCGGGCGCGCGATGCGTCGCCCCACGCGCGCCGCGCCGTCCGTTGGCGTGCCGCGACATCCCCGGACGATTTGACGCTTTTTCACATCGCAATGAAAAGAGGCTGTAATCCACTGTGATATAACTGCCGACGTGATCCGCTCCCTGAGCGAGACTCACTCCGAACGTCATCCGATGGAGAATAACGATGCAAAAACGGAATCTTGTGCTGAAAGCTGCCGCTGCGCTCATCGTCGGTAGCCTCGCGCTCACCGGTTGCACCACCACCCCGGACAAGCCGGACAACGCCGCGACCAACGCGTCGAAGCGTCAAGCGATCGACTCGAGCGTCGACGCCACGCTGTCGCGCATGTATTCCACGGTCAAGGGTTCGCGTGAGCTCGTCGCGAAGTCGCGCGGCGTGCTGGTGTTCCCGAACGTGCTGCAGGCCGGCCTGATCGTCGGCGGCCAGTCCGGCAACGGCGCGCTGCGCGTCGGCGGCAGCACGGTCGGCTACTACAACACGTCGTCGCTGTCGGTCGGCCTGCAGGCCGGTGCGCAGTCGAAGGCGATCGTGTTCCTGTTCATGACGCAGGAAGCGCTCGACGAATTCCGCGGCTCGGACGGCTGGGCAGCCGGCGCCGGCGCGTCGGTCGCGCTGGTGAAGATGGGCGCGAACGGCGCGGTCGATTCCAACACGGCCACCGCACCGGTCCAGGTCATCGTGCTCACGAACGCGGGCCTGATGGGCGACGTGTCGATCAACGGCACGAAGGTCACGAAGCTCAAGATCTGACGCTGACGCCATGCCCGTGCACAGCGTGCGCGGGCCATGCGCAAACGGCGATGTCCTTGCGGGCATCGCCGTTTTTTTATTTGCCCGCGTCGCGCGTCAGGTCGTCGAGTCGATCACCTTGAAGCGCGAGCGCTTCTGTGCGCGAATCAGTGACTGGTAGACATCGACGTACTGCTGCGCCATCCGGCGCGACGTGAAGCGCTGCTCGAAGCGCTGCCGCACGCGCGCACGCGGCAGCAGGTGCAGCCGGTTCACGGCGGCCACCGCGCTGATTTCATCCTCGACGATGAAACCCGACACACCCTCGTCGATCACTTCTGGCACCGCGCCGCGATTGAATGCGATCACCGGCGTGCCGCACGACATCGCCTCGATCATCACCAGCCCGAACGGCTCCGGCCAGTCGATCGGAAACAGCAGCGCATGCGCGCCCGACAGGAATTCGGCCTTCTGGTGATCGGCGATCTCGCCGATGAATTCGACGTGCGGTAACGCGAAAAGCGGCCTGATCTCGCGGTCGAAGTATTCCTCGTCGGCCGCATCGATCTTCGCGGCGATCCGGATCGGCAGCCCGCACTGGCCGGCGATCCGGATCGCCGTGTCGACGCGCTTCTCCGGCGAGATACGGCCCAGGAATGCCAGATAGCGCGGCTCGACGGGCTGCGGCATGTACATCGTCTCGGGCAGCCCGTGGTAGACGGTCGTCAGCCACTTCGCCTGCGGCAGCGGCTGGCGCTGCGAATTGGAAATCGAGATCACGGGCGCCGTGTTGAACGTATCGAACACCGGCTGCTGCTCGGGCAGGTCGAGCCGGCCGTGCAGTGTCGTCATGTACGGCGTTTGCTGCCGGTTGAAGACCGAGAACGAGTAGTAGTCCATGTGGAAATGGAGCACGTCGAAGTCCTTCGCGCGGCGCGCGACCGTCTCCATCAGCAGCATGTGCGGGGCGACCCGGTCGCGGATCGACGAATCGAGCCGCAGCGCGCGCGGCCACACGGGTTCGAGCTTCGCCCGGGTCGTCGAATCGCCGCTGGCGAACAGCGTCACATCATGGCCGAGATCGACGAGCGCCTCGGTGATGTAGGACACGACGCGCTCCGTGCCGCCGTACAGCTTCGGCGGCACCGATTCGGTCAGCGGGGCGATCTGGGCAATTCTCATGGTCCACGTCTCCTGTGTCCTGTCCGTTGCCGCACGGCCGGCGGGCGTGTGCGCGGTTTGCGCCCCGCCCCGCTTTCATGCGGCGCCGGCCGGCATGGCGCCAGCCGAATATCCCATTATTATTCGCGATCGCCGTACAGGGAACCGGCGGCCTTTCATTTTATGGGCGTTGTTACAGACCGGATACATTCCGCGCGGCGCGCCAGGTCGTTCTCGAACGCACGCCGCCGTGCCGGTCAACGCGACGGCCACTTCCATGCCGGCAGGTCGCGCGTGTCGGCATCGACGAGCGCGGTCGCGCCCAGTTGCTTGTCGAGCACCAGCGATTCGCAGCCGGCCTCGCGCTCGAGCGTCGCGATGAGCCGCGCCGCATGCGACACGACCAGCACCTGCGAACGCTGCGCGGCCTGCGCGATCAGGCGGCCAAGCGCCGGCAGCAGATCGGGATGCAGGCTCGTCTCCGGTTCGTTCAGCACCATCAGCGCCGGCGGCCGCGGCGTCAGCAACGCGGCCGCGAGCAGCAGGTAGCGCAGCGTGCCGTCGGACAGTTCGGCGGCGGCGAGCGGCCGCAACAGCCCCGGCTGGCGCATCAGCACGTCGAAGCGGCCGCGGCCGCCCGGATTGTCGATCTCGACCGACGCGCCGGGAAACGCGTCGTCGATCGCCGCATCGAGTGCCGCGCCGTCGCCGATTTCGCGAATCGTCTGCAGCGCGGCGGCCAGATCGGCGCCGTCGTCCGCCAGCACCGGCGTATGGGTGCCGATATGCGACTGCCGGGCCGGCGCCTGTGCGTCGGTCCGGAAATGGTCGTAGAAGCGCCACGAGCGGATCCGCTCGCGCACCGCGATCATCTCCGGCGCGCCGGTCGGATCGGCGAACTCGGTCATCATGCTGTCGAAGCTCGCGACCGGCTGCGGAATCGTCCGCCACTCGCCCGACGCGGTGCGCGTGCGGATCTGTGCGCCCTGCCGGTCGACCAGCAGCGTCGACGGGCGCGGCAGCGCGCCGCCCCAGATGCATTCGCGCTTGACCACCGGATCGAGCGCGAACTGCGAACGGCTCGGCACCGGCAGGCCGAGATCGATCGCATAGCCGAAATCGTCGCACGCGAAGCCGAGCCTCAGGCTCACGGGGCCCGTGCGCACCGTGCCCGTCACCGGCTCGTCGCCGGCCAGCATCGCGCGCGAGAAGCGCTCGGGGCCGGCCCACAGCGTCGACGGCAATCCGCCCTCGCGCGCGAGCGACGGGATCACGCGGCCCTGCGCGGTGTCGGCGAGCAGGCGCAGCGCGCGGTACACGCTCGACTTGCCGCTGCCGTTCGGCCCGGTGACGACGTTGAGCGCCGCGAGCGGCACGATCAGCTCACGCAGCGAGCGGTAATTGGCGATGGCAAGCGTGTTCAGCGCGGTCATGGTGACGGAGGGCGGGCCACGTTCAGCGGCCGTCGACGGCCTGCGGATCGGCGGCGGTGTTGGCCGCCGTGCTGGCGGCGGGCTGGCGCGCATGCGGCCGAACGGGATTCGGCGCGTCCGGTGCGGAATCGTGCGGATACAGCTCCATCCGGCTGCGCGGCAGGCATTGCGGAAAACGCGCCTGCAGGTACGCGATCAACCCCTCCCGCACGCGGCAGCGCAAGTCCCAGCACGACGACGAATCGACCGCGCTGACGAGCGCGCGCAACTGCATCGCGCGCTCGGTCGCGTCGGTCACCTGCAGTACCTGTACGCGCCCGTCCCACTCGGGCGCCGCGTGGACCAGCCGCGCGAGCTCCTCGCGCAGCGGCGCGAGCGGCGTGCGGTAGTCGACCGACAGGTACACCGTGCCGATGATTTCCGCGCTGCTGCGCGTCCAGTTCGTGAACGGATTCTCGATGATCCACTGCAGCGGCACGACGAGGCGCCGCTGGTCCCACAGCCGCACCGACACGAACGAGCCGGTGATTTCCTCGATGCGCCCCCACTCGCCCTGGATCACGACGACGTCGTCGAGCCGGATCGGCTGCGTGAGCGCGATCTGCAGCCCGGCGATCAGGTTGCCGAGCACCGGCCGCGCGGCGATACCGGCAACCAGGCCCGCGACGCCGGCCGACGCCAGCAGGCTCGCGCCGATCTGGCGCACGTTCGGGAACGTCATCAACGCGGCGCCCGTGCCGATGATCACGATCAGCACCATGACGGTCCGCACGAGCACCTTGGCCTGCGTGTGGACGCGCCGCGCGTGGAGGTTGTCGGCCGTATCCATCGGATGGGCCTGGATGATCGCGTCGCCGACGCCGGCCGCGAGCCGCACCAGCAGCCAGGTCAGCGACACGATCGAGCCGACCGCGGCCGCGGTGCGCATGCCGCGCACGAACGACATGCTCTCGTCCGCCTGGAGCCACACGAACTCGAGCGCGAGCAGCGCGAGCGTGACGAGCGACGGTTTGTCGATGTAGCGCAGGATCACGCTCATCAGCGGATACGGCTGCGCGATGCGCTTGACGATGCGTGCGCCGAGACGATGCACGATCAACACGACAAGCACGACGATGACCGACACGATCAGCGTGCCGAGCCATGAATGCAACGGCGCATCGGCGATGCGCTGCAGTTCCTCGATTGAAATCATCGGCGCCCGGGATGCTTCGGTTATGAGGCGCGGCGGCCTCGTCCTGGATGCGTCGGCGACGTCCGGGCCGCATGTGCGCCCGGATCCGGCGTCAGATCAACTGCCGCCCCTGCAGGGGAACGCCTTGCCGAGGCCGAGCGACACCGCGGTGCTCGCGTTGTAGTCGGCCAGCTTCGGGTTCTCCGCGATGTACTTGCGCACCGCGTCGGTCATCTGCTGCGCCCGGATGTCGGGCGGCAGGCAGAAATACTGCCCGACGCGCGGCCCGGTGGTGCCGCCGATCGCGTCGATGGTGTTGTAGACGCCATCGGCGGCGCCTTCGATGTAGGCCGCGCACGACGCCCGCGACTTGACGTCCGTCTTCGCGCACAGCCGGTCGAGATCCGCGCCCGTGAAAGCCGCCGCCGACAACGGCACGGCAAACGCCGCGGCACAAAACATAGCCCGCAACATGGTGTTCCTTATGTCAATGCGGCCCCAGGCCGCTCACTGCACTGACCGGCGCGGCGGCCGCACACCCGCTGCCGGCCGGATTCCGGCCGGGCGGGCGCTTAGCCGCCGCGCCGAAACCGTCATTTTGCACTCTTTTGGGCATCGGCCGGCGCCGATGCGCCGACGCGCACCGTCCGCTTGCTCAGGATGTCGATCGCGTCCGGCGCCTTGTAGTGCTTCGCGAACTCGAGCGCGGTGATGCCGAGCTGGTTCTTCACCTGCGGATCGGCGCCCTGGTCGAGCAGCAGATTGACCGTCGTCGCATGGTTGCCGCGGGCGGCCATCATCAGCGGCGTCGTGCCGTTCGGCGACGCCGTGTCGATATATGCGTCGTGGTCGAGCAGGATCTTGACGACCGCGTCCTGGCCGTTGGTGGCCGCGTAGTGCAGCGGCGCCCAGCCCTTCTTGCTGACTTCCGCGCCCTTGTCGATCAGCAGCTTGACGAGGCCGACGTCACCGTTCAGCGATGCGAGCATCAGCGCGTTCTCGCCGGCCTTGTCTTCCTTCTCGAGGTCGACGTTCGGCGTCGTGGCGATCGCGGCGGCGACCTTGTCGGACTTCTCGCGCGCGGCGATCACGAGGATCGGGTCGCCGTTCGGCGCGAGCGTGTTCGGATCGAGCTTGCCGCTCTTCAGCTGCTTGCCGATATCGTCGATGTCGTCGAACTTGACCGCCTTGACGATCGCGTCGAGCGACTCGGCATGCGCGCCGGCGACGGCAAACAGGCCGCTCGCGACGAGTGCGGCGGTGACGAGGGCGCGCTTGGGCAGGTATGTGGTCGGCTTCATCATTGTTGTGGGCTCCTTCCCTGGGTTGTCGGCTGGCCGCGCGTCATGAGCGGGCGATCTTGAACAGCCGGAAAAAGTTCTGCGTGGTCGCATCGGCCAGCGCCTCGACGGCGATCCCGCGCTCGGATGCGATAAAACGTCCGACATGGCTGACGTACGCAGGTTCATTCGGCTTGCCGCGATACGGCACCGGCGCGAGGTACGGCGAATCGGTTTCGATCAG
Organism: Burkholderia sp. SIMBA_051; assembly: GCF_046534915.1. Taxonomy (NCBI): domain Bacteria; kingdom Pseudomonadati; phylum Pseudomonadota; class Betaproteobacteria; order Burkholderiales; family Burkholderiaceae; genus Burkholderia; species Burkholderia sp. SIMBA_051. The sequence continues at coordinate 415,094 of NZ_JAWRXS010000003.1, read as the reverse complement.
CAGCCGCTCGAGCGGCACGCGCCGCGCGACGTCCTGCACATCGGTCGCGTTCTTGAACGTGACGATGCCCGACAGCGAGATATGGAAGTTCTGCGCGAGCGCCTGCTCGGCGACGGGCCACGGCTCGGTGAAGCAGTGCATCACGCCGCCCGGCACATCCGCGCGCTCCTCGGCCATGATCCGCAGCGTGTCTTCCGACGACGAGCGCGTATGGATGATCAACGGCTTCATCGTGGCGGTCGCCGCGCGGATATGCGTGCGAAAGCGTTCGCGCTGCCATTCCATGTCGGCGATCGAGCGGCCTTCGAGGCGGTAGTAGTCGAGGCCCGTCTCGCCGATCGCGACGACCTTCGGGTGCGCGGCGAGCTCGATCAGTTCCGCGAGCGTCGGCTCGCGTGCGTCCTCGTGATCGGGATGCACGCCGACCGACGCATAGACGTTGTCGTGCGCCTGCGCGATCGCGAGCACGTCGGGCAGCGTCTCGAAGTCGACCGACACGCACAGCGCGTGCGTGACGTCGTGCTCGCGCATGTTCTCCAGCACGGCCGGCAGGCGGTCGGCGAGACCCTTGAAATTGATGTGGCAGTGAGAATCGACGAACATCGTGTTTCCTGAATACGTAAGACGGGCGCTCACGCGCTCGCCGGCAATCGTTTCCCCACCCGCAGGAAGCAATCCGCGCTCACGCGAACATTTCCCGATAACCGAGAAACAGTTCCTCGAATGCGAGCCGGGCGTTGAGCGGATGGTTCTCGACCGTCCGCTGGCGCGTCACGGCCTTCATGAAGCGCGCGAACGCGTTCGCGTCGACCGCCTCCGCGCAACGCGCGAGCGCGGCCGCCTGCATCGGGAAGTAGCGCGGCGCGCCCGCCATGCGCTGCGCGAGCAGATCGTACAGCCAGCGCTGCAGCCAGCCGAGCACCAGCGGCACCGGCAGCTTCTGCAGCGTCTCGCCGCACGCGAACGGATCGCACGCGGCGCCGGCCGCGAGCTGGCCGAGCGTGAAATCGCGCAGCGGGCGGTTCTCGTCGCTCGCGAGCGCCAATGCGGCGAGCGGCGCGCCGCCCGCTTCGGCGAGCAGCGCACGCGCGTCGTCGACGCCGCGCGCCTCGAGCCATGCCGCAGCCGCGTCGGGCGCCGGCACGGTCATCGGCCACTGCCGGCAGCGGCTGATGATGGTCGGCAGCAACCGGTCGATCCGCGCCGACACCAGCAGGAACACGACGCCCGACGGCGGCTCCTCGAGTGTCTTCAGCAGCGCGTTCGACGCGGCGACGTTCAGCGCCTCGGCCGGATACAGCACGACCACGCGCGCACCGCCGCGGTGCGAACCGACCCCGCAGAAATCGAGCAACGCACGCACCTGCTCGATCTTGATCTCCTTGCTCGGCGCGCGCGTCTTCTTGCCGCCTTCATCGGCGTCGGCCGGCTTCGCGTCGTCGACCGCGCCCGGCGCCTCGCCCGCGAGCACCTCGGGCAGCACGATCCGGTAGTCCGGATGGTTGCCCTGCGCGAACCACGTGCAGGCCGCGCAGCTGCCGCACGGCTCGCCGTTCGGCTGCGGCGCTTCGCACAGGAAGCCCTGCGCGAGATGCTGCGCGAACTGCAGCTTGCCGATTCCGGCCTGGCCGTGCAGCAGCAGCGCATGCGGCCATTGCGGGCGCAGTTGCTGCAGGCGGTTCCAGTCGTCGGTCTGCCACGGATAGATCATGTGGTGCGTTCCTTCGGGTTACAGCGCGGCGAGCACGCGTTCGAGCTGCTGGCGGATCTCGGGAATCGACTGCGTCGCGTCGACGATCGCGAAGCGGTGCGGCGCCTCTTCCGCGCGCCGCAGGTATTCGCCGCGGGTGCGCGAGAAAAACGCGTCCGACTCGCTTTCGAACTTGTCGGGCATGCGCACGGCGCCGCGGCGCTCGCTCGCCACCTGCGGCGCGACGTCGAACAGCACCGTCAGGTCGGGCTGGAAGCCGCCCTGCACCCAGCGCTCGAGCGTCTCGAGCTTGTCGCGCGGCAACCCACGGCCGCCGCCCTGGTACGCGAACGTCGCGTCGGTGAAGCGATCGGACACGACCCAGTCGCCGCGCGCGAGCGCGGGCTCGATCACGAGCGCGAGGTGCTCGCGCCGGGCCGCGAACATCAGCAGTGCTTCGGTCTCCAGGTCCATCGGCTGGTTCAGCAGGATCTCGCGCAGCTTCTCGCCGAGCTGCGTGCCGCCCGGCTCGCGGGTGACGACGACCTGCCGGCCGCCCGCGGCCAGCTTCGCCTGGAGTCGTTCGCAGAACCATTGCAGGTGGGTGGTCTTCCCCGCCCCGTCGATGCCTTCGAACGTGATGAATTTACCGCTCGCCATTATTGACCTCGTATGTACTTGTCCACGGCCTTGTTGTGATCGCCGAGCGTATCCGAGAACACGCTCGTGCCGTCGCCCTTCGCAACGAAATAGAGCGCGCCCGTCTGGGCCGGATTGATCGCCGCCTGCAGCGAGGCGACGCCCGGCAGGGCGATCGGCGTCGGCGGCAGCCCGCGGCGCGTATAGGTATTGTAAGGAGTGTCGGCCTGCAGGTCGCGCTTGCGCAGGCGGCCGTCGTACGCGTCGCCGAGGCCGTAGATCACCGACGGATCGGTCTGCAGCGGCATCCCGATGCGCAGCCGGTTCGCGAACACCGCCGCGACGAACGTGCGGTCAGCCGCGTGGCCCGTTTCCTTTTCGACGATCGACGCGATCGTCAGCGCTTCGTAAGGCGTCTTGTACGGCAGCCCCGGCGCGCGCGCGGCCCATGCTTCGTCGAGACGCGTCTGCATCAGGTGGTACGCGCGCCGGTAGATGTTCAGGTCGCTCGTGCCCTTGTCGAACAGGTAGGTGTCGGGAAAGAACAGCCCCTCGCCGCTGCCGCGCTGGATCGCGGCGTCCGACGCGCCGATCGCACGCAGCAACTCGGCGTCGCTCATGCCGGCCGTTGCGTGCGCGAGATCGGGATTGCCGTCGAGCTCCGCGCGCATCCGCTTGAAGGTCCAGCCCTCGATCACGGTCGCGACGTACTCGTTCACGTCGCCGCGCGCGATCTTCTGCAGGACGTCGTACGGCGTGATGCCGGTCTTGAATTCGTAGTTGCCGGACTTGAGCCGGCTCGACAGCCCGAGCACGCGCGTCATCGCGACGAAGCCGAGCGGCTCGACCGGCACGCCGCCGCGCTTGAGCTGCAGCGCGACGCTCTTCACGCTGCTGCGCGGCTTGATCGTGACGTCGAGCGACGCCGAGCCCAGCAACAGCGGCCGGGTCGCCCAGTAATATCCGCCGCCCGCGCCGGCAGCGGCCACAACGACGGCCAGCGCCACGACCGTCGCGGCGCATTTCTTCAGTAGGGACATGGAAACGTGACTCAGGTAAGACCCATATAATACTTGCTCGCCTCCGTCAAAGTCAGGGTTGACTGTTCCCTCATTCCATGAGCACACCGTTCGCTTCACCGGCTGCCCAGGCCGCAACTGCCTCGCTCCCCGTTTTCCCCCGCCCGTCCGCTGCCGATTTCGACGCGCCGGGTGCCTGCATGCCGCTCCCGCAGTTCGGCGTGATCGACGTGGCCGGCGACGACGCCGCGACGTTCCTGCACAGCCAGCTCACCAACGACATCGAGCATCTCGATGCCGCGAGTGCGCGCCTGTCCGGCTACTGCTCGGCGAAGGGCCGCCTGCTCGCGTCGTTCCTCGCCTGGCGCGCCGGTCACGGCGTGCAGCTGCTGGTCTCGAAGGACGTCCAGGCCGCCGTTCAGAAACGCTTGTCCATGTTCGTGCTGCGCGCGAAGGCGAAACTGACGGACGCGAGCGACACGCTCGCGGTGGTCGGTTTCGCGGGCGACGTGCGCGAGGCGCTGTCGGGCATCTTCGACGCGCTGCCGGACGGCGTGCACGTGAAAGTCGACGGCCCGGCCGGGGCGCTGATCCGCGTGCCGGACGCGGCAGGCCGCAAGCGCTATCTGTGGATCGGGCCGCGCGCGGAAGTCGACGCGCGCCTCGCCGCGCTCGGCGGCAAGCTGCCGGCCGTGTCGCCGGCCGTATGGGACTGGCTCGACGTGCGCGCGGGCGAGCCGCGCATCACGCAGCCGGCCGTCGAACAGTTCGTCCCGCAAATGGTCAACTTCGACGTGATCGGCGCCGTTAACTTCAGGAAGGGGTGCTACCCGGGCCAGGAAGTCGTCGCGCGCAGCCAGTACCGCGGCACGATCAAGCGCCGCACCGCGCTCGCGCACGTCGCCGGCGAGACCGACACCGTGCATGCCGGCGTCGAGCTGTTCCACAGCGACGACCCGGGCCAGCCGTGCGGAATGATCGTCAATGCGGCCGCCGCACCCGCGGGCGGCGTCGATGCGCTCGTCGAAATCAAGCTGGCCGCGCTCGACAGCGGCACGGTGCACCTCGGTGCGGCCGACGGACCGCCGCTCGCGTTCGACGCGCTACCGTACGCATGGCCGACGGAAGCGTGACGCACTGACAACCTGTTGCACGCCGGTTCGCACATAGCGGCCGGCGCGCGATGTTTCCTGCGAGAGATTCGCCCGATGTGTCTGATTGCCTTCGACTGGCAGCCTGATGCCGCCGCCGGTCCTGTCTTTACCCTCATCGCCAATCGCGACGAATTCTTTCGCCGTACGAGTGCGCCGCTTTCGTGGTGGGAGGACGTGCCGGGTGTGCTGGCCGGCCGCGATCTCGAAGCGGGCGGCACGTGGCTCGGCGTGTCCCGCGACGGCCGCTTCGCGGCGCTGACCAATTACCGCGCGCCGTTCGACATTCGCGCGGGCGCACCAACCCGCGGCAAGCTCGTGTCCGACTTCCTCGGCGGCCCGCCGGTCGCGCCGCTCGATTATCTCGGCGCGCTGGCCGAGCACTCGGCCGTGTACAACGGCTTCAACCTGCTGGTCGGCGACTGGAAGCGGCGCGAACTCGCGTGGTTCTGCAACCGCCCGGCCGAAGGCGAAACTGCTGTCGCGCCGCCGGTCGCGGTCAGCGCCGGCGTGCATGCGCTGTCGAACGCGCGGCTCGATACGCCCTGGCCGAAAATCGTGCGCAAGCGTGCGGAACTCGGCACGCTGCTCACCGACAATCCGACCCCTTCGCTCGACGAACTGATCGAGCTGATGCGCGATCCGCACGTCGCGGACGACGACGCGCTGCCGCACACGGGCATTCCGATCGAGCGCGAGCGTGCGCTTTCGGCCGCGTTCATCGAGACGCCCGAATACGGTACGCGCGGCACGACCGCGCTGCGCGTGACGATGAAGGAAGGCGTGCGATTGACGGTCGACATCAAGGAGCGCTGCGACGACGACGGCTCGCACCGCACCGTTCGACCAGGCACGTTCGAGCGCGCGTTCACGTTCGACATCGACGCGACGCAGCCGCGCTGAGCCTGCGCGAGCGGCGCCCGGAGCCTGTTCATACGAATAGCGGGCTCTAGGGCGCGCGCGCCATCTCGACGTGCGGCACACCCACTTCGACGAACCGGTCGCCGATCGTCGTGAAACCGTGCCGTACGTAGAACGCCACCGCGGCATCCTGCGCGTAGAGCCGCACGACCGGTTCGCCGCGATGCCGCGCGGCGTCCAGCAGCGCGTGCAGCACGGCCGATCCGGCGCCCTGCCCGCGCGCGTCGGCCAGTACCGCGACGCGGCCGATCGTGCCCGAGCGCAGCAGCCGTCCGGTCCCGACCGCGCGGCGGGTGCCGGTCGCCGCATCGACCCGGTAGGCAACCGCATGCAGCGACAGCGGATCCTCGTCGTCGAGCTCCCATTCCGGCGGAATCCGCTGCTCGCGCACGAACACCGCATCGCGAATGCGCGCGGCATCGCCGCCCAGCACCGTCCAGTCGCCCGTTTCCACCCAGTCGTCGGTCATCGCTTCCTCCGCGCGGCGTCGAGCGCCGCCGCCGTCAAACGTCGTCGAATGCCGCCTTGAGCGCCGCCACCGCGTCGGCATGCGCGGCCCGCACCTCGGGTACGTAGCCGCCCATCTTGAAGAACTCGTGGATCATCCCCGGATAGCAGACCAGCGTGACCGAATTGCCGGCCGCGCGCAGCTTGTCCGCGTACGCGGCGCCCTCGTCGTGCAGCGGATCGTATTCGGCCGTCGCGATCCATGCCGGTGCGACGCCGGCGAACGACGGCGCACCGCGCTTGCCGTCGAGCGGCGCGAACCGCCAGTCGTCGCGATCGGACCGATCGCGCACGTATTGCGTGAAGAACCACTGGATCGTGTCCTGCGTCAGCAGGTAGCCGTTCGCGAGCCGCGCGTGCGATCCGGTGTCCTGGTAGCCCGTCACGCCCGGATAGATCAGCAGCTGCAGCGCAAGGTCGATGCCCGCGTCGCGCGCGAGCACCGCGCAGACGGTCGCGAGCGTGCCGCCCGCGCTGTCGCCGCCGAGCGCGAGCCGCGTCGCGTCGATGCCGAATGCGGCGGCTTCGCGATGCAGCCAGCGCAATGCGTCGTCGGCGTCGTTCACCGCGGTCGGGAACCGGTGTTCGGGCGCGAGCCGGTAGTCGACCGACAGCACCGCGCACTGCGCGTCGCGCGCGAACATCCGGCACAGCGCGTCGTGCGTGTCGACGCTGCCGACCGTGAAGCCGCCGCCGTGGTAATAGACCAGCGCCGGCAGCGGTTCGGCGAGGCTCGGCTCGACCGGCAGGTACAGCCGCGCGCCGATCGCGCGACCGTCGCGCGTCGGCACGACGCAGGCCTCGATCGAATGCATCGGCGCGGGTGCGACGTCGAGGATCGGCGCGCTCTTCTCATACGCGGCGCGCGCCTGCTGCGGCGTCTGGTGGTGATAGGACGGACGTTTCGCGCGCTCGACCATGTCGAGCACCTGGGCGATCTTCGGATTCAGCGGCATCGGTAAGGACGGCGCGTGCGGCGCCGTGAACGGACAAGCGTCAGATGATGCCACGCGCGGGTCAGACGAGCTGCACCAGCTGCTTGCCGAAATTACGGCCCTTCAGGAGCCCGAGGAACGCGTCCGGCGCCCGCTCGAGCCCGTGTGCGATCGACTCGCGGTAATGCAGCTGCTTCGTCGCGACGAGTTCGCTCAGCTCGGCCAGCGCGGGCGGCCACGCGTCCGGATGCTCGAACACGATGAAACCCTGCATCGTCAGCCGCGAGCGCAGGATCAGGCCCGGATTCGCGAGCGGCGCGGGCACGCCGTCGTAGCTGGCGATCATCCCGCATACCCATCCGGATGCGGATCCGTGCCGCAAAACAAAACGGCCCTGCCTTCGATCAGGCAGGGCCGCTCGTTGCGGCGCTTACGCGTCGCTCGGGCCGGGCTGGGCATCCGGCGCCGTGCGCGTGCGTTGTCGCTTGATGTCGCGGCCCACCGCGAGCCGCCGCATGTACTTGAACGTGCCGAGCGCCTTCGCGACGAAGTTGCCGTCGCTGTCGCGCACTTCGCCTTCGCAGTACGCCATCGTCGTCGAACGATGCATCACGCGTCCGTACGCGCGCAGCTCGCCGCGCCCCGGCTGCATGAAGTTCACCTTCATCTCGACCGTGACGACGCCGACGCCGTCGTCGGTCAGGCTGCGCGCGGCCATCGCGAGCGCGATGTCCGACAGCGTCATCGTCACGCCGCCGTGCGCGATGCTCCACGTGTTCATGTGCCGCTCGTCGAGCGGCAGCACGATCTCGCTCGCGCCGTCCTTCGCGGATACGAGCCGCACGCCGAGCAGATCGACGAACGGGCTTTCGATCGACGGGCCGTCCGTCGGGGATGCCGCGTCGCTCATCGTGCGCTTTCGGAGAAATAGTCGACGCACTGGCGCGATTCGGCCACCGCAACGACGAATTTCTTCACTTCCTGGTGAACCGGGTGCACCTGGTACGCATCGAGCGCGGCCTGGTCCGTGAAATCGGATACGAGCACGACGTCCGACGTCGCGTCGAGGCCGGGCGTCGCCACGCCGACGTCGAGCTGCAGGATGCCCGGCACGAGATCGCGGCAGCCTTCGAGCTTTTCCTTCAGCTTCAGCGCGTTCTGCGCACGCGTGCCGCCTTCCGCCGATTCCTTCAACTTCCACATGACGATATGTCTGATCACTTCGTTTGCTCCAGTTCGTGGTGGTTCGGCGATTCGCCTGGAACCCTTGCCAGTCGGGCATCAAGTGCCCTTTTCATCGTTTGCTTACGGTTGTCGGGAATCGCGGCGAGCGGAGTAAAAAGCGGGTAGCAAAGCGGGGGCGATTTCGAACGTCCAACGACGAGACCCGTCTTTTTACCGTGCCACTCACCGACGTCGAGATCCGACAAGCGAAAGCAGCAACAAGCCTACCAAACTTACTGAGGCCAATGGACTGTATCTCGACGTGCGCCCATCAGGCTCGGAAGCGATTGTTCCCCAGGAAATGGTAAATTCATACGAAAACCATACCTACGAGAGAATATATATGGCCCGAGCCATGATCTGCGTCGGCGACACGACGACGCACGGCGGTCGCGTGCTGGAGGGCACCGCGACCGCGACCATTGACGGGAAACCGATTGCCGGCGTCGGGCACAAAGTCCTTTGCCCTCAGTGCAAAGGCGTCTTTCCGATCCTGCCCGCCACTGGCCGGCGATACCCGCACAACTTCGGCGGACGAGAAACCGCCATCGAAGGCATGAAGACCGCTTGTGGGGCGACGCTGATCGCCTCGCAATCGTCCGCGACACTCGACGATGTCGGAGCCGGTGAAGCGACGACGGGTGCTGCAGTCGCCAACGCTGCAGCAGCGCTGGCCCCTTCGCCTACGCTCTGCCTCGAATGCCTGAAATCCGCAGCCGAAAATGCTGCAACGATGATCGCGCGCGGGTAGAACCATGACCGGCAATTCGATCGAAGCGTTCTACTACACGCGGCAACAGCAGTTGACCATGCAGGTGCACTTGTACGCGCTGGTCGACGGTCTCCTGTTCGCCGATGCGGCTGGCGGGTCCCCGCCTCAGCGATCGCAAGCCGCCGTGGCGCTGTTCGACGGCACACCGGACGCATCACTCGCCGATGCGGGCCCGTGGCTGCTCGACTACGAGCGTGCGGGCGGCAACGTACGACGTTCGCTCGCCGCGATGGCCGGTGGTCCCACAGGCATGTCGTGGCTGATCAGCGCATATCCAATCGAGTCATTGGCCGACGAGCTGCGCCGTCGACTCGACGTGCGCTTACCGGATGGCCGTACAGCCCTCCTTCGCTTCTACGACGCCCGCATCATGGCCGACATGGCATCGCTGATGGAATTGACGCAGCGCATGCAGTTCTTCGTCCCGACATTCAACTGGCTCGTCGAACTGAATGGAAAACTGAAGGGAGTGCACCCGCATGCTTGAGTGGACGAGCGAACAGGTCGCCGGCCTTGCCGAGATCGACGCACGCGGATACGTCGAACGCACACGGCAGGATCTCGTCAAGGCGGATCCGAAGCTGGCCGACGACGGCACGCTACCCACGCGCCTCTGGAATGCGTACGTCGCTGCTCGACAGCTTGGCATCCAGTCCGATGAAAATGTCGCCGCGTTTCTGCGGATCGAGGCATACGCGCCGAGCTTCTACGAAAAGCCCGCAACACGTGCATGGCTAACTCGCCCCGGTCGTTCACCGGACGAACGCTTTCACGACTATTTCCGCGTCATCAAGTGGCGCATCGAACATCCGGAATACAACGGGGGACTTGAGAATGGCAGCAGCACTTCCACTACTGGAGGGGGTATTGGCGGAACTTGGGCCAGTCTTGGCGCGAGCTGGCGCCGCCTTGTTGGGCGCGGTCGGACTGGCGGGAACGGCGAGCCTGTCTAGCGACACGACGAAGGATGAGAGCAAGGCAAAGACTGATGCCAAGGCCGTGCCGCGTACCGGTGAGAAGTGTAAAAAGTGCCCGCCGGAAGAAACCGGTATCGCGAAAAACAAAGTGCACCATATGTCCAACCACTCGCGCGAGTATCAGGCTCGCATCACGGGTAGGCCGTACAGCAATGAAGGGAAGTGGAACGAAGAATGGTTATTCGAGGGCATCTATTTCGACGGCTTTCTGCCAGCAGAATGCATGCTCCAAGAAGCCAAGTCACGCTATGCCAAATTCCTGCAGCGTGATAAATACGGCGAACTCGAACCCGTCGATTGGTTCGAAGGCTGGCCCAGTACCATTTCAGATATTTCGCGGCAGGCCGACGCGGTCAATCCGTTTCCGCCGACACGATTGACGTGGTACTTTGAGGAACCTGAGCCGAGAGAGTACTTGCTCAAAGAGCTTATGCGGAACTCGGTTCTTTCCGTCGTACAACCGTAACCCGAGATCAAGATGGACTTCAGCCTTCAGTTCAGGGATGCCACACTTGTTGCGACAGACTTCGAACAGATTCTGTCGCGCATACATGTCGTCACCTCCGTTATGGGCGCAATTGAACCCAATCTAGCAACATGGTTTGCGCAAGGCGAGACTGTAGACGATGCACTCCTGTATCCGGCATTCGAAGACGGCCAACCATCGACGGCCCTCCTCGCCGTCCTAAAGCACAAGTTTTCTGCCGATCCCTCGCGCTCTTACGTTGCGCTTTGGAATGGTAACCAGAACAAGGGGGAAGGCGCTTCCCTCGCATGCCATGTCGGGAAAAACGTCAGCCCGAACTCGTTCGATGCCAAAATTTCTGACGACTCGGTGCTCGAGAACGCTGCATCAGTTCAGGAAATTGTGAAAGCCACGGTCACCGCATTCAACCCCGCTTACGTGTCGGTCGCCCCGAGGAGCTACGTTACCAAGCAGGTATTCGACGACAAGCCGGGCGTGGGGTGGATGATCTATTTGCCGAGGGTCATCACCCAACAGCAGGTGCCAGAAGCCCGCGACCTCATTCCGGTTCCAGGAGCAGGAAGACTACAGACCGGCACCATCGTTGTCAGCACAACAGATGCGCCGTTCTCAATGCAGAATCCCGAGCACGTTGAGACAGCAAATCGAATCGAGATTCGACTCGTCGAGCAAGACCTCCTTCCCGCCTTCAAGGATCTGTAAGCGCGATGCCGGCGCGATAGTCCGCACCGGCATCCCGGTTAGAACAGCCCCACCGGCTGCGCCGCGTCATCCCAACTGAAGATGATCAGCTCGTTTCGTTCGGCAGCCCTCCCTCCCCCGCCTACGGTGTACTGGATCGGAACGGTCTCGATGTGAAACCCGTCGAACACGCGCCGAATGTCGGGATGGTCGTTGAGACTCACGATCGCGCGCCCCTTGATCGACCGCAGACGCTACGCCATCTTCTCGTACTCCGAGAACGGAAACGCCACGCCGTACCCTTCCGTCTCGTAATACGGCGGGTCCAAGTAGAACAACAGCAGCATCAGCGCGTGTCGTACGCGGCGGTCGACAGGTTGAAGTGGAACGCGTCGCCCGCTTCGCTCGTCATCGACATCATGTGCGGCGTGCTCGATGTCGCACCGTCGACCAGCCCCGACAACATCGAGCCGACGCCCGTCGACTTGATCATGTCGAGTACCGCCGAATCCTTGATACCGACCGCCGCGTTGAATTGATTCCACGCCCCGCCAAGCGCCGACTTGACGCTGTCGGCGGCAGCCCGCACAAGGGGGAAATTCGAACCGTCGATCGCCGTCAGGATCGAGCCGACCGACGCCTGTGCCGCGTTGAAGCTGCGCAGCACCGTGCCGACCTGCGGAAACAGGTCACCCGCCAGTGCGATCGCACCGCTCGCCCCCGTCAGCAGCTCGGCCGCGCTGCTCAGATTGCCGGTCGCGAGACGCTGCAGCACGTCGACCGTCGACATGCTCGCCGCGCGGTTTCGGTCGAATATCCGAACCATCTGCCGCACGCGCTCGGTTGCGATACCGGCCTGCGTCGCCGCTCCCGTGATCTGCCGAATCACATCCATGGTTTCCTCCTTTACATATGCGGCGCATCGAACATCGCCGTGCGGCTGTTCGCTTTGCGTTGATGCTCGTCCATCATGCGTGTCAGCATCGGACTGACCTGCGCGAGGAACTTGTTAGCCATGTCGGCATCGCTCGCTTCGATCTTCACGTGAAAGACCGGCGCGAAGGTGTTCTGCTGTTCGATACGCGGCCCCGATCGAGCGCCGACGCCGGCCGCATCCGGCACGAGCGCCTTCGCTTTCGCGACGGCTGCGACGTTCGCAGGCGATTCGTCCGGCTTGCGATCCAGCACCCTGCGCGAGACAGCGCTGAACAGCTTGTCACCGGCAAACGTGCCGACCGCACCGCCGATCACACCGAGCACCGCCGACCCGATCGGCCCACCCAGTGCTCCGATCATTGCGCCGACCTTCGCTCCCATCACGCCACCGGCAAGGCTCCCGGCAATCCCCGCAAAGCGGTTCGCCTTCTGCGTGCTGGTGTCGGTGCTCGACGCGACGGCGTACGCTTCACGCGCCGCAAGACCGAGCTTCTCCGAATTGAACTGCTTCGCCGCTGACGCGAGCTGCTTCGCCTTGGCGGGATCGACGCGCTCGATGTAAGCGCGGGCAAGTACGAACGACGCTTCCAGCGTCGACCAACCCTTGCCGATCGCCTCGCGCATCTTGGCCTGATATCCATCGCGTCGAGATCGGTAGGCGCGACTTCGGCGAGCGACGCGAACAGGATCAGCTCCTGTTCCTCCGCATCGTTCGGTGCAAGCTTTTGCGCACCGCGCATGTCGCGCACCTTCGGCCGGCGCATCGTGAAGGTGTCGCGCTCACCCGCCAAGGCAGGCTCGCGCGACTCGACGCCCTCGCATCGAGATCCGCGCGTTGATCACCGAGATCTCCCACGCGGCCGACGTCGAGCTGCTGGACCTGATGGCCGGCGGGATCGGCTCGTTCGCCCGCCACCAGGCCGCGCAGGACGCTCGCACCTGGGCAGCAACAGCTGCGATCACGCTTGAGACGGGTTTCATGCAACTCGCCCGCGCAACGCTGCCTGTCAACGAACAATGAGGAAAACTGAATTGAGTACCACCACTGAACGCCTCCTGCGACTGCCGACGGTTATCAGTATGGTCGGCTTGGGCAAGACGACGATCTACCACATGATGAAAGAAGGCAGCTTCCCACGACCGCCTCATACCCCGAAACCGCTCAATGCCCTACCCCGTTCGAAATTCCGCTTCAAGAGACTTGAATGAAATGCATATTCTCGAGTGGAGCCTGGCAACTTGCATCATTGCTTGATCGATATCTGATCGGCTTTAATCCAACGAAGCAAATGCTTACCGGATGCGTTAACGTAGTCTACGTAGGCCCACCCACTCGGAGACTGCTTCAGTACGGTTACGACATCATTCTGGACGAGATAGGCTCGACTTGCGGTCGCGTCGTCGGCGGCTGTGAACAGAGTCGCTTTTGCAACCGATACCGTGGCGGTCGGGCCTGCAGCACCCACTTCTTGCGCTACTGGCGTACCTACAGTGGCGGCAGAACCTCTCGAAAGCGCCATATCAATCAGTTGCGCATCGACGCGCGCCCCGTCCGACTTGAGAGCCGCTGCAATTTTCTGATAGGACTCGCGATTGGCAGAGGAAGGTGGGTCACACCGCAAGAGATTGTCGGCCCCCGAAGCACTGCGCATCAGTAAATGCGGGGGCTGTCCTGCATTGATGGAGGCCAACTTGTTGATTGCCGATGGACGATCGCGCGTGAGCATCATCGAAGTTTGGGAATCTGTTCCCCACTGGGCACCTTGACTCGGTTGCCAACCCGCTCCACAAATCTCTCCGGTTTGCTCGGCCGTAATACAGCCTGTTTTTATCTCAATCATGGAACAGTACTCCCGGTCCAGCACCGTTTCCGGTTGCCCTTGCCCCATGAACACTGTTCCCTGCTCGTTTCGCATAACGATTACATATTGACCTGAAGGAGAGATATTCCATTTGTTAGGCGGCTCCATCTCCGTTCCCCCGCCGGCGTTCGACTCACCTGCTCGTGGCAGCAGGCCAAACGTCGTTCCATTCGGCAAGGAGAACACCGCTTTCTTCCAGGCCCGACGGGGCAATGGATCTTGAGGGTTCGCCGCATTGCTATAGATCACTGCTGCTCCGCCAGGCAATGCAAAGCGCAGAGTGGACTGCGGTGCTGCGCTTGCAAGACCTGACCAAAGCATGGCCATCGCGAGCATAGTTCCGACATGCGTAACAAGCGTGCGCGGGGAACCTTCCCGAAACAACTGAACACGCGGCTTCGTGAGTTTTAACGCTGAGTCTTTCAAGATGGCATTCCCAAATGCTTGCACCAAATGTTGATAACGCCCCGGCGCAACCGACGCCCCGTTTACCTTCGCCATAGCGCGAGTTGGCCCGTAGTCCTGCAAAATGCTGGCCTCGTACGAACCCCTGTTCGGCCCCTCAGGTTGCGTGTCGCGGAACACCGCGATCTGAACGGCTAATTCGCCCCCAACTGGCAACCGTAAATCGCGACAATCATGGACATCAGACTGAGATTCAGGGACCACGGACTCGAACCCACCAACTTCGAGCAAGTCCTGTCACGCATTCAGATCGTTACGACCGCACTTGCCGAAGTCGAACCTAGTATCAATCGCTGGTACGCACGCGGACAGAGCCTGGAGGAAGCACGGCTATATCCGGCGTTCGAGGACGGCTCACCGTCCACGGCCATTTTGGCCGTACTCAAACATAAGTTTGGAGAAAATCCGGAAACGACATATGTGAGCCTGTGGGACGGCAACGAGGACATCAATCAAGGGACGACCATTTCGTGCCATCTGAACGAACCTGGACGCCTCAACACGTTCGAGGTGTCTCTGGCCGACAAGACAATTCTCGGCAACCTCGATTCCGTGCTGAAAATCGTTCGCACTGCAATTGCCACTTTTAAGCCCGTCTACGCCGCAGTCGGGCCGAGAAGCTACGCGACACGGCAAGTATTCAACGACAAACCCGGCGTCGGCTGGATGCTCTACCTACCCACGGTAATCACGCAGCAGCAGCTTCCGGAAGCACGTGAGATTGTTCCTGTCCCGGAGGCCGGCAAGTCGCAGACAGGCACCATCATCGTCAGCACAACAGACGCACCATTCTCGATGAAGAACCCCGAGCACATCGAGACGGCAAACCGAATAGAGATCCGGCTCGTCGAGCAGGATCTCCTCCCCGCCTTCAAGGATTTATAACCGACGATGCCGGCGCGATAATCCGCGCGCCGGCATCGTCGGTTAGAACAGCCCAACAAACTGCGCCGCGTCCTCCGCGCTACAGATGCTCAGTTTCGTTGCGCTTCACTTGATCAATTGCAGCACGTCGCGAAAGCGCGGATGCCGACTGGATCCGAGCCATTCGAACGCGATCATCTCGACGGTCGCAATCTCCACGCCGTTCGCCCCGAGCCTGCCGATCGCCGCTTCTCGATCGACCGTTTTGCGGGAACCCACCGCGTCGCTGACCACCGTGACTTTCCGCCCGCTACGCAACAAGCCGAAGGCCGTTTGCAACACGCAGACGTGTGCCTCGCAACCGGCAACGATGACGCTGTTGCGTTCGGCCGGAAGCGCATCGGCCAGACCATCCGCGCACGCGTCGAAATGGTCCTTGGTCAGATGTCTGAGCATAACCCTTTGATCTCCGACACGCTCTCGCCGAGCCGGAGCGGGCTTTGCTCGGTCCCGATGACCGGCACCTCGAATATCCGGGCAATCCGGCCGAGTTTGACGGCCTGCGCCGCGACAGACGCACCGTCGTGGATCGCCGGCATCAGCCGTGTCTGAAAATCGACCAATAAGAGCACTGAATCGTCGGGTACGTGCAGCACCGCGCATTCTCCAAAATGATGCAAAGGCAACCTCCTCCGTCGCCGACCAGATGCAACGCCCCGCTCAGCGAAGGGCCGAAATCGACAGCGAAGGAAGCCTCCAAGCCTACCAAATTTATCGATAACAACGGATGATCTCGAGCGCTGCGGTCCGCGCAGAACTCGGAAGCGGCATAGCGCGACCGCACTCGGCCCCATGCCGGGAACACCGATTGCTAAAGCGCCGGCCGCGCCGAATTCGCACAATCCGACGCCGTCGGTTCAACACCCGTCAAGCACCGGCAAATGACCTATACCGGCATCCATTGCCGATCGATTTTCGCCGAATTTCAAATTCGATTATCTCAAATTCATCCCGATTCGAACATTTTACCGACCTATCTGGCAATAATTGCATCCAGCTTTGAAGCGATCAGCCAAGAGTATTCAAAATCATTATTGACTCCATCTTTATTCGAACTTTAGAATCCCCTACGACAGCTTACGCTTCATCCCCCTGCAGCACGCGCGGCGCTTCCAGCGCCATGCGGGGATGCCTGCGGAAGAAGTCATTCATGCCTCACAGGGGTGAAGCCTCTTTTCGTTTTTTCAATTCGGGCATTTAACCGCCTGCCGGTTATTCCGTCCAATTCACCCGCATCACGCCCGGATTAAATCACGCATTCATCCAAATGCCGTCGCACCGAACGAAGCAGGCCAATCGCCCGCTGCTTCAATCATCCTCATAAAAAAATCACCATTCACCAGGAGGGACATCACATGCATCGTTTCGCGAAATCGCTGTGTATGGGATTCGTCTGCGCCGGCCTGCTCGCGGCCTGCAACGACGACGACATCAAGCCGGCCAATCCGCCGTCGAACCAGGCCGCCCTGTCGTTCCGCATGGACGCCGGCGGACAGATCAATGCGTTCTACCGGCAGGACCAGGTCGCCGCGCATCTGCTGGTGCGTTCGTCGACGAAACCGCGCCTGCTCGTGGTATTTCCGGCCGGCAACAGCGGCACCGGGCTGTGGTTCGACGATACGGCGCAGCCGGTGAACTGGAGCCTCGACACGCCGCCCGCCGCGCTGTCGGCGCCCGACTCGCACGGTCGTCCGCTGCACGGCATCGGTGCCGACGTGTCGGTCGACACCGATACGCTGACGGTCCGCCAAGGCCTGCTCAGCAACGTGCGCTTCCTGCGCGACTTCAACGGCGGCGCGACGATTCCGCCGGAGATCGTCACCGCCCCGACGATCCAGGGCAGCGCCGCGCAATGGCAACGCGACAGGATCGACGGCGCCCCCGGCTACGCGCTGCGCATCACGCTGCGCGACGGCGGCAGCATCGCGCCGGCCGCAGGCGGCAAGCTCGTGCTGCGCGCGGCGCCCGGCTCCCGCACGCTGAAACTGCACGTCGACGCGCTGTCTGGCGAGACGCCGTTGTCGCCGATCACGCGCGCCGACCTGCTCGCGCCGTCCGTGAACCCCGACCCGGTCAGCCAGAACGTGCTCGAATTCCTGAGCTTCCACGACAAGCTGCTGGCCGGCTCGTGGCAGTACGACACCTACTTCGGCCGCGACACGCTGATCTCGGTGCGCATGCTGATGCCGGTGCTGGCGCCGGCGGCGATCGAGGCCGGCCTGACGTCGGTGCTGAGCCGCCTGTCGAACGACGGCAAGGTCGCGCACGAGGAAGGCATCGGCGAATTCGCACTGGTCGACAATGCGAAGAAAGGCCGGCCGAACGATGCGACGCCGGCCTACGACTACAAGATGATCGACAGCGACTACCTGCTCGCGCCGATCGCGGCGGCCTGGCTGATCGACGACACGCGCGGCCAGGCGCGCGCGGCCGCCTATCTCGCGCAACGCGGCAGCGACGGCCGGACCAACGGCAGCCGGCTGGTCGTCAACCTGCTGCACGTCGCGGCAACCGCGCAGCCATTCGCGCAGCAGCCGTCGGTCGCGAACCTGATCCGCCTGCGGCCCGGCGAGATCGTCGGCAACTGGCGCGACAGCACGGACGGTCTCGGCGGCGGCGTCTACCCGTACGACGTGAATGCGGTGCTCGTGCCGGCCGCGCTGCGCGCGGCGAACGCGTTCCTCGCGCGCGGCCTGCTCGATCCGTACCTCGACGCCGGCCAACGCGCGGCGCTCGCGAACACGGCGACCGAAGCGGCCACATGGGAGCAGCAGGCGCCGCCGCTGTTCCAGGTGAGCGTGCCGGCCGCGCAGGCGGCGACCGACGTGTCGACCTATGCGCCGTCCGCCGGCGTGCCGGCCGGCACCGCGCCGAGCGCGCCGCTGTCGTTCTACGCGCTGTCGCTCGACCAGCAAGGCGCCCCGATCCCGGTCATGAATTCCGACGGCGGATTCGCGCTGCTGTTCGGCACGCCGCCGGACGATGAACTGCGGCGCATCGTCGCCGACGTCACGCGGCGCTTCCCGACCGGGCTCGTCACCGATGTCGGGATGCTGATCGCGAACCCCGCGTATGCGAGCCAGGCGCTGTGGCCGAAGTTCACGAGTTCCGCGTATCACGGCACGGTCATCTGGTCGTGGCAGCAGGCGATGTGGGTCGCCGGCCTCGATCGCCAGCTCGCGCGCCAGGACCTGTCGGACACGACGCGCACGCTGCTGACGCAGGCACGGCAGACGATCTGGCAGGTGATCTCGAACGGACGCGACATGCGCACGTCGGAGATGTGGACCTGGTCGTACGTCAACGGCCAGTATCGGCCAGACGCATTCGGCACGCGCAGCGCGGACGCGACCGAGGCCAACGCGGCGCAGCTGTGGAGCACGACGTATCTCGCGATCCGCGATCCGCAACTGCGCACGGGCAAGTACTGGTGGCAGGCATCGCAGCGGATTCAGGACGCGCAGCCGGCGAACACGGCGGCGATTGCGTCGCGATAGTCGGGCTGCCGGTGAAACGAAAGCCCCGCGCGCGTATTCGCGGGCGGGGCTTCGTTCGGGTTGCATGCAAAACGGCGGTACGTGGCATCGCGCCACTGCCGCGCATCAACGCGCACCATGTCGCCGGATGCGCGGCGGTCGCTCGTCAGTGCGCGACCACGCGATTGCGCCCGTCGCGCTTCGCCTGGTACAGCCGTTCGTCGACCGCGCGCAGCAACGCGTCGACCGTACTCCCGTCGACACCGTACTGCGCGACGCCGACGCTGACCGTCACCTGCACGCGCTTGAAATCCAGCCCGAACGGCGAACTCGCGATCGACGAACGCACGCGCTCGGCCGTCATGCGGGCGCCCTCGAGCGGCATCTCGGGCAACAGCGCCATGAACTCCTCGCCGCCGACCCGCGCGAGCGCACCCGCCGGACGAATCGCCTCGAGACACTGGCGCACGACGCCGCGCAACACCTCGTCGCCGATCTGGTGCCCGTACGCGTCATTGATGTTCTTGAAGTTGTCGAGATCGAGCGCCAGCAGGCAAAACGGCGTGCCGTCGCGTTCCGCACGCATGATCTCGCGCTCGACCTGCCCGATGAACTGGCGGCGGTTCGACGCACCCGTCATCGGATCGGTCGCGGCCATGTACTCGAGCTTCTGGTTCGTGCGCCGCAACTCCTGCAGCGCGCTATCGGTGCGCGCCATCGATTCCGACAGCCGGCTCATCAGGTCTTCCTGGCGGTAGATCGCCGAGAACGAGCGCGTCGTCTGCAGCGCCTGCACGACGCCATAGCTGAGCAGGAAGAACCCGCCCGCGAAGATCGCATGCGCGAGCCACCACATGTGATTCCATGGCTTGCCGAGGATGAACGCGACCGAAGATAGCGCGAACGCCATGATCGACATCCCGTAGATCACCATCAGCGGCGACCGGATCCGCCTGGCGAGCAGCACGCCGACGTTCAGCAGCGAAAACACCAGCGCGCCGCCTTCCATCGACAGCCGCGTGCCCAGCGCGCCGGCGACCGGCGAATACGCGATATAGGCGACCGCGACATTGATGATCAGGAAGAACGCGATCCACGGCAGCCAGGTAAGCGCGCGCGTGCGCTTCTCCGGCCGGTCGGGCGGATTCGAATACGACAGCATGCCCGTCAGCAGCAGGATCGACATCACGAGCCGCGACGCGGGCCCGTACAGCAGGAACAGCCAGATATTGTGGTGCGCCATCCCGGTGAACGCCCCGTGCAGCGCGTAGATCATCGCGAAGCCGAGAAAGCCGAGTGTCAGCCAGCGCAGCAGCGGCTCGCCGGACGACCGGTAGCACACCCACGTCACGTAGGTGACGAAGGCGCCTTCGAGCGTGGCGGCCGCGATCGCGATTTCATGGAATGCGTGGCTCTCGAACACGACGTGGGGGTCGCCGAAAAACCACAAATAGGCAATCAGATAGGCCGGCAAGAGCGCGAATCCGACCAGCAGGCATTTAGCGTAGAGCCTCGCGGCCGCGCTGACGACACGCGGCGGTTCCCCGGATGCATAGGTCGTGCTCAATTTGAACCCCGTTTCGGTCTGCTGCGTGGTTCGAACGTCCACGGTGCCGGAAACGCGTGCTGCATCGTCTTCGCCGGCTACCGGAAACGCGTCGCGAGCGTCGGTGCAACGCACGCGCTGGCCCATCCCGCCGAAAGGCAAATGTCAGAGCAAGTATAGATGCGTCAATTCGTTTGACAAGTAAGGGGAAACGGCAGCATCGAATGAATGCGCTTTGCTTCCGGTTCCTTTCGAATGGCCTGCGAAGGCCGGCGCTCGCGGCTTCCACTCGAGAAGCCGCGAGTCGGTCAGTCGAAATCAAACGATTTCGAACAGCCCGGCCGCCCCCTGCCCGCCGCCGATGCACATCGTGACGACCACATATTTCACGCCGCGCCGCTTGCCTTCGATCAGCGCATGACCGGTCAGGCGCGCACCCGACACACCGTACGGATGGCCGACCGCGATCGCGCCACCGTTCACGTTCAGGCGGTCCTCAGGAATCCCGAGCGTGTCGCGACAGTACAACACTTGCACCGCGAACGCT
This sequence comes from Burkholderia sp. SIMBA_051, assembly GCF_046534915.1. Lineage (NCBI taxonomy): Bacteria > Pseudomonadati > Pseudomonadota > Betaproteobacteria > Burkholderiales > Burkholderiaceae > Burkholderia > Burkholderia sp. SIMBA_051. The sequence goes on along the minus strand of NZ_JAWRXS010000003.1, from coordinate 394,335 downwards.
TCGTTCAGTTCCCACAGGCCGATGTCGTCGACCTTCAGCCCGGCCTGCTTCAGCAGCTTCGGCACCGCGAACACCGGGCCGATGCCCATCTCGTCCGGCTCGCAACCGGCCACCGCGAAACCGCGGAACACGCCGAGCGGACGCAGCCCTTCGCGCTGCGCGACATCCGCGTTCATCACCACGCACGCCGACGCGCCGTCCGAGAACTGGCTCGCATTGCCCGCGGTGATCACGCCGCCCGGCACGGCCGAACGGATCTTCGACACGCCTTCGAGCGTCGTGTCGGGCCGGATGCCTTCGTCGGCCGACACCGTCACGTCCTGCGTGAACAGCCGGCCCGTCGCCTTGTCCGCAATGCCCGCGCGTACGGTGATCGGCACGATCTCGTCGTTGAAGCGCCCGGCTTCCTGCGCGGCTGCGGCCCGCAGTTGCGACTGCACGCCGTACGCGTCCTGCCGCTCCTTCGAAATCCCGTAGCGCTTCGCGACGTTCTCCGCCGTCTGCAGCATGTTCCAGTAGATCTCCGGCTTGTGCTCGACGAGCCAGCCTTCCTGGACCATGTGCCGGTTCATCTCGTTCTGCACGCACGAGATCGATTCGACGCCGCCTGCGATGTACACGTCGCCCTCGCCCGCGATGATCCGCTGCGCGGCGAGCGCGATCGTCTGCAGACCGGACGAGCAGAAACGGTTCACCGTCATCCCCGGCACGCTCACCGGCAGCCCGGCGCGCAGCGCGATCTGCCGCGCGATGTTGGCGCCGGTCGCGCCTTCGGGGTTCGCGCAACCCATGATCACGTCCTCGATGCGCGCGGGGTCGAGCTTCGCGCGTTCGAGCGCGGCGGCGACGACGTGGCCGCCGAGCGTCGCGCCGTGCGTCATGTTGAATGCGCCGCGCCACGATTTCGCGAGCGGCGTGCGTGCGGTCGATACGATTACGGCTTCGGTCATGCGAGTCTCCTTCGGTCCTGCTTCATGTACTGAATCGGATGGGAATGCGCTACGCCGTCGGGCGTGCGCCCGCGGACGTCACATGTGCGACGCCCGCCGCCTGCATCTGTTGCCATGCGTGCGCGAGCGACCCGTTCAGGTCGATCGCGCGGCACGCATCGTTGATCACCGCGGCCTCGAAGCCCGCCGCGCGCGCATCGAGCGCGGACCATGCGACGCAATAGTCGGTCGCGAGCCCGCAACACCACACGCGCTTCGCGCCGAGCTCGCGCAGGTAGCCGGCGAGCCCCGTGCGCGTCGTGCGGTCGGCTTCGACGAACGCGGAATAGCTGTCGAGCTGGGCGTCGCCGCCCTTGCGGATCACGAGCCTGGCGTGCGGGATGTCGAGATCGCGATGCAGCGCCGCGCCTTCGGTATCCTGCACGCAGTGCACGGGCCACAGCACCTGCTCGCCGTACGGCAGCGCGAGCGTCGAGAACGGCTCGTGCCCCGGGTGGTTCGCGGCGAACGACACGTGTTCGCGCGGGTGCCAGTCCTGCGTCAGCACGACCTGGTCGAAGCGTCGCGCGAGCGCGTTGATCACCGGCACGACCGCGTCGCCGTCCGGCACCGCGAGTGCGCCGCCCGGCATGAAGTCGTACTGCACGTCGATCACGAGCAATACGTCGTCGGTGCGTTTCATTGCGTTTCTCCTTGCGGGCTTCGCCGTGCCGTCACGCGGGGCCCGTCAGTCGTTGAATCCGCGTCCGGCCGCCGCCCGCTCGACGATCGACGGCGCGAGCTGCCACGCGTCGCCGTTCGGCGCGGCCGCGTAGCGGCGGATCGCCCGCTCGACGTTGTAGAGGCCTACCATGTCCGCGTACAGCATCGGGCCGCCGCGCCAGAGCGGGAAGCCGTAGCCGGTCAGGTAGACCATGTCGATGTCGGACGCCTTCGACGCGATCTTCTCTTCGAGAATCTTCGCGCCTTCGTTGACGAGCGCGAACACGAGCCGCTCGACGATCTCGTCATCGCCGATCTTGCGCCGCTCGACGCCGCGCTCCTTCGAATACGCGACGACCATCTCGTCGACGAGCGCCGACGGCTTCGCCTTGCGATCGCCCGGCACGTAGTCGTACCAGCCGCCGCCCGTCTTCTGGCCGAAGCGGCCCAGTTCGCACAGGCGGTCGGCGATCTTCGAATACTGCAGATCGGGCTTCTCGACGTAGCGGCGCTTGCGGATCGCCCAGCCGATGTCGTTGCCGGCGAGATCGCTCATCCGGAACGGGCCCATCGCGAAACCGAACTTCTCGATCGCACGATCGACCTGAGCGGGCAGCGCGCCTTCCTCGAGCATGAAGAGCGCCTGGCGGATGTACTGCTCGATCATCCGGTTGCCGATGAAGCCGTCGCACACGCCCGACACGACCGCCGTCTTGCGGATCTTCTTGGCGACCGCCATCACGGTCGCGAGCACGTCCTTCGCGGTCTGCGCGCCGCGCACGACCTCGAGCAGCTTCATCACGTTCGCGGGGCTGAAGAAGTGCATGCCGACCACGTCCTGCGGACGCTTCGTGAACGCGGCGATCTTGTCGACGTCGAGCGTCGACGTGTTCGACGCGAGGATCGCGCCCGGCTTCGCCACGGCGTCGATCTGGCCGAACACCTGCTCCTTCACGCCGAGCTCCTCGAACACGGCCTCGACGATCAGGTCCGCGTCCTTCAGGTCGTCGTAGGACAGCGTCGGCGTGATCAGCGCCATGCGCGCGTCGAGCTTCTGCTGCGTGAGCTTGCCCTTCTTCACCTGCGCGTCGTAGTTCTTGCGGATCGTGGCCAGCCCGCGCTCGAGTGCGTCCTGCTTCGTCTCGAGCAGCGTGACGGGCAGGCCCGCGTTGATGAAGTTCATCGCGATCCCGCCGCCCATCGTGCCCGCGCCGATCACGCCGACGCGGCGAATCTCGCGCACCGGCGTATCGGCCGGCACGTCGGGAATCTTGCTCGCCGCGCGCTCGCCGAAGAATGCATGCCGCAGCGCACGGCTCTCCGGCGTCATCATCAGCGCGACGAAGCCCTCGCGCTCGGCCGCGCTGCCCTTGTCGAAACCGTTCAGCACGCCGGCTTCGATCGCGTCGATGCACTTGTGCGGCGCGGGGAAATTCGGCGCGGCGGCCCGCGCCGAATTGCGCGCGAACTGGATGAAACCCGCGGCGTTCTCGTGGACGATCTTGCGATCGCGCACGCGCGGGTGCGGCCCCTTCTGCGCACCGACCTTGCGCGCGAACGCGACGGCCGCGTCGAGCAGGTCGCCGTCGGCCATCGCGTCGAACAGCCCGCTGTTCGCGAGCTGCTCCGACGGCACCGGGGCGCCCGACACGATCATGTTCAGCGCGGTTTCGAGGCCCACCGCACGCGGCAGCCGCTGCGTGCCGCCCGCGCCCGGCAGCAGGCCGAGCTTCACTTCGGGCAGCGCGATCTGCGCACCGGGCGCCGCGACGCGATAGTGCGCGCCGAGCGCGAGCTCCAGCCCGCCGCCCATCACGACGCTGTGCAGCGCCGCGACGACCGGCTTCGCGCTCGCCTCCACCGCGCGAATCACGGTGTGCAGCGTCGGCTCCTGCAGGGCCTTCGGGGTATTGAATTCGGTGATGTCGGCGCCGCCCGAGAACGCGCGGCCGGCGCCCGTCAGCACGATCGCCGTGACCGACGCGTCCTGCAGCGCGCGATCGAGCGCGTCCATGACGCCCTGGCGCGTCGACAGGCCGAGCCCGTTGACGGGCGGATTGTTGAGCGTAATGACGGCCACGCCGTCGCGAGTCGAATAGTCCACTGCCATCTGCCTGCCTCCATGCATCGCGCGCCGGGGTGGCTGCGCTTCATTGTGCGCGGTCGAACGGCCGCATGTCCGGATCGAACGGAGGCAGCATACAACGAAAAAGCACGGTCGTTCAATTTGAATTTTTCCCGATCCGGGGGCCGGATCGGGCGACCGTGTGTCGGACTGCGTGGCGGACCGTGGCCGGCCCTGGCTTACGGCTCGCCCACCGCCGTCGGCAGCACGTAGTCGCGGAACGTCTCGCGCAGCTTCAGCTTCTGCAGCTTGCCGGTGGCGGTGTGCGGCAGCGATTCGACGAACACGACGTCGTCAGGCACCCACCACTTCGCGACCTTGCCCTCGTAGAACGCGAGCAGCGCGTCGCGGGTGAGGTTCGCCCCCTCGCGCGGCACCACGACGAGCAGCGGACGCTCTGTCCATTTCGGGTGCGCACAGGCGATGCAGGCGGCTTCGGCCACGCCTGGGTGCGCGATCGCGACGTTCTCGATGTCGATCGAGCTGATCCACTCGCCGCCGGACTTGATCACGTCCTTGCTGCGGTCGGTGATCTGCAGGAAGCCGTCCGGGTCGATCGTCGCGACGTCGCCGGTGGGGAACCAGCCGTCCGACAGCGGCGACGTGTCGCTCCGGAAGTAGTGATCGATCACCCAGGGCCCGCGCACCTGCAGTTCGCCGAACGCGACGCCATCCCACGGCAGTTCGTGGCCGTCGTCGCCGACGATCCGCATGTCGACGCCGCAGATCACGCGCCCCTGCTTCTCCAGCAACCGGCGCTGCGTGTCGAGCGGCCGCTGCGACTGCGCCCAGTTCAGCTTCGCGAGCGTGCCGAGCGGCGACAGCTCGGTCATCCCCCACGCGTGGATCACGCGCACGCCGTATTCGTCCTCGAACGTGCGCAGCATCGCGGGCGGGCACGCGGAGCCGCCGATCACCGTGCGGTTGAGCGTCGAGAAGCGCACGCCGGCCTCGCGCATGTAGTTCAGCAGCCCGAGCCACACGGTCGGCACGCCCGCGGAAAACGTCACGCGTTCGGCCTCCATCAGTTCGTACAGCGACTTGCCGTCGAGGTCCTTGCCGGGCAGCACGAGCTTGCCGCCCGTGAGCGGCACCGCGTACGGCAGCCCCCACGCGTTCACATGGAACATCGGCACGACGGGCAGCACGGCGTCCAGCGCCGACAGGTTCATCGCGTCGGGCAGTGCGGCGCCGTATGCGTGCAGCACGGTCGAGCGATGCGAATACAGCACGCCCTTCGGATTGCCGGTCGTACCCGACGTGTAGCACAGGCCCGACGCCTGCAGCTCGTCGAGGCGCGGCCAGTCATAGCGGCCGTCTTCGGCGTCGACGAGCGTTTCGTAGCACAGGTACGGCAGCGCGCCGGACGGCACGTGCGCGGCGTCGGTCATCGCGATCCAGCCCTTCACGTGCGGGCACTGCGGCGCGAGCGCATCGACGAGCGGCGCGAAATTGATGTCGAAGAAAACGTAGCGGTCTTCCGCGTGATTGATGATGTAGGCGATCTGCTCCGGAAAGAGGCGCGGGTTGATCGTGTGGCACACGGCGCCCATTCCGCCGATCCCGTAATACGCCTCCAGGTGCCGGTAGCCGTTCCAGGCCAGCGTGCCGACGCGATCGCCCGATTCCACGCCGAGCCGTGCGAGCGCCTGCGCGAGGCGCTTCGCGCGTTGCTCGCAGTCGCGGTACGTGTAGCGATGCAGGTCGCCTTCCACGCGCTTCGACACGATCTCCGTGTCGCCCGCATAACGCGCGGCATGCGCGATCAGCGACGACACCAGCAACGGCATGTCCATCATCTGGCCCAGCAACGGCTTACCCATCGTCTTGTTCTCCCGGAAGGACGCGAATCGGTGACCAGCCTTGAAGCGGTGCGCCGGCTTGCGGCCCGTCCACGGCCGGACGGGCCTCGCGCAACGCACGCGGGCCGCCATGCGGGCGGCGCGGCGCCGCCTTACAATATCGGCTTACCCAGAGGCGCTCAACATGTCGTTTTCCCGAAGCGCAGCCGATGCGGCTGACACTCTCCCCGACCTCGCCGCCACGCTCGGCGCGCCGGCCCTTGACGCGTTCGTCACGCTCGGCGACGCGTTTCATACGCGGCTGCCGGCCGCGCCGCTGCCCGCGCCGTACGTCGTCGGCTGTTCCGACGAAGTCGCGCAGCTGCTCGGCCTGCCGGCATCGTTCGCCACCCAGCCCGGCTTCGCCGAGCTGTTCGCCGGCAACCCGACGCGCGACTGGCCCGCGCACGCGCTGCCGTACGCGTCGGTGTATTCCGGCCACCAGTTCGGCGTGTGGGCCGGCCAGCTCGGCGACGGCCGCGCGCTGACGATCGGCGAACTCCCCGGCACCGACGGCCGACGCTACGAGCTGCAGATCAAGGGCGGCGGCCGCACACCGTATTCGCGAATGGGCGACGGCCGCGCGGTGCTGCGTTCGTCGATCCGCGAATTCCTGTGTTCCGAAGCGATGCATCACCTCGGCATCCCGACCACGCGCGCGCTCACGGTGATCGGCTCCGACCAGCCGGTGGTGCGCGAGGAGATCGAGACGTCGGCCGTCGTCACGCGCGTGTCGGAGAGCTTCGTGCGCTTCGGCCACTTCGAGCACTTCTTCTCGAACGATCGCCCGGACCTGTTGCGCCAGCTCGCCGATCACGTGATCGACCGCTTCTATCCGGCGTGCCGCGACGCCGACGATCCGTACCTCGCGCTGCTCGAAGCCGCGACGCTGCGCACGGCCGACCTCGTCGCGCAATGGCAGGCCGTCGGCTTCTGCCACGGCGTGATGAACACCGACAACATGTCGATCCTCGGCCTGACGATCGACTACGGCCCGTTCGGCTTCGTCGACGCGTTCGACGCGAATCACATCTGCAACCACTCCGACACGAGCGGCCGCTACGCATACCGGATGCAGCCGCGCATCGCGCACTGGAACTGCTACTGCCTCGCGCAGGCGCTGCTGCCGCTGATCGGGCTGCAGCACGGCATCGCCGACGACGATGCGCGCGCCGAGCGCGCGGTCGAGGACGCGCAGGCCGTGCTCGCGAAGTTTCCGGAACGCTTCGGCCCCGCGCTCGAACGCGCGATGCGTGCGAAGCTCGGCCTCGAGATCGAACGCGAAAACGACGCCGAGCTCGCGAACAAGCTGCTCGAAACGATGCACGCGAGCCATGCGGACTTCACGCTGACGTTCCGCCGCCTCGCGCAGCTGTCGAAGCACGACGCGAGCCGCGATGCGCCGGTGCGCGACCTGTTCATCGATCGCGACGCGTTCGACGCGTGGGCGAACCTCTACCGCGCGCGGCTGTCCGAGGAGACGCGCGACGACGCGGCCCGTGCGGCCGCGATGAACCGCGTGAACCCGAAATACGTGCTGCGCAACCATCTGGCCGAAGTCGCGATCCGGCGCGCGAAGGAAAAGGACTTTTCCGAAGTCGAGCGACTCGCGCAGGTGCTGCGCCGGCCGTTCGACGAACAACCGGAACATGAAGCGTATGCGGCATTGCCGCCCGACTGGGCCGGGTCGCTCGAAGTGAGCTGTTCGTCGTGACCCGCACGACCCGACCGACCGATCAGGAGAACTCCCACATGTCACACGATTCCGACGATAAAACCTATCCCTACCAGAAGGATGACGCCGAGCTGCGCCGCCGGCTCACGCCGATGCAGTACGAAGTCACGCAGCATGCGGCGACCGAGCGCGCGTTCACCGGCGAATACACCGACACCGAGGACGCCGGCATCTACAAATGCGTCGTCTGCAGCACGCCGCTGTTCGAATCCGGCGCGAAATTCCATTCGGGCTGCGGCTGGCCCAGCTATTTCAAGCCGCTGAACGGCGAGGTGATCGACGAGAAGATCGACCGCACGCACGGGATGGTGCGCGTCGAGGTCCGCTGCAACCATTGCGGCGCGCACCTCGGCCACGTGTTCGAGGACGGCCCGCGCGACAAGACCGGTTTGCGGTACTGCATCAATTCGGCTGCGTTAAACTTCGAGTCCCGACCCGAAAACGAATGAGCGGCGCCGGACGGATCGGTCGGACAGCCTTGCCGGCTGCGCCGATCCCGGACGGTGTCGCCTGGCGGGTCCCCACAACGGTGAAAGGCCGCGCGATGCGGTCTTTCACGCAGCTGCGAGCGCCATGAAATTCCTGTTCGATCTGTTTCCGATCATCCTGTTTTTCGCCGCCTTCAAGGTCTGGGGCATCTTCACCGCCACCGCCGTCGCGATCGTCGCGACGCTGGCCCAGGTCGCGTGGGTCGCCTTCCGCCACCGGAAGGTCGACACGATGCTGTGGGTCAGTCTCGGCGTGATCGTCGTCTTCGGCGGCGCCACCCTCGTCCTGCATGACGAAAAATTCATTCAATGGAAACCGACAGTGCTGTACTGGTTGTTTGCGATCGGGCTGCTCGCCGCACGCTATGCGTTCGGCAACAACCTGATCGAGAAGATGATGGGCAAGCAGCTCACGCTGCCGCATCCCGTGTGGGACAAGCTGAACGTCGCGTGGGCGATGTTCTTCGCGGTGCTCGGCGTCGCGAACCTGTACGTGGTGCACAACTACACCGAATCGCAGTGGGTGAACTTCAAGCTGTTCGGGACGACGGGCGCGATGGTCGTGTTCATCATCCTGCAGAGCCTGTGGCTCACGAAGTACCTGAAGGACGAATGACATGACCGACGCCTTTCTCGACGCCTCGCCCGACGAGCGCATCGCGCTGATCGAAGCGCGCCTGACCGCCTCGCTCGCGCCACTGTCGCTCGCGGTGCGCGACGACAGCGCGCAGCACGCGGGCCACGCCGGCGCAGCCGCCGGCGGCCACTACACGGTCACGATCGTGTCGGCCGCATTCGCGGGCAAGCCACGCGTGGCGCGGCACCGGCTGGTGTATGATGCGCTCGCTGATGCGATGCAGCGCGGCATTCACGCGCTCGCGATCATGGCTTATACGCCCGAAGAATTCAACGAATCTTCAATCTAGTCTCAACAGGAATTCCCGATGATCCTGAAATCCCCCCGCCTGTGGGTCGCGGCGGCTGCTTTTGCAGCGGCACCGGCATTCGCCCAGAACATCGCCGTCGTGAACGGCACGCCGATTCCGAAGTCGCGCGCCGACGCGATGGTCGCGCAGCTCGTCCAGCAAGGTCAGACCGACAGCCCGCAACTGCAGCAGGCCGTGCGCCAGGAACTCGTGAACCGCGAAATCCTGATGCAGGAAGCGATCCGCGAAGGCATCCCGAACCGTCCGGAAGTGAAGGCGCAGGTCGCCGTCGCGCAGCAGACCGTCGTGCTGCGCTCGATGATCGAGAGCTTCCTGAAGAAGAACCAGCCGACCGACGCGGAAGTGAAGGCGCGCTATGACGAGCTCGTGAAGGGCGCCGGCGGCAACCGCGAGTACCACCTGCATCACATCCTCGTCGAAAGCGAGCAACAAGCAAAGGACCTGATCGCGAAGATCAAGGGCGGCGCGAAGTTCGAGGATCTCGCGAAGCAGTACTCGAAGGATCCGGGTTCGGGCAAGAATGGCGGCGACCTCGACTGGTCCGATCCGAAGGCGTACGTGCCGGAATTCGCGGCGGCCGCGCAGAAGCTGCAGAAAGGCCAGATGACCGACACGCCGGTGAAGACGCAGTTCGGCTGGCACATCATCCGTGCCGACGACATCCGCGACGTCGCCCCGCCGCCGTTCGATCAGGTGAAGGCGCAGATCGCGCAGCAGATCGTGCAGCAGAAGCTGCAGGCGTTCGAGGAAGGCCTGCGCCAGCAGGCGAAGATCCAGTAACGTCGGCGACACTCGCCCATCCAAGGCCGCTCCCTGTGAGCGGCCTTTTTTCATGCACGCTTGGCGGCTGCGGCACACGCCGCGCCGGCTGCGGTCGACCCACGCGTTGCGGCCGGGATGCATATGGATACGGCTCGCGGCCCTGCCCGAACGCGCAAAGAAAAAGCCGCTTCTAAGCGGCTTCTTTTCGGAACGGCGGGATCCGGGATCCTGTTCGGACAGCGCGGCGAACCGCTATGCGGGATAGAACGCAGTGTGATAGCGGACCGCACCCGACGGCCGCGGCGCGGCTTCGTCGAACGCCAGCGCGAGGAAATACTCGCGGGGCGCATCCGCGAACACGAGATCGCCTGCCGGCAAGAAACCGAAACGCGCGTAGTACGCGGGGTCGCCGAGCACGACACAGCCGTGCGCACCGAGCCGGCGCAATGCGTCGAGCCCCGTGCGCACGAGCCCCGCACCAATGCTCTGGCGCCGGCATTCGGGCCGCACCGCGAGCGGCCCGAGCCCGTACCATGCGTGGCTGCCGGCCGGCGCGCCGCCGATCGACACTGGCGAGAACGCGACGTGACCGACCACGCGCTCGTCGCGCTCCGCGACGAGCGACACGGCGAGCGCACCATCCGCGCGCAGCGCGTCGACGATCTGCCGCTCGAGCTGCCCATGCTGCGGTTCGTCCGCGAACGCGGCCACGATCACGCGACCGATCGCATCGACGTCGCTGGCGCGTTCATCGCGCAGCGTGACGATCTCGACCGGTGCGTGCGGATCGAACATCAGCCGATCCAGCGGCGCGCGTTACGGAACACGCGCATCCACGGGCTCGCTTCGTCCCAATCTTCCGGATGCCAGCTCATCGTGACCGTGCGGTGCACGCGCTCCATGTGCGGCATCAGCACCGAGAAGCGGCCGTCGGCCGTCGTGACCGACGTGATGCCGGCCGGCGACCCGTTCGGGTTGAACGGATAGCGCTCGGTCGCTTCGCCGCGGTGGTCGATGTAGCGCATCGCGACCGCGACGCGATCGATGTCGCCCTGCTGCGAGAAGTCCGCATAGCCTTCGCCGTGCGCGACCGCCACCGGAATCCGCGAGCCTTCCATCCCCGCAAAGAAGATCGACGGCGACTTCTCGACTTCGACGAACGAGAAGCGCGCCTCGAACTGCTCGGACTTGTTGCGCGTGAACTTCGGCCACGCCTCGGCGCCCGGAATCATCGACGCGAGGCTCGACAGCATCTGGCAACCGTTGCAGATGCCGAGCGCGAACGTGTCGGGGCGCGCGAAGAACGCCGAGAACATGTCGGCGAGGTTCGCGTTGAAGCGGATCGTCTTCGCCCAGCCTTCGCCGGCACCCAGCACGTCGCCGTACGAGAAACCGCCGCACGCCACCGCGCCCGCGAAATCAGCGAGCGTCGCACGGCCCGCGAGCAGGTCGCTCATGTGCACGTCGTGCGCGTCGAAGCCCGCGCGGTCGAACGCGTACGCCGTTTCGAGGTGCGAGTTCACGCCCTGCTCGCGCAGGATCGCGACGCGCGGGCGTGCGCCCGTCGCGATGAACGGCGCGGCGATGTCGTCGGCCGGATCGAACGTCAGCACCGGCGAGATGCCCGGGTCCGCCGCATCGAGCAGCGCGTCGTATTCGGCGTCCGCGCAAGCCGGGTTGTCGCGCAGGCGCGCGATGCGCCAGCTCACTTCGCCCCACGCACGATGGAGTTCGGCGCGCGGCGCGTCGAAGATCTTCTTCGCATCGCGGTACACCTCGATTACGTCGCGGTCGTTGACCGTGCCGATCACGTGCGAGCACGCCGACAGGCCGAACTCGCGCAGCGCGCCGAGCACCGCGTCGCGATCGGCCGTGCGCACCTGCACGACGGCACCGAGTTCTTCCGAGAACAGCGCGCGCAGCGTGCGATCCTCGCGACGGCCGCTCGTCTGCTTCGCCCAGTCCTTCGCGTCGCCGTAGTCGGATTCGTGATTCGGGTCGAGCGTCAGCATGTCGACGTTCAGCGACACGCCCGCGTGACCCGCGAACGCCATTTCGCACACCGTCGCCCACAGGCCGCCGTCCGAGCGGTCGTGGTACGCGAGCAGCTTGTCTTGCGCGTTGAGCGTCTGGATCGCGTTGAAGAAGCGCTTCAGGTCTTCCGGATCGTCGACGTCCGGCGTCGCGTCACCGACCTGCTGCGTGACCTGCGCGAAGATGCTGCCGCCCATCCGGTGCTTGCCGCGGCCGAGATCGATCGCGATCAGCACGCTGTCGCCCGCGTCGGCGATGCGACGCAGTTGCGGCGTCAGGTGGCGGCGCACGTCCTCGACCGGGGCGAACGCGGAGATGATCAGCGACACCGGCGACACCACTTCCTTCGCGACGCCCTGCTCGTCCCACTTGGTCTTCATCGACAGCGAGTCCTTGCCGACGGGAATGCCGATCCCGAGCGCCGGGCACAGCTCCATGCCGATCGCCCGGACCGTATCGAACAGCGCGGCGTCCTCGCCGGCCGTGCCGCACGCCGCCATCCAGTTCGCCGACAGCTTCAGCTTGTCGAGCGACGCGATCGGCGCGCTCGCGATGTTCGTGATCGCCTCGCCGACGGCCATGCGGCCCGATGCCGGCGCGTCGATCACCGCGAGCGGCGTGCGCTCGGCCATCGTCATCGCCTCGCCCTTGAAGCCCGCGTAGTCGAGCGCGGTCACCGCGCAGTCGGCCACCGGCACTTGCCACGGGCCGACCATCTGGTCGCGCACCGACGTGCCGCCGACCGAACGGTCGCCGATCGTGATCAGGAACGACTTGCTGCCGACCGTCGGGTGCTTCAGCACGTCGACCGCGACTTCCGACAGCGCGATGCCCGTCACGTCGACCGGCGCGCGCTCGGTGGCGACGCGCGTGACGTCGCGATGCATGCGCGGCGGCTTGCCGAGCAGCACTTCCATCGGCATGTCGACCGGGTATTCGTCGGCGCCCGATGCTTCGTCGTCGACGAGCTTCAGCTGGCGTTCGTCGGTCGCGACACCGACCACTGCGAACGGGCAGCGCTCGCGTGCGCAGATCGCCTCGAAGCGCGGCAGGTCGGCCGGCGCGATCGCCAGCACGTAGCGCTCCTGCGCCTCGTTCGACCAGATTTCGCGCGGCGACAGGCCCGATTCCTCGAGCGCGACCTTGCGCAGTTCGAAGCGCGCACCCTTGCCCGCGCCGTCGACGATCTCGGGGAACGCGTTCGACAGGCCGCCCGCGCCGACGTCATGGATGCTCAGGATCGGGTTTTCCGCGCCGAGCTGCCAGCAGCCGTTGATCACTTCCTGCGCGCGCCGCTCGATTTCCGGGTTGCCGCGCTGCACCGAGTCGAAGTCGAGTTCGGCCGTGTTCGCGCCGGTCGCCATCGAGCTCGCCGCGCCGCCGCCCATGCCGATCCGCATGCCGGGGCCGCCGATCTGGATCAGCAGGGAGCCTGCCGGCACGTCGTGCTTGTGCGTATGCTGATCCGCGATGTTGCCGAGGCCGCCCGCGATCATGATCGGCTTGTGATAGCCGCGCACCTGACCGTCGACGTTCTGCTCGTACACGCGGAAGTAGCCGCCGAGGTTCGGACGGCCGAATTCGTTGTTGAACGCGGCGCCGCCGAGCGGGCCGTCGATCATGATCTGCAGCGGCGACGCGATGCGGTCCGGACGGCCGTACGGGCCGTGCGCGTCGTTCGGGTTGCGCTCGCCGAGCGGCTGCGCCGCGTCGCGGGCGTTTTCCCACGACTGACGCGCGCCGGGCAGGTCGAGGTTCGACACGGTGAAACCGGTGAGGCCGGCCTTCGGACGCGCACCGCGGCCCGTCGCGCCTTCGTCGCGGATCTCGCCGCCCGCGCCGGTGGCCGCGCCCGGGAACGGCGAGATCGCCGTCGGGTGATTGTGCGTCTCGACCTTCATCAGCGTGTGCGTGAGTTCGGTGTGGCGCCCATAGCGCTCGCCCGGCTCGCCGGCCGCGCCCGCGTTGCGCGGGAACCAGCGCTCGGCTTCGGCGCCGACCATGATCGACGAGTTGTCCGAATACGCGACGATCGTGCCCTGCGGGCTCAGCTTCTCGGTGTTGCGGATCATCGCGAACAGCGACATGTCCTGCGGTTCGCCGTCGATCGTCCACTGCGCGTTGAAGATCTTGTGGCGGCAGTGCTCGCTGTTCGCCTGCGCGAACATCATCAGCTCGACGTCGGTCGGGTTGCGTTCGAGCTTGCGGAACGCGTCGACCAGGTAGTCGATTTCGTCATCGGCGAGCGCGAGGCCCAGCTCGACGTTCGCGCGCTCGAGCGCGGCGCGGCCGACGCCCAGCACGTCGACGGTCGCGAGCGGCTTGGCCGGCAGTTCGTCGAACAGGTGCTTCGCGTCGTCGCGCGCGGCGACCACGCTTTCGGTCATCCGGTCATGCAGCGCGGCCGCGACGGCTGCGCGCGCGTCGTCGGACAGCGCCTTCTTGCCGCCGAGCAGGCCCGACTTCAGCGTGACCGTGAATTCGACGCCGCGCTCGATGCGACGCACCTGCGTGAGGCCGCAGTGCTGCGCGATGTCGGTCGCCTTGCTGGCCCACGGCGAAACCGTGCCGAAGCGCGGCAGCACGACGAAGGTCTCGGTCGCGCCCTTCTCGGCCGCCGGCTCGAACGGCGCGCCGTAGTGCATCAGCGCGTCGATGCGGGCGCTGTCGTCGGCCGACAGCGGCTCGGCCGCATTGACGAAGTGCAGGAACTGGCCGCGCACCGCGACGATGTTGGCGTCGATTTGCCTGAGCGTGTCGAGCAGACGGGTTTGACGGAAATCGGAGAGGGCCGAAGCGCCGGGAAAACACGAGAAGTGAGCCATGGGCTGGACTGACGTCGATGAGTCGCGCGAGGTGGCGACGTGGGGCGAAAGGAAGGCCGTAATTATACCCGGAAGTCGGTCGTCCCAGACCGGCCGATCGGGACCCGTCGCGCACCGCGACGGTGCACCGCAATCCGCCGCGCCCGCCTCGCCGAGCCGCCCGCCCATCCGCCCGCCGGGCCGGCGTGCCCGGCCGCGGCAGCCGGCGGTCGCACGATGGCGGAATCGGATGGGCTCGCGTGGCGCCGGTTCGCGCGCTTTTGGCGCTATCATTCCCGGTTCACCGGGCCGGGGGCCCGTCAGCGAATTCTCACCGGGCGGCGTGCGCGCCGCCCGTCATCGAAGCAATCCATGGATGTCATCGTCATCGGCGGCGGACTCAGCGGCGTCGCCACCGCCTACCAGCTGCGTGCGGCCGGCCATCGCGTCTGCGTGGTCGAGCGCCACGCGACCGTCGCGCAGGGTGCGACCTACGGCGACGGCGGCGCGCTGCTGCCGAGCCCGCTCGACGTCTGGTTCGGCCCCACCTTCATGCACCAGCGCCAGCCGCGCGAAACCGGCATCGTGTACAAGCCGGGCTTGAACGGCGGCGTGCGCCGCTTCGTGAAGCAGCTCGCGGCGCTGCGCGAGCCCGACGCATTCGTCGCGCAGTACGCACGGCTGCGCCCGCTGATCGACGCGTCGCGCGAGTCGCTCGCCGACATCGAGGCGCGCTTCCAGCTCGAATTCGAGCAGAAACCCGGGATCCTGCACGTCGTGCGCGACACGCGCGACTGGGACGCGCTGCAGCCGGCGCTCGACCTGCTGCGCACGCTCGACCAGCCGTACCGGGTGCTCACCGCCGACGAATGCGCGGCACTCGAGCCGTCGGTGCCGGCCGAGCCCGGCTTCGCCGGCGGCGTGCTGCTCGAGGCCGAGCGCACCGGCAACTGCCCGCTGTTCGCGAAGCTGGTCAAGCAGACGCTCGACGAGCACGGCGTGCAGTTTCGCTTCGGCGCGGACGTCGCGGCGATCCGCGTCGACACCGGCCGCGCCGCGGTCGAGCTCGCGCCGCCGGCCGGCGGCCGGCACGCGACGAAGGCGCACGAGGTCGACGTGATTTCGGCCGACGCGATCGTGGTCGCCGCCGGCGCCGGCAGCCTGCCGCTGCTGGAGCGGCTCGGCTGGCGGCTGCCGCTGCATCCGGTGCGCGCCCATACGCTGACCGCGCCGGTCGCGTACGAAGAACATGCGCCGCACCTGAGCGTCGTCGATTCGATCAAGCGGATCTCGATCACGCGCACCCACCAGCGGTTGCGGGTCGGCGGCGGCGGCGTGCTGCAGAGCGTCGCCGACACCGCGAAGCCGCTTCCCGAGCCGTTGTCCGAGGCCGCGCTCGCGCTGCTCGGCCAGGCCGTCCACGACTGGGTGCCTGGGGCAGCAAAGATTTCCGCCGCGCTGTCGTGGCAAGGCACGCAGTTGCTGTCGCCGGACGGCCTGCCGGTCGTCGGTCCGACCCCGCATCCGCGCGTGTTCGTCAATTTCGGCCACGGCCCGGCCGGCTGGGGGCTCGCGTGCGGGTCTGCTAAAGTGGTGACCGACTGCGTGGGCGGCGCAGCGCAGCAGTGGCCGGCCGACACGCTCGCCGCGCTGAGCGCCGCGCGCTTCACGACCTGACCGCCGCGGGCTCGCCCCCGGGGCGGCTTCCTCTTCGCCGCCATGACTCCGCGATGACGAATACCCGCCCGCTTCCCGACTCCGCCCCGCTCGCGCTGCTGCGCGTCGCCGACCTGCGCGCGGCCGAGGCCGCCGCAACCGCCGAACTGCCGCCGCACACGCTGATGGGCCGCGCGGGCGCGGCCGCCGCGCGCTGGCTGTCCGAGCGGGTCGCCGGCGACGAACGCCCGGTCTGGTTCGCGGTCGGCCCCGGCAACAACGGTGGCGACGCGCTGGTGGCCGCCGCGCAGCTGCAGCAGCTTGGCGTCGCCACGCAGGCGTGGATGCCGGTGGCGGTCAAGCCGGACGATGCGCAATGGGCGCTCGGCCTCGCGCGCGCGGCCGGCGTGCCGCTGTCGACCGAACCACCCGCATCGCTGGACGATTACGCGTGGGTCGTCGACGGACTGTTCGGCATCGGCCTCGGCCGCGCGCTCGACGGCCCGTTCGCCGCCCAGGCCGCGCGCATCGCCGCGCACACACGAAACGGCGGCCGCGTGCTCGCGCTCGACGTGCCGAGCGGACTGGACAGCGACACGGGCCGGATCGTCGGCGCGGGCGTCGCCGTCGCCGCCACACATACGCTCACCTTCATCGGCGCGAAGCCAGGCCTTTACACGGGCGACGGCCGCGATCTCGCCGGCGAGATTCACATCGCGTCGCTCGACGTCGCCCCGCCCGCCGCGCCGGCCGTCGTGCTGAATGCGCCGGCCCGGTTCGCCGCCGCGCTGCCCGCCCGCGCGTTCGCATCGCACAAGGGCACGTTCGGCAGCCTGGCGGTGCTCGGCGGCGACACCGGCATGTGCGGCGCGCCGATCCTCGCCGCGCGCGCCGCGCTGTTCGCGGGGGCCGGCAAGGTGCATGTCGGCTTCCTCGGCGCCGGCGCGCCGCCGTACGACCCGCCGTTTCCGGAACTGATGCTGCATCCGGCGGACGGCCTCGATCTCGATGCGATGTCCGCGATCGCGGCAGGCTGCGGCCTCGGCACGCGCGAGGCCGCGGCTACCCTCGTGCGTGACGTGCTCGCGCACGACGCCGTGACGCTGCTCGACGCCGACGCGCTGAACCTCATCGCGACCCACGCCGAGCTCGCGACCGCCGTTGCCGCCCGCGGCGCGCGCGGCCTCGCGTGCGTGCTGACGCCGCATCCGCTCGAGGCCGCGCGGCTGCTCGGCAGCGATACCGCGACGGTGCAGCACGATCGGCTGGCCGCGGCCCAGGCGCTGGCCGCGCGCTACGCGAGCATCGTCGTGCTGAAGGGCTCGGGCACGGTGATTGCCGCGCCCGACGGCCGCCTGACGATCAACCCGACCGGCAATGCCGCGCTCGCGACCGGCGGCACCGGCGACGTGCTCGGCGGCCTGATCGGCGCGCTGCTCGCGCAGCGCGTCGCGCCGTACGAAGCCGCGCTCGCGGGCGTGTATCTGCACGGCCTCGCGGCCGACACGCTGACCGCGAACGGCAACGGCCCGGCCGGCCTCGTCGCGGGCGAACTCGCGCCGATGGTGCGCACGCTGATCAATCGCCTTTTTTACCCGTCGCCGCGCGCCGACATATAACGCCGCTATACTGAGTGCCCCGCCGCACGGCGGGCCCTCTCGTCCGCCGGCCTTCCGATCCCGATGAGCCGGCGCGGCATTCCTCCCGATTCACGCTTCACTCGAACCGCCATGACGCTGAATTCGCTCCCCGCCTGGACTGCCCTTCAATCCCACTTCGAACAAATCCGCCATGCCCGCCTGCGCGACTGGTTCGCGCCGGAAAACGACCGCGCGCCGACCCGTGCCGAACGCTTCACGATTCCCGGCGGCGGCCTTGCGGCTGACTTGTCGAAGAACCGCATCAACGACGACACGCTGCGCCTGCTCGTGCAACTGGCCCGCGAAGCGGGCGTCGAAGCGCGCCGCGACGCGATGTTCGCCGGCGAGATCGTCAACCCGACCGAAGGCCGCGCCGCCCTGCACACGGCATTGCGCGCGACCGACCCACACGCGCCGTTCCATGCGCAGATCAGCGCCGAGCGCGCGAAGATGGCGACCTTCGCGCGCGCCGTGCGCAGCGGCGCATGGACCGGCTACACCGGCAAGCGCATCCGCCACGTGATCAACATCGGCATCGGCGGCTCGGATCTCGGACCGAAGATGGTCACGCATGCGCTGCATCACGTCGCGAGCCCGGACATCTCGACCCACTTCGTGTCGAACGTCGACGGCGCCGATCTCGCCCGCGTACTCGAACAGGTCGACCCGGAGGAAACGCTCGCGATCATCGTGTCGAAGACCTTCACGACGCTCGAGACGATGACGAACGCACGCTCGCTGCGCGACTGGTTCGTCGCGCGCGGCTGCCCCGAGGCCGCCCTCGCGAAGCACTTCGTCGGCGTGTCGGCGAACCCGGCCGAAGTCGTGAAGTTCGGCATCGACGCGGACAACGTGTTCGAAATGTGGGACTGGGTCGGCGGCCGCTATTCGCTGTGGTCGGCGGTCGGCCTGTCGATCATGATCGCGATCGGGCCCGAGCAGTTCGACGAACTGCTCGCCGGCGCGAACGACATGGACCGCCATTTCCGCCAGGCGCCGCTCGAGCGCAACCTGCCGGTGCTGCTCGGCCTGATCGGCATCTGGTACCGCAACTTCTTCGGCTCGCAGAGCTATCTCGTCGCGCCGTATTCGGAAGCGCTGCACTACCTGCCGTCGTACCTGCAGCAGCTCGAGATGGAAAGCAACGGCAAGTCCGCGCGCCTGGACGGCACGTTCGTCGACTACCCGACGTCGGCCGTCACGTGGGGCGAGCCCGGCACCAACGGCCAGCACGCGTTCTTCCAGATGCTGCACCAGGGCCCGACGATCGTGCCGATCGACTTCATCGCGGTGCTGACGCCCGAGCATCCGCTCGCGAGCCATCATCCGAAGCTGCTCGCGAACTGCTTCGCGCAGAGCGAAGCGCTGATGCTCGGCCGCACGCTCGACGAAGCACGCAAGGTCGCCGGCCCCGGCAAGGAAGCGCTCGCGCCGCACCTGACGTTCCCCGGCAACCGGCCGACGACGACGCTGCTGGTGGATGCGCTGACGCCGCGCACGCTCGGCGCGCTGATCGCGCTCTACGAGCACAAGGTGCTGGTGCAGGCGACGGTGTGGGACATCAATCCGTTCGACCAGTGGGGCGTCGAGCTCGGCAAGATTCTCGGCAAGGTCGTCGAAGCCGACCTGTCGGCCGAGTCGGTCGATCCCGCGAAGCACGATTCGTCGACGACCGCGCTGATCGAGCGCGCGCGTGCGGCGCTCAAGCGCTGACGCGACCACGTCATGCGCGTGCCGGTCGCACCGGCGATTGACCGTGTGCGACCGGCGCAGGCATTCAGCGCCGTGCTACGCCGCCTGCGGCGCGACGATGCGTCCGGCGTCGATGGTGACCGTCGTCGCGCAGCGCCGCGCGAGTTCGGCATCGTGGGTGACGAGCACGAGCGTCGCGCCGTGCGCGCGGTTCAGTTCAAACATCAGGTCGATGACCGCGTGGCCCGTGGCCGCATCGAGGCTGCCGGTGGGTTCGTCGGCGAACAGGATCGCCGGGTGCGTGACGAACGCGCGCGCGAGCGCGACGCGCTGCTGTTCGCCACCGGACAGCAGCTTCGGATAATGCGCGGTGCGCTCGCCAAGACCAACCTGCACGAGCAGCGCGCGGGCCCGCTCGGCCGCTTCGCGCGCACCGATGCCACCCCGCAGCTCGAGCGGCAGCATCACGTTCTCGAGCGCCGTCAGGTGCGGCATCAACTGGAATGACTGGAACACGAATCCGACGGCGCCGTTGCGCAGCGCGGCACGCTCGTCCTCGTCGAGCTGGTCGAGCGCACGGCCGAGCAGGCGAACCGTGCCGCTCGTCGCGCTGTCCAACCCCGCAAGCAGGCCGAGCAGCGTCGATTTGCCGGACCCCGATGCACCGACGATCGCGAGGCTGCTGCCGGATCGCACACTGAGCGTGATGCCGTCGAGGATCGTCAGCTCGCCCGTTGCATCGGCGACCCGCTTGCATACGTCTTGGACTTCGATGATCGGATCGGTAATCTTGAACATGGACACGACATTCCACTGGAAGAGACGCGCGGCGCTCGCCGCGCTGCTGGGTACGCTGCTCGCAGCAACCGTGCCCGCACGCGCCGCAACGGCGGCCCCGACATCGGGCCAGGGCCGGCCCGCGCTCGTCGTGCTCGGCGACAGCCTGTCGGCCGAATACGGACTGCCGCGCGACACCGGCTGGGTTGCGCTGCTGCGGCAACGGCTCGCGACCGAGCGAATCGATTATAGCGTCGCGAACGCAAGCGTCAGCGGCGACACCACGAGCGGCGGCCGCGCACGGCTGCCCGCGGTGCTGCAACGGCTCAAGCCGTCGATCGTCGTCGTCGAGCTCGGGTCGAACGACGCGCTGCGCGGCGTGCCGCTCGCGACGACCGAGCAGAACCTGCGTGACATCATCGCCGATGCGCGGCAAGCGCGCGCGAAAGTCGTGCTGGTCGGCATGTACGTGCCGCCCAACTACGGGCCCGATTACACGCAGAAATTCCATGCGCTCTATACGCGGCTGTCGAAGGAACTCGGCGTTCCGCTCGTGCCGTTCCTCTTGGCCGGCATCGAGAACAAGCCTGAGATGTTCCAGTCGGACCAGATGCATCCCACGCAGCAGGCGCAGGGCATCCTGCTCGACAACGTCTGGCCCGCGCTGAAACCGCTGCTCGGCAAACCGCGCGGTTGACCTCGCGATTCGCCACGGCCGGAAAACAGAAAGCCCCGCTCGAAGCGGGGCTTTCTGTTGTTGCGTGCGAAACCGTGAACGGCGCTTCGCTCAGTTGCCGCTGTCCTGCGACTGGCTCGGCGTGGTGCCGTACAGCTTCACCTTCGAACGGTCGCGCAGCGCGGCGAGATACGCTTCGCCTTCGCTTTGCGCTTCGACCTGCGCCATCTGCTGCTGCGCGGCCGCGAGCTGCTGCGGATCGACGGCCGTGCCCGGGATCACCGCGTTCACGCGATAGATCGCGTAGCCGTCCGCACCGAGATCGACTCCGACGTAGGCCGGCAGCGTCTTCGCATCGACCTTGTAGACGGCGCTCAGCGCCGCCGGCGTCAGGCCTTGCGATTGCATGCGCGACACCTTCTGCACAGGCGTGAAGCCATCGGTCGATTTCGACTTCTGCAGCTCGGCCAGCTTCGCCGCGCCGTCCTTCTTCGCGAGTTCCGTGGCTTGCTCGGCGACGACCTTCTGACGCACCGCGTCCTTGATCGTGTCGAGCGCCGGCACGGCAGCCGGCTTGTAGTCGGTCACGCGCGCCGAGATCAGCGTGTTGTTGCCCACGTCGATCGCCTGCGTGTTGTTCTGGCTCTTCACCGAGTCGCTCGCGAACACGGCAGCGAGGAACTTCGGATTGTTCAGCGGGCTCGTCGGCGGCAGCTGCGGATTCGGCGTCGGCATGACGGTGGCCGTCTGGATCGTCAGCTTGTACTTGTCGGCGGCCGGCTGCAGCGTCTTCGCCTTTTCATATACGGTCGACGTGAAGCCTTCCGCGTTGTCCGTGAACGCCTTCGCCGCATACTGCTGCTTCAGCTGCGCCGCGATCTGGTCCTTCACGTCGGCGAACGGCTTGACCACCGACGGCTTCACTTCCGTCGCCTTCAGGATGTGGAAGCCGAGATCCGACTGCACGACACCGCTGACGTCGCCCTGCTTCAGCGCGAACGCGGCATCGTCGAACGCCTTGCCGCCCGCCGTCGAGCCGCGCGTGATGAAGCCGAGATCGCCGCCCTTCGCTGCCGACGGTGCATCCTGCGAGTTCTTCTGCGCGATCTGCGCGAACTGGTCCGGATGCGCCTTCACGTCGGCCAGCAGCTGCTCGGCCTTCGCCTTCGCGGCCGCCTTGTCGGCAGCGCTCGCGTCGCTCGCCGCGGCGATGAAGATGTGGCTCACGCGCACCTGCGCTTCCGAGCGGAAGTGCGTCGGGTTGTCGTCGTAGAACTTCTTGATGTCCGCGTCGTTCGGCTGTGCGCTCGCGGCGGCCGCGGCCGGTGAATAGACGAGATACTGGATCGTCGCGGTTTCCGGCGTCGCGAAGCTCTGCTTGTGCGCGTCATAGTACGCGGTGAGCTGCGCGTCGGTCGGCTGCACCTTCGCCGCGTAGTCGCTCGTCTTCAGCACGAGCGCCTGCACTTCGCGCTGCTGCGCGGCCAGCTCGGACAGGCGTTGCGCCGGGCCCTTCGGCGTGAATGCGCTCGCCACGATGCTGGCCGGAATCTGCTGCAGCGCGAGGCTGTAGCGCACGCGCTCCTGGTACTGCTCGGGCGTCATCCCCTGGAACGACAGCAGTTGCGCATAGCGCTCGACGTCGATCGAACCGTCGGGCTTCTTCAGCGACGCGATCATCGGGTCGCTCATCAGCGCGTCGCGCACGGCGTTGTCGGATGCGGTCAGGTGCAGGCGTTGCGTCTCGTCGGCCAGCACGCGTTGCTGGATCAGGCCGTCGAGCACCTGCTTGCGGTGTTCCGGCGTGTCGAATGCCTTGATGTCGAACTGCCCACCGAGCGCCTGGCGCGCCTGGTCGATCTGCTGGCGGAACGCGCCGTCGAATTCGACTCGCGTGATCTTGTGCCCGTTGATCGCCGCGACGTTCGCGCTGTCGTCGAAGAAGCCGCGGAAACCTTGGATCCCGACGAAACCCAGCCCCGGCAATACGATCAGGAGCAGGAGCGCCATCATCAGGCGCTGGTGATTACGGAAGAAATCGAGCATGCGTGACGGGAAAATTGGACAAAACGTCCGATATTACAACATACGGGGTGGCACGGGAGAAAAGCAGGTGCGCAACGAACGGGCGCGACCGGCGATGCAAATGAAAAAGCCCGCACAAGGCGGGCTATCTCATTTTCTGGCGGAGCGGACGGGACTCGCCTACATCCCGCAGGCCGCGGCTGCGCGTGCACGCGCAGCCCTTCGAGTCCCGCCGGAAGCCGCGCAGGCGGCTTCCTCCACTCCGCTAGTCACGTGCCCGCAAGCGGGCACCAACGGAAAATGCAAATGAAAAAGCCCGCACAAGGCGGGCTTCTTCATTTTCTGGCGGAGCGGACGGGACTCGAACCCGCGACCCCCGGCGTGACAGGCCGGTATTCTAACCGACTGAACTACCGCTCCTTGGTCTGGCTGAATCGGGAAACTGGTGGGTGCTGAGGGGTTCGAACCCCCGACCTACGCCTTGTAAGGGCGCCGCTCTACCAGCTGAGCTAAGCACCCGTTTCCGATTCGTTCTGGCTGCGATCTGCGTTTCGGCATCAACAACCAGCGAGCCCGCAAGTTTAATTCATCCCCGATCATTTTGCCAAGCCCACACGTGAATTTTTTTCAACGCGCATCGTTCAACACTCACGCACGCGATGCCGACGCACATAAAAAAACCCGCGGACACGCCGCGGGTTTCGTGAACCACCGTCAGTGACGGTATTCAGCTTCTCAGTGCTTGACGACTTCCGTCGAGCCGGCATCCTTCGCCGCGTCGCCAACCGGTGCCGCAGCCTTCGCCTCTTCTTCCGGCGGCAGCGGGGTCGGCGTACGTTCGAGCGCGAGCTCGAGCACCTTGTCGATCCAGCGGACCGGCACGATCTCGATCGCGTTCTTCACGTTGTCCGGAATGTCCGCGAGATCCTTCACGTTCTCTTCCGGAATCAGCACGAGCTTGATGCCGCCGCGATGCGCAGCCAGCAGCTTTTCCTTCAGCCCGCCGATCGGCAGCACTTCGCCACGCAGCGTGATCTCGCCCGTCATCGCGACATCGGCACGCACGGGAATCCCCGTCAGCACCGACACCAGCGCGGTCGTCATCGCACCGCCCGCCGACGGACCGTCCTTCGGCGTCGCACCTTCCGGCACGTGGATGTGGATGTCCTGCTTCTCGAACGCTTCGTCCTTGATGCCCAGACGCCGCGAACGCGAGCGCACGACCGAACGCGCAGCCTCGACCGACTCCTTCATCACGTCACCGAGCGAACCCGTGCGAATCACGTTGCCCTTGCCCGGCATCACCGCGGCTTCGATCGTCAGCAGATCGCCGCCGACTTCCGTCCACGCGAGGCCCGTCACCTGACCGACCTGGTTTTCCTTCGCCGCGAGGCCGAAGTCGTACTTGCGCACGCCGAGGAACGTATCGAGGTTCTCGCCATCGACCTTGATCGCGCCCGATGCCTTCTTCAGCAGCAGCATCTTCACGACCTTGCGGCAGATCTTCGACACTTCCCGCTCGAGCGAACGCACACCGGCTTCGCGCGTGTAGTAGCGGATGATGTCGCGGATCGCCTGTTCGGTGACGTCGACCTCGCCGTCCTTCAGCCCGTTGTTCTTCTTCTGCTTCGGCAGCAGGTAACGCTGCGCGATGCTGACCTTCTCGTCTTCCGTGTAGCCCGACAGACGGATCACTTCCATCCGGTCGAGCAGCGGCGGCGGGATGTTCAGCGAGTTCGACGTCGCGACGAACATCACATCCGACAGGTCGAAGTCGACTTCGATGTAGTGATCGGCGAACGTGTGGTTCTGTTCCGGATCGAGCACTTCGAGCAGCGCCGACGACGGATCGCCACGGAAATCCATGCCCATCTTGTCGACTTCGTCGAGCAGGAAAAGCGGATTGCGCACGCCGACCTTCGCGAGGCTTTGCAGGATCTTACCCGGCATCGAACCGATGTACGTCCGGCGGTGACCGCGGATCTCGGCTTCGTCACGCACGCCGCCGAGCGCCATCCGGACGAACTTGCGGTTCGTCGCACGCGCGATCGACTGGCCGAGCGAGGTCTTGCCGACGCCCGGAGGCCCGACGAGGCACAGGATCGGCGCCTTGACCTTGTCCACACGCTGTTGCACCGCGAGATATTCGAGAATGCGTTCCTTCACCTTCTCGAGGCCGAAGTGATCCTCGTCGAGCACCTGCTCGGCGTTCGACAGATCGTTGTTGACCTTGCTCTTCTTGCGCCACGGCAGGCCGATCAGCGTGTCGATGTAGTTGCGCACGACGGTCGCTTCCGCCGACATCGGCGACATCAGCTTCAGCTTCTTGAGCTCGGCGTCGGCCTTCTTCTTCGCTTCCTTCGGCATGCGCGCGGCGTTGATGCGCTTCTCGAGTTCCTCGAGATCCGCACCCTCCTCGCCTTCGCCCAGTTCCTTCTGGATCGCCTTGACCTGTTCGTTCAGGTAGTACTCGCGCTGGCTCTTTTCCATCTGGCGCTTCACGCGCCCGCGGATGCGCTTTTCGACCTGCAGGATGTCGATCTCGGCTTCGAGCTGCGCGAGCAGGTGCTCGAGGCGCTCGATGACCGGGAACATCTCGAGGATGTGCTGCTTCTGGTCGAGCTTCAGCGGCAGACGCTCGGCGATCATGTCCGCGAGGCGACCGGCTTCATCGATGCCCGACAGCGACGTGAGAATCTCCGGCGGGATCTTCTTGTTCAGCTTCACGTACTGGTCGAACTGCGACACGATCGCGCGGCGCAGCGCTTCCGTTTCCGCGCTGTCGGCGTGATCGGGCTCGAGCGGCATCACGTCGCAGGAGAACTGCGTCTCCTGCTCTTCGATCGACAACGCCTTCGCACGCTGCAGGCCCTCGACGAGCACCTTCACGGTGCCGTCCGGCAGCTTCAGCATCTGCAGGATGTTGGCGATACAACCGACCTCGTACATGTCCTTTTCGGTCGGTTCGTCCTTGGCCGCGGTTTTCTGGGCGACGAGCATGATGTGCTTGCCGCCTTCCATCGCTGCTTCGAGGGCCTTGATCGATTTCGGCCGGCCCACGAAGAGCGGAATCACCATGTGCGGGAAAACGACGACGTCCCGCAGCGGCAGCAGCGGGAGCGTGATGCGTTCCGGCGGGAGAAGTTGGGTGCCTGACATTTCATTTCCCCATGAGTGGAATCAATTGTTCGGTAATTGAGGCCGCCACAACGAATTGCAAGCCTTCAAGTGCGGGAAATATTCGGTAAGAAAGTAACCACCGCGTGTCGAGTCAGAGTTACCCACAAGATAAACGAAAAAAAGCCGCCCACGGACTCATGAACGGCCTTTTTCGCAGAACATCGTCGGCAAGCCGGTCAGTTCGAACCCGCCACTTTCGGCGTGTCCTCATAGATCAGCAGGGGTTTGCCGTCGCCATCGATCACGTTTTCGTCGATGATGACCTTGCTGACCCCTTTCATCGCCGGCAACTCGTACATCACGTCGAGCAATGCCTGTTCGATGATCGAACGCAAGCCGCGCGCGCCGGTCTTGCGGCGGATCGCCTTGCGGGCGACTGCCTGCAACGCGCCCGGCCGGATTTCCAGCTCGACGCGCTCCATCGCGAACAGCTTGTGATACTGCTTGACGAGCGCATTCTTCGGCTCGACGAGGATCTTCATCAGCGCGGCTTCATCGAGCTTGCCGAGCGTCGCGACCACCGGCAGGCGGCCGATCAATTCGGGGATCAGACCGAATTTGATCAGGTCTTCCGGCTCCGTCTCGCGCAGCACTTCGCCCGCGTCGCGCTCCTGCTTGCTCTTGACCGTCGCGCCAAAGCCGATGCCCGTCTTTTCGGTGCGATCGGTGATCACCTTCTCGAGACCGTCGAACGCGCCGCCGCAAATGAACAGGATGTTGGTCGTGTCGACCTGAATGAAATCCTGGTTCGGATGCTTGCGGCCACCCTGCGGCGGCACCGACGCCATCGTGCCTTCGACGAGCTTCAGCAGTGCCTGCTGGACGCCCTCGCCCGACACGTCGCGCGTGATCGACGGGTTGTCCGACTTGCGGCTGATCTTGTCGATTTCGTCGATGTAGACGATCCCGCGCTGGGCCTTGTCGACCTCGTAGTTGCAGTTCTGCAACAGCTTCTGGATGATGTTCTCGACGTCCTCGCCGACGTAGCCGGCCTCGGTCAGCGTCGTCGCATCGGCGATCACGAACGGCACGTTCAGCAACCGCGCGAGCGTCTGCGCGAGCAGCGTCTTGCCGGAGCCCGTCGGGCCGATCAGCAGGATGTTGCTCTTCGACAGCTCGACGTCGTCCTTCTTGTCGAGATGCTTCAGGCGCTTGTAGTGGTTGTACACGGCCACCGCGAGGATCTTCTTCGCGCGCTCCTGCCCGATCACGTACTGATCGAGGATGTCGCGAATTTCCTGCGGGCTCGGCAGATCCGACCGGGACAGGCTGGCCTCGACGCCGGCGGCAGCCGCCTCGTCGCGAATGATCTCGTTGCAGAGGTCGATGCATTCATCGCAGATGAATACCGACGGGCCGGCAATGAGCTTCTTCACCTCATGCTGGCTCTTTCCGCAGAACGAGCAATACAACAGCTTCTCGCTGTTCGAACCTTTTTTGTCCGCCATGAATGTAGAGCCTCCGGACAGGTAAATGACATGATACGCCGAATGCTCCGGACGCCGCGCCTAGGGCGCGACCGGAGCCGGCTGGATGCGCTTGCCGCAGATGCTCAAGGCACTCGGGACGTTGCAGCGGGCGCCGCCCCAATCGGGGCGGCACCCCACTTAATTTCAGGGGCGCTTCAGCAGCACCTGGTCGATCAGCCCGTACGCCTTCGCGTCCTCGCTCGACATGAAGTTATCACGGTCGGTGTCGCGCGCGATGCGCTCGACGTCCTGGCCCGTATGTTGCGCGAGCAGGTTGTTCAACCGTTCCTTCAGGTAGAGGATTTCGCGTGCCTGGATCTCGATGTCGGACGCCTGGCCGCGTGCGCCGCCGAGCGGCTGGTGAATCATCACGCGCGAGTTCGGCAGCGCGAAACGCTTGCCCTTCGCGCCCGATGCGAGCAGGAATGCGCCCATGCTGGCCGCGAGGCCCATGCAGAGGGTCGACACGTCCGGCTTGATGAACTGCATCGTGTCGTAGATCGCCATGCCGGCCGACACCGAGCCGCCCGGGCTGTTGATGTAGAGGCTGATGTCCTTGTCGGGATTCTCGCTCTCGAGGAACAGCAATTGCGCGACCACGAGGTTGGCGGTCTGGTCGTTCACTTCGCCGACCATGAACACCAGGCGCTCCTTCAGGAGACGCGAATAAATATCGTACGAACGCTCGCCGCGGCCGCTCGTTTCGACGACGATCGGCACCAGCCCCAGCGCTTGCGCCTCGAAACCCTGCGGCGCGTTCGAAGCAAGCATGTCCAGCAATTCAGCGCGAGTGATCATTCAATGAACCTTGTTCGAATGGAAAATTGAACGGAAGGAAGCCGCCCGCTCAATCGCCATATTAATGGCAACCGTGCGCTTGACGTAAAAACGGCGTGCAGGCCGTCGCTCCGACAGCCGGCACGCCGCTAGAGCGACACTTACGCTTGCGACGATGCGCTTGCGAGTGCCTCGAAGCTCACTTCCTTGTCCGTCACCTTTGCCTTGCCCAGCACGAAGTCGACGACGTTGCTTTCAACGACGAACGCTTCCATCTCGGCGAGGCGCTGCTGGTTGGAATAATACCAGCGGACCACTTCCTTCGGGTCTTCGTAGCTCTTCGCGAACTCGTCGACTTCCGCGCGGATCTGTTCCGGCTTCGCTTCGAGGCCGTTCGCCTTCACGAGTTCAGCCAGCACGAGGCCCAGCTTCACGCGACGCTCTGCCTGCTCGGCGAACATCTCGGCCGGAATCGGTGCGTCCTTCGCGTTCGGCACGCCGCGCTGCGCCAGATCCTGGCGAGCCATTTCGACGAGGCGTTGCTGGTCCTGCTCGATCAGCGCCTTCGGCACGTCGAGTTCGGAAATCTTCAGCAGCGCGTCCATCACCTGGTTCTTGACGATCGACTGCGTGCGGCGCTTCGCTTCGCGCTCGAGGTTTTCCTTGATCTCGGCGCGCATCTTCGTCAGGTCGCCGTCTTCGATGCCGAGCGACTTCGCGAATTCGGCGTCGATTTCCGGCAGGTGCGGCCACTCGATCTTCTTCATCGTGACCGTGAATTGCGCCGTCTTGCCCGCCACGTCCTTGCCGTGGTAGTCGTCCGGGAACTTCAGGTCGAACGTACGTTGTTCGCCGACCTTCAGGCCGAGCGCCGCCGTTTCGAATTCCGGCAGCATGCGGCCTTCGCCGAGCACGAACGGGAAGTCTTCGGCCGTGCCGCCCTGGAACGCGACGTCGTCGATCTTGCCGACGAAGTCGACCGTCACGCGATCGCCGTCCTTCGCCGCGGTGTCCGCGCCGCCGTCGCCGTGCTCGCCGGCTTCGCCGCGAGCGTGGTAGTGCACGCGCTGCTTGCGCAGGATGTCCAGCGTGCGGTCGATTTCGGCGTCGCCGATCGACGTGGTCGAGCGCTCGACTTCAGCCGTCGCCAGATCGCCGATCTTCACTTCCGGGTAGACCTCGAACGTCGCGTCGAACGCGTATGCGTCCTCGGCCTGTTCCTGCTTCGGCTCGAAGCTCGGCTGGCCGGCCACGCGCAGGTTTTCCGCGCGGCTGATCGTGAAGAATTCCTGGCCGATCTTGTCGCTCAGCACTTCCGCTTCGACTTGACCCGAGTACTGCTGGGCGACCATCTTCAGCGGCACCTTGCCCGGGCGGAAACCAGGCATGCGAACGTTCTTCGCGAGTTTCTGGATACGGGCGTCGATTTCCTTCTGCACGGTGTCTTTCGGCAGGGAAATCGTCACGCGGCGTTCAAGCTTGCCGAGGTTCTCAACAACGTTAGCCATGGCTTCAATCGTCCTAAAATTATTCGAGCGAATCGGGTTTTCCTTGCCGTGCCTGCCTGCGGCGAGATGTGCATCACATCCACATGCCGCGCCGGAGCGCCACGCCATCCCTGCACGCGCCGAATGGCTAGCGCAAGCGGCTCGGAGCACGGCTTTGGCCGGAAGAATCGACTATTCTAGCAAACAATTTTCCTCGTACCGCCAGATCCCTCATGACAGGGGTGCGCTCCTGCATGCCGCCCGCGCCCGTGCACGGCAATGCGCGCGGATTGTCGCTATGCCGAACGACGTATCCACCGCGCGCCCGCCATCCTGTAAGCTCCGAATGAGGGTGCGCCGCCGTCGCGCCCCCATTTTTCACACCAATTACGCTTCCCGGAGACACCATGCCGCACCACCCGTCCGCGCCTGTCGTCGTCATCGCGCCCGATTCGTTCAAAGGCTCGCTTTCCGCCGAGCAGGTCGCGGACGCGATCGCCACCGGCATCCGCCGCGCCCGGCCCGACGCGGTCGTGCGCTGCTGCCCGATGGCCGACGGCGGCGAAGGCACGCTCGACGCGATGCTGGCGGGCGGCGGCACGCGGCGTGCGCTGCGGGTGGCCGGCGCGTCGCTCGCGGCACGCGATGCGGCAGTCGGCGTGATCGATGCGCGCACCGCGATCGTCGAGACGGCCGAGATCGTCGGCATCACCGACGCGGTCGGCATGAGCGTGCCGGTCGACGCGCGCAGCACACGCGGGATGGGCGAAGCGATCCGCACGCTGCTCGACGAAGGCGTGCGCCGCTTCTTCGTCGCGCTCGGCGGCAGCAGCACCAACGACGCGGGCGCAGGCTTGCTCGCGGGCCTCGGCCTGCAATGCTTCGACGCGGCCGGCCAGCCGGTCGAGCCCGTCCCCGCGCGGCTCGCCGACATCGCGCGGATCGACGCGTCGGCGCTCGATCCGCGTCTGAAGGAAGCCGAATTCATCGGCATGTCCGACGTCGACAATCCGCTGACGGGCGCGCATGGCGCGACCGCGGTGTTCGGTCCGCAAAAGGGCGTGGCGCCCGAGCAAGTCGCGACCCTCGATGCCGCGCTCGGCCACTTCGCCGACCTGCTCGAGGCGGCGCTCGACCGGCGCGGCCGCGACCTGGCGGGCGCCGGCGCCGCGGGCGGTCTCGGTTTTGCGCTGCACATGCTGGGCGCGCGGTTCGAAGCCGGCGCGGAAGTCGTCGCGCGGCAGGTCGGGCTCGACGCGGCGCTCGCCGGCGCCGACTGGCTGATCACCGGCGAAGGCCGCTCCGACGTGCAGACGCTGCACGGCAAGGCGCCGTTCATCGCGTGCCGTCACGCGCAGGCCGCCGGCGTGCCCGCGTCGCTGTTGTCCGGCGCCGTCGACCCGGCCGCGCTGCCGCGCCTGTCCGAACACTTCGCCGGCTGCTTCTCGCCCGCACCGGGGCCGATCACGCTCGACGTCGCGATCCGCGACGCGGCGAATCTGCTCGCGAACGAAGCGGAGCAGTTGACACGGCTGAAGTACGGCGCACACTGACCGTTGACCCGAGCGCGCGATACAGGAACAATCGGGCCCGCCCTTTTTCTTCAGGATTCGACATGAAAGGCCGTCAAGCCGGGCTCGATCAGTTTCTGACCTATCGCCTCCATGCGCTCACGAAGCGATCCGACCGCGGGATCGCCGACGTGTACCGGCACAAGCTGGACATCTCGCTGCCCGAGGCGCGCGTGATCGCCGCCGTCGGCGCGTTCGGTCCGTTCTCGATCATGGATCTCGCACGTCATACCAATCTCGACAAGAGCCAGGCGAGCCGCGCGGCGGAAGCGCTGCTGCGCCAGGGGCTGCTCGAGCGCAGCGCGAGCGAGGACGACGGCCGGATCGTGCTGATCGCGCTGACGGCCGACGGCCGCGCGCTGCATCGCCGGATCATGCCGATCGTGCGCAAGTGGAATGAAGGCTTGCTCGCATGCCTGTCCGACAGCGAGCGCCAGACGTTCGAGCGGCTGCTCGACAAGGTGGTCGCGCACGCGGTCGACGGCGACGAGTGAGTGTCGCGGGCGGCGATCCGTGCCCCTGTGCGCGTTGCGAATGTGTGACACCTGTACCGGAATCGCCGCGCTGTACGCTGGCCCCCGCAGATGCGTCACGAGCGATTCAGCGCGCGCCGCTTTATTCAGACGGATCCTTCAGATCGCCCGAATCGCTCCCGTCGGGTGAATCGCGCAAGCGCACGGGCAGCGGCCCGGTTTTCCCTGCCGGGCACGCACCGAACGACTTCTCATCATTCTTCATCAAAGCAGGCCATCTCCGCAGCGATCCCCTTGCGCTATAGCCCGCTGTTCGCCGCGCGCTGACGCAGCAGCCCCAGCACCGCATCGCAGTACGGCGTCGGCACGTCGAGCTTGCGCCCCAGCTCCGGAAACACGCCGAGGATCGGCCCGGTCTCGAGCGGTCGCCCGGCCTCGAAATCCTGCAGCATCGACGTCTTGAACGCGCCCAGCTTGCGCGTCAAGGCGATCCGCTCGGGCCCGCCCATCCCCGTATCGAGACCGAGCTTCGCGCCGATCGCGGCCGCCTCCTCCATCATCCGCAACGCAAGATCCCGCGTGAACGGATCGTCGAGCAGTTGCTCGGTGGTCGAACCCGTGAGCGCACTCAGCGGATTCATGTTCATGTTGCCCCACAGCTTCGTCCAGATCTCGGTGCGGATCGCCGGCGTCGATTCGACGTCGAAGCCGCCCGCGGCGAGCGCCGCCGCGAATCGCGCGGTGGGCGCGTCGAGCCGCGCATCGGGCGAGCCAATGATCAGGCGGTTGCCGCGACCGCGGCGCACGATGCCCGGCGCATCGGTACTCGACGACAGGTGCACGACGCAGCCGATCGCCTGCTCGGGCGGCAGCGCCGCCGAGACCGCACCGGCCGGGTCGACCGCGTCGAGCGGCACGCCGTCGAGCGGGCCCGCGAGCCCGTGCGTGAACCACCACGGCAGCCCGTTCATCGCGGCGACGATCACCGTGCCGGGCCCGACCAGCGGCGCGATGCGCGCGGCTAGCGCCGGCAACGCCTGCGCCTTCAGCGCGATCACCACGTAGTCCTGCACGCCGAGCGCGGCCGCGTCGTCGCTCGCGCGCACCGGGACCGACGACACCGCGCCCGCCTCGTCGATCACGCGCACGCCGTGCGCATTCAGCGCATCGAGCGTCGCGCCGCGTGCGTAGGCGCTCACCGTCATGCCGGCGCGCGACAGCGCCGCCGCGAGCAATCCGCCGATCGCGCCGACACCGACCACCGCAGCGCGCACCGACCCTGAATTCGTGTCGTTCATGATGAAATTCCGTCTTCGGGAAGCTGACGAGCATAACGCTCAATGGTTGCGGGCACAACCATTTGTGCAAGCGCCCGCAGCATCGATTCGCATGCGCGATTCAGCGCGACGCGCCGCCCGCCTCCGGCGGCTCGTCGACGCTCGGGCCGCCGGCCGCGCCGAGCACGCCGGCGATCTGGCTCTTGTCGTGCATGCCGAGCTTGCGGTACGCGCAGCGCAGGTAGTGACGCACGGTCGTCGGCGAAATCGCCATCTGCTGGGCGACCTCCTTATGCGAGCGTCCGGTGCCGTAATAGCGGATCGCCGCCAGTTCGCGCGGACTCAGCCGGTCGAGCAGCGAGCGCGGCCGCGCCTCGATCTGGAACAGCCCCGCGACGGGCACGCACTGGATGCGCAACGCGTCGCCGATGAACGGCTGGCCCGACTGGCGTCGCCCATGCGCGACCAGCGGCTCCGGGATACGCGGGCCGGTCCACGTCGGCCATTCGGTGCGCAGCACGTCGTCGAAGCCGTGATCGGCGTGATGCAGCACGCCGAAGTTGTCGCACAGCGCGCGTGCCGCCGGCGCAACCGCGTCGTCGCGCTCGCGCGTGAGCTGCGCCGCGCGGTTGATCGTCAGCGCGGCCGCCAGATGCGGGATCACTTCCTCGAAGCGGCTCGCATCGTCGTCGCTGAACGGGCGATTCAGGCCCTGGCGGTAGATCGA
The DNA here is from genome assembly GCF_046534915.1 of Burkholderia sp. SIMBA_051. NCBI lineage: Bacteria > Pseudomonadati > Pseudomonadota > Betaproteobacteria > Burkholderiales > Burkholderiaceae > Burkholderia > Burkholderia sp. SIMBA_051. The sequence goes on along the minus strand of NZ_JAWRXS010000003.1, from coordinate 360,520 downwards.
CATGAAGGTCGTCAACCCGAAGCGGCGATCGAGCGTGCACACGCACATCAACTGCGCCAGCCCGTACTTCACGCACCAGTCGCGAAACCGCGCGTCGAATCCCGGTTCGACGACCGACAGGCGCACCGCTCGACCGTGTGCGCCGAGCAGCGTGCGTTGCGCGAGCGGATCGCAGTCGCGCACGCGTTTCCAGTCGCTGAAGAACGCGTGCGGAAGGCGATACAGGAAACTGTTGTGCATCACGGGGCCGGTCGGCACGTGCGTGGCGACGCCGGTCCATGCGGCGTCGAAGGGGATGAGCGCCTGCAGCAGCGAAAAGAAGCGGCACTCGAATTCGCCGATGCTCGACCGCGCGGCGACCGCGTACAGGTCGAGCAACATCAAGCCGAGTTCGCGCTGCGCTGCATCGCCGCGCGTCACGCCGTCGAAATCGGCCCGCCGTGGCGGCAACGGCGGCCATGCGGATTCGTCGAGCACGATCGCGGCCGGCACGTCGCGCAACGCGTCGAGATCCTGCCCGATATCCGTCGTGATCCTCACTTTCCGCTCCCCTGCCCGACCGGGCCGCTGATGCGCGCAACGCAGACCGGCCGATTATAGCGACCGGCATTTTTGGCGGGCGTCGCTGCCGGAACACACGCCAGCCCCATCCATTTGAACGGTACGCCACCCGTTGCTGCCGCGCGGCACGCCGCAGCGCGGCGTCGCGGCACGTTCACGCCGTGCACCGCGGGTTTTCCACACCGTTCATCTGCACGACTGTTCGCCTGCTTTCCCGCTACGGACACTGCGTCGCGACAACAACACACGATGCAGGACGGCATGGAGAACCCCACGTGATGACACCCCGCTTCATCCGCACGGCCACGGCCGCCGCGGCGCTCGCCGCGTGCAGCGTTGCCGCGCACGCGCAGTCGACCCTCACGCTGTACGGTGCGCTCGACGCCGGCGTGCAGTACCTGACGCATGCCGACGGACGGCATGCGGCCGTGCAGCTGCAGAACTACGGGATCCTGCCTTCGCAGGTCGGACTGAAGGGCCACGAGGATCTCGGCGGCGGCTGGCGCGCGCTGTTCAAGCTCGAACAGGGCCTCAACCTCAACGACGGCACCGCGACCGCCCCCGGCTATGCGTTCTTCCGCGGCGCGTACGTCGGTGTCGCGGGGCCGGCCGGCACCGTCACGCTCGGCCGGCAATTCAGCGTGCTGTTCGACAAGACGCTGTTCTACGACCCGCTGTGGTACGCGTCGTACAGCGGCCAGGGCGTGATCGTGCCGATGACGGCGAACTTCATCGACCACTCGATCAAGTATCAGTCGCCCACGTTCGCCGGCTTCGATGTCGAGGCCCTCGCGGCAACGGCCGGCGTCGCGGGCAATGCGCGCGCCGGGCGCGTGCTCGAACTCGGCGGCCAGTACACGAGCAACGGGTTGTCGGTCAGTGCGGTGCTGCATCAGGCGCGCGGCGACGCATCCGCCGCGGACGATGCTTCCGCGCGCCGCCGCGACCTCGGCACGCTCGCCGCACGTTATGCATTCGCGTCACTGCCGCTCACCGTCTATGCGGGCGTCGAACGCGTGAGCGGCAACCTCGACGCGGCGCGCACGATCGTCTGGGGCGGCGCGCGCTATCTGACCTCGAGCGGAGTCGGACTGAACGCAGGCGTCTACCACACCGATTCGCACACGCCGGCGATCGGCCACCCGACGCTGTTCATCGCGAGCACCACCTACGCGCTGTCGAAACGCACCGTCGCCTACGTGAACCTCGGCTATGCGCGCAACAGCGGCCAGAGTTCGCAGACCGTCTACGAATACGACCCGACGCCGCTTGCCGGCGCATCGCAGTTCGGCGCGATGGTCGGCATGTACCACCTGTTCTGATTCCGTCCAGCGAGATCCCGCCATGAAAACCCTTTGCTCCGATGCCGCGCTGCCGTCCGACGGCCGCGCAGCGCCCTTCGCGCGCTCGACACTCGTCGCGCTCGTCGTGTTCGCGGCCATCACGCCGCTGCTGCTGCTCGTCGCGCCGGCCGTCGCCGCTCAGCTGGCGACGCAGCTCGGGCTGTCCGCGTCGCAGATCGGCACCTACTTCTTCGTTGAACTCGGCGCGTTCAGCCTCGCGACCGTACCGTCGTATCTGTGGCTCGGCCGCGTCGATGCGCGCCGCGTCGCTGCGTGCGCAATCGCCCTGTTCGGCATGGGCAACCTGCTGACCGCGCTGTGGATGCCGGGCTTCGGCGCGCTGCTCGCGCTGCGAGCCGTCACCGCGCTCGGCGGCGGCTCGCTGATGGTGCTCTGCATGACCAGTGCGGCCACGAGCGAGAACAGCGATCGCGTGTACGGACTGTGGGTCGTCGGCCAGTTGACCGCCGGCGCGATCGGCCTGTTCGTGCTGCCGCACGTGTTCGCCGCGTTCGGGCTGCGCGCGCTGTATGTCGCGCTGGCCGTGCTCGCGCTGCTCGCGGCGCCGCTGTCGCGCGGCTTTCCGGCGACGCTCGGTGCACGGACCGCGTCGGCACAGGCCGCGCGCGGCGGCGCCGATGCCGATGCGTCACGACGTTTCGTCGTGCTCGCGATCGGCGCGGTGCTGATGTTCTATCTCGCGATCGGCAGCGTGTGGACGTTCGCGAGCCGCGCGGCGGCGCAGGCCGGCCTCGATCCGCAGTCGACCGGCAACGTGCTCGCGATCGCGAGCGTGATGGGGATTGCCGGCGCGGCGCTCGCCTCGTGCGCGGGCGGCCGGCTCGCCCGGCGCGCGATGCTGGCCGCCGGTTACGCGCTGCTCGCGGCATCGCTCGTCGCACTCGCCGCGCTGCCGGATGCGATCGGCTACAGCGCCGCGATCTTCGCGTTCAAGTTCGCGTGGACGTTCGTGCTGCCGTTCATGCTCGCGACCGTCGCGCAGATCGATACGTCCGGGCGCCTCGTCGCGACGCTCAATTTCGTGATCGGTGCGGGCCTCGCGGCCGGCCCGCTGCTCGCCGGGCTGTTGCTCGATGCCAGCGGCACGATGCACGCGCTATTCGCGGCCGCCACCGCCGGCGCGATCGCGTCGTTCGCCGCGCTGCGCCATCTCGATCGCCGCGCGCGCACGCCCATGACTTCCGTTTCTTCCCAACCGTGACAGGTCGAGCACATCCATGAATCGCACTGCCTTCTTCACCGACGAACGCACCTTCTGGCACACCGGCGGCACGCACGCGCTGTTCTTCCCGGTCGGCGGCTGGGTCCAGCCGGCATCGAGCGCCGGCTACGCGGAGTCTCCCGATTCGAAGCGCCGCTTCCTGTCGCTCGTGCAGGCATCGGGCCTCGCCGCTCACCTCGACATGCGCGGCGCCGCGCCGGCCACCGCCGACGATCTGCTGCGCATCCATCCGGAGAGCTATCTCGACGCGTTCCGCGCGCTCAGCGATGCGCACGGCGGCGACCTCGGCGATCTCGCGCCGTTCGGCAAGGGCAGCTACGAGATCGCCACGCTGTCCGCGGGCCTTGCGATCGCGGCGATCGACACCGTCGTCGGCGAGCATGCGGCCAACGCGTTCTCGCTGTCGCGGCCGCCCGGCCATCACTGCCTGCGCGATCGCCCGATGGGCTTCTGCCTGCTCGCGAACATTCCGATCGCGATCGAGGCCGCGCGCGCGAAGCACGGCATCGGCCGCGTCGCGGTGATCGACTGGGACGTCCATCACGGCAACGGCACGCAGTCGATCTACTACGACGATCCGGACACGCTGACGATCTCGCTGCATCAGGACCGCTGCTTTCCGCCCGGCTATAGCGGCGGCGCCGACCGCGGCGAAGGCACGGGCGTCGGGGCGAACCTGAACGTGCCGCTGCTGGCAGGGAGCGGCGATGACGCGTATCGGTATGCGTTCGAGCGGATCGTGCTGCCGGCGCTCGAACGGTTCCGGCCGGAACTGATCGTCGTCGCGAGCGGCCTCGATGCGAGCGCGGTCGACCCGCTCGCGCGCATGCTGCTGCATACCGACAGCTACCGGTTCATGACGCGGGCGGTGAAGGACGCGGCACAGCGCCACTGCGGCGGGCGGCTCGTGATCGTCCATGAAGGTGGGTATTCGGAGGCGTACGTGCCGTTCTGCGGGCTCGCGATCGTCGAGGAACTGGCCGGCATGCGTACCGAGGTCGCCGATCCGATGCTCGCGCTCGCGATCGCGCAGCAGCCGGGCGAGCGGTTCGTCGCGTTCCAGCGCGAGCTGCTCGACGAACTGGCAGCGTCGTTCGGGTTGTAACGCGCGTTCACGCAAGATACGGGGTCGGCACACGCCGGCCCTTGCGCGATCGGGGCGGATGGGGTTTCCTGTGCTTTTACACCTGCCAGGCCCCTCGTCAGATGAAATCGTCTCCGCGCGAACCCGACACCAACGACAAAGCGCGCCGCCAGCCTTCGAAGCTGGCTCTGAATATCGCCGCCGTGCTGGTCGGCCTCATCACGTTCGCGATCGGCGTGGCGTGGTTGATCTATAGCTGGATCGTCGATCGCGAAGCGCAGTATTTCGCGATTCCGCTGGTGTTTTCGGTGCCGGTGATCGTGGCGGTCGCGGTGCGGAGTTTCTGGGATTAGGCGCGTCACGCAAAACGACAAAGCGCTGCGGTCGGTCGAGTCACGGCGCTTTCTTTTGTCAGGTGTGGCGCTTATCGGGACAAGCGGCAAACCGCTCAGTTCGGCTGGAAAGCGTTCATAGGCTCCGCGGGCGCATGGTCTCGGGACGTGGTAGCCGCGGGTTTGCGCTCCAGAGAGCGACGCTTTCTCGGATACAATCGCGCAAATTCAACACCAGTCCATAACGCGATGAGCGGAAACGAACGGCTACACGAACTGGATAGCCTTAGAGCATTGGCAGCGATCGGCGTAATCGCCTGGCATTACACGAACCACTTCCATGCGTCTCCGTTTCCCAGCCTGATGGCCCCGTTCTATGGCCACGGGCTGCTGCTGGTCGACTTCTTCTTCGTGCTCTCCGGGTTCGTGCTCGCTCGCACCTACTGGAATGACAAGCGATCACCGAATTTCTCGTCGAATCTTCGTGATCGAATCGCTCGCCTGTATCCATTGCACTTCGTCATGCTGTGCCTTGTCGCGGTCATGCAATGGGTATTGGTGCACCGCCTCAGCTCGCCACCTTTTACCTACATCTACAACGACAAGCGGGAATTTGTTCTCAACCTGCTGCTGCTCAACAGAACCGGACTCGAGCGGGGCTTCTCGTTCAACGCGCCATCGTGGTCAATTTCTGCCGAGTTCGTAGTGAACATCGCCTTCCTTGCGGCCATTTCGACCCGGAAAAGGCTGTCCGCCGTTCTGGTGGGAACTGGATTCGTGGTCGCGCTCGCAGCCATCTTTCGCAACGGCTTGATCAGCGACACGGCCCTGTTCGGCATCGACAATGACATTTTCCGCGCGACGTTCGGCTTCTGTATCGGCGTCGCACTGTTACGCATCAACGACGTGTTCGACAAGATCTCGATTGCGAAACCCGTCTATGACCTCCTTGCAGTTTCGTCGACCGCGTGCTTCCTTTACTACTTCGCCAGCTCCAGATTTTCGAGTGGTCTGGACATCGTGGTTACGCTGATTTGCTTCCCGACATTGATTGTCGGGTCGATGCGAGGGACGGTCGTCAACAAGGTGCTCAAACTTCCTCCCCTCGTGTTCCTCGGCTCCATTTCATATTCGATCTATTTGGTGCATTTTCCGATGCAACTCGCCGTGCACATCCTGGGCGTCGCATCCGGACACGAGTTGCCATATAGCAGCCGCAGCTTCTTCGTCGCCTTTTTCGTCGCGACGATCGCGCTGTCGTGGTTGACATATAGGACGATCGAACTCCCCGGCAAGAATATCTTGAGGACGCTGATGGGCCACCGAAGCTCGTCTGCGCCGGCGCATCAACGTTAATGTACAAATCAGTTGCGATGGGTTGATAACGGAGTCGCACGGCCATCCGTTTCTCCCTGCCGTCGATGCGATACGTCGCCCGCCCAAGGGCGGCCGGGCATGCGGGTATTTCGATGTCCCCGATTCCATGGGCATCAATCGGAAACGCCAAGCAACGCTGGAAACAAAAAGCCCCGTCGGTACTTGACTGACGGGGCTTCCTTTCCAAACCTGAACCGGCTTGGGAGGATATGTGGTGCGTGAGGCCGGACTCGAACCGGCACACCCTTGCGGGCGTCAGGACCTAAACCTGGTGCGTCTACCAATTTCGCCACTCACGCGTATTGTCCGTCACCTGACCGCGCGGCACGCAAGATGCGTTCTCCACGCGCCCGGGACTTCATGCCGGCCCGAAAACCGGCATGCCCGATCAGGCGAGCGCGAGATTCTACCCGATCTGTGCGGCGTTGTCTCGCCCCGCCGGCGCCCGCCGGACAGCGGTGCTAGAATGCCGCGCTCGACGTGCCGGCCACGCGCCGGCGCGCGCCCCCGAACCCGCCTCCGCCACGATCCCACCCGTGAACTTCGACGACTACTGTCAGCAAAAGGCCGCCCCCGCGGGCTCCAGCGTCTACTACGCGCTGCGCCAGGCGCCGCTCGCTGCCGAACCGCGCCTGACCGCCCTGTTCGCGCTGCGCCGCGAACTCGAGGAAACCGTCAAGGAAACCAGCGACCCGACCGTCGGACACACGAAGCTCGCGTGGTGGCACAAGGAGCTCGCGGCGCTCGCCGCCGGCGAACCGTCGCATCCGGTCACCAAGGCGCTCGCGCAGCATCATCCGGCGATCGCGGCCGAAGCCGACGCACTGCGCACGCTGGTCAACGGTTACGGGATGGATCTCGAACAAGCGCGCTACCTGGATTTCGCGAACCTGCAACGCTACATCGCGCAGGTCGGCGGCACCTTCGCATCGCTGGTCGCGCGCGCCAGCGCCGCGAATCCGGCCGACCCGCAGCCGTGGGCCGCGGACGCCGGCCGCGCGCTGATGCTCGCGCAATTCGTGCAGGAGCTCGGCAACGATGCACGCCATGGCCGCATCTATCTGCCGATCGACGAACTGCAACGCTACAACGTGACCGCGGCCGACCTGCTGAACCGCCGCTACAGCCCGGCCTTCACCGAGCTGCTGCAGTTTCAGACGGCGCGCGCGCGCGAAGCGCTGGCCGCCGCCGACGCAGCGATCCCCGCCTCCGAACGCCGCGCGCAACGCACGCTGCGTGCGCAGATCGCACTGGCCGGCGCGCTGCTCGACGAAATCGAGCGTGACGGCTACCAGGTGCTGCACCAGCGCATCGCGCTGACGCCGATCCGCAAGCTGTGGATCGCATGGCGCGCCGCGCGCCGCCGCTGACCCGCGCCGCAACGCACGACCCTCATCACACCTTCAGCAGCGGCAGCGTGTCGAAGCGCTGCTGCAGCACGCGCGTCGCATCGAGCCCCCACCACGGCCCGAGCACGGTCGCATACAGCTGACGGAAATCGACCGCGACCGGCAGGTTGCCGTTGCCGTCGAGGTGCGCGAGCGCAGGCGCCGCACCGTACAGCTCGCCGGCCACGCGGCCGCCCATCACGAAATGCGGCGCGGCGGTACCGTGATCGGTGCCGTTGCTCTGGTTCTCGCGCACGCGCCGCCCGAATTCCGCATACGTCATCACGAGCGTCTGGTTCCAGCGCCCGAGCTCGATCAGCGCGTCGCGCATCGCACCCATCCCTTCCGCGAACTGCTTGAGCAGCGCGGCGTGCTGTCCCGGCTGGTTCTGGTGCGTGTCGAACCCGTTGAGCGTAAGCCGCAGCACCGCGACGCCATCCTGCGCGCCGGGCCCCGACGCTTCGCATGCCGCGAGCACCTGCATGGCGGTCTTCACCGAGGTCCCGAACGTACCGGCCGGAAAGGCCGTCCTGAACTCGCGCATCCCGCCGCGCGGGCGCAGCCGGTCCGCCGCCTTCACGATGTCGTTCTCGACGTCGATGATGTGTGCGAGCGCCGGGTTCCTTTCACGCAGCGACGACGGCTCGGCCAGCCGCGCCGCGCGGATGAACTGGGCGGGATTGACGAGCGCGATCGCGCGCGCGCCGTTCGCGAGCGGTCCCATCTCGGCGCTGCCGAGCACGACGCCGTCCGCCGCGAAGCCCGGCGGCACCGGCGCCTGCGCGAACGTGCGCGTGAGCCAGCCTTCGTGCAGGTACTGGTCCGAGCGCGACGCGGTATCCCAGATCTCGATCGAACGGAAATGCGACAGGTTCGGCTGCGGATAGCCGACGCCCTGCACGATCGCGACCTGCCCGTCGCGCCACAGCGGCATCAGCGGCGCGAGCGCCGGGTGCAGCCCCGTATGCGCATCGAGTTGCAGCACCTGGTCGCGCTTGATGCCGATGCCGCGGCGGAACTGGTAGTAGAGCGGATCCGCATACGGCACGACCGTGTTGAGGCCGTCGTTGCCGCCCTTCAGCTCGACGAGGATCAGCACGTTCGCATAGCCGGCCCGCCCCCCCGCGGGCATCGAAGCCGCGTGCGCGGCCGGATGCCACAACGACACGCCCGCCGCGGCCGCGGCGCCCGTGAGCGTCAGAAAATCACGTCGGTTCATCGTGCATCCTTCGGTTCGCCGCACGCCATGGCCACCGCGCCCGCGCGCCTGTTCGTCGTCGTTTCGGTCATTTCAGTTGATAGGCCGGATCCATCAGCAATGCCTCGAGATACGCGCTGCCGGTCGAGTCCGTATCGATCGCCGCGACCGGCGACACCGGCAGCACCGCGTGCTGCAGTTGAAGCTCGGTGGACAAGCCGGCGCGCGCCTGCGGCCGCACACGATATTGCGCGAGCCAGCGTTCGAGGTCGAACCGCAGGCCGCCGCGTGCGGGCTTGACCGGCGCGCCGCGCATACCGGCAGCGGGCATACCGGCACCGGGCATGCTGGCACCGGAGGCGGTGTCCGCAACCGGCATCGCATGCGCACGCGCATTCGGCACCGGCTGCGCCATCGCGTGCGCGGGTGCCCGCATGCCGGCCGCCTCGGTCGCGCGGAACAGCTGTTCGACGAACTGCTTGCGCGCGAGCAGCGTGGTGCTGTTGATCCACATCGCGCCGCCCGGCCAGCCCTTCACGTTCGGCGGATAGAACAGGTTCTGCCCGAGCGCGCGCACGGTGTTCGCGAGCATCTGCGGATCGCCGTACGCGACGTCGAACAGTCGCACCGACCCGACGACGAACTCGGCCGGCGACTTGACGAGCACGCCGCGATTGCCCGGATCCCAGAACGCGTCGGTCGACCATAGCGCGGCGAGCGCCGTGCGGATGTCGTAGCCGCTCGCGCGGAACCGTTCGGCCACGATCTCGAGCGCGCCGGCGTCCGGCGTATCGGACACGAACTCGCGCCACAGCTTGCCCGCGATGAAGCGCGCAGTGTCGGGCCGCTTCAGCAGGATGTCGAGAAATCCGTCGCCGTCGAACGCACCGGTCTCGCCGAGTATCGTCTTCTCGCCCGTGTCGTGCCACTCGGGCCGCGCCACGAAGCGCAGCGTGTCGGGATCGACGCTCCAGCCGGTCATCGCGCGCGCGGCTTCGGTCACGTCGTGCTGCGTGTAATGCCCTTCGCCGAGCGTGAACAGCTCCATCACCTCGCGCGCGAAATTCTCGTTCGGGCGTCCCTTGCGGTTGCTCGCGCCGTCGAGATACTGGAGCATCGCCGGATCCTTCGCGACCGCGTGCAGCAGCGTGTCGAAGCTGCCGAGCGCCTCGCGGCGAAACAGCGCATGCTGCGCGGCCATCGTCTGCGGATACGGGACCTTGTCCTGCCCGGACGTGAAGTGCCCATGCCAGAACAGCGTCATGCGCTCGGTGAGCGGCGACGGCGTCGCGACCATCTCGTTGACCCACGCCGCGCGCAACGCATCGTAGCGGCGATTGCGTTCGCGCTGCTCGTCGCGTCGCATGTCGGGGGTCAGCGCCTGGCGCTGCGCGCGGGTCGGCGGCAACTCCGCGACCCAGTCGGGCCAGCGCGTCACGGGCTCGCGGCGCACGTTGCCGAGCGCGTCGGCGACGACCTGCGCGCGCGTCATGCCGACGATGCGGGCGACCTCGGCCGGTGCGGGAGAAAAGCCGGTACGGCTCAGGAAGAACAGCGCATCGTCGGCGTCGAGCGGCGCCTGCATGGCGGGCGATGCCGGGGCGGCAGCGTTCGCTTTCATCGTCGTGGACTCCCGGAACGCACCGGCGGTGCGGATGCAGGTTCAACGGCGGCACGCATGGGAAAGTTGACGGGAAAATTGCTACGGAATCTTTCGTTGCCGTGCGGGCACGCGCGCGTGTCAGCGCTTGTACAGCTCGCGAACGGCGTCCTCGATGTGCTGGCGCAGCAGGTGGCGCTCCTCGGGCGTCATATGCCCGTCGCGGCGGTGCTGTTCGAGATCGGGAGGCACGGCGGACCGGACCGCCGTGTCGGCGGCGCGGTCGGACTGCGGCGCCTTGCCGCGCTGCAGCTTGCGCGACGATGCGCCCGCCTCGGGGCGCTGCGCATACGCGAAGTTCGACGCATATGGACCGGCAAGTGCGATCGTCAGCATCACTGCAATCCGCGCAGATCGCATGACCGTCCTCGCTTCTCTGGTCGATTTGTTCGCTTCGTCACGCGGCAACCGGTTACCTCTGGTACTTGAAAAACCCTGCGGAATTCGGGTGTACAAAGATGAAAGATGGAGTGCTGGGGAGTATCTACCGAACTCCGGCTTCGAGTAAAGGAATCTCTATAGCGTGCCTTTACTCCACGCGACACTACGGGTAAATTTTGTAACGGACTGTAACGCGCGAAAATACGCGAGCGTGCGTGATTTCCCATTCGCGATAAGATGCCGCTCATGGAAACGAAAAACCCCTCCAAGATTCTCGTCGTCGACGACGACCCGCGCCTGCGCGATCTGCTGCGCCGATATCTCGGCGAGCAGGGTTTCAACGTATACGTCGCGGAGAACGCGACTGCGATGAACAAGCTCTGGGTGCGCGAGCGCTTCGACCTGCTCGTGCTCGACCTGATGCTGCCGGGCGAGGACGGCCTGTCGATCTGCCGCCGCCTGCGCGGCAGCAACGATCGCACGCCGATCATCATGCTCACCGCGAAGGGCGAGGATGTCGATCGCATCGTCGGCCTCGAGATGGGCGCCGACGACTACCTGCCGAAGCCGTTCAACCCGCGCGAACTGGTCGCGCGCATTCACGCGGTGCTGCGCCGCCAGGCGCCGGCCGAACTGCCGGGCGCGCCGTCGGAAACCACCGAGGTGTTCGAGTTCGGCGAATTCTCGCTGAACCTCGCGACGCGCACGCTCACGAAGTCGGGCCAGGAAATTCCGCTGACCACCGGCGAATTCTCAGTGCTGAAGGTGTTCGCGCGCCATCCGCGCCAGCCGCTGTCGCGCGAGAAGCTGATGGAGCTCGCGCGCGGCCGTGAATACGAAGTGTTCGACCGCAGCCTCGACGTCCAGATCTCGCGCCTGCGCAAGCTGATCGAGCCGGATCCGGGCAGCCCGCGTTTCATCCAGACCGTCTGGGGCCTCGGCTACGTGTTCATTCCGGACGGCGCCGCCTGATCTTTTTCCTTTCCGGTTTCGCCTGTCCTCGGCCCGTCCCATGCGTATCGACCGGCGCCTCCTGCAGCTCGCGTTCGGCGGGCTGTTCTGGCGCACCTTCCTGCTGATCGCGCTGCTGATCTCGGTCAGTCTCGCCGCGTGGTTCCAGAGCTTTCGCGTGATCGAGCGCGAGCCGCGCGCGCAGCGCGTCGCGCTCCAGCTCGTCGCGATCGTGAAGCTCACGCGCACCGCCCTGCTCTATTCCGATCCCGATTTGCGGCGCGCGCTGCTGCAGGATCTCGAGAGCAACGAGGGCGTGCGCGTCTACCCGCGCGAAAAAACCGACAAGTTCAAGCTGCAGCCCGACGAATCGCTGAACCGTCTGATCGAACACGATATCCGCAGCCGGCTCGGCGACGAGACCGTGATCGCGCAGTCGGTCAACGACATTCCCGGCGTGTGGATCAGCTTCAAGATCGACGACGACGACTACTGGGTCGCGCTCGACCGCGACCAGCTCGACAGCGTCACGGGCCTGCAGTGGGCGGGCTGGGGCCTGTTCGCGCTCGCGCTGTCGCTGTTCGGCTCCGCGTTCATCACGAGCCTCGTGAACCGGCCGTTCTCGCGGCTCGCGCTCGCCGCGCGCCAGATCGGCTCGGGCCAGACGCCCGAGCTGCTGCCCGAGCGCGGGATGGGCGTCGCGGCCGAGACCAACCGCAGCTTCAACCAGATGGTGCGCGACCTCGAACAGCTCGAGGCCGATCGCGCGCTGATGCTCGCGGGCATCTCGCACGACCTCCGCACACCGCTCGCGCGGCTGCGGCTCGAGACCGAGATGAGCCCGTCCGACCAGGCGACCAAGGATGCGATGGTCGACGACATCGAGCAGATGGACCGCATCATCGCGGCCTTCATCGACTACGCGCGTCCGTCGCAGCGCAAGCCGGAGCCGGTCGACCTGTCGTCGATCGCGCACGAAGTCGCCGCGCGCGTGTCGGGCGAGGACGGCGTCGAGATCCGCACGCGGCTTGCGCCGAGCGCGGTGATCGAAGCCGACGAGACCGACATGCGCCGCGTGATCGGCAACCTCGTCGAGAACGCGCGCAAATACGGCCAGAGCCGGCAGGACGGCGTGTCGCGCATCACGCTCGAGACGCGCGTGACGCACGCGCGGGTCGAGCTGTCGGTGACCGACGAAGGCCCCGGCATCCCCGAGGATCAACTGCCGCTCGTGATGCGACCGTTCTACCGCGTCGACACGGCGCGCACCAAGGCGGACGGCACGGGGCTCGGGATGGCGATCGTGCTGCGGCTCGTCGGCCGCTATCGCGGCGCGCTGCGCCTGCGCAACCGCAGCCCCGATGCGGGCCTCGAAGTCACGCTCGAATTCCCCGGCGCCGGCAAGGCGCGTGCGACGGCGTGACGCGTTCGCGCACGCGTCCTGCGCGTCACACTATCGGTGCGGTTGAAAAAAACTATGGGGATCGTTAGTCAAAATCTATTGAATCGCTTGATTAATAGTGTTAAAGTCTTCGCATGCTGTCACATCAACGTTGCAGCACCGAGGTAGCTTGACTCAGTCTTCTTCCCAACTCACACAGGAGTATCCGCATGAAAACCGTGGGCGATAAACTCGAAGCATTCACCGTCGTAGCCGCGAAGCCGGGCTTCAACAATCACGAGGAAAACGGCCAGTCGGCGTTCGAGACCGTCACCGAAGCGTCGTTCCCGGGCAAGTGGAAGATCATCTACTTCTATCCGAAGGATTTCACGTTCGTGTGCCCGACGGAAATCGTCGAGTTCGCGAAGCTGACGAAGCAGTTCGAAGAGCGCGACGCCGTCCTGCTCGGCGGCAGCTCGGACAACGAATTCGTGAAGCTCGCATGGCGCCGTGAGCACAAGGATCTCGACAAGCTGAACCACTACTCGTTCGGCGACGTCAAGGGCGAGCTGATCGACCAGCTCGGCGTGCGCGACAAGGAAGCCGGCGTGGCCCTGCGCGCAACGTTCATCGTCGATCCGGACAACACGATCCAGCACGTTTCGGTGAACAACCTGAACGTCGGCCGTAGCCCGGAAGAAGTCCTGCGCATTCTGGACGGCCTGCAAACGGACGAACTGTGCCCGTGCAACCGTGCAGTCGGCGGCGCAACGCTGTAAGCGCATCGATGCACGAAGCCCGCGGCGCACGTCCTGCCTGCGGGCTTTTTTAACGGCCAACTCATAGGAGATATCAATGGAATTCATCGACTCGATTAAGGCACGTATTCCGGACTACGCGAAGGACATTCGCCTGAACCTCGACGGCACGATCTCGCGCTCGTCGCTCGAAGGCAACGATGCGGTCGGCGTGGCACTGGCGGCAGCGGTCGCGGCGAAGAGCACCGTGCTCGTGAAGACGATCCGCGAAGCCGGCGTGCTGTCGCCCGAAGAGACGAACGCCGTGCTGACGGCGGCCGCGCTGATGGGGATGAACAACACCTGGTATCCGTATGTCGAGATGGCCGACGATGCCGACCTGAAGACGCAGCGCGCCGAACTGCGGATGGGCGCGTATGCGTCGCACGGCGGCGTCGACAAGCGCCGGTTCGAGATGTACGCGCTCGCCGCGTCGATCGTCGGCAAGTGCCACTTCTGCGTGAAGTCGCACTATGCGCTGCTGAAGAACGAGCAAGGGATGACGACGACGCAGCTGCGCGACGTCGGCCGCATCGCGTCGGTGATCAACGCCGCCGCGCAGGTGATCGCCGCCGAAGGCGAGTAAGCGCACCGCTCGGCCGGCAGCGCGGTGCGGCGGTCCTTCGACGCCGCATCCGCCGCCCCGGGCCAAAAACGAAAATGCCACGCAAACGCGTGGCATTTTTCATTGCAGCGGCGCAACCTGCGCGCCGCTTCGGGCCGGTGTCAACCCGGCATCAGGCGCTCACGCGCCCTCTTTCACCAGCAGCGCGGCGGCCTGCGCCTCGATGCCGTCGCCGCGGCCGAGGTAGCCGAGCTTTTCGTTGGTCTTCGCCTTCACGTTCACGCGCTCGAGCGGCAGCCCGAGATCGGCCGCGATGTTCGCGCGCATCCCGTCGATATGCGGCGCGAGCTTCGGCGCCTGCGCGATCACGGTGCTGTCGACGTTCTGGATCGTGAAGCCGGCCGCCTTCACGCGGGCGGCGCACTCGCGCAGCAGCACGCGGCTGTCCGCCCCCTTGAACGCGGCGTCGGTGTCGGAAAAATGGCGGCCGATGTCGCCGAGCGCCGCCGCGCCGAACAGCGCGTCGGTGATCGCGTGCAGCAGCACGTCCGCGTCCGAATGGCCGAGCAGGCCACGCTCGTACGGAATCGTCACGCCGCCGATGATGAGGGGGCGCCCCGGGACGAGCTGGTGCACGTCGTAGCCTTGTCCGATTCTGAAATCCATGCGTATTCCGGTGTGAGATGAGGTGAAAGTCAGGAAGCGTTCGTGCCGCGCGCGAGGATCGCTTCGGCGAGCGCGAAATCTTCCGGGTACGTGACCTTGAAGTTGCGCAGGCTGCCCTGCACGACGCGCGGGGTATGACCGGCCCATTCGATCGCGCTGGCCTCGTCGGTCAGGTCGTGCCCTTCCCGCTGCGCGCGCAGGATCGCGTCGCGCAGCATGCCGATGCGGAACATCTGCGGCGTCTGCGCCTGCCACAGCGCGTCGCGCGACTCGGTGCGGGCGATCGCGTCGCCGCCGGCCGGCACGCGCTTGAGCGTATCGGCCACCGGCAGCGCGACGATGCCGCCGACCGGATCGTCCTTCAGCGCCGCGACCAGCGTGCGGATCAGCTCCGGCGTGATGCCGGGCCGCGCGGCGTCGTGCACGAGCACCCAGTCCTGGTCGGTCGCGCCGAATTCGCCCAGCCCCAGCAGCCCGTTGAGCACCGACGCCTGCCGCGAGCCGCCGCCGCAGCGGCGCACCGCGAAGCGCAGGCCCGCGAAGCGGCGCGCGTCGAAGTGCGTGTCGTCGGGCGCGAGGACGACGAGCGTCTGCGCGAATTCGCTGCACGCGTCGAATGCGGCGAGCGTGTAATGCAGGAGCGCGCGGCCGGCCAGCGTGCGGTATTGCTTCGGCACGGCCGAACCGGAGCGGCTGCCCGTGCCGGCGCAAGGAATCAGGGCGAAAAGTCGGGGAGTCACGAAGTGGAAACGCCGGAAAGATGAAATCGAGAAGCGGATTTTATAATAGGTCTTTCGTCTCGACCGGCGCACCGCGCCGCGCCGTGCCCGCCACCCCTGCCGTCCCTATGCCAGACAACGCTTCCATCCCGTTCGCCTCGCCCGTCGCCCGCGTCAAACCGGGCCAGCGGTTCGCCTTCGACGGCACGCACGGCTCCGCCGACGCACTCGCCATCGCCCGCTATCTCGCCGAGAACCGCGCCGCGGTCCCGCTCCTTGCGGTGATCTGCGCGAACGCGGTCGACGCGCAGCGGCTGTCGCAGGAACTCCGCTACTTCTCGCCCGATGCGCGCGTGCGCCTGCTGCCGGACTGGGAAACGCTGCCGTACGACACGTTCTCGCCGCACCAGGATCTCGTCTCCGAGCGGCTCGCGACGCTGCACGACCTTGGCGAGGGCCGCTGCGACATCCTGCTGGTGCCCGCGACCACCGCGCTGTACCGGATGCCGCCCGCGTCGTTCATGGCCGCGTACACCTTCGCGTTCGCGCAGGGCGAGCGGCTCGACGAGGCGAAGCTGAAGGCGCAGCTCACGCTGGCCGGCTACGAGCACGTGAGCCAGGTCGTGCGGCCCGGCGAATACTGCGTGCGCGGCTCGCTGATCGACCTGTACCCGATGGGCTCGCCGCTGCCGTACCGGATCGACCTGTTCGACGACCAGGTCGACTCGATCCGCGCGTTCGATCCCGATACGCAGCGCAGCCTCTACCCGGTTCGCGACGTGCGCCTGTTGCCCGGCCGCGAGTTTCCGTTCGACGAAGCCGCGCGCACGGCCTTTCGCAGCCGCTGGCGCGAGACCTTCGAAGGCGACCCGAGCCGCGCGCCGATCTACAAGGACATCGGCAACGGCGTGCCGTCGGCCGGCATCGAGTACTACCTGCCGCTGTTCTTCGACGAGACGGCCACGCTGTTCCACTACCTGCCGCAGGACGCGCACCTCGTGTTCACCGGCGATCTCGAGGCGTCGATCCGCCGCTTCACGGCCGATACGAAGCAGCGCCACGCGTTCCTCGCGCACGACCGCGAGCGGCCGATCCTCGAGCCGCAGCGCCTGTTCCTGTCCGACGAGGATTTCTTCGCGTTCGCTAAACCGTTCGCGCGCGTCGTGCTGCCCGCGCAGCCGGCCGGCGGCTGGGCGACGGGCCTGCCCGAGCTCACGGTCGATCGGCATGCCGACGATCCGCTCGCCGCGCTGCGCACGTTCGTCGAATCGTCGGGCAAGCGCGTGCTGCTGACGGTCGAATCGGCCGGCCGCCGCGAAACGATCCTGCAACTACTCGCCGAGCATCACCTGCGCCCCGCGTCGAACGACCACTTCGCGGGCTGGCTCGAAAGCGATGCACCGTTCGCGCTCGGTGTCGCGCCGCTCGCGAGCGGCTTCGCGGTGCCGGGCGAAGGCTACGCGATCGTCACCGAAACCGAGCTGTACGGCGCGCTCGGCCGGCGCGCGGGCCGCCGCCGCCAGGAACAGGCGAGCAACGTCGATGCGATGGTGCGCGACCTGTCGGAGCTGAAGGTCGGCGACCCGGTCGTCCATGCGCAGCACGGCATCGGCCGCTACATGGGCCTCGTGTCGATGGATCTCGGCGAAGGCGAGACCGAATTCCTGCACCTCGAATACGCGGGCGACAGCAAGCTCTACGTGCCGGTCGCGCAATTGCACGTGATCTCGCGCTACAGCGGCGCCGATCCCGACAGCGCACCGCTGCACGCGCTCGGCTCGGGCCAGTGGGAGCGTGCGAAGCGCAAGGCCGCGCAGCAGATTCGCGACACGGCGGCCGAGCTGCTGAACCTGTATGCGCGCCGCGCGGCCCGCGAGGGCCATGCGTTCGCGCTCGATCCGCGCGACTACGTGAAGTTCGCGGAAAGCTTCGGCTTCGAGGAAACGCCCGACCAGGCCGCGGCCATCGCGGCCGTGATCGGCGACATGACGAGCGGCAAGCCGATGGACCGCCTCGTGTGCGGCGACGTCGGCTTCGGCAAGACCGAGGTCGCGCTGCGCGCCGCGTTCATCGCGGTGATGGGCGGCAAGCAGGTCGCACTGCTGTCGCCGACCACGCTGCTCGCCGAGCAGCACACGCAGACCTTCGTCGATCGCTTCGCGGACTGGCCGGTGCGCATCGTCGAGCTGTCGCGCTTCAAGACCACGAAGGAAGTGAATGCGGCGATCGCGCAGATCAACGAAGGCACCGTCGACATCGTGATCGGCACGCACAAGCTGCTGTCGTCAGACGTGCAGTTCAAGCGCCTCGGCCTCGTGATCATCGACGAGGAACACCGCTTCGGCGTGCGCCAGAAGGAAGCGCTGAAGGCGCTGCGCGCGGAAGTCGACGTGCTGACGCTGACCGCCACGCCGATCCCGCGCACGCTCGGGATGGCGCTCGAGGGGCTGCGCGACTTCTCGGTGATCGCGACCGCGCCGCAGAAGCGGCTCGCGATCAAGACCTTCGTGCGCCGCGAGGAAGAAAGCGTGATCCGCGAGGCGATGCTGCGCGAACTGAAACGCGGCGGCCAGGTGTACTTCCTGCACAACGAGGTCGAGACGATCGAGAACCGCAGGGCCATGCTCGAGGAACTCGTGCCCGAGGCGCGCATCGTGATCGCGCACGGCCAGATGCACGAGCGCGAACTCGAACGCGTGATGCGCGATTTCGTCGCGCAGCGCGCGAACGTGCTGCTGTGCACGACCATCATCGAGACCGGCATCGACGTGCCGAGCGCGAACACGATCATCATGCACCGCGCGGACAAGTTCGGCCTCGCGCAGCTTCACCAACTGCGCGGCCGCGTCGGCCGTTCGCACCACCAGGCGTATGCGTACCTGCTGGTCCACGATCCGCAGTCGCTGACCAAGCAGGCGCAGCGCCGGCTCGAGGCGATCCAGCAGATGGAGGAACTCGGTTCGGGCTTCTATCTCGCGATGCACGACCTCGAGATCCGCGGCACCGGCGAGGTGCTCGGCGACAAGCAGTCGGGCGAGATCCACGAGATCGGCTTCCAGCTGTATACCGACATGCTGAACGACGCGGTGAAGGCGCTGAAGAACGGCAAGGAGCCCGACCTCACCGCACCGCTCGCCGCGACGACGGAAATCAACCTGCATGCGCCCGCGATCCTGCCGGCCGACTACTGCGCGGACGTGCAGGAGCGGCTGTCGCTGTACAAGCGTCTCGCGAACTGCGAGCATGGCGACGCGATCGACGGCATCCAGGAAGAGCTGATCGACCGCTTCGGCAAGCTGCCGCCGCAGGCGCACGCGCTCGTCGAGACGCACCGGCTGCGGCTGGCCGCGAAGCCGCTCGGCATCGTCAAGATCGACGCGAGCGAGGCCGCGATCGGGCTGCAGTTCGAGCCGAACCCGCCGATCGATCCGATGCGCATCATCGACATGGTGCAGAAGCACCGGCACATCAAGCTCGCGGGCCAGGACAAGCTGCGCATCGAGACGCGCTCGCCCGATCTCGCGATCCGCGTGTCGACGATCAAGGAAACGCTGCGCGCGCTGGCGCCGCGCGCCGACGCGGCGACCGCGGCACGCTGACGGCGCGGCCGCGATGCTGCACCGCATCGCGGCCGGCGAAGGCGGGCCGGCGCGTTTTTGAGTATGATTTTCCCATTCCTCAGACGGAGTTTTGCCATGTCCACTCTCGACGCGCCGGCGCCGTCCGCCGCCGACCAAGGCGACGCTTCGCTCGTCAGCCTGCCCTGGATCAAGCAGCTGGTGTCGATGGACACGACGAGCCGCGTGCCGAACCTCGGCCTGATCGAAGCGGTGCGCGACGCGCTGGCCGCGAAGGGCATCGTGTCGACGCTCACGCATGATCCGCGCGAAGGCTGGGCCAACCTGTTCGCGACCGTGCCCGCGCACGACGGCTCGACCGATGGCGGCATCGTGCTGTCGGGGCACACCGACGTCGTGCCGGTCGACGGCCAGCAGTGGGACAGCAACCCGTTCGCGCCGGAAATCCGCGATGGCCGCCTGTACGGCCGCGGCACCTGCGACATGAAGGGCTTCATCGGCACGGCGCTCGCGCTGCTGCCCGAGATGCAGGCGACGAAGCTCGCGAAGCCGATTCATTTCGCGCTGTCCTACGACGAGGAAATCGGCTGCGCGGGCGCACCGCTGCTGATCGCCGATCTCGTCAAGCGCGGCGTGAAGCCGTCCGGCTGCATCGTCGGCGAGCCGACCAGCATGCGGCCGATCATCGCGCACAAGGGCATCAACGCGTACCGCTGCTGCGTGCGCGGTCACGCCGCGCACTCGTCGCTGACGCCGAAGGGCCTGAACGCGATCGAATACGCGGCGCGCCTCATCTGCCACATCCGCGACATCGCCGAGCGCTTCCGTGCGGAAGGCCCGTTCGACGAGCTGTACGACGTACCGTTCACGACCGCGCAGACGAGTACGATCCAGGGCGGCAACGCGATCAACACGGTGCCGGCCGAATGCCGGTTCGACTTCGAGTTCCGCAACCTGCCGACGCTCGATCCCGAGCAGATCTTCACGCGCATCGAAGCGTACGCACAGGAAACGCTGCTGCCGCAGATGCTGCGCGAACATCCGAACGCGGCGATCGAGTTTTCGAAGATCGCGGCAGCGCCCGGCCTCGACGCCACGGAACAGGCCGCGATCACGCAGCTCGTGCGCGCGCTGACGGCCGACCAGGACAAGCGCAAGGTCGCATACGGCACCGAGGCCGGCCTGTTCGAACGCGCGGGCATCCCGAGCGTCGTGTGCGGGCCCGGCAACATCGAGCAGGCGCACAAGCCGAACGAATATGTCGAGCTCGCGCAGCTCGCCGCCTGCGAGCAGTTCCTGCGCAAATTCATCCGCAGCATGTCGGTCGACGCACACTGACTGCCCCCCGCCACGCCGGCCTGCGTGTGCGGGCCGGCCCCACCCCCGCCACCCGCCACGTCATGTCGACTGAACAACAGGGCACCGCCCATACGACGATCGACGGCGAGCCGATTCCGACGCTCGACGAAATCGCCGCGCAACATTTCGCGCTGTCGCCGTGGGTCGCGCGCACGCCGGTGTTCGAGCGTGCCGACCTGCCGTCCCTCGAGGGCACGCACGTCAACTTCAAGTTCGAGCTGCTGCAGGCGAGCGGCAGCTTCAAGGCGCGCGGTGCATTCACGCACCTGCTGGCACTCGACGAAGCGCGCAAGAACGCCGGCGTCACGTGTGTTTCGGCCGGCAATCATGCGGCGGCCGTCGCGTATGCGGCGATGCGGCTCGGCAGCAGTGCGAAGGTCGTGATGTTCCATACCGCGAGCCCGACGCGCATCGCGCAGTGCAAGCAGTACCGCGCGGAAGTCGTGCTGGCCGGCAGCGCGTCGCAGGCGTTCGACCTCGTGCGGCGGATCGAGGCCGAGGAAGGCCGCTTCTTCATCCATCCGTTCAACGGCTATCACACGATTCTCGGCACCGCGACGCTCGGCTACGAATGGGCGACGCAGACGCCCGATCTCGACGCGGTGATCGTGCCGATCGGCGGCGGCGGGCTCGCGGCCGGCATGGCGACCGCGCTGCGGCTCGCGAATCCGCGCGTGCACGTGTACGGCGTCGAGCCGGAAGGCGCCGACGCGATGTGCCGCAGCTTCGCGGCGAATCACACGATCAAGATGAGCGCGATGCAGACCATCGCCGATTCGCTGATGGCGCCGCACACCGAGGAATACAGCTACCAGCTGTGCCGGCGCCACATCGACCGCATCGTGACGGTGTCCGACGACGCGCTGCGCGCGGCGATGCTGTTCCTGTTCTCGCACCTGAAGCTCGCGGTCGAACCGGCGTGCGCGGCGGCGCTCGCGGCGCTGCTCGGCCCGCTGCGCGAGACGCTGCAGGGCAAGCGCGTCGGCGTGCTGCTGTCGGGCACGAATACCGACCCCGCGACACTCGGCATGCATCTCGCGCACGCGAAACTGCAGCACTGAAGCTGCGCAAGATGCTGCGGGTTATCCCCAGTTTATGTTGACAGCCCTGTTGATAACCCGCCAGGCAAGCACGCAAGTGGTTGAGCGCGCAGCGTTTTACCCGCACGAAGCATGCCGGACGCGAAATAGGCAGATGACGCCGCCGACGCACATGAGCTGACGCACGACGACACGCAAAAAAACGGGCGCCCGAAGGCGCCCGTCGCATGCGAAACATCCGCGTATCGCTTACTTGTTCTCGAACATGTCCATGATCTGCTGCTTCTCCTGCTGCGTGACGGGCGGCGGCGCAAGCCCGGCCGCGCCGGCCGAGCCGAGTGCGTCGTTCGCGCTGATCGCGTTCTCGGCCGGGTTGATGTCCACGCTCCCGACGAAGCCGTTGCCCGGCGTGCGATCCGCGTAGTACAGCTCGCCGTCGACTGTCGTCAGGCCGTCCGGCATCGGCATCTGCTGCTCGGGCACGCCGTTCAGCGCGGTGCGCATGTAGTTCACCCAGATCGGCAGCGCGAGCTGCGCGCCGAATTCGCGGCTGCCGAGGCTCTTCGGCTGGTCGAAGCCCATCCATGCGACCGCGACGAGCGACTGCTGGTAGCCGGCGAACCAGCCGTCCTTCGCATCGTTCGTCGTACCCGTCTTGCCCTGCAGGTCGCCGCGGCCGAGCGCGTTGGTGCCCGCGCCCGTGCCGGCCGTCGCGACCGTATGCAGCAGGCTGTTCATCACGTACGCGTTGCGGCCTTCGATCGTGCGCGCCGCCGTGCTGCCGGCGACCACCGGCTGCGACCGCTGCAGCGCCTGCCCGTGCGCGTCGTCGACTTCGGCGATCAGATACGGATCGACCTTGTAGCCGCCGTTCGCGAACACCGCATAGCCGGTCGCGAGCTGCAGCGGCGTGACGAGCCCTGCACCGAGCGCCATCGGCAGGTACGGCGGCGTCTTCGCCGGATCGAAGCCGAAGCGCTGCGTCACGTACTGCTGCGCGTACTGCGTGCCGATCGACGCGAGGATCCGGATCGACACGAGGTTCTTCGAACGCTGCAGGCCGGTACGCATCGACATCGGGCCGTCCGGCTGGTCGTCGTCCTTCGGCTCCCACGCGGTGCCGCCCGGCACGCTCGGCGGGAAGTACAGCGGTGCATCGTTGATGATCGTCGCCGGTCCGAGGCCCTTGTCGAGCGACGCCGAATAAATGAACGGCTTGAACGACGAACCCGGCTGGCGCCACGCCTGCGTCACGTGGTTGAACTTGCTCTTGTTGAAGTCGAAGCCGCCGACGAGCGAGCGGATCGCCCCGTCCTGCGGCGCGATCGCGACGAGCGCGCCTTCGACCTGCGGCAGCTGCACGACCTGCCAGCCCGTCTTGCCGTCCTTCAGCACGCGCACGATCGAACCCGGCTTGATCCGCAGCGTGGCGTTCGCGCGCTGATTCAGCGCGCCCGACACGAAGCGCAGCCCGGCCGGGCCGATCGTCGTCGTCGCGCCGCCGACGAACTGCACCTCGACCGCGTTCGGCGACGCCGCCAGTACCACCGCCGATTGCAGATCGCCGTTGTCCGGATGATCGGCGAGCGCGTCGTCGATCGCCTCGTCGCGCTCGTCGCCGGCCGCCGGCAGGTTGATCGACCCTTCCGGCCCGCGATAGCCGTGGCGGCGCTCGTAATCGAGGATGCCGCGACGCACGGCCTGGTACGCCGCTTCCTGGTCGGCCGAGTTGATCGTCGTCGTGACGGTCAGCCCGCGCGTATAGGTTTCGTCCTTGTACTGCTGGTACATCATCTGCCGCACCATCTCGGACACGTATTCGCCGTGCACCGCATACTGATTGCCCGGCGTGCGCACGCGGATCTCCTCCTTCACCGCCTGGTCGTACTGCGGCTGCGTGATGTAGCCGATCTCGAGCATACGCTTCAGGATGTATTCCTGACGCACCTTCGCGCGCTTCGGATTGACGACCGGGTTGTACGCCGACGGCGCCTTCGGCAGCCCCGCGAGCATCGCCGCTTCGGCGAGCGTGATGTCCTTCAGGTCCTTGCCGAAATACACGCGCGCGGCGGCCGCGAAGCCGTACGAACGCTGGCCCAGGTAGATCTGGTTCATGTACAGCTCGAGGATCTGATCCTTCGTCAGCGCCTTCTCGATCTTGTACGCGAGCAGCATCTCGTAGATCTTGCGCGTGTAGGTCTTCTCGCTCGACAGGAAGAAGTTGCGCGCGACCTGCATCGTGATCGTGCTCGCGCCCTGGCGCGCGCCGCCGTGCATCAGGTCGGCCACGCCCGCGCGCAGGATGCCGAGGAAGTCGACGCCGCCGTGTTCGTAGAAGCGGTAGTCCTCGATCGCGAGCACGGCCTTCTTCATCACGTCGGGAATGTCCTGGAAGCGCACGAGGCTGCGGCGCTCCTCGCCGAACTCGCCGATCAGCACGTGATCGGCGGTAAACACGCGCAACGGCACCTTCGGCTGGTAGTTGGTCAGCGCATCGAGCGACGGCAGTTGCGGTGCCATCACGACGAGTGCGTAGCCGACGATCAGCGCGCCGACGACCGCGAGCGTCGCGAACAGTCCGACGAACCACAGCGCGACGCGCGAGCCGAACGAGCGGCGGCCGCCGCCCCCGCCTCCGCGGCGCTGCGTGCGGCGATCGTCGTCGCCGTTGTCGTCATCGGGGTAATAGGCTCCCGACGGCGAACGGCGCAATGTGTAGTGAGGTTCGTTCCGGTCGGAAGAAGAAGGCGGTCGTTTGATAATTGGCATGTCGGAATGGCAGGCGGCGTGGCGCCCTCGGACGCATGCGGAAATGCAAGCGGATGAATCAGAGTGTGGTGCATCGTGGCAACTGTCACGTCGACAGACCCCGCCGCGCGGCGATCCGTTCCCGCGACGTGACAGCGCATTTTAATGAAATCGACCGGTTGACTTCGCGATTTTTTGTAAAAATTCCCGCACGGCCGGGATTTGCGGAACGTATTGGCCGCATGCTCCGCCTATCATGGACACGCGGCCCGTCGCGTGCCGCGGCGTGGCTTTCAAACGCGAAAGGTTCGAATACTGCACACGCATCGCGCTTGAACTGCAGCGCTTAAGCCGTATTTAAGGAGCCGGCGGTGTAATATCCGCCGGCTCACGCGGGTCGGAACCGATTCGCGACGGGTACTGCCGCTCACGCGGCACCTTTCAACCACGGAGGATTTCATGTCGCTTTTCGACTCTATTTCGCGCACGA
This sequence comes from Burkholderia sp. SIMBA_051, assembly GCF_046534915.1. Taxonomy (NCBI): domain Bacteria; kingdom Pseudomonadati; phylum Pseudomonadota; class Betaproteobacteria; order Burkholderiales; family Burkholderiaceae; genus Burkholderia; species Burkholderia sp. SIMBA_051. Next base: position 335,659 of record NZ_JAWRXS010000003.1, on the reverse strand, counting down.
TCAAAGGCCTGCTGAACGATGCGGCCGACTCGGTACAGGATCCGTCGCGCGACGCACGGCAGATCGTGCGGGAGCTCGACGACAGCATCGGCCGTGCCGAGAATTCGCTGATCGAGATCGAGGCACAAGTCGCGACCCAGCGCAGCAAGCGCGATGCGGCCGACGACAAGGTGAAAAAGTACGAAGACGGCGCGAAGCGCGCGCTGCAGGCCGGCGACGAAGCACTCGCACGCGAGGCGCTCGCCGCGCAATCGAACGCCGAAGCCGAGCGCGATGCACTCGCGGCCGAGCTGACGACGCTCGAACCGTCGGTCGACAAGCTGAAGGGGCAGATCGCCGACATGCGCCAGCGCCGCAACGACCTGAACTCGCGCTCGAACATCCTGCAGGCGAAGCATGAAATCGCGCAGGCGAAGGACGTCGCGGCAAGCGCGCTCGGCGGCATCGGCGGCAAGAACCTGTCCGAGGATTTCCAGAAGCTCGAGGACAAGGTCGCACTGCAGAACGCGCGCTCGGACGCACGCCTGAACTCGGCCGACACGTCGAGCGGCAAGGCGCTCGAGGACAAGCTCGCCGCGCTGAACAAGGGCCCGTCGGTGGAAGACCGCCTCGCCGCGCTGAAGAAGCAGCTCGACACGCCCGCGCAGTAACGGCAACCGCGCCGCGGGCCGCAGGCTCGCGGCGCGCATCGATCGTCAGGAGACGGGCGCTCGCGCCCGGTTCGACCATGAAGAAATCTCTCGCCGCACTCGGCTTCTCGCTGATGCTGCTGTCGTCCGCGGCATTCGCAGTCCCGTCGCTGCAGCAAGTCGAGCAGTCGATCGCCCAGCGCGACTGGCAGCGCGCCGACTCGCAACTGTCGCAAGTCATCGACGCCCACCCGAACAACGCGCATGCGCACTACCTGTACGCGCAGGTGCTGGACCGCGAAGGCCGCGCGTCGGACGCGCTCGCGCAACTGCAGCGGGCGAAGTCGCTCGATCCGCAACTGCGCTTCACCGATGCGTCGCGCTTCGCGCAGACCGAATCGCGCATCCGCGCGGACGCCGCGCGCGTGAGCGGCAACACACCGTCGGCCACGCAGGCCGGCTCGTTGCAGTCGTCGCTCGCACCGGCCGCGCCGGTCGCGAAACACGGTCCGTCGACCGGCATGTGGATCGGCATCGCGCTGATCATCGCGCTCATCGCGCTGGTGCTGCGCTGGACGCTGCGGCGCGCGCGCTCGGCCGACGACGGTCGCGCCGACGACGAACGCCGCACGCAATTGAAGCGCGCGACCGACGTGCTGAACGACATTCGTCCGCTGAAACTCGACGCGAAACTGTCGACGGCGCCCGGCGCCGCCGCGCTCACCGGCGAGCTCGAAGGCATCGAGACCGATGCACGCACGCTCGTCGAAACGCTGTCGAACGGCAAGAACCCGGTGCCGCCGTATCGCATCGACGAACTCGAGCAGCGGCATGCGAGCGTGAAGGCGCGCGTCGAAGGCCGCCCCGATCCGGCCGCGCAGCCCGCCGCGCCGGCGAACGGTAGCGGCTCCGTGTATGCGCAGGAAGCCGATCGCATGACCGGCACGCAAGGCCAGCCGTATCAGCAACCGCCATACCCGCAACAGCCGTATCCCCCCCAACCGTATCCGCAACAGCAGCCGCCGGTCGTGGTCCAGCAAGGCGGCGGCTTCGCCGGCGGGATGGGCGGGCTGCTGACCGGCGTGCTGCTCGGCGAAGCGATGTCGGGCGGGCGCGAGCGCGTGGTCGAACGCGACGTGATCGTCGACGACCAGCGCCGGCGTCAGGAGAACAACGATCCGGGCTTCGACTTCGGTCGCGGCGACGATTCGAACTGGAGCGACGGCAACGGCGGCGGCGGTGTCGATCTCGGCAGCAACGACGACGGCTGGACCGACGACAACACCTGAGCATTCGCACGCGGGCGTCGACGCATCGCGCGACGCCCGCCTCTCACGCCGCGCCCCCCCTTTCATTCCCACTCGCGCCGGCCGCCGGATCGCCGGCCGCGAATTTGTCAATCATTTCAAGATGGGCTACCGGCAATGGGGCACGTTCGCTATCATGCGGCCATCGGCGTGCCTCCGGTCCCATCCGACGTTTCGCAGCCCTGCGCGTCGCGGCACGCCTTCCCCTAGCCTCAATCAGGAGAAAGCCGCTCATGAGCATAATCAAGGAATTCAAGGAATTCGCCGTCAAAGGCAACGTGATGGATCTCGCCGTCGGCGTGATCATCGGCGGCGCGTTCTCGAAGATCGTCGACTCAGTCGTGAAAGACCTCATCATGCCGGTGATCGGCGTGCTGACCGGCGGTCTGGATTTCTCGAACAAGTTCGTTCTGCTCGGCACCATCCCCCCGACGTTCAAGGGTAATCCCGATTCGTTCAAGGACCTGCAGGCCGCGGGCGTCGCCGCATTCGGCTACGGCTCGTTCATCACCGTGGCGATCAACTTCGTGATCCTTGCGTTCATCATTTTCCTGATGGTGAAATTCATCAACAAGCTGCGCAAGCCGGAAGAAACCGCGCCGGCCGCGACGCCGGAAGACATCGTGCTGCTGCGCGAGATCCGCGATTCGCTCAAGCAACGCTGAGCACCGCGCCACGCTGCATCTGCCGGGCCCGCACAATGCGGGCCTTTTTCATGCGCGTGCCGCGCGCATGCGTGCGCCGCGCGCCGCCGCGCGACGCTTATCTCACTTTTTTGTGACGCACGAATGCACGCGCGGGAAAAGCAGGTCTATGATGGAGACTAAACGACAGTACGGGCGCCGAGACGCTGGCTGTGTCGATCATCGTGGCAAGCGGGTCGACGGGAGACATTGATCGTCGTACCGCACGAGTGCAGCATTTTCGTGTGCTATAAAGGATCGACATGCGGCGTACATAGCCGGGAGTGGGTCGCATGAAAGTGCCGCATTTCTTGCAATTGTTTTTGAGGCGAGTGTTTATGTCCTTCCCGAAAAAACGTCGACGCGCGCAGCAGGATGGCCAGGAGTCATTCCTCGCGGTATTGCGCCATTCGAAACCGTTTGCGCAGCTCGACACCAAGATTGCCCGCGCCCGTGCGCAGGACGAACCCGTCCTCTATGCGCATGTGCTGCCCGGCCTCGACGTGCTCCTGTGCAGCGTGCGCGGCGCACAGCCGCCCTATCCGGCCATCGCCGAACTGCGCAAGCGCTGCATGGAATCGATCGCCAACGCGCTCGAACAGCCGCTCGACGGCCTCGAGAACGGCGGATATTGGTACGAGGCGAACGGCTTCGGCTTCCTCGTGTTCGCGAGCCGCGCCCGCGCGCGCATCCTGCCCGAATTTGGTGCAGGCACGAAGGCAAGCCTGCGCGGCGGCCTCGGACGCCAGAACGCCGGCGACACGACACCGCGCTCCCTCGGCTGAACCGACACCGACACGATGGGCCGCCTCCGGGCGGCCCATCGGCCATTCAGGCTTCCCGCTTCACCGCCGCCACGCGCTCACTGCGCCGTCCCGCGCCCGTTGCCGGGCCGGACGATGTCGATGAACGCGGCGAAATCGGCGCCGGCGAGGCCCTGCGCAGCGCCCAGCCGCAGCACCTGCTGCACCGTGGCCGACACGGGCATCACCGCGCCCGTGTCGCGCGCGGCGTCGGCGATCGCATCGACATCCTTCTGGAACGTGCTCAGCGCACCCATCGGCGGGTGGCCGCCTGACGTCATGCGCGGCACGAAAGTCTGCAGCAGCACCGAGTCGGCCCAGCCGCCCGCCAGTGCGTCGGCCAGACGCGCGGCATCGATGCCGCTCGCCTGCGCCAGGCCGACCGCTTCCGCGATCGCGGTCACCGTCGCGGTGACGATCGCCTGGTTGCACAGCTTCGCGGTCTGGCCTGCACCGGCGTCGCCCATGTGCGTGATGCGCGACGCGTACGCGTCGATCAACGGCCGCACCGCGTCGAGGTCGGCCGCGCCGCCGCCCGCCATCACCGCGAGCGTACCGGCCTGCGCGCCGGGCACGCCGCCCGACACGGGCGCGTCGATCCAGCCGACGCCGAGCGCGGCTGCGCGCGCCGCATAGTCGCGCGTCGTGGCCGGCGGAATGCTCGAATGATCGACAATGCGCTTCAGGCGGCGTGCGTTCGCATCGCCGGCAAGCAGCCCGTGCTCGCCGAACGTGACATCGCCGACCGCACGGCCGTCGAGCACGCACATGAACACCGTATCGACGCGCTCGGCCAGTTCGCGCGGCGTGTCGACCACCTGCGCGCCATCCTTTTCAAGCGCCTCGGCCTTGCCGCGCGTCCGGTTCCATACGCTGACCCGGTGGCCCGCCGCCAGCAAATGCCGAATCATCGGCGCGCCCATCAATCCCGGTCCGCAATATCCGACTTCCACGATGTTCCCCGTCTCCAATTGAGGTTGCACTTGCCGCCCATCATACCTATCACTCAAGAAGCCGGACACGCGCGGCGCCGCTTCGGGCCCGCCGCTGCCGCCGGCCATACCGACCACATACCGACATACCAGGGAGCGCATCATGAGCGACCACGTCTACAAGCTGATCGAACTGACCGGCTCGTCGCGCCAATCGTGCGACGACGCCATCCGCAACGCGATCTCGAAAGCCGGCAAGACGCTGCATAACCTGCACTGGTTCCAGGTGACCGAAACACGCGGCCACATCGAAGGCGACCAGGTCATCCACTGGCAGGTCACGCTGAAAGTCGGCATGCGCATCGACGACTGACGCACCGCGCGCGGTGCCCCGACCGCCGGATGCGTGCAATGCGCATCCGCGCGGCGCCGCGCCCGCCTGCATGACGCCCCGTTCGGGCCCCGTGTCGAGGCCCGGCCGGCGGGCGTCTGCGGGTATCCATCTCTTGACGCTGATTTTCGTTCATATTAAAAACCATATACCCCCACACCCCCTCGATCAGCCCGTACATATAAACGGAGATATCATGAGTCAGCAACGCGAGGCGATCGACACGTACCTCTTGCGCGTCTTGCACACCTTGTTGATGGAGCGCAGCGTCACGCGCGCGGCCGTCAAACTGAACCAGTCGCAACCGGCGATCAGCGCCGCGCTGCGGCGCCTGCGCGACATCACCGGCGATCCGCTCCTCGTGCGCGGGAAGTCCGGCATGGTCCCGACCGAATACGGGCTGCGCCTGCTCGAACCGGTGCAGAACGCACTGCGTGAAATCGAGCGCATCAAGTTCCAGCAGCACAATTTCGACCCGGCCACGTCGATCCGCTGCTACCGGATCGGCTGCCCCGACTACCTGAACGTGCTGTTCGTGCCGACCGTCGTCGAGCGCTTCCGCCAGGCCGCGCCGAATGCGACGCTCGAGTTCCACTCGCTCGGCCCCGCGTTCGACTACGAGCTCGCGCTGGAAGACGGCAAGCTCGACATCGTCGTCGGCAACTGGCCCGAGCCGCCCGAGCAGCTGCACCTGTCGAACCTGTTCGTCGACGAAATCGTCTGCCTGATGAGCAACACGCATCCGTTCGCGAAGCGCGGCGGGCTCACGCTCGACCAGTACCTGAACGCGCCGCATCTCGCGCCGACGCCGTACTCGGTCGGCCAGCGCGGCGCGATCGACGTGCACCTCGCGCGCGAGCGGCTCAAGCGCCACGTGGTCGTCACGCTGCCTTACTTCAACCTCGCACCGTACGTGCTGGTGAAGTCCGACCTGATCTTCACGACGACGCGCCTGTTCGCCGATCATTACGCGAAGTTCCTGCCGCTGTCGGTCGTGCCGGCGCCGCTCGACTTCCCGCCGATGCAGTACTACCAGCTGTGGCACGAACGCTGCCACTATTCCGACGAAGTGCGCTGGCTGCGCAGCCTCGTCGCCGAAGCGACCCGCACGCTGATCGAGGCTTGATCGCGCACGGCGCGCACCGGTCAGGCCGTCGCGGTACGGTCTGGCAGCCGCAACCGCCGCCGCGCGCCTGATCCGCCGCGCGCGGTGCGCGCCCCGCGCCCGTGCGTCAGCGCGACGCCTCCACGAGGGCGTGCGCAAGAGCGTTGTGGCGCTCGATGACGGGCGGCAGGTCGAGCGTCGCGAGCCGCCCTTCCCGCACCACCACCTTCCCGTTCACCACCGTGTACGCCGTCTGCGACGGCGCGCAGAACACGAGCGCCGCGACCGGATCGTGCAGCGCGCCCGCGAACAGCGGCTGGCGCAGGTCGAACGCGGCGAAGTCCGCGGCCATGCCGGGCTTCAGCGCGCCGATATCGTCGCGATTCAGCACCTTCGCGCCACCGAGCGTCGCGATCTCGAGCGCTTCCCGCGCGGTCATCGCATCGGGCCCGAAGCCGACCCGCTGCAGCAGCAGCGCCTGCCGCACTTCCGCGACCATCTGCGCGCCGTCGTTCGACGCGGAGCCGTCGACGCCGATCCCGACCGGCACGCCCGCGAGACGCATCTTCTTCACCGGCGCGATGCCCGACGCGAGCCGCATGTTCGAACACGGACAGTGCGCGACGCCGGTGCCGGTGCGCGCGAACAGGCCGATGCCCGCATCGTCGAGCTGCACGCAGTGCGCATGCCACACGTCGTGGCCGACCCAGCCCAGATCTTCCGCGTATTCGGCCGGCGTCATCCCGAACTTCTCGCGGCTGTACGCGATGTCGTTGACGTTCTCGGCCAGGTGCGTGTGCAACGACACGCCGTAGTCGCGGGCCAGCACGGCCGCGTCGCGCATCAGGCCGCGGCTCACCGAGAACGGCGAGCACGGCGCGACGACCACGCGCAGCATCGCGTAGCGGCCTTCGTCGTGATAGGTCTCGATCAGGCGCTGCGCGTCGCGCAGGATGTCGGGCTCGCGCTCGACGACCGAGTCGGGCGGCAGCCCGCCGTCGCGCTGGCCGACACTCATCGCGCCGCGGCTCGCGTGAAACCGCATGCCGATCCGCTGCGCGGCGCCGATGCTGTCGTCGAGCCGGCTGCCGTTCGGATAGATGTACAGGTGGTCGCTCGACGTCGTGCAGCCCGACTGCAGCAGCTCGGCCATCGCGGTCAGCGTCGACACCTCGATCATCTCGGGCGTCAGGTGCGCCCAGATCCGGTACAGGTTCGTGAGCCACCCGAACAGCTCGGCGTTCTGCGCGGCCGGCACCGCGCGCGTGAGGCTCTGGTACATGTGATGGTGCGTGTTCACGAGCCCCGGGATCACCAGGTGGCCACGCAGGTCGAGCACTTCGTCGGCGCTATCCGGCAGCTCGGCGCTCGGGCCGACCGCGACGATCCGGTTGTCTTCGATATAGAGCCCCGCGTCGCGCAGTTCGCGGCGCGTGTCGTCCATGGTCACGAGCACGTCGGCGTGCTTGACCAGCAGGGTTTTCGGGCGGGATGAGGATGGCTGTGGCGCGCGTGCGCCGGCGTGCTGCTCGAGGTTCATGCGTTCTCCGCGTCGTTCTGCCGCCGGGAGCCGCTCCCGGTGACGTTCACAAAGCCGTTCGAACGCTGATTCGCGGCACGCCCGGGTGCCTGCGTCCGTTCGAACGCGCTGGCCCGGTTACCCGGCGTGCACGCCGTCTTCGGGGTGCGCGCGGGCTCACGGCCCGACGCGCACGGCGGCAGCATCGCCCAAGCGCGCGCCGCGCACAATGCGCGAACCCGAATACCGCGCTTCACGGTTTCGATATGGTACGCCGCGCAGGGGGCGTCAAGCCCCGGAATCTCAGGCTGCGGGCCGCTTCCGGCGTGCCGTCGACAGCGGTTCATGCGCGGCGCATTATCTTCGATATCGCGCCCGTATTTGCGCGGGGAACCTTTTTACAATGCCTGCACGGCGCTCGCTTCACTCTCGCCGACGGGTATGTAGCCACGTGACGTGGAGCCTCGATCCGCCGCACAGTCAATGGATCGAGTCGCCGCCGAACCTCGCATTCACACAAGGACACAACGAATGGGAAAGCTCACTACCCACGTACTCGATACGGCGCACGGTCGTCCCGGTGCTGCCATCAAGGTGGACCTCTACGCGCTCGACGGCGAATCGCGCCGCGCGATCAAGACCGTGCTGACCAATAGCGACGGCCGCTGCGACGCACCGCTGCTCGAAGGCGCCGCGCTCGCCGCCGGCGAATACGAACTCGTATTCCATGCCGGCGACTACTTCGCGTCGCTCGGCGTGAAGGTGCCCGAACCCCGTTTCGTCGACCGCGTCGTGCTGCGCTTCGGCATCGCCGACACCGCATCGCACTACCACGTGCCGCTGCTCGTGTCGCCGTGGTCGTACAGCACCTATCGCGGCAGCTGACACACGCATCGGCGCCCGCATCAAAGATAACGATCTGAGTCTGGAGGAGTTTCATGGAAGGCTTCATCACCGACTGGCTGAACCTCGCGCTGCGATGGCTGCACGTCATCGTCGCCATTGCGTGGATCGGCGAGTCGTTCTATTTCGTCGCGCTCGACAACAGCCTGAAACCGCCGACCGACGCGAACCAGCGCAAGCGCGGCGTGTTCGGCGAGCTGTGGCACGTCCACGGTGGCGGTTTCTACAACATGCAGAAGTACACGGTCGCCCCGCCGGAAATGCCGGATGACCTGCACTGGTCGAAGTGGCCGTCGTACACGACCTGGCTGTCGGGCTTCTCGCTGTTCTTCGTGCTGTACCTGCTCGCACCGAACACGTACCTGATCGACAAGAGCGTGCTCGACATGGGCCCGGTGGTCGCCGTCGCATCCGCGCTCGGCTTCCTCGCGGCCGGCTGGATCGTCTACGACTCGCTGTGCCGCATCCTCGGCACCAACGATCGCGTGCTCGGCATCTGCGTGGGCCTCTACGTCGTCGTCGCCGCGTATCTTGCGTGCCACATCTTCGCGGGCCGTGCGGCGTACCTGATCGTCGGCGCGATGCTCGCGACGATCATGTCGGCGAACGTGTTCTTCGTGATCATCCCGGGCCAGCGCAAGATGGTCGACAAGATGCTCAAGGGCGAAGAGCCGAACCCGATCTACGGCAAGCGCGGCAAGCAGCGCTCGGTGCACAACACGTATTTCACGCTGCCGGTCGTGTTCGCGATGCTGTCGAACCACTATGCGATGACGTACACGAACAAGTTCAACTGGGTCGTGCTCGTGCTGATCATGCTGGCCGGCGCGCTGATCCGTCAGTTCTTCGTGATGCGTCACCGCGGCAAGCAGCTGTGGTACCTGCCGATCGGCGGCGTCGCGTTGCTGTCGGGCGCCCTCGTGTGGACGATGCCGAAGCCGGTCGCACCGGAAGCGCAGGCCGCGAACGCACCGAAGATCGCGATCAACGACATCATGCCGATCCTGCAGCAGCGCTGCGTCGAGTGCCACTCGGCCAAGCCGACGCTGATGGGCAGCGCGCCCGCCGGCGTGATGTTCGACACGCCGGACGAAGTGTCGAAGAACGCGCAGCGTATCTACGAGCAGGCCGTGCGCCTGAAGGCGATGCCGATCGGCAACGTCACGCACATGACCGACGACGAGCGCGTGAAGCTCGCCGCCTGGTTCGAGGGCGGCGCGGTCAAGTAAGCCGCCGGGCGCCGGCGGTCGATTGCCGGCGCATCCTCTCCGTTCGCGGGCCCGGAAACGGGCCCGTTTTTTTGCCTGTGCGAAACGCGTCGCCCGCTAGCCGCGCATCGCGTCGCGCTGCAGCGCGACGAGCGCATCGAGCGCGCGCGGGCCGTCGTCGAACGGCACGAAGATGTGATCATGATACGCAGCGGCCATCACGTTGCAGCTGATGCCGGCCGCGCCCAATGCCCGCGCGAACGCGGCCGTCAGGCCAACCGCCGCGAGATCCGAATGCACGGTCAGCGTGATCCACGCGGCGCGAAACAACACCGGCCAGCCGCGACGTGCCGCAGTCTCTTCGTCGACCACGACCGTCATGCCTTCCGCTTCGCGGAACGTCGCGATCGTTTCGGATAACGATATTTCCGCATCGGCCGGCAACGCGACGAATGCGAAGGCACCGCGATGCAGCTCGGGCTGCATCGTGCGCAGCAGGACGGCGAGGTCGTTTTCAGGTTGACTCATCGGGGACGGGTCCGGAACCGGACTTCGGGCGGTGGCGATGCGGGCACGATAGCACGCGGCACGCATAAAAAAACCCGCGCGGCGCGCGGGTTTCCTGGTTGCTTCGAACGGCAACGGCAGCAATCCGGCTCTCAGGCCGTCAGCGCATCCAGCGCGTCCTCGGTGAGCCACAGCGATTCCTGCAGGTCCTGCTCGTTCAGGTTAAGGCCCTCACCACCGCGATCGACGACGATGAAGTCGCTGACGCCGCCGAGTGCGATCAGCGGGTGATGCCACACGCCCTTCGCATAGTTGACGCCCTGCCACCCGCTCGTCACGAACGCGCGGATCTTCGACGGATCGAGATTGCCCGCCGGCGCGACGACGACGAGATACGGCTGCTCGTTCAGCGGCACGAACGCCTGGCTGCCGAGCGGATGGCGCTCGAGCATCTTCACCTCGAACGGCAGCGTGCGCGGCTGACCGCGGAACAGGTTGATGAGCGTGCGGCCGTCTTCGTCCGCCACATCGACTTTCGCGAGATCGTGAAAGCGGATCGTCGTGCCGAGGTTGATCGGAATCTGCTTCGCGCCCTCCGTTTCGATCACGTCGCCGAACGGCGCGAACGCTTCCCTGGTCAGCGGTTCGATTGCAAGCGTCTTCATTTGTCGAGCGTCCCCCACAGACGCACGCGCGATACGCCGCCATCCGGAATGATGTTCAGGCGGACGTGCGTCACCGGGCCCAGCGAAGCGATTTCGTGTTCGAAATAATGCTGCTTGTCCATCTGCAGCTTCTGTTCGCCGAGCAGCACCGGCCAGAACATCGACTGCGTGATCAACGAGCTGTCGGTGCCGCCCGACACGTACGCGGCCTGGATCGAGCAGCGGTCCGGGTAGTTGCCCTTGAAGAACGCGGTATCGACTTCGATCTTGCGGATCACGCCCGGCTGCGCGAGCGCGATGATCGCCCAGTCGTTGCCCGGTTCGCGGCGGCGCCGGGTTTCCCAGCCGTCGCCCATGTTCACGCCGCGGCCCGGCAGCAGCAGGTTCGACGCGACGCCGAAGTGCTGGTTGTTCGCCGCCACCACGTAGCCGCCGTTTTCCATCGCCGCGAGGTCGAACTGCTCGGTCGCACTCGCGCCGGCCCAGTCGAGCTGCGGCTGGCCGTACACGCGCAGGCGCGCGATGCCGCCGTCCGGATAGATGTTCACGCGCAGGTGCGTGAACGCGCGGGCATCGCTCGCTTCGACGTAGTGATGGCTGTTGCCCTGCAGCGTCGTCGACGGCACGATCTCGACCCACTCGGTCGCATGCGTCGGCGCGCCATCGGCCACGTACGCGGCCTCGATCGACGCGGCCGGCGGGAAGTTGCCGGTGAAATGGCTCGTGTCGATGTCGACACCCTTGATCACGCCCGGCCGCGCGAGCTTGACGATGCACCAGTCATAGCCCGTCGTGCGCTTGCGGCGCGTCTCCCAGCCATCCATCCACTTGCCGTGATCGTCGTACTTGCCGGGGATGAACACCGCCGGCTCGGGGTTCAGCATCCGGTCCTTCGGCGCGAAGAAGTCGTCGCTGGCCTCGAGCGCCTGCGCACCGAGACGCGGGTCGGCAAGGTTCACGTAGCGCCGCGTGAAATCGGGTGCGTTGGGATCGAGAAGCGGAACAGCCATGATGTTTCCTTGTTTCAGTGAGGCGGTGAGGCGGTGTCAGGCCGCTGCGACGCAGCAGGCCGTGTTGTGTCAGGCGCCGATCAGGTCGTCGAGGCGAAAGCGCGCGATCCGGTAGATCTGGTCGAGGCTCGCGCGCAATTCCTCGGCGCGCGAATGATTCACGCGCGACTCGAAGTTCGCGATGATGCCGTGCCGATCATAGCCGCGCACCGCGAGGATGAACGGGAAACCGAACTTCTCGCGATACGTGCGGTTCAGCGTCAGCAGCTTGTCGAACTCTTCCTGCGTGCACTGGTCGAGACCCGCGCCGCTCTGCTCGCGCGTCGACTCGGCCGTCAGCTCGCCGCGTACGGCGGCCTTGCCGGCCAGCTCCGGGTGAGCGTTGATCAGGGCGAGCTGGCGCGCTTCGCCGCCCGTCTCGACCGCATCCGACATCGTCTTGTGCAGCGCGTCGATGCTCGCGAACGGCCGCTCGGCCGCGGCGACCTCGGCCACCCACGGCGAATGTTCGAAGATCCCCGACAGCGCCGCGACGAATGCGCTCGGCGCCATCGTGTTCAGTTGATCCAACGTGTAACGCATCGCCTTCATGCTTTCCCTTCGTTTCGATGATTGGGCTGATACGGATGATGTTCACGCCAATGACGCGCGATATCGACACGGCGCGTCACCCATACGCGATCGTGCTGCTCGATGTGGTCGAGGAAACGCTGCAGCCCGCGAAAACGCCCCGGCCGGCCCAGCAACCGGCAGTGCATGCCGATCGACAGCATCTTCGGCGCTTCGTCGCCCTCGGCGTACAGCACGTCGAATGCGTCGCGCAGGTAGTCGAAGAAGTGCTCGCCGGTGTTGAAGCCCTGCGGCGTCGCGAAACGCATGTCGTTCGTATCGAGCGTGTACGGGACGATCAGCTGCGGCGACGTGCCGCCGCCCGACACGGCGACGTCCATCCAGAACGGCAGGTCGTCGCCATAGTTGTCGGAGTCGTACAGGAAGCCGCCGTATTCCGCGACGAGACGGTGCGTGTTCGGGCTGTCGCGGCCGGTATACCAGCCCAGCGGACGCTCGCCCGTCACGCGCTCGATCGCTTCCATCCCGAGGCGCATGTGCTCGGCCTCGAGTTCGGGCGTCATGCTCTGGTAGTGAATCCAGCGCCAGCCATGACACGCGATCTCATGACCGAGCTCGACGAATGCGCGCGCGAGTTCCGGATGGCGCTCGATCGCCATGCCGACGCCGAACACCGTCAGCGGCAGCCCGCGCTTCTCGAATTCGCGCAGGATGCGCCATACGCCGGCACGCGAACCGTATTCGTAGATCGACTCCATGCTCATGTGGCGGTCCGGATACGCGGCCGCGCCGACGATTTCGGACAGGAACTGCTCGGAGGCCGGATCGCCGTGCAGCACGCAGTTCTCGCCGCCCTCCTCGTAGTTCAGCACGAATTGCACGGCGACGCGGGCACGCCCGGGCCAGTTCGCCTGCACGGGATGGCGGCCGTAGCCGATCAGGTCGCGAGGATAGTTGGGATCGAGTGACATGGGTTCGAAGTGCGACGAAAGCTTGCCGGAATAATGGGTTCGCATCGACCCGCGCGTGTGCCGGAGGCCGGCCGCGCGGGCCGATGCGATGACGGCCCAGTGTAGCGAAAAGGTGCAGACGCGCCCATACAGCGGCGCAGATAGTGCAGGTCAGACGGTGTGTATGTGCGGGTGCGGCAAATCCGGCATCGGTTGCGGCTCGGCGGTCCCGCTGCGCGTCGTGCTGGTGGCGGCCGCCGCGGCCGGCGACGCGTCCTCCGCCGGGCTGAAGCGCGCGAATTCGCCGTCATAGCGCTTCGGCAGCGGCCGCGCATAGTCGCCGCGCTTCGCGGTCGCGAGGCGCAGCGCGACGAGCGCCTCGGCCCACTTGACGGCCGCCGTCACGCCTTCCACGACCGGCGCGCCGATCTGCTGCTCGATCTCGTGCGCGAATTCGGCCATCCCCGCGCAGCCGAGCACGATCGCGTCGGCACCGTCCTCGTCGAGCGCGCGCCGGCATTCGTCGACGATGATCCGCCGCGCGGCCGAGCCTGGCCGGTCGAGCTCGAGCACCGCGACGTCGGTCGCGCGCACGTTGCGGCAGAACCGCTTCATCCCGTAGCGCTCGGCGAGATGCCATGCCATCCCGCAGGTGCGCGCGAGCGTCGTGACGACCGAGAAGCCCGGCGCGAGCACGCTCGCCGCGTGCATCGCCGCTTCGGCGATCCCGATCACCGGCCCGCGCGCGACCTCGCGCGCCGCATACAGGCCCGGATCGCCGAAACACGCGATCACGTACGCGTCGCAGCCGTCGCGCTCGCCCTGCGCGATCTCGGCGAGGAGCCCGGGCGTCGCGAGCGCCTCGTCGTAATAGCCTTCGATCGACGGCGGCCCCATCGGCGGGCTCACCGCGACGATCTCGGTGCCCGCGGCCGCGACTTCACGCGCGCAGCGGCCCATCGCATCCGTCATCCGCTGCGTCGTATTCGGATTGATCAGCTTGATCTTCATCGCGCGCTCCTCAGGCCTTCGTGCTCACGAGCAGCCGGTAGAACACAAAGCCGAGCCCCGCGCCGATGAACCACGAGAAGTTCGCGGCGGCCTCCCAGCCCGGCACCATCACGCAGACGACCGCGATCACCGCGGCCGGCAGCAGCGCGGCGAGCGCGCGGCGGTTCACGCCGCCCGTGTACCAGTAAGCGCCGCTCTCCGACATCGTGTAGAGGTCGTCGCGCACGAGGCGGCCGCGCTTGACGAGGTAGAAGTCGGCGATCAGCACGCCGTACAGCGGGCCGATGAACGCGCCGAGCACGTCGAGCGTGTAGTGGATCACGGCCGGGTTGTTGAACAGGTTCCACGGCGTGATGAAGATCGATGCGACGGCGGCGAGCATCCCGCCCGCGCGCCAGCTGATCAGCCGCGGCGCGACGTTCGAGAAGTCGAACGCGGGCGACACGAAGTTCGCGACGATGTTGATGCCGATCGTCGCGATCGTGAAGGTCAGCGCGCCGAGGATCACCGCGGTCGGATGATCGATGCGGCCGACCGTCGCGACGGGGTCGGTGATGAGTTCGCCGAACACCGGCAGCGTCGCGGCCGTCGTGATCACCGTGACGAGCGAGAACGCGAGGAAGTTGACCGGCAGCCCCCAGAAGTTGCCGCGCTTCACGTCGCCGAACGAGCGGCAGTAGCGCGAGAAGTCGCCGAAGTTCAACATCGGCCCGGAGAAGTACGACACGACGAGCGACACGGCCGTGATCATCACCGGAATCACTTCCGCGCCGTGATACTTGACGCCGCCGAGGTTCAGGCCGATGTTGCGCCAGCCCGCGCGCCACACCATGTAGCCGGCCAGGATGAACATCACGACGTAGACGGCCGGGCCCGCGAAGTCGATGAACTTCTTGATCGTCTCCATCCCGTTCCAGAACACGAACGCCTGCAGCACCCACAGCAGCATGAAGCCGGCCCAGCCGACCGCGGACAGCCCGAGGAAGCCGTAACGATGGACGTCCGCGTACGGCAGCCATTGCGGGAAAAACTTCAGCACGACGATCACGAGCGCGCTGGACGCGAGATAGGTCTGGATGCCGTACCACGCGATCGCGATCAGGCCGCGGATCACGGCCGGCACGTTCGCGCCGAGCACGCCGAACGTCGCGCGGCACGCGACCGGATACGGCACGCCGATCTGCTGGCTCGGGCGCGCGATCAGGTTGCACAGCCGGTTCACGATCGTGATGCCGACGATCAGTGCGATCAGCACCTGCCAGCTCGTCAGCCCGAGCGCGAACAGGCTGCCCGCGAACACGTAGCCGCCGACGCTGTGCACGTCCGACATCCAGAACGCGAAGATGTTGTACGAACCCCATGTCTGATTCTTTAGGGGTGCCAAATCTTCGTTGTACAAACGTTGACTGTAACCGTGCGGCAACGCGGAACCGCCGCCCTCGCCGCCTTCTTCCGCCGGATACGCGCTGTCGTGCGCCACACTGAACTGAGCCATGACTTCTCCTTGACGCGGCCGCCCGGCCGCTCCACCGTCATCGATATCGCTCCGGATCGTCGCCCGGAGTCGGACTGGCGGCCGGCGGCGCAAACCGCCGGCCTGCATTGCTCTCGTCGTGTGGCGCGCGGGCCGGTTCGCGTCGCCGCTCAGGCGCCGCCGAACACTTCGCGCAAATCGACCTGCCCTTGCGCGGGCCGGTCCAGCATCTTCAGTTCGACATGCTGCAGGTGGTGCGCCATCAGCGTCACCGCCCGCTTCGGATCCCCCGCTTCCAGCGCGCTCAGGATCTCGTCGTGGTCGTCGCACGAGCACGGGCTGCGCCCGTGCGATTCGTACAGCGCCGACATCAGCGTCGAGCGTGCGACGAGCCCGTCGAGGCACTCGCAGAGCGTCGCATTGCCCGTCAGCGCCGCGAGCGCCGTATGGAATTCGCCCGACAGGCGGATCCACGCCGCGAAATCGTGCCGCTCGAACGCCTTGCGTTCCTTGTCGATCAGCGCGGCGACGCCCTTCAGCCGCTTTGCGCCCGGCCCCGTCGCGAGCCGCTCGACGACGGCCAGCTCGATGATCCGCCGCATCTCGAACACCTCGTGCACGTCCTGCAGCGTCGGACTCGCGACGAACGCACCGCGGTTCGGCTCGAGATCGACGAGCTTGTCGGCCGCGAGCAGCGCGAGCGCCTGCCGGATCGTCCCGCGCTTCACGTTGAACACGTCGCAGAGCTGCGCCTCCGTCAGCTTCGCGCCGGGCGCGAGCCGATGCTCGAGGATCGCGGTGCGAATCCGCTCGGCGATCGCTTCGGGGCCGGCTGTACCGGACGCATGGGAATCGGGCTCGTTCATGATCTGCATCGTGTGATGGTCCTCATCCTAGGATGGACATAAAGATTGTCAACAATTCTTTTCTCGAAATGCGCACAATCCGTGTGCACGCCGTCGCGCCAGATCCGTGCACGGCGCACGAAAGCCAGGCACGGCAAGCATTTCAGGCTTATTCAAGGCGGATCACGGCGTATACCCTTCCGGCTATTTTGTTGACAAAAATGGTGCACGCCATAAGACAAGCCCAATCGACAGTGATGAAAATTTGCGACCGTTAGTTGCGCTTATACCCAAAGAAAAGGCGGGAAACCCCCGCCTTTCGATGGTGCCTGTCCGGCTCAGCCGAGATGCGGATAGTCCGACAGCGTAAGCCGGAAACCGTGCGCATTCGCGACGAGCTGCGCGTGCGCGCCGAACGGCAGCGTCAGCAGGTCGGGCACGTGACCGAACTGCAGCCCCGTGACGACCGGGATGCCGATCACCGAGCGTACCTGGTCGATCATCGCCTGCATGTCGTAGCCGTTGTCGTAGTCGAATGGCCGCGCGCCCGTGAACTGCCCGAGCACCAGCGCCTGCTGGCGCGCGAGCAGCCCCGACAGATGCAGCTGATAGATCATCCGTTCGATCCGGAACGGCTGCTCGTTGACGTCCTCGATGAACAGGATGCCGCCTTCGATGTCGGGCATGTACGGCGTGCCGACGAGCGACATCAGGATCGCGAGATTGCCGCCCCACAGCGTGCCCGTCACGTTCACGGTCTGCACCTGCGGCGCTTCGGTGATGATCGTCGTGGTCGGCTGCGACAGCGTCTGCCAGAAGTGTTGCATCGTGAAGTCGCTCAGCGTTTCCGCGCCGAAGTCGGCCGACAGCATCGGGCCGCCGAAGGTCTTGATGCGCGCCTTCGCGTACAGCGCGAGCTGGATCGCGGTGAAGTCGCTGTGGCCCACCAGCGCGATCGGCTGGTCGCGCAGCCGGCGCTCGAGCCCGCGATAGTCGAGCCCGTGCAGGATGCGGGCGGCACCGTAGCCGCCGCGCACCGCGAGCCCGATGTCCGGCAGCGCGCGCTCCGGATCCGCCAGGCGATTCAGGTCGCCTGCCCGCTCGCCGTCGGTCCCGCCGAAACGCTGGAAGCGGCGCTGCGTCGCCTCGATGTTCTCGATGCGCTGCTGCGCGCCGCTCAGGCGTTCGAGCGCGCGATTGATCGCGTCGGGATCATGCGGATAACCGGACGGCGCCAGCAGGCGGATGGTGTAGGACGCGGCGGGCTGGAAGGACATGGCGGAAGGGTTCAGGGTCGTCAAACCTGCTTAGAGGGTCCGAACCGTCTCGGGTTCACGGAACCGGGCAGCCCGCCCCGCTTCGGGGGACGGGCGCGTTCGGGGGCGCTTATGACGCGCCGGCTTCGGCGTCGCGAGCGAGCCGCGCTTCACGCAGCGCGCGGCGGCGTTCCGCGAAGAACGACTTCAGCGCGGCGCCGCACTCGTCGGCGAGCACGCCGCCGGTCACCTCGGTATGGTGGTTGAGCTGCGGATTCGCGAACGCGTCGATCACGCTGCCGCATGCGCCCGTCTTCGGATCGGCGGCGCCGTAGACGACCCGTGCGATGCGGGCGTGCATGATCGCGCCCGCGCACATCAGGCATGGCTCGAGCGTCACGTACAGCTCGCAGCCGGGCATTCGGTAATTCTGCAGATGCTGCGCGGCCATGCGCAGCGCGGCCATTTCCGCATGGGCCGACGGGTCGTGCCCGCCGATCGGATGATTGAAGCCGCGCGCGATCACCTCGTCGCCGCACACCAGCACCGCGCCGACCGGCACTTCACCGGCCGCGCGCGCCTCTTCGGCGGCGGCCTGCGCGAGACGCATGAAATTCAGGTCGCGCGCCGACACGGGTGCGGCTTCGGGAACGGGAGAATCGGTAGAGGCAGCGGATCCGGCTGCCGCGTCGTGCAGCGTGTCGACGCTCACATCGGCCCCGCTTCGGCGGGCATGTCGTCGAGCCCGCGCTCGCAGAGGCGCTCCGCGATGCGCCGGCAATAGTCGCGCGGCATCACCATCGGGCCGCCGCGCAGCGATTCGAGCGCCATGTCAAGCGCGAGGATCTTCGCCTGCAGCCGGCAGCGCGCGGCGCGGTCGCTGACCGCCTGCAGTTCGTCCTGCAGATTGCGCAGCGCGCGCAGTTGCTCGACGGCCGGCGGCACGAAGCCCGCGTTCTTCAGGATACGGTTGGCCACCCGTACCTCCTCGGGTACGAGCAGGTCGTCATCCAGCGCCTGCGGCGCGCCGGTACCCGGCAAATCGTCGAACTCGCCCCGCGCGGCGGCGGCGGCGATTCGTTGTTCGACCAGTGCGTCAAGCAGTCTCATCAGTCAATCGGAACAATGCGGCAGCCGAATTCTAGCAGGGTGACGCGCGTATGACAGGCCATTCGAACGGATGCTCGATATTGTATTTTTAGGGGCCGAATCGGCGCGCATGCGTGCCGATCGCCGCGACTTGCCGCTGTGCTGCGCCGCAGCAGGCTTCGCGAGGATTTGGCGCGAGTCTGGCCTGATTTGTGCGTGCGCCGCCGCCCCCGCTTTTTTTATTTTCGTCGGCGCGAACTAGCAGTCGTCATCTCGCTGAAATCGCCGTTTCGGGGCAGCCAGGTCATGCGGCGACCGGCTGCGAGCGCTCCTTGGGAAACGGCCGGAACATCATCGCGACGAGGAACGCGCCGAGGCCGATCGCGAACGATCCGAGGTACAGCCAGCCGTAGCTGCCCAGCGCATCGACGATCAGGCCGCCGGCGACCGGCCCCGCCGCCATCCCGAGGCTGCCGGCCATCGCGCAGCCGCCGATCACGGTGCCCATCATCCGCAGCGGGAAGTTCTCGCGCGCGAGCACCGCATAGAGCGGCATCACGCCCGCATAGATGAAACCGAACAGCGTCGCGACCACGTAGAACCCGTCCAGCGTGCGCACGAAGTAATAGCCGAGCGCGCCCAGCGCCTGCGCGAGCAGCCCGGCCACCAGCAAGCGCTTCGCACCGAGCCGGTCGCCCAGCAGCCCGAACGCGATGCGTCCGCCCATGCCGGCGAGCCCCTCGACGCTGTAGATCGACACTGCGGCAATCAGCGGGATCCCGCAGGTCACCGCGTAACTGACCGTATGGAAGATCGGGCCGGAGTGCGTCGCGCAGCAGAAGAAGTTGGTCAGCAGCAGCACGAGGAACTGCGGCGAGCGCAGCGCGCCGCCGACCGACAGCGGCGCGGTCACGGGCCCGCCTGCCGGCGTCGGCCCGTCGAGTGGCCCGTCGAGCGCGGGCGCACGGCGCACGAGCAGCGACGCCGGAATCATCACGACGGCGGCCAGCGCGGCGATCGCCAGCATCGACGTGCGCCAGTCGTGGCCCGACACGAGCCAGGCCGCGAGCGGCGACATCGTCATCGGCGCCATGCCCATGCCGGCCGACACCAGCGATACCGCGAGGCTGCGGTGCGTGTCGAACCAGCCGGTCACGCAAGCCATCATCGGCGCGAACATCGCGGCCGTCGCGCTGCCGACGGCCAGCCCGAAAATCAGCTGGAACGCGAACAGCGACGGCGCACGGCTCGCGAGCGCGAGGCTCGCCGACAGCAGCACGGCGCCCGTCACGACCACCGCACGCGTGCCGATGCGGTCCGACAGGCTGCCCCAACCGATGCTCGCGAAGGCCATCGCGATGAAGCCGAGCGTCATCGCGGCGGAAATGCCGGTCATCGACCAGCCGGTGTCGCGGGCAATGGCCCGCAGGAACACGGGCAGCGAGAACATCGCGCCGATCGCGATGCAGCCCATCAGGCCGCCCGCGGCGACGATCACCCAGCGATAGCGGGAATCAGGCATCTGGCCTCTCCTTTCTCTCCGTCGTACAGGCATCGATGAGGAACCGGACCGCGGCCGCGCGGCCCGCCCGGTCGATATCAACACGACGAACGGCGTATCGGAAAATCGACACGCACGACGCCGGCCGGCGCGAATGTCCGATCGTCGGCCGATACTCGGATTTGAGCGACCGACCAGGGGCAGATCCCGACGCGCATCGGCCGCGCCGCCGCCCCGCTTTTCCGGAATCGGAAAGTCGAAATCAGAAATCGTTGGTTTGGGCACGCGAGCGCGCTCACTACACTCGAGTCCTCTTGTCATAACAAGTTGACCGATGACCCCACCCAACGTCGTGCCGCTGTCGGCGGCCCCGCTCTACGTGCAGATCAAGGACACGCTGCGCGCACGGATCCTCGACGGCACCTATGCGCCGCACAGCCGGATGCCGTCCGAGCACGAACTGTGCGCGATGTTCGACGTGAGCCGCATCACGGTGCGCCAGGCGCTCGGCGACCTGCAGAAGGAAGGCCTGCTGTTCAGGCTGCACGGCAAGGGCACCTTCGTGTCGAAGCCGAAGGCGTTCCAGAACGTGACGTCGCTGCAGGGCTTCGCCGAGGCGATGTCGTCGATGGGCTACGAGATCGTCAACCAGCTGCGCAGCGTTCGCACCGTGAAGGCCGACCGCCATCTCGCGACGAAGCTGAACGTGCCGGAAGGCGCGCCGCTCGTCGAGATCCACCGCGTGCGGCTGCTCAACCGCGAGCCCGTGTCGCTCGAACAGACCTGGGTGCCCGAGGCGCTCGGCAAGCGGCTCGCGGGCGCGGATCTCGCGACCCGCGACATCTTCCTGATCCTCGAGAACGACTGCGGCGTGCCGCTCGGCCACGCCGACGTGTCGATCGACGCGATCCTCGCCGACGATGAAATCGTCGACGCGCTGCGCGTCGAGGAAAGCAGCCCGGTGCTGCGGATCGAGCGCCTGACGCACGACGCGTCGGGTACGCCGATCGACTACGAACACCTGTACTTCCGCGGCGACGCCTTCCAGTACCGGTTGCGCATCGATCGGCAGAAGGCGCTCCAACCTGCAAGGAACCCGCAATGAATACCCATGTACTCGAATACGACATCGTCGTGGTCGGCGGCGGCACGGCCGGCCCGATGGCCGCGATCAAGGCCAAGGAGCGCGACCCGTCGCTGCGCGTGCTGCTGCTGGAGAAGGCCAACGTGAAACGCAGCGGCGCGATCTCGATGGGGATGGACGGCCTGAACAACGCGGTGATCCCCGGCCATGCGACGCCCGAGCAGTACACGCGCGAGATCACGATCGCCAACGACGGGATCGTCGACCAGGAAGCCGTCTACGCGTATGCGACGCATAGCTTCGCGACGATCGAGCAGCTCGACCGCTGGGGTGTGAAGTTCGAAAAGGACGGCACCGGCGACTACGCGGTGAAGAAGGTCCACCACATGGGTTCGTACGTGCTGCCGATGCCGGAAGGACACGACATCAAGAAGGTGCTGTACCGGCAGCTGAAGCGCGCGCGCATCGCGATCACGAACCGGATCGTCGCGACGCGCGTGCTGACCGATGCGCAGGGCCGCGCGAGCGGCGTGCTCGGCTTCGACTGCCGCACCGCCGATTTTCACGTGATCCGCGCGAAGGCCGTGATCCTGTGCTGCGGCGCGGCCGGCCGTCTCGGGCTGCCGGCGTCCGGCTACCTGATGGGCACGTACGAGAACCCGACCAACGCGGGCGACGGCTACGCGATGGCGTATCACGCGGGCGCGGCGCTCGCGAACCTCGAGTGCTTCCAGATCAACCCGCTGATCAAGGACTACAACGGCCCGGCCTGCGCGTACGTGACGGGCCCGCTCGGCGGCTTCACCGCGAACGGCAAGGGCGAGCGCTTCATCGAATGCGACTACTGGAGCGGCCAGATGATGTGGGAGTTCTACCAGGAACTGCAAAGCGGCAACGGTCCGGTGTTCCTGAAGCTCGACCACCTCGCCGAGGAAACGATCCAGACCATCGAACAGATCCTGCACACGAACGAGCGGCCGAGCCGCGGCCGCTTCCATGCGGGACGCGGCACCGACTACCGGCGCCAGATGGTCGAGATGCACATCTCCGAGATCGGTTTGTGCAGCGGCCACAGCGCGTCCGGCGTGTACGTGAATGCGCGCGCGGAAACGACCGTGCCGGGGCTCTACGCGGCCGGCGACATGGCGGCCGTCCCGCACAACTACATGCTCGGCGCGTTCACCTACGGCTGGTTCGCCGGGCAGAACGCCGCCGACTACGTGGCCGGCCGCGATCACGCGCCGGTGGACGACGAACAGGTCGCCGCCGAACGCACCCGCGTGCTCGCGCCGCTCACGCGCGAGCGCGGCCTCGCGCCGGCGCAGGTCGAATACAAGCTGCGCCGCATGGTGAACGACTATCTTCAACCACCGAAGGTGACGCGCAAGATGGAAATCGGCTTGCAACGTTTTGACGGAATTACTGAGGATATCGAAGAAATAAAGGCGAATCACCCGCATGAACTGATGCGCGCGGCCGAAGTGCGCGCGATCCGCGACTGCGCCGAAATGGCCGCGCGTGCGTCGCTGTTCCGCACCGAGAGCCGCTGGGGACTGTATCACCACCGCGTCGACTTCCCGCATCGCAACGACGCCGAATGGTTCTGCCACACCTGGCTGCGCAAAAGCGTCGACGGCACGATGCGCAGCGAGAAGCGGCCGGTCGAACCCTACGTCGTGCCGCTCGCCGACGAAGAACGCAGCGCATACGCGCAGTTGCGCATCCGCGAACCGGCCGCACGCGCGGCCGTACTCTGACTCCGAGGAGCCTTACCGTGCCCCATACCCCGCACGACATCTTCCTGCGCAGCAGCGCGCCCGTGACGATCGACGAGGACCGCTGCATCGCCGACAAGGGCTGCACCGTCTGTGTCGACGTGTGCCCGCTCGACCTGCTCGCGATCGACGTGACCAAGGGCAAGGCGTACATGCAGTTCGACGAATGCTGGTACTGCATGCCATGCGAACGCGATTGCCCGACCGGCGCGGTCAAGGTGGACATTCCTTACCTGCTGCGCTGATCCCGCGCGCCGCCGGCGCGGCGCTTTCCCACTACCGTGCTCACGACACATGAAACCTGCGCTGCGCGTGCGTCGACATCACGCGCCGCTGCCTGGCGCTGCTTGGCTCCACGCGCCTGACTGCTCCGAGTTTTCGACCATGACCGCTTCTTCCTCTCCTTTCCCGCCGCCCGGCGCACACGATTCCGACCATGCCGTGCTCGTCTCGCGCGTGGCCGCAGCCGATGCATCGGTGCGCCGCATTGCGCTGCTCGAACTCGCCGATCTCGAGGATCCCGAGCTCGTGCCGACCTTCGTTGCCGCGCTGCGCGACGATCCGTCCGCGGACGTGCGCGGCGAAGCCGCGCGTGTGCTTGCCGCGTGGGAACAACCCGATGTCGTCGACGCGCTGTGCCGTGCGCTGCTCGACCCCGACGACAGCGTGCGCGCGATCGCCGCGCAAGGCCTGTCCGAACTGAAGGACGTCGAGTCGGGCGCCGTGCTGTGCCGCTGGGCCGAACACGCCGAACCGTTCGTGCGCGTCGCCGTGCTGCGCGGCTTGCGCGAACTGCGCGATCCCGCCGCGTTCGCGCCGGCGCTGCGCGCGCTCGACGCGCCCGTGGCGGCCGTGCGCGCCGAGGCTGTCGCCGTGCTCGGCTGGCTCAAGGACGCGCGCGCACTGCCGCCGCTCGCGCGCATCGCAACGACCGACACGCATGCGGACGTGCGGCGCATCGCGATCGGAGCAGTGGGATTCGCGGCGCCCGACGACGCGGCCGTCGTCACCGCGTTGCTGGCGGCGCTGCGCGACGCCGAATGGCAGGTACGCGAGGAAGCCGCCGCGACGCTCGGCAAGCTGCGTGTCGCGGCCGCACGTGCCCAGCTCGTCGCCGCGCTCGACGACGATTACTGGCAGGTGCGCTTGCGTGCGGTGCGCGCACTGGGGCAATTGCGCGACGCGGCTGCGGCGCCGGCCATCGTCGGGCTGCTGTCGCATGCGATCAGCAATCTGCGCAAGGAGGCGGCACTCGCGCTTGGCGAGCTGCGCGATCCGGCGACGCTGCCCGCGCTGCGCGGTGCGCTGGACGATCGCGATCCCGAGGTGCGCAAGGCCGTGCGGATCGCGATCGCGCAGGTCGGAGGTGACGCACGATGATGATGCCGACCGAGATCCGCGTCGATCATGCGGCGCGTGCGTTGGTGCTGCGCTGGCCGGACGACGACACGCAACGCATCGGCTATGCGCGGTTGCGCAGCGATTGTCCGTGCGCCGCATGCCGGAAGATCCGTCTCGGTGGCGGCCGGGTCGACGCACAACCCGGCCTGACGCTGGACGGCGTGGAAGCGGCCGGCTACGGCATCCGCCTGCTGTTCGGCGACGGTCATGCGCGCGGCATCTATCCGTGGCCCTATCTGGCGGAACTCGGTGGAGACCGGGCGGATGCGACCGCGTGCTTGTCGGAGCCGCCGTGAGATGCCAGCAGGGCTCGCACGGCACAAAAAACGCCCGGCAGGTTCACCTGCCGGGCGTTCGTATCATCCGATGCCGTGATTGGCAACCGAGGCATGCCCGGCGCCGGATCATCCCCACTCGATTATTGAATTGCACAAAATAATCTTAAAATTCAGACACCTACCAAAGCACACTTCGTCGATACCACGAGAAATACGATATGGAGGAAAGGCTTTGATTGGGAACCGAAGCCTGTAAGGCTACACTGTTGCGCCGGCATTGAGAGAGTTGGCCTCCTTCGGGATCGGGATCAATGGACTGTCGCGGATCAACGTACCGAGCCACCACGCATTATTTCAACAACACGGAAGTGGCACCGAGAAGGCAGCCCTAGTCGTCCAACGCCGCTCCACACCCTCACCTTGGGCGCGAGGGGCTGCGCAGCGCCAAAAAGATGCATTGAGGCCGATCCAGCTTTTGGACATCGGAGAAGCTGACCCATACACTATCAATAAGACGATGGACCTCCTAGACCAGCAACTTCCGGCGCCGAATAATTGGGACAAGTTCGAAGCGCTGACGAGGGCCCTCTTCGCGGCGGTATGGGAGAACCCGCTCATCCAGCGGCACGGCCGGACGGGTCAAGTGCAACACGGCGTCGACGTTTTCGGCCCCCCGAAGGACGAGCCGAGTCGCACCTATGGCGTGCAGTGTAAGGGGAAGGATCAGCTCTACGGCGCCGCCGCGACGGCTGACGAGTTCGATGCCGAACTCGCGAAAGCAGAACGCTTTTCGCCCCAACTCAGTCAGTGGGTGTTTGCCACCACAGCTCCAAACGACGGGGCGCTTCAACGACACGTCGCGGCTGTATCGGAGCGGCGTGTGAAGGCTGGCCAGTTCCCCGTGGCAGTGCTCGGGTGGGAGTCGATCGTTGGCCTGCTTTCGTCCCATCCCACGGTCGTCGAGGAATTCTACCCAGAACGATCTAGCGCGATCCAACAGCTCTTAGGTGCACTGGCTGAAAAGACTGCCGCGGCTCCCGACTGGGCGGAAGTCTCCTTCACATCGCTGCGCGATCTCGGCCCTGCCCTTATGGGACGCCCACTTGGGCCTGCGGACGTTGGCGCCTGCCCGACCTTGCCAGAGGCCGAAACCCTGCTTCAGGAGCTTCGCCAAGCCGGGACGGCGCGGCTGGCCGGTGTTCCCGGTGCGGGCAAATCGATATGCGCCTTGCAGGCCGCGCGCGCCATCGGCACGAGCGGTTGGCGCACCTTCCGTCTTACCGACCCGACGGCGGGTGTTCCGGCCGCAGCGTCGATTTCGGAACCGACGCTCTACATCGTTGACGATGCCCATCTGGCGCCACCCGCGCAGCTACGGGCGCTGGAGGAATCAGCCTCAGCTACCCGATGGGTGCTGAGTGCTCATACGCTGTTGGATGGAAAGGTGACTGCCGCTGGCACCATTCACCTTGACGCCAAGAGAGCGGTCGCGGTCATCGCCCACGGCCTTCGTGCGGATGTCGAGCGCACACTTGCCGCCGTCCGGAAAGCTGACGACCGCATAGGGCCTGGGTTGTCCGAGGAGTCTCTCGACTGGCGCCTCAATCAGGCCGAAACCGCGCAATTTCCATGGCAATTCTGTTTCATCCTCGGTGGAGGCTGGCGACGGTCTAAATCTATGGCCGATTCTGCGCGCGCCGCCGGCGCGGACGTGGTACTGGCTGCTGCAGCCATCCGACAGCTTGCCTCTCGCGACGCGTCCTGTCCGTTTGACAGTCTGAGAGCACAAGTAGAAGGCCACGTCGCAGATGCCGAACTTCAACCCGCCGTTGACTGGTTGGTTGCCCAACGCCTGCTGCTCACGCGTTCCGACTTGCGCTGCCCTCACCAGCGCCTAGCCGGCGTTCTGCTCGGGCAAATTCTCGGTGGCCAGAACCCGGAAGGCATCAATCGAATAGCTCGCCTGCTGCAGTCCACACTTGCCAACCCGATGCTCCCCTTGGGGGGCTTTGCGGTACTTCTTGGTGAGTTGCGGCGCACTGACGACTATGGGCGTTGGTCGTGCCTAATAAAGCCGGAATGGCTGCGTCCGCTGCTCGATCGGGCCTGGGCCGCCTGTACCCCAAGTGAAATCCTCCATGCAAGCTGGGCCCTGAACGAAGTCAGGAGCTACCTCGAACCTGACGGGATCGGTGCCGCAGACCATCAAGATGTCGTCGTCGGCTGGATCGAGGCCACGCCCAAAGGCGCCTGCTATGCCTTGGGCAGGCTTGTGAACCAAATCATGTCTCATGAAAAAGAACTGGGCGCCGCAATCAAGGCCCGAGTCTCTCCAATCGTTGTGGCGGATGCGATCAGCACCGCGGCCTCGGTCCATGCCTGCGAGATCGCCGAGTTGATCTCCCTGAGTCACTTGACGAACGATGAGCCGTGGAAGGTCGCCTACCTGGCTGCGCTTGATCGCGACCACCTCTTTCGCCTGGTCTCCACTTGGCCCTTCGACGCCCCGCTCTCCCTAGTCGCTGACCTTTGCAAGCACATCAGCTATGTCGATGAGGCTTTGGCCTGCGAGCTGATCGAAGCGCTCGCGCCCTCGATCGCAGAGCGGCTTCAAAACGATCCTCAAGACGCGTTCCACGAGCTCAACGATCTCTTTTGGCATGCGCTGCGAGTCTACGATCCGTTTGGACTGTACGTTGGAAAGCGGCGCCCCACGACCAAGATGAAGCGCGCCGCACGCCGGTTGTGCGCCTGCTGGAAGCCGAGACATCTAGCGGACAAGCTGTCGCGAAGCGACCAGCGATCATTTCAAGCAGCCGCCGGTCTCTTGGATGTCCTGAGAAAAGTCTGCCCAACCGTCTTCGCGGAAACGGTCCAAGCGCTCGATTGGCAAAGGATCGGAACGACCATCGGACCCGGCTGGAAGGAGGAGATCGGCGACGCGCGCATGCTGTTGTCTGTGGCTTGGCAGCTTCCCGCGGTCCGACCGACCATCAGCGAACTTATTGCACACAACGAAGCCCAAATCGCCAATCTCTCGCCTCGACTCGCTTGGATGGCTCCCGAAGTGGCTTTTCGTCACTTGGCTGCGGGCAAGCCCGTTTCCATTACCAAGCACGGTCACGGTGAATGGGGGCTCGGCGTAGCCATGCTGGCACGCATCGCGCGGACTAGACCCAGCCTATTGGCCGCCCTCCTGGAGCCGCACTATGCCCCCATCGCAGCGATCTTGTCGCAGCAAAGTCCGTCCTTCTGGGACAAGGCCGCCCTGTTTATCCGCGTTCTCGCCGAAGTCGATGACGCAGGCTTGACCCGTGTCCTGGATCAGATCGATCCGGCAAGGGCCACGGAGGGATGGCACAAGGCCCTGCTCGGTGGGGAAGCCCATCGCAAGCATGATAAGAATGCCAACCCGCGCGAAACGGCGGCGCTCCTCATCCACTATGCCATTGATCGCGCGGACGCCCTCGGTGACGTGGCTCGGCGTCTGCGCCGCGAGCACGCCAAACGCTCGACCCCTTCCGCGAAAATGCTGGAGCCGATCGTGTGGCCGGAATCGTTCGATGACACTCCCGTTAGCGGAAAGCCATCGAACGCTGTGCCGCGGGAGGCCTGACACGATGTCTTCGCTCGACCTACTGGCCCATTTCCATCGCGCCCGGGCGACAATCACCTGTCCTCGCTTGCCGCTGCTCGCGCGCGATTTTGAGCCGCTGATCGCGAAGGTCCGGGGACGTTCACGGTCGTTCCGAAAATGGATTTGTCGTTGTCGATTAGCCGCTAGAAATACCTGACGGAGAGGACGACTGAGAAATGGAACCGCAAGTCTACGTTCGCGCCCTGAACGCACAATTCACCTACTTGTTCGCCTATGCGCGGACGATCAACGAGATCGACACCGCTGCAGCTTTGTCAGGCGAGTTTCGCGGTGCGCAGGACGCCGGCTGGTCAACAGTCCAGACGGCTTACGAGGTGTTTGGGGAGTTGAAGGCGCTCGGCAATAAGGGCGCACCCCTGACCAAACCTGAACTGCGCCAGGTGCTCTGTCTGTACGCTCAGCTTGCCGAAGCCGGCGGAGTGTACGAAGGCCTGCTCAACACCATGCGCGTTGCGCAGTTGAAGGCCTATAACCTCTGGCCCTTTCAGAACCTCGTCCGGGTGCGCCAAGAGCCCCGTGCCGTGATCGGCCCCAACGCCAATGCGATGTTCCGGCACCTAGCGAAGGTAGCAACGGCAATCGGCATGACAGGCCTCGCCCGCCTGCTCGAAATCGCCTTCCGCGACGATATCCGCAACGGCATGGCCCACGCCGACTACATCCTGGGTCCGGACGGTCTGCGACTGCGGCGGCGCAACGGCGGTCAGCCGGTCGCCGTCTCATTCCAGCAGATGCAGGATGGTTTGCAGATCGCCCTGTTCTTCTTCGAACTGTTGCAAGGCTTTCAGCAGGCGACCATGGAGACTTATCGCTCCCCCAGGACCATCATCGGCCGGTTTAGCGAGAACCCGCCGATGCCCTGGACGATTGAGCTGACCGAGGACGGAAGGTTCAGCATCTCTAGCAGCGCGCCCGGCCCCCAGGTTGACGCCGCGTATGAACGCCAGAAGCGGATAAACGACAGATTGGGCGGCCGGATGGTGGCCGCCTATATCGGCCCTGGGACCGACGTCCAGCCCGCGCTTCTGACCGAGATTGTGGCGGCGGGGTTTGAGGTGCTCGTGATAGCCATGGAGACGACCAACCAATACGAAGCGCTGGTCGCCGAGGTCGAGGCGCATGGCCTTTGGGACCCAGCGCCGAATCCCGACGGCATCACCGTGCTCATGGTCACGCCGCATGGTTTCCGCTGGATTGCGACGGGCGCCGACTTCCGGGCATGGCTCCCCGCCGTCGATGAGATCGAGGTCGCCTGATCGCCATGCTGCCGCTGACACTGTTCTACTCCTGGCAGACTGGCAGGCGGAGGAAGGCAATCGAAATCCGGGCTGACGGACGTGTGTTGCCCTACAGGCAGTACGGCCCCCTGGCCGAAATCGATCAAGGCGGAGTCGTCGAGCACAAGCGCTTGAGTCATGTGTTGCAGGTCGCGCAAGCCCTTCAGGCCCAACGTGATAACAGTCGAATCGGTAAGGCCCTCGGCTTGAGGTTGCGCAGCTTAGTATCGGTCAGCATGATTGGTGTTCAGATTCGGTACAAATACCATGATCTGAGGACCGTCCAATTCCGGATGAAAAACACGAAAAAACAATGTGATATCCCGAATCAATACCATGATGCGCCGCAAGGCAGGCGCATGGTATCGGTAGCTCGTCATGGCATCACACAGAATCGATACCCTCGTTCATACCATAAGGAAAACGTGCTTGAGGGTGCCGGAAGACACCAGCCCATTGCCAGATAAGAATACAAAAAAGCCCGCAAAATCGCGGGCTTAGATGTATTTCACTGCCAATAAATGCCGGCCAGTGCCGGACGCCGCATCATTCCCACTCAATCGTCGCCGGCGGCTTCCCCGAGATGTCGTACACCACACGGTTGATCCCGCGCACCTCGTTGATGATCCGGTTCGACGCGCGGCCGAGCAGCGCGTACGGCAGGTGCGCCCAGTGCGCGGTCATGAAATCGGTGGTCTGCACCGCGCGCAGCGACGTCACGTAGTCATACGTGCGGCCATCGCCCATCACGCCGACCGACTTCACCGGCAGGAACACCGCGAACGCCTGGCTCGTCAGGTCGTACCACGTCTTGCCGACGTCGGCCTCGCCGCACAGCCCGGCTGCGGCGTCTTGCGCCGTCGCGGTCGTGCCGCGCAGTTCCTCGATGAAGATCGCATCCGCGCGGCGCAGCAAGTCCGCGTATTCGCGCTTCACTTCGCCGAGAATCCGCACGCCGAGGCCCGGGCCCGGGAACGGATGGCGGTACACCATCTCCGGCGGCAGACCGAGCGCGACGCCCAGTTCGCGCACTTCGTCCTTGAACAGGTCGCGCAGCGGTTCGAGCAGCTTCAGGCCGAGCGTTTCCGGCAGGCCGCCGACGTTGTGGTGGCTCTTGATCGTCGTCGCCTTCTTCGTCTTCGTGCCGCCCGACTCGACCACGTCCGGATAGATCGTGCCCTGTGCGAGCCACTTCGCCTTCGACAGCTTCTGCGCTTCGGCCTGGAACACCTCGACGAATTCGCGGCCGATGATCTTGCGCTTCGCTTCCGGATCGGTCACACCGGTCAGGTGGCCGAGGAACTGCTCGGATGCGTCGACGTGCACGACCTTCGCATGCAGGCGGCCCTCGAACATGTCGAGCACCATCTTGCCCTCGTTCAGGCGCAGCAGGCCGTGGTCGACGAACACGCAGGTCAGCTGGTCACCGATCGCGCGGTGGATCAGCGCGGCCGCGACGCTCGAATCGACGCCACCCGACAGGCCGAGAATCACTTCCTCGTCGCCGACCTGCTCGCGAATCTTCGCGACGGCTTCCTCGATGTGGTTGCTCATGATCCAGTCGGGCTTCGCGCCGGCGATCTGCAGCACGAAGCGTTCGATGATCTGGCGGCCCTTCACCGTGTGCGTGACTTCCGGGTGGAACTGCACCGCGTAGTAGCCGCGCGCCTCGTCGGCCATGCCGGCGATCGGGCAGCTCGGCGTCGACGCCATCAGCGCGAAGCCCGGCGGCAGCTCAGCCACCTTGTCGCCGTGGCTCATCCAGACCTTCAGCATGCCGTGGCCTTCGGCCGTCGTGAAATCCTCGATGCCGTCGAGCAGGCGCGTATGGCCGTGCGCGCGCATTTCCGCATAGCCGAATTCGCGGTGGTCGCTCCACTCGACCTTGCCGCCGAGCTGCACGGCCATCGTCTGCATGCCGTAGCAGATGCCGAGCACCGGCACGCCGAGATCCCAAACGGCCTGCGGCGCGCGCAGTTGGTGGTCTTCGTACGTGCTCGCGTGGCTGCCCGACAGGATCACCGCCTTCGGCGCGAACTCGCGGACGAACTCGTCGGACACGTCGTTCGGGTGGATTTCGCAGTAGACGTGCGCTTCGCGCACGCGGCGCGCGATCAGTTGGGTGACTTGCGAACCGAAGTCGAGAATCAGGATTTTGTCGTGCATGGCTGCGGACGGGATGAAGAGAATAAGAAAAGCAGCGCATGAAGCGCTGCGTCAATAACATGGACAACGGCGTCGGGCGGCAGGCGGCTCGCGCGACGCATCGCCGGTCAATCCCGCGACGGCGGGCGCGCGTCGAATGCGACGCTGCCTGACAATCGGTCGGATGCGGCCGGCGTGGCCGCCGCGGCCGGCGCCGCAGGCGCGGCCGGACGGCCGACGACCGGTTCGACCCGCTGCTGCGGTGCGGAGGCCGGCGCCGGTTCGGCCGGACGCTTCGCGTCCCGGGCCTCGAGCACCTGCGCCTTCTCGCGCCGCCGCACGGCCGATGCGAGCCGCACGCCGCCGAGGCCGAGCACGATCAGCGCGACACCGGCCATCGCCGACAGCACCCGGCCGGCGGCCGCGAGCGCGGGACCGTTGCCGGTGCCGAACGACCACACGACCGTCAGCACGCCGATCAGCCAGTTCACATGGCCGACCACACGCGCGACGGGCGTCGTGAGTTCGCCGTTGACCGCCGCATGAAACGCGAGCCACGCGAGCCCGAGCAGCGCGATGCCGAACGCCTGGCCGAGCATCGCCGGCTGGATGTTCGCGAGTTGGAGCGCATTGAACAGCGCCTGCCAGGGTGTCAGCACGAACAGCACGCCGAACCCCAGCAGCAGCATGGCATCGACGATCAGCACGGCTCGCAGCAGCGGTTTCATCGGCGATTAGTCCACGTGGTAGTTCGGTGCTTCCTTCGTGATCTGCACGTCGTGCACGTGCGACTCGCGCATGCCCGCCGCGGTGATCTGGACGAATTCGGCCTTGTCGTGCAGCTCGTCGATCGTGCGGCAGCCGCAATAGCCCATGCTCGCACGCACGCCGCCGACCAGCTGGAACAGGATCGCGTTGACCGAGCCCTTGTACGCGACGCGGCCTTCGATGCCTTCCGGCACGAGCTTGTCGATGTTCGCGGAGTTGTCCTGGAAGTAGCGGTCTGCCGCGCCGTCCTTCATCGCGCCGACCGAACCCATGCCGCGATACGACTTGTACTGACGGCCCTGGTACAGGAACACGTCGCCCGGCGCCTCTTCGGTGCCCGCGAACATGCTGCCCATCATCACCGCGTTCGCGCCGGCCGCGAGGGCCTTCGACACGTCGCCCGAGAAACGCACGCCGCCGTCGGCGATGCACGGCACGCCGGTGCCCTTCAGCGCTTCCGACACGTTCGCGATCGCGCTGATCTGCGGCACGCCGACGCCCGCGACGATCCGCGTCGTGCAGATCGAGCCCGGGCCGATACCGACCTTGACCGCGTCCGCGCCGTATTCGACGAGCGCCTTCGCGGCAGCGGCCGTCGCGATGTTGCCGCCGATCACCTCGACGTGCGGGAAGTTCTGCTTGACCCAGCGCACGCGCTCCAGCACGCCCTTGCTGTGACCATGCGCGGTATCGACGACGATCACGTCGACGCCGGCCTGCACCAGCAGCTCGACGCGCTCTTCGTTGTCGGGGCCGACGCCGACCGCCGCGCCTGCGCGCAGCTTGCCGTGTTCGTCCTTGCACGCATCCGGGTGTTCGGTCTGCTTCGTGATGTCCTTGACGGTCATCAGGCCGCGCAGCTCGAACGCGTCGTTGACGACCAGCACGCGCTCGAGGCGGTGGCTGTGCATCAGCGCCTTCGCTTCGGCGAGCGGCGTGCCTTCCTTGACCGTGACGAGACGCTCGCGCGGCGTCATGATCGACTTGACCGGTTCGTCGAGGCGCGATTCGAAACGCAGGTCGCGGTTCGTGACGATGCCGACGAGCTGCGGGCCTTCGACGACCGGGAAGCCCGAGATGCCATGCTGACGCGACAGCGCGATCACATCGCGCACCTTCATCTGCGGCGGGACCGTGATCGGATCGCGCACGACGCCCGATTCGAAACGCTTGACTTTCGCGACCTCGCGGGCCTGCTCGGCCGGCGTGAGGTTCTTGTGGACGATACCCACACCACCCTGCTGCGCCATCGCGATCGCGAGGCGACCTTCGGTGACCGTGTCCATCGCGGCGGACACGAGCGGCATGTTCAGGGAGATGTTGCGGGTCAGCTTGGTCTTCAGGCTGGTGTCACGCGGGAGAACGTCGGAGAAGGCGGGAACGAGGAGCACGTCATCGAAAGTGAGTGCTTTTTGGATCAGACGCATGGCAAATCCTATGGGCGCAAAAGCGAATTATACGCGAAGCGCTGCGAATTTTCACAACACGAACAACGGGTTAGCCGCCTTCGAGCGTTCGGGGGCCGAATCGTTCGGATCGCCGTTCGGTTCGTTTTCGATCGCTTTTCGTTTCACCCGGGCATCGCCCCATTCGCGCAGCCGGCCGGAATTCGGGCCGATCGCACGTCGTTGCCGTACAACGCAGCACCCGACGGAGGCGCAGCGGCCGCCCCGCTCAATGTGCGGTGGCGACCTCAAGCGCCGCTAGGCGAGCCCCGCCGCAGCGCACGCGATCATCGCTGCGCCGGCGCCGGTCGCGACGCCTCCGACGATCCGCGCGACGCGTTCGCCGGCCGGAACCAGCCGCTCGGCGGCGACGGCCACCATCACGACCGCCATCACGCGTAGGTCCATCATGCCGGCCGCCAGTGCAACGGCCATCAGGTTCCCGCAGCAGGCGCCGCACCGCAGGGCGGCCCGCACGCCGTGCCGCCACGCGGCGGCGGCACCTTCCCGCCGCGCACCTCCGGCGTCCGGTGCGTGCCGGCAGCAGGCGAGCCGGTGCAGCTTCCAGCCGGAAAACTGCAGCACGCCGGCGCCAAGCATGACCGCGCCGGCCGCAAACGGCATTGCGGCAGCGAGTGCGGACAGGCGCGTGGCGGCCGCCGCCAACGCAGCGCCGACGGGAAACACCACCGCACCGACCGACATCCACACCGAGAAATACCCGGCGCCCACGATCGCGACGAGCCATGCCGCACACGCGTCGCCCCCGGGGCCGAGGCTTTGCCGGTACCGCCAGAGTACCGGCGCCAGCACCGGCAGCATCATCGTCACCGTCATCGCGCCCCACATGCCGGCGAACCCGGCGAACGCGTGCCCTGCCCGCCATCCGCACGGACTGAGCCACCCGGCCGACAGCGTCCAGCCGCCCGCCATCGGCATGCCGCCGATCGCATCCATCGACGCGTGCTGCGCGAGCGTCGCCCACACGGCGGCGGCGAACACCGCGGCGAGCGCGGCACCGAACGCGAGCCGGCCGCCGCCCGCAGCGCCGGTCGCAGCCGGTTTCGTCGCGATGTCCATCACTCGCTCCCGTTGCGGTTCGGCCCGCGTTCAACCGCGTGCGTATTCGTCATGACGACGCCACCACACGCCGGTCTCGTTGCGCCCGAGCGGCGCGCGATCGAGCCACTGGTACATGCCCCACAGTCCGTCGAGCCCGCGCGCGTAGGTCGAATACGTGTGATAGACGACGCCGTCCTCGCGCACGAACGCGCTCATCCCCGGCCGGTCGCGCGAGTACGT
This sequence comes from Burkholderia sp. SIMBA_051, assembly GCF_046534915.1. Lineage (NCBI taxonomy): Bacteria > Pseudomonadati > Pseudomonadota > Betaproteobacteria > Burkholderiales > Burkholderiaceae > Burkholderia > Burkholderia sp. SIMBA_051. Next base: position 300,168 of record NZ_JAWRXS010000003.1, on the reverse strand, counting down.
GGCGGCGTCGGTGCCGCACGTCGCCGCGAACTGCGCGACGGCGGCAGGCGGCGGGTCCATGTCCATCGCGTGGCCGGCCCGTGCGTAGTTGTATTCGACGTCGCCCGCGCGCTGCTGCGCTTCGGTGAACGACACGTTGAAGTCGAAATTGAAGTCTCCGCCGTCCGACGACGCCCACGGAAAGCGCCAGCCCATCCGCTGCCGGTACGCGAGCAGCTTCGCGAGCGGCGCGCGCGACACCGCGGCGAGCGTCACGTCGTGGTTCGCGAGGTGGACCGCAAAGCCGTCGAAGCCATCGGCCAGCGCCGAGCACGAGGGGCAGCCGGCCTTGTAGTCGGGGCCGAACATGAAGTGATAGACGAGCAGCTGTGAGCGGCCGCCGAACAGATCGTCGAGCGTCGCCGGGCCGTGCTCGGTATCGAACCGGTAGGTCTTGTCGACGCGCACCCACGGCAGCGCCTGGCGCCGCCGCGCGAGCTCGTCGCTCTGCCGTGTCAGTGTCTTTTCCGCGTCGAGCAGCGCGCGGCGCGCGGCCAGCCATTCGGCGCGTGTTCCGGTGAGATGGGTCGTCATTGCGGGTTCCTCCTTGGGACAGGGATCCGGGCACGGCGCATCTGCCGTGTGCGTGGTGCTAGATTAGGGCCGGGCATCGGACGGCAGGGAGTGACAACGGTGTCGGGATTCGGATGGATTCGCTGATCACGGCCGCGGCACGCGCGCTCGCGGCGGGCGACCCGCTCGGCGCGCTGAACCGCGTCGCGCTGCGCGACGACGCGCCGGCGCTCGCGTTGCGCGGCATCGCGATGGCGCAACTCGGCGACTTCGAGCGTGCGCGGGCGCTCGTGCGCGGCGCGGCCCGCGCATTCGGCGCGAAAGAGGCCGTCGCGCGGGCGCGCTGCGTCGTCGCGGAAGCCGAGATCGCGCTGGCGTCGCGGGATCTCGGCTGGCCGTCGCGGTCGCTCGACGCTGCCTGCGCGACGCTCGACGCGCACGGCGACCACGCGAACGCAGCGCATGCGCGCTATCTCGTCGTGCGCCGGCTGCTGCTGATCGGGCACGTCGACGACGCCGAACGCCGGCTCGCGAGCCTCGATCCCGCACCGCTGCCGGCCGCGTCGCGCGCGGCGCACGAACTGATCGCGGCCGGCATCGCGATGCGCCGCATCCGCCCGCACGCGGCGCGCATGGCCCTCGCCCGTGCGCGCGCGGCCGCACGGGACGCCGGCATCGCCGCGCTGACCGCCGAAGTCGACACGGCCGCGCGCGTGCTCGATACGCCGGCCGCGCGGCTCATCGCACGCGGCGCGTCGCGGCTCGTGCTGCTCGACGAGGTCGAGGCGCTGCTGGAATCGAACGCACTCGTCGTCGATGCATGCCGCCACGCGGTGCGCGACGCGCGCACGACCGTGTCGCTCGCGCGCCGCCCGGTGCTGTTCGTGCTCGCCCGCCTGCTCGGCGAGGCATGGCCCGGCGACGTATCGAGAAACGCACTCGTCGCCGCGGCGTTTCGCGCGAAACACGCGGACGAATCGCACCGCGCCCGCCTGCGCGTCGAGATCGGCCGCCTGCGCGCGATGCTGCGGCCGCTCGCGAACGTCACCGCGACGCCGCACGGCTTCGCGCTCGAACCGCTCGGCCCGCGCGAGACGGTCGTGCTCGCGCGCCCCGTCGACGACCGCCACGCGGCCGTGCTCGCGCTGCTCGCGGACGGCGAGGCGTGGTCGAGTTCCGCTCTCGCCCTCGCGCTCGGTGCGAGCCAGCGCACCGTCCAGCGTGCGCTCGACACACTCGCCGAAGCGGACAAGGTGCAGGCGCTCGGCCGCGGCCGCGCGCGCCGCTGGATGACGCCGCCGCTGCCCGGTTTCGCGACGACCTTGTTACTCCCCGCGCCGCTGCCGGGCGACTAGGATGGGTACACCAACGACGAGGCGACAGACATGAAACGCTCCACCGCAAACATCCTCCGCGAATACGGCCCGTTTCCGGGCGGCGACGGCGTGCACGGCGTCACGTTCGACGGGCAGCACGTGTGGTTCGCATCCGGCGACAAGCTGAACGCGCTCGACCCGGAACGCGGCACGACCGTGCGCACACTCGACGTCGCCGCGCACGCGGGCACCGCGTTCGACGGGCGCCATCTGTTCCAGATCGTCGAGGACCGCATCGAGAAGATCGATCCCGATTCGGGCCGCGTGCTCGCGACGATCCCCGCGCCCGGCGGCGGCGCCGATTCCGGGCTCGCGTGGGCCGAAGGCACGCTGTGGGTCGGCCAATACCGCGAGCGCAAGATTCATCAGGTGGATCCGCAATCGGGCGCCGTGCTGCGCACGATCGAATCGAACCGCTTCGTCACCGGCGTGACATGGGTCGACGGCGAGCTGTGGCATGGCACCTGGGAGGCGGACGAGAGCGAGCTGCGGCGGATCGACCCGCGCACCGGGCAGGTGCTCGAGCAGGTCGACATGCCGCCTGGCGTCGGCGTGTCGGGGCTGGAGTCCGACGGTCGCGACACGTTCTACTGCGGCGGCGGCAACAGCGGCAAGCTGCGCGCCGTGCGCCGGCCCGCGCGGTCATCCGCGGCGGGCGACAGTGCGGCGGCGGCCGAACCGGCCGAGGGCTGATCCGCCGGTCGTCGCAGGGCGTCCCTGCGCGCCGCGATCCCCGATCCGCGACAAACAGGACCGGATCGCGCCCGATCCCGAACCCCACCCGCTTCGGAGTGCAGGAATGAACAAGACGCGCTCGCGCGGCCGTCGCTAAGATGCGCGCTCGTCAGTCTTTCGTTCGGAGCAGTCGATGCAGCGCGGTGTGGTGTATGGCGTCCTGGCAGGCGCGTTGTGGGGCATGGTGTTTCTCGTGCCGCGGCTGATGACCGACTTCTCGCCGCTGCTGCTGAGCGCGGGCCGCTATGCGATGTACGGCCTCGTGTCGCTGGCGGCGGCGTTGCCGGCCGCCCGCTCGCTGCTCGCGCGGCTGACCCGCGAGGATCTCGTCGCGCTCGTGAAGCTCGCGCTCGTCGGCAACGTCGCGTACTACATGCTGCTGTCCGGCGCCGTGCACCTGATCGGCATCGCGCCCAGCTCGCTGATCGTCGGCGTGCTACCCGTGACCGTCACGCTCGCGGGCCTCGGCGACCACGGCGCGGTGCCGCTGCGGCGGCTCGCCGCGCCGCTCGCGCTGGTGATCGCCGGCATCGTCTGCATCAACGTCGACCTCTTCACATCGGAAGCCGCGCACGCGACGACGCTCGGCCAGAAGCTCGCCGGCATCGCGTGCGCAAGCGGCGCGCTGGCAAGCTGGACCTGGTACGCGGTCGCGAACGCGCGCTACCTGCAGCGCCACCATCATTTCGGCGGCAACGAGTGGTCGGTGCTGTGGGGTGTCGTGACGGGGCTGATCGGCGGTCTCTGCTGGCTCGCGATCCTCGCGCTGCCGGCCGGCATGGCGCAGGCGGCCGTCCCGGCATCGCGCTGGCAGCTGTTCTGGCTGCTGAACCTCGCGCTGGCGATCGGCGCGTCGTGGCTCGGCAACGGACTGTGGAACGCGGCGTCAAAGCGGCTGCCGCTCACGCTGTCGGGCCAGCTGATCGTGTTCGAAACCGTGTTCGCGATGCTCTACGCGTTCATCTACGACCACCGGATGCCGCGCACGCTCGAAATCGCGGCGCTCGCGCTGCTGCTGGCGGGCGTCTACGCGTCGGTGCGCCAGCACGGCGATACGCACGCGGGAGGCGCTACGCCCGGCCGCGCGAACGTCACGGCCCACTGAGCGCGGCCGCGGCTGGTCTGACGAATCGGAACGAAAGTACGGGAACGACGCTGCAGCAATGCGTCAGCGCGCGTCCTTGTGCATCCACTTGCGGCCCTCGACGGAGCCCTCGCGGCGGGTCTTGTCGACGCGCCGCTGGCGCGCGAGCTTCGGATCGACGATCAACGGTCGGTAGATCTCGACGCGATCGTGGTCGGCGAGCGGCGCATCGAGGGGAGCGAGCTTGCCGAACACGCCGGTTTTCGCGTGGGCGAGATCGATCTCCGGGTGCAGCGCGAGCACCCCGCTCGCGTCGATCGCCGCGCGCACGGTCGCGCCTTCGGGCAGCGACACCGGAATCAGCGTCTGGCGATCCGGCAGCGCATAGCAGACTTCGATCGACAGCATCGCGTCACCCCTTCCCGTAGCGCTGGTCGGCGCGCTTCACGAACGAATCGACGAACGTGTTCGCGATATGGCTGAACACCGGCCCGATGATCTTCTCGAGCAGGATGCTCGAGAACTCGTAGTGCAGCGCGAATTCGATCTTGCACGCATCGGCGCGCAGCGGAATGAAGCGCCACGAGCCCGTGAACTTCTTGAACGGGCCGTCCGCGAACTCCATGTCGATCCGCGTCGGGCGCTGCTGCGTGTTGCGCGTCGCGAAATGCTGCTTGATACCCTTGAAGTTGATGTCGATGCGCGCTTCCATCCCGCGGTCGTCCTGACGGCGAATCTCGACGCCGCCGCACCAGGGCAGGAAATTGGGGTAATCGGCCACGTCGGTGACGAGGTCGAACATCTGTTCCGCCGAATGACGGATCAATACTGTTTTCTGGACATCTGCCATAAATCGCGCGGCATCGCTCGAAGTGAGAACGCAAGGCCGGGCGATTCTCGCCCCGCTTTGCTAAAATCGTGATTTTAAACGAGTTGGCCCAATCCTTTCATGAGCATCATCGACAACAGGAAAGCGCACTTCGATTATCACATCGAGGAACGCTACGAGGCGGGGCTCGTGCTGGAGGGCTGGGAAGTCAAGGCGCTGCGCGCCGGGCGCGGCCAGATCAAGGAAGGCTACGTCGTCGTCAAGAACGCGGAGATCTTCCTGATCGGCACCCATATCAGCCCGCTGCCCGAAGCCTCGACGCACATCCACCCCGATCCGGTCCGCACGCGCAAGCTGCTGCTGCACCGCGAGGAAATCAAGAAACTGATCGGCAAGGTCGAGCAGCGCGGCTACACGCTCGTGCCGCTGAACTTCCACTACAAGGGCGGTCGCGTGAAATGCGACATCGCGCTCGCGAAGGGCAAGAAGCTGCACGACAAGCGCGAAACCGAGAAGAAGCGCGACTGGGAACGCGAAAAGGCCCGCATCATGCGCGCCGGTACCTGACGCACCCGATCCGCATCGCAAACGACACGGCCCGCTCGAAGCGGGCCGTGTTGCTTTGTATCGCGTGATTCATGCGGGTGCCGCTCGAGCAGCCGATCAGCGCCCCGGATGAAGCGCTGCGCCGCCGTCACCACGCAAAAGGGGTCGCGCTTCCCCCGTGCGACGATTCGCCGCATGCGCGGGCCATGCCCCGCCCGCCGGCGCCGGGAACCGCACGTACGCTCAGCCCTTCCCGCCCTCGGCCGGCACTGCGTTCTTGACGATCGTCAGCGCCGACGCGATCGCGGTGCCGAGATCCGACAGGTTCGCCGGCACGATCAGCGTATTGCCCTGTTTCGCGAGGTTCGAGAACGCGCCGACATATTGTTCGGCGACCTTCAGGTTCACGGCATCCATCCCGCCCTGCGACTGGATCGCGCCCGCGATCTTCTGGATTGCCTGCGCGTTCGCCTCGGCCACCGCGAGAATCGCGGACGCCTCACCCTGCGCCCGGTTGATCGCGGCCTGTCGCTCGCCTTCGGACTTCTGGATCGCGGCCTCGCGCGCGCCCGACGCGAGGTTGATCTGCTCCTGCTTGCGGCCTTCGGATGCGGCGATCAGCGCGCGCTTTTCCCGCTCGGCGGTGATCTGCGCCTGCATCGCGTGCAGGATCTCCTTCGGCGGCGTCAGGTCCTTGATCTCGTAGCGCAGCACTTTCACGCCCCAGTTCGCGGCGGCCTGGTCGAGCGCCGACACGATGTTGTGGTTGATGAAGTCGCGCTCCTCGAAGGTCTTGTCGAGTTCGAGCTTGCCGACCACCGAGCGCAGCGTCGTCTGCGCGAGCTGCGTGATCGCGAGCACGAAGTTGCTCGACCCGTACGAAGCCTTCATCGGATCGGTGACCTGGAAGTACAGCACGCCGTCCACCTGCAGCTGCGTGTTGTCGCGCGTGATGCAGACCTGGCTCGGCACGTCGAGCGGAATTTCCTTCAGCACGTGCCGGTAGGCGATCCGGTCGACGAACGGCAGCACGATATTGAGACCGGGCGACAGCGTCGCGTGATAGCGCCCGAATCGTTCGAGCACCCACGCATGCTGCTGCGGCACGATCTTCACCGTTTTCGACACGATCACGATGGCGATGACGAGCAAGACGACCCAAATGATCAGCGAATCCATGAAATGTTCTCTCCTTGTTTTATCCGTGGATGATCAGCGCGCGGGTTTCGCGACGACGACGAGGCTGTTGCCGCGCACGGCGCTCACCTGATACTCGTGTGCATCGTCACGCTCGCCGGTCGCGAGCTCGACGTCCCAGTCGGCGCCGCGATACTGCACGCGCGCGCGGCCGTCATGCCACGCGTCGACCGTCACGGTCGAGCCAATATCGAGATTGACGTCGGGATTCGCCGACGTGTCGCGTTTCTGCTTGCGCCCGAGCCCCGAGCGACGCAGCACGATCATCGCGATGATCGCGACCGCGGCGGCCGCCGCGACCTGCACGTGCAGCGCGAAACCGGCGAGCTGCAGCAGCGCGCCCGCGAGAAAGCCGAGCGCGATCATCAGCAGATAGAACGTGCCGGTCAGCAATTCGGCAACGACCAGCACGCCGACTCCGACCCACCAGAACAGATGCCCCGACATCATTGTGGTCTCCCGAAAAACGCCCTCACGCCCGCCATGTTCGCGGTTCGGTGAGTACAAACAAAAACACCCCGGTGCCTACCGGGGTGTTTATAGCATGAACCTTGCATTTTGCCTTCACCGAAAGAGCGGCGGGCCGCCCTTTCGTCAAGGCTGCATGACCAACCGTTACTTCCGGTTCGCAAGCGCCTGCCACGTATCGATGATCGTGTCCGGGTTCAGCGAGATCGACACGATGCCTTCGTCGGTCAGCCACTGCGCGAAGTCCGGGTGATCGGACGGGCCCTGGCCGCAGATGCCGACGTACTTGCCCATCCGCAGGCAGGTATCGATTGCACGCTTCAACAGGAACTTGACGGCCGGGTCGCGTTCGTCGAAGTCGACGGCCAGCAGTTCCATGCCCGAGTCGCGATCGAGGCCGAGCGTGAGCTGCGTGAGGTCGTTCGAACCGATCGAGAAACCGTCGAAGTGTTGCAGGAACTCTTCGGCAAGAATCGCGTTGGTCGGGACTTCGCACATCATCACGAGGCGCAGGCCGTTCTCGCCGCGCTTCAGGCCGAACTTCTCGAGCAGGCCGACGACGCGCTCCGCCTGCTTCACGGTACGCACGAACGGCACCATGATCTCGACGTTGGTCAGGCCCATCTCGTCGCGCACGCGCTTCAGTGCACGGCACTCCATCTCGAACGCCTGCGCGAAGTCTTCCGCGATGTAGCGCGACGCGCCGCGGAAACCCAGCATCGGGTTTTCCTCGTCCGGCTCGTAGCGCGAACCGCCGATCAGCTTCTTGTACTCGTTCGACTTGAAGTCGGACAGACGCACGATCACGGGCTTCGGATAGAACGCCGCGGCGATCGTCGCGACGCCTTCCGTCAGCTTGTCGACGTAGAACTGGCGCGGCGACGCGTGACCACGCGCGACGCTCTCGACCGCCTTCTTCAGGTCCTGGTCGATGTTCGGGTACTCGAGGATCGCCTTCGGGTGCACGCCGATGTTGTTGTTGATGATGAACTCGAGACGCGCGAGGCCAACACCGGCGTTCGGCAGTTGCGAGAAGTCGAACGCGAGCTGCGGGTTGCCGACGTTCATCATGATCTTGACCGGGATTTCCGGCAGCTCGCCGCGCTGCACTTCCGTGACTTCCGTCTCGAGCAGCCCGTCGTAGATCTTGCCTTCGTCGCCTTCCGCGCACGACACGGTGACGAGCGCGCCGTCCTTCAGCACGTCGGTCGCGTCGCCGCAGCCGACCACTGCCGGCACGCCGAGCTCACGCGCGATGATCGCCGCGTGGCAGGTGCGGCCGCCACGGTTCGTGACGATCGCCGCCGCACGCTTCATCACCGGCTCCCAGTTCGGGTCGGTCATGTCGGCCACCAGCACGTCGCCCGGCTGCACGCGTTCCATTTCCGACGGATCCTGGATCACGCGCACGGGGCCCGCGCCGATCTTCTGGCCGATCGCGCGGCCCGTTGCCAGCACCTGCGACTGGCCCTTCAGCTTGAAGCGCTGCTCGGCCTTGCCGCTCGCCTGGCTCTTCACCGTTTCCGGACGTGCCTGCAGGATGAAGATCTTGCCGTCGCGGCCGTCCTTGCCCCACTCGATGTCCATCGGACGCTGGTAGTGCTTCTCGATGATGACCGCGTACTTCGCGAGCTCGATCACGTCTTCGTCGGTGATCGAGTAGCGGTTGCGCTGCTCGTGCGGCACGTCGACGGTCTTCACGCGGCCCGGCTCGCCCGGCTGCGTGAATTCCATCTTGATCAGCTTCGAGCCGATCGAGCGGCGGATGATCGGGTACTTGTCCTGCGCGAGCGTCGTCTTGAACACGTAGAACTCGTCCGGGTTCACGGCGCCCTGCACGACGGTTTCGCCCAGGCCGTAGCTCGACGTGATGAACACGGCGTCCTTGAAGCCCGATTCGGTGTCGATCGTGAACATCACGCCGGCCGCGCCGACGTCCGAGCGGACCATGCGCTGCACGCCGGCCGACAGTGCGACCTCGGCGTGCGTGAAGCCCTTGTGCACGCGATACGAGATCGCGCGGTCGTTGTAGAGCGACGCGAACACGTGCTTCATGCGATCGAGGACGTCGTCGATGCCGACGACGTTCAGATACGACTCCTGCTGACCGGCGAACGATGCGTCGGGCAGGTCTTCCGCGGTCGCGGACGAACGCACGGCGAACGACAGCTCGGCCGGCGAGCCGCTCTTCAGGATTTCGAACTGGGCGCGAATTTCCTCTTCGAGACGTGCCTGCATCGGCGCATCGACGATCCATTTACGGATTTCGGCACCGGCTTCGGCGAGCGCCTTCACGTCGTCGATGTCGAGCGACTCGAGACGCTTGGCGATGCGATCGGTCAGATCGTTGTGCTTGAGGAAATCACGGAAGGCGAGCGCGGTCGTGGCGAAACCGGTGGGTACGCGAACGCCTGCTTCGGAAAGCTGGCTGATCATCTCGCCGAGCGACGCATTCTTGCCGCCCACGATCTCCACATCGGTCATCCGCAACTGCTCGAACGGGATTACATACGCCTGGTCCTTTGCGACGTTTGCTGCGTTAGTCATACAAGCCCCTAAGTGTGAAAAAAATGCTCGATTGCGCAAGTGGGCTCGGACGCGGGCGCCTGCAAAAAGGCGCGGCGCGTCTTGCGCAACCTGTTGGAGAAACAATCGCGTGGGCGAAAGATCAGCGAAAAATCGTCCGACCCGATTTGCAAAAATCCCGGCAGAAGGGCGATATATTCAGACGAATCGCCGAACTTGCCGGGAGTTTTCGAATCGAGCGGCCAAGCCTGGGGCGCCGTTCGTATCCTGCCCCTGCAATTGCTTATCCAACAGGTTGCCGCTATTCTACCGTGCCGGCTGCCGGATGTGGCGCGACCTTGTCTCCGCGTCTGGAGGCGAACCTCCAGCCGCCCGCGCAACCGCCCTTCACGCTCGACGCCCAGATTCATGCTGCCTACCGTTTTCATCGTCTCCGACGGCACCGGGATCACTGCCGAAACCTTCGCGCATTCGATCCTCTCCCAGTTCGACCAGAAATTCCGTCTCGTGCGCCTGCCGTTCGTCGACTCGCTCGAGAAAGCCTATGCGACCGTCGAGAAGATCAACGACGCCGCCGTGCACGACGGCCGCCGCGCGATCGTCTTCACGACGCTCGTCGACAGCGAGTCGAACGACATCGTCAAGCGCTCGAACGCGCTCGTGCTGGACATGTTCCAGCGCTTCGTCGAGCCGCTCGAGCAGGAACTGGAGCTGAAGTCGAGCCACGCGATGGGCCGCGGCCACCAGAACGCCGATACCGAGGAATACAAGACGCGGATCGAGGCGATCAACTTCTCGCTCGCGCACGACGACGGCCAGTCGAACCGCAACCTGTCCGAAGCCGACGTGATCCTGGTCGGCGTGTCGCGCAGCGGCAAGACGCCGACGAGCCTGTATCTCGCGATGCAGTACGGCGTGAAGGCGGCCAACTATCCGCTGATTCCGGAAGACTTCGAGCGCGGCAAGCTGCCGTCGGCGCTGACGCCGCATCGCGACAAGCTGTTCGGGCTGTCGATCGACCCGCAGCGCCTGTCGGAGATCCGCAACGAGCGCCGCCCCGGCAGCAAGTACGCGGCGCCGGAGAACTGCCGCTACGAGATCAACGAGGCCGAGGCGATGATGCGCCGCGAAGGGATCAAGTGGCTGTCGTCGACGCACAAGTCGATCGAGGAAATCGCGACGACGATCCTGCAGGAAATCCGTCTCGACCGGCAGTCGTACTGACGACTGGCGCGCCGGCCGCCGTCAGGCCGCCGCCAACAGCAAAAAAGGCCGCATACGCGGCCTTTTTTTCGTGATGCGGAATACGCGCGGGCAACGCCGTGCGTCACGGCGTCATGTCATGCGCGCCGCTGCTGCCGCACCTGCTCGAACAGACATACCGCCGCCGCGGCCGCGACATTCAGCGACTCCATTCCACCGGGCTGCGGAATCGTCACGCGATGCGTGGCCGCGTCGCGCCAGAACGCCGACACGCCGGCGCCCTCGTTGCCGAACACCCAGGCGACGGGCCCGGCCAGATCGCAGTCGAAGACCGCTTGCGCGCCGTGCGAATCCGTCAGCGCGACCGGTACGTCGAGCCGCGCGGCGAGCGCATCCGGCTCGACATCCTCGTGGATCGACAGCAGGAAGTGCGCGCCCATCCCCGAACGCAGCACCTTCGACGACCACGCATAGGCGGTGCCCGGCGCGCAGAACACGTGCCGCACGCCGGCCGCCGCCGCGCTGCGCAGGATCGAGCCGACGTTGCCGGCATCCTGCACGCCGTCGAGCACGACCGACGTATGCGTGACGCGCTCGGGCAGCGGCTGTGTGGGCCGGTCGACGAGCAGCAGGAAACCGACGCCGCTGACCACGTTCGACAACTGGCCGAACAGCGCGTCGGGCAGCGTGACGACCCGCTGCGCGTCGATGCGCGCGATGATCGCCTGCGCTTCGGCGTGCGCGAGCGCGCCTTCGGTCGCGACGCACAGCTCCGGTGTCGCGCCCGTATCGAGATACGCGCCGGCGAGATGGAAACCTTCGAGCAGCGCCTGGCCGCCGCGCCGCTGGTGAGACGTCGAGCCCGCGAGCGCCTTCAGGCGCTTGTACAGCGGGTTGTCGCGGGATGTAATGCTCTTCATCAGGGGCCTGTTCCCGCTCATCGCGGGCGTGCGAACGTGCGTTGCCGGCTGTCCCAAAGGGCGTGCCGTCGGGCGCGTGCAACAAGCTCGGCGCGCCGTTGGGCCGCGCCGAACCCGCGACGCGCGCCGTCGCCAGGCGGCCGGCAACGCACGTTCACGAAACTAAAAAACCCTTTCCGGCGGGGCCGCGGGAAAGGCCGATCGTGGCGTCATGCTCGCGGCGAATACGCGAGGTATTCGCCGTGCCCCTTCCCTCGCGCTCGACCCTTCTGGCGACCGGCGCAAGCCCGTTCTCAGCGGGAACCGGTCATCAGGTCGAGCGCCTCGCGCACGGGCGCGAACGAGCGCCGATGCACTTCGCACGGGCCGTGCTCGCGCAGCGCGGCAAGGTGTTTCGGGGTGCTGTAACCCACGTGCACGTTGAAGCCGTACACCGGGAAGCGTTCATGCAGATCGACGAGCATGCGGTCGCGCGTGACCTTCGCGAGAATCGACGCGGCCGAGATGCTCGGCACGAGCGCGTCGCCGCTGACGATCGCCTCGGCACGCACCGTCAGCGTCGGACAGCGGTTACCGTCGATCTGGGCAAGCGTCGGCAGCACCGACAGGCCCTCGACGGCCCGCTTCATCGCCAGCATCGTCGCGTGCAGGATGTTCAGCGTGTCGATTTCGTCGACGCTGGCCGACGCGACGCAAAACGCGCTCGCGCGCGCGACGATCAGGTCGTACAGCGCGTCGCGCTTCTTCGCGGACAGCGCCTTCGAATCGTCGAGCCCGTCGATCGGCCGCGCGGGATCGAGGATCACCGCGGCGGCCACGACCGGCCCCGCGAGCGGGCCGCGGCCCGCTTCGTCGACGCCGCAGACGATCTCGTCGGGCCGACTGAAGTCGAAACCGCCCTGCAGATCGGCCGACGCGCCGCGGCGTGGCACACGGATGGCCGTCATGCGCGCCCCCTGCGTTGCTCGAGCACGCGCACAACCGCTTCGGCGGCCTTCGCGGCCGTGTTCTGACGCAGCGAAAGATGCATTTCGGTAAAGACTTCGGTCAGCGTGCGGCGGTTCGCGTCGTCGCGCAGCTGCGTGAGCGTCGCATCGGCGAGCGCCTCGGGCGTCGCGAAATGCTGCAGCAACTCGGGCACGACGAAGCGTCCCGCCAGGATGTTCGGCAAGCCGACGTACGGCAGGTAACCCTGCCGGCGCATGATCTGCCCGGTCAGCCAGGGCACCTTGTACGAGATCACCATCGGCTTCTTCAGCAGCGCGGCTTCCAGCGTGACGGTGCCGCTCTTCACGAGGATCGCGTCGGCGGCCGTCATCGCGACCTGCGAGCGGCCGTCGGTGATCGTCAGCGCGAGTTGCGGATGGGCGTCGACGAGCGGCTGCAGCAGCTCGCGCAGCGCAGGCGTCGCCGCCGGCATCACGAACCGCACGCCGGGCTCACGCTGCTGCATCAGCGCCATCGCCGCGAAGAACGTCGGGCCGATCAGCCCGATTTCCGAGCGCCGGCTGCCCGGCAGCACCGCGATCACCGGGCCGTCTGCCGGCAGGCCGAGCGCGATGCGCGCGCCGTGCGTGTCGGGCTCGAGCGGAATCTCGTCGGCGAGCGGATGACCGACATACGTCGATGCGACGCCCGCCTTGTCGAGGATCGCCGGTTCGAACGGGAACAGGCACAGCATGTGGTCGACGGACTTCGCGATCTTCTTGATCCGCCCGCCGCGCCACGCCCAGATCGACGGGCACACGAAGTGGATCGACGGGATGCCCGCATCGCGCGCGGCCTGCTCGACGCTGAAATTGAAGTCGGGCGCGTCGACGCCGATGAACGCGTCGGGCCGCTCCGCGAGCAACTGGCGCTTCAACTCGCCGCGAATCCGCAGGATCTCGGGAATCTGGCCCAGCGCCTCGACGTAGCCGCGCACCGTGAGCTTGTCCATCTGCCAGTGCGAGTCGAAGCCATGCGCGAGCATCCGCTGCCCGCCGATTCCGTAGTAGCGGGTCGACGCGGGCAGCCGCTCTTGAAGCCCGCCGAGCAGCGACGCCGCGAGCAGATCGCCCGACGGCTCGCCGGCCACCATTGCGAGCCGGAGCTGATTGGTCGGGAGCGACATCGCTTAGCGGATGATGCCGCGTTGGGACGCGTCGATGAACTCGACGAACGCGGTGACCGCTGCATCGCCTTCGCCGCCCGCGACCGCCAGCTCGCGCAACTGCACCTTCGCTTCCTCGAGCGACAGGCCGTTCTTGTACAGCAGGCGGTACGCGCTGCGCAGCGCCGAGATCGCGTCGGGAGAGAACCCGCGCCGGCGCAGGCCTTCGACGTTGATGCCGTGCGGCTCGGCCTTGTTGCCGGCCGCGATCACGAACGGCGGCACGTCCTGCACGAGCGCCGACGCGCCGCCCAGCATCGAATGCGCGCCGATGCGCACGAACTGGTGCACGCCCGACATCCCGCCGATGATCGCGTAGTCGCCGATCTCGACGTGACCGGCCATCTGCGCGTTGCTCGACAGGATCACGTTGTTGCCGACGCGGCAGTCGTGACCGATGTGCACATAGGCCATGATCCAGTTGTCGTCGCCGAGCGTCGTCACGCCGACATCCTGCACGGTGCCGGTGTGGATCGTCGTGAATTCGCGGATCGTGTTGCGGTTGCCGATCACGAGCTTCGTCGGCTCGTCCTTGTACTTCATGTCCTGCGGACGGCCGCCGACCGACGCGTAATGGCCGATGCGGTTGTCCTCGCCGAGCGTCGTGTGACCTTCGATGACGCTGTGCGAGCCGATCGTCGTACGCGCGCCGATCGTGACGTGCGGCCCGACGATCGCATACGGCCCGATCTCGACGGACTCGTCGATCTGCGCGCCCGGTTCGACAATCGCGGTGGGATGAATCCTGGTCATGCGCCGTTGCCTCTCGATATGATGTGTCGCGTTGCTCGCGTTACGATATCCATGCGTGCCGCGTCGCTCAGGGCGCCGCGTCGGCCGTCTTGACCGTGCACATCAGTTCGGCCTCCGCCGCCACCTTGCCGTCCACTTCCGCCACCGCCTTGAACTTCCAGATGCCGCGGATGTAACGCACGAACGTCACGTTCAGAATCAGCTGGTCGCCCGGTTCGACCACGCGCTTGAAGCGCGCGCCGTCGATGCCGACGAAGTAGTACAGCGTGTTTTCCGGATCCTTCGGCTGCTCTTCCGCGAACGTCAGCAGCGCGGCTGCCTGCGCGAGCGCCTCGAGGATCAGCACACCCGGCATCACCGGCCGCTTCGGGAAGTGTCCCTGGAAGAACGGCTCGTTGATCGACACGTTCTTCAGCGCTTTGATCCCTTTGTGCGGCTCGAGTTCGAGCACGCGGTCGACGAGCAGAATCGGGTAGCGATGCGGCAGCAGCGTGAGGATCTTGTGGATGTCGAGATTGATTTTTTCAGTGCTCATGATGGTTCGTCTCACGCAGAGGCTGCGCGGTGGTGATGCAAAGGCTGAAGCGGGCCGCCGCGCGGCCCAGTCTGACAAACCGGGCCGGTAGCGCTGGCCGTGCCCGGTTGCTGGTCTCGCATGGCGTCGGTCAGGCGTCCGTGCCGCCCTGGGCGGCCAGTGCGGTTTCGAGCGCCTTGATGCGCTCGCGCAGCTTGTCGAGGTTGCGCACGAGCGCGGCGCTCCGGTTCCATTCGCCGTGGTCGACGGCCGGGAATGCGCTCGTGTAGATGCCGGCCTTCGGCAGCGACTTCGACACGCCCGACTTCGCGGTGATGATGACATAGTCGCCGAGCGTCACGTGGCCGGCGATGCCCGCCGCGCCGCCGATCATGCAGTGGCGGCCGATCGTCGTGCTGCCCGCGATGCCGGCGCTGCCCGCGATCACCGTATAGGCGCCGATCCGGCAGTTGTGGCCGATCTGGACCTGATTGTCGATCTTCACGCATTCGTCGATGACGGTGTCCGCCATCGCGCCGCGATCGATCGTCGTGTTCGCGCCGATCTCGACATCCGGGCCGATGGTCACACCGCCGACCTGCGGGATCTTGACCCAGCTGCCGGTGCGCGCATCGCCGTCGCCGACGAAATCCGGCGCAAAGCCGAACCCGTCGGAACCGATCACGGCACCCGCATGGATGATCGCGCGCGGGCCGATCTTGCAGCCGTGGTAGACCGATGCGTTCGGATACAGGTGCGAACCCGCACCGATCGTCGTGCCGCGGCCGATGAACACGTTCGCGTCGAGCTGCACGCCGTCCTCGATCACCGCACCGGCCTCGACCGTCACGTGCGGACCGATCACCGCGCTCGCGGCAACCTGTGCGGCCGGATCGATCGTCGCGCTCGGATGCACGCCGGCCGCGCGCGGCGGCGTGGCGAGATCGATGAACATCTGCGCGACGCGCGCGAAGTACGCGTACGGATTCGGCGTCACGATGAAATTATGGGGGCCGGCCATCCGGGGGCCGGCCGGCTGGCCGCCAGTAGCCGCGCGCAGCTTTTCGAGATCCTTCGGCGCGATCAGCACCGCGCCGGCGCGGGTCGTCTCGACCTGCGACAGGTACTTCGGATTCGCGAGAAACGCGAGTTGCTGAGGGCCTGCCTGGTCGAGCGGCGCGAGGCCGCTCACCTTGCACTGGGCGTCGCCGGCGATCTCGCCGCCGAACCGCTTTACGAGTTCCTCGAGCGTCAATGCCATTCGTCGTCTGCTCCGTTCAGTTCGTCGAGCCGGACGCGAGCGCCTTGAGCACCTTGTCGGTGATGTCGATGCGCGGACTGACGTATACGGCTTCCTGCACGATCAGGTCGTAATTCTGCTGCTCGGCGATCTGCTTGATGACCTTGTTCGCGCGCTCCAGCACCGCCGCGAGTTCTTCGTTGCGGCGCTGGTTCAGGTCCTCGCGAAACTCGCGCTGCTTGCGCTGGAAATCGGTGTCGAGCTGCGCGAGATCGCGCTGCTTCTGCGCACGATCGGCCGCCGACAGCGACGCGCCGTTCTTGTCCAGCGAGTCGGACATCGACTTCAGGCGCGCCGCGAGGTCCTGCAGTTCCTTGTCGCGCTTCGCGAACTCGGCTTCGAGCTTCGTCTGCGCCACCTTGGCGGGCGCCGACTCGCGCAGGATCCGATCCGAATTGACCGCCGCGATGCGGGCGACGTCCTGAGCATGCGCCGTCGCCGCGCCCAAGGCCAGCGCAACGGTCAGCGCACACATCACTCGTTTCGAAAACTTCCCGGTTAGCAAAATTACCCTCTCGTTGCTGTTGTATGCGTTCGATCAGAACGCCGTCCCGATCTGGAACTGGAATTTCTGGTACTGGTCGCCTTCATGCTTCTGCAGCGGGAAGCCGAGGCTCAGCTTCAGCGGGCCGATCGGCGAGATCCACGCGAGACCCACGCCGTAGCCGTAACGCAGGCCGTTCGCGCCGGTACTCGTACCGCCCGGCGCGTTGCCCCACACGTTACCGCCGTCGAGGAACGTGAACACGCGCAGCGTGCGGTCGTAGCCGGTACCCGGCAGCGGGAACGTCAGCTCGATGTTGCCGACCAGCATCTTCGAACCGCCGATCGGGTCGTTCGTCTTCGTGTCGCGCGGGCCCAGCGAGCTCGGCTCGTAGCCACGCACCGAGCCGATACCGCCCGCGTAGTAGTTCTTGAAGATCGGGTACGGGTTGCCGATACCGTTACCGTAGCCGCCTTGCAGGTTCATGCCCAGGATGAAGCCGCGCGAGAACGAATAGTAGTACTGCGCCTGCAGGTCGGCCTTGTAGTACTGGATCTTGCCGACCGGCACGCCGTACTCGACGTTCGCCTGCGTGAAGTAGCCGCGGCTCGGGATCAGCGCGCTGTCACGCGCGTCGCGCGACCACGCGACGGTCAGCGGCACCGTGTTCGACACGCGGCCGAACTGGTTCACGTAATCCTGGTAGCTCTGCGGCGTGTTCGAGTCGACATCGAGACGGTTCTGCTCGAAGCCCGCGCCGAAGTAGACGGTGTCGACTTCCGAGAACGGAATGCCGAACTTCAGGTTGCCGCCCGCGCTGATGATGCGGAAGCTCGAGCTCGTCGAATAGTAGAGCGGCTGGTACGTGCGGTAGTAGACGTCCGTGATCCGCTTGATGCCGTCGACCGTGAAGTACGGGTCGACCTGCGTGACGGTCAGCGTGCGGTAGCTCTTCGCGGTGTTGACGTTCACCGACAGGCTCGTGCCCGAGCCGAACACGTTGTCCTGCGACACGCCCGCCGACAGCACCACCTTGTCCGTCGACGAGAAGCCCGCGCCCAGCGTGATCGCGCCGGTCGGCTTTTCATCGACCTTCACGGTCACGTCGACCTGGTCGTTCGTGCCTTCGACCGGCACCGTCGTCACGTCGACGTTGGTGAAGTAGCCGAGACGGTTCACGCGATCCTTCGACAGCGCGAGGCGGTTCGAATCGAACCACGAGCTTTCGAGCTGGCGCATTTCGCGGCGCACGACTTCGTCGCGCGTACGCGTGTTGCCGACCACGTTGATGCGGCGCACGTACACGCGACGGCTCGGATCGACGACGAGGTTCAGGTTCACCTTGTGGTTCGCCTGGTCGATGTCCGGCTGCGCGTTGACGGTCGCGAATGCGTAGCCGTATTCGCCGAGCTTGTCGACGATCGACTTCGTCGTTTGCTGCAGCTTTTCGGCCGAGAAGCGATCGCCCGGCTTGATCTTGATCAGCTTGGTCAGTTCGGCTTCGCGATCGAGCAGGTTGCCCGACAGCTTGATGCCCGACACCGTGTACGGCTCGCCTTCGTGCAGCGTGACCGTCAGGTACATGTCCTTCTTGTCGGGCGAGATCGACACCTGGGTCGACTCAATGTTGAACTCGAGGTAGCCGCGGTTCAGGTAGTACGAGCGCACGGCCTCGAGGTCGCCCGTGAGCTTTTCCTTCGAGTACAGGTCGTTCTTCGTGTACCAGGAGAACCAGTTCGGCGTGGACAACTGCATTTCGTCGCGCAGCTTGCTGGTACTGAACGCCTTGTTGCCGATGAAGTTGATCTGGCGGATCTTCGCGCTCGGGCCTTCGGCGACCGCGAACAGGATCGACACGCGGTTCGCGTCGACCGGCGTGATCGTCGTCTTCACCTCTGCCGCGTAGAAGCCGCGCGTCAGGTACTGACGCTTGAGCTCCTGCTCCGCCTTGTCGACGAGCGCCTTGTCGTAGTAGCGGCCG
The DNA here is from genome assembly GCF_046534915.1 of Burkholderia sp. SIMBA_051. NCBI lineage: Bacteria > Pseudomonadati > Pseudomonadota > Betaproteobacteria > Burkholderiales > Burkholderiaceae > Burkholderia > Burkholderia sp. SIMBA_051. Next base: position 281,548 of record NZ_JAWRXS010000003.1, on the reverse strand, counting down.
TCGGCCAGACCCACGGCGCGCAGCGCCTTCGTCAGGTTGTCCTTGTCGAATTCCTTCGTGCCGGTGAAGTCGATCGATGCGATGGCCGGACGCTCCTGCACCTGCACGATCACGACGTTGCCCTGGGTGGCAATGCGCACGTCGTTGAAGAAGCCCGTCGCGTACAGCGCGCGAATTGCTTCGGATGCCTTGTCGTCGGTGAAGGTATCGCCCTGCTTGATCGGCAGGTAGGCAAACACCGAACCCGCTTCGACGCGCTGCAACCCCTCGATCTTGATGTCTTGCACCACGAACGGTGCCGCTGCATGCGCCGCGAGGCCGTGCGCGGCGAGCGCGGCCGCTGCAACTGTCTTAGGTACAAAGCGATGAGGTTTGAACAACGTGCATCCCCAATATTTAGCTGCATCAAATCAGGCGGCGGCCGACTGGCCGCCGCCTGACGCTTCAGAAATGGATTAACCGAGCCAGGTCGTTGAACAGCGCGATCGCCGACAATGCGACGATGCAGATCAACCCGGCTCTTTGCAGAATCAGCTGCCAGCGCTCCGAAACGGCTTTCCCGGTCGCGGCTTCAACCAGATAATATAACAGATGCCCCCCGTCCAAAACGGGAATCGGCAGCAAGTTCAACACCCCGAGGCTAATGCTGACAAGGGCGAGGAACGACAGGAAGGCCGACGGACCGAGCCGTGCGCTCTTGCCCGCGTAGTCCGCAATCGTCACCGGACCGGACAGGTTCTTCAGCGACGCGTTGCCCGTGATCATGCGTCCGAACATCTTCAGCGAATAGACGGCGATGTCCCACGTGCGGTGCGCGCCGAGCCGCAGGCTCTCGATCGGCCCGTAGCGCACGTCGACCGACGGCGTGTGCATCGACAGCGCCGCGCCGATGCGGCCGACCTGCTGGCCCGTCTCGTCGTCGCGCTGCGCCTGCGGCACGATCGACACCGTCTGCGTGGCACCGCCGCGCTCCACGCGCAAGTCGACCGGCTGCCCCGCGTGGTGCTTCACCGCGTCGATGAAGCGCGAGGCGCCGCCGATGGGCTTGCCGTCGAGCGCGAGCAGCTTGTCGCCTGCCTTCAGGCCCGCGCGCTGGGCCGCGCTGCCGGGCTGCACCGACGCCACCGATAACGTGCCGCCGCCGGTCTCGAAGCCCAGGTGCGTCATGAAATCGTCGTCGAGCGCGCTTTCGGGAACGTTGCGCAGGTCGACGCGGAAGTCGAACGTCGACGCGCCGCCGTCGCGCGCGCCGAGCACGACCTCGCGATGATCGAACGCGGCGGCCAGCAGCTTCCAGCGCAGATCCGACCACGAACGCACCGGCACGCCCTCGCCGCCCTGCGCGTCGCCTGCGTGCACGTCACGGATCGATACGATCGTCTCGTTGCCGTCGAAGCCCGCGCGGGCCGCCACCGTGCCGGCGGCCGGCGGCGCGAGCACCGCGGCCGGCTCGGTCACGCCGGTGGCGAATACGACGGAAAACAGGACGATTGCCAACAGGAAGTTCGCGATCGGGCCGGCGGCGACGATCGCGATGCGCTTGAACACCGATTGCCGGTTGAACGCCTGGTCGAGCTCCTCGGGCTTGATGTCCGCCCCAGGCTCGCGCTCGTCGAGCATCTTCACGTAACCGCCGAGCGGCAATGCGGAGAGCGTCCATTCGGTGCCCGTCCTGCGGCTGACCCAGCGCGCGACGGGCTGGCCGAAACCGATCGAGAAACGCAGCACCTTCACGCCGCACCAGCGCGCGACACGATAATGTCCGTACTCATGCACGACGACCAGCACCCCGATCGCCACCGCAAACGCGATCAGTTCGACCAGCACGTTCATGAGCACCTCATTCAGACAGTACGCTCCACGCGGGGCGCAGGCGCTTTCGCAATGATCTCGGCGGCGAGGCGGCGTGCCTCGGCATCCGCCGCAAGGACGTCGTCGAGCCCGTTCGGGCTGCGGTTCGGCAGCGCGTTGAGCACCGCGTCGACGGTGGCCGCGATCGCCATGAAGCCGATCCGGCGCTCGAGAAACGCTTCGACCGCGATTTCGTTCGCCGCGTTCAACGCGGCGCTCGCGATACCGCCCTCTTCAAGCGCCTTCAGCGCGAGCGCGAGGCACGGGAAGCGCGTGTAATCGGGTTTCTCGAACGACAACTGTGCGATCTGCGCGAGGTCGAGCTGGTCGACGCCCGCGTCGACGCGCTCCGGGAAGGCCAGCGCGTGCGCGATCGGCGTGCGCATGTCGGGGTTGCCGAGCTGGGCGAGCACCGAGCCGTCGCGGTACGACACGAGCGAATGGATCACGCTCTGCGGGTGGATCAGCACGTCGATCCGGTCACCGGCCAAACCGAAGATCCAGTGCGCCTCGATCACCTCGAGGCCCTTGTTCATCATCGTCGCGGAATCGACCGAGATCTTGCGGCCCATCACCCAGTTCGGGTGCTTGCAGGCTTCGTCCGGCGTCACGTCGACGAGCGTGGCCGGCTCGCGCGTGCGGAACGGACCGCCCGACGCGGTCAGGATGATCTTCGAGATCCCGCCGTGCTCGTTCTCGTCGCGCGGCATGCACTGGAAGATCGCGTTGTGTTCGCTGTCGACCGGCAGCAGGATCGCGCCATGGTCGCGCACGGCGTCCATGAAGATCGCGCCCGACATCACGAGCGATTCCTTGTTCGCCAGCAGGATGCGCTTGCCGGCGCGCGCGGCCGCGAGGCTCGGCGCCAGGCCGGCCGCGCCGACGATCGCCGCGACGACGGTGTCGCAGCCGTCGCTCTTCGACACGTCGACGAGCGCCTGCGGCCCGTGCAGCACGATGGTCTTGCTGCCCGCCGCGCGCAGCTTTGCCTCGACGTGCGCCGCCGTGTTCGCATCGCCAACCACCGCGACTTCGGGCGCGAAGCGCAGGCACTGCTCGACGAGCTTGTCGCCGTTGCGGTGCGCGGTCAACGCATAGACCGAGAAACGCTCGGGATGGCGGGCGACCACGTCGAGCGTGCTGTCTCCGATCGAGCCCGTGGAACCGAGCAGTGTCAGACGTTTTTGCATAACAGAAATAGTGGTTTAACCAAGCAGCAGCATTGCGAGCGGCAGCACGGGCAGCAGTGCGTCGACACGGTCGAGCACGCCGCCGTGCCCGGGCAGCAGGCCGCTGGAATCCTTCACGCCCGCCTGACGCTTGAGCAGCGACTCGAACAGGTCGCCGATCACGCTGTAGGCAACCAGCAGCGTCAACGCGGCCCACGCGCCGGGCATCCCGTAGCGGGTGGCGAATGCGGAAAATAGGGTCGGCTCGAACCAGTGCGTCGCCATTGCGACACCCGCGACGACCATCACGGCGAACCAGCCGCCGATCGCACCTTCCCAGCTCTTCCCGGGACTGATCGTGATGGCCAGTTTACGCTTTCCGAAGGCCTTGCCCGCGAAGTATGCGCCGATATCGGCCAGCCAGACGACCAGAAGCAGCGACAACACGAACGGAACGCCCTCGGCGCGCGCCGCGACGAGCGCGTGCCAGCAGGCCGCGAACACGACGAGCCCGGCCGCGAGCAGGAACGCCCGCCACACGCCGCCCGCGAGTTCCGGCTTGCGCCGCAGCGAGAACGGGCCGACCAGCAGCCAGAACACGCCGGCTGCCATGAAAAGGGGACGGGACGACGACGCGCCGACGCCGAGCGGCGCGGTCGCCGCGAGCGCGGCCGCCGCGACGATCGCATAGACGATGGCGCCGGTCGCACCGAGCTTCAGCAGGCGCGCCCATTCCCACGCGGCGAACACGAGCACGACGCCGATCAGCGCGCCGAACGCGGTGAGCGGCGCGAACAGCGTCACCGGCAGCAACACTGCCAGCATCACGACCGCCGTGATCACACGGGTCTTCAGCATGAAAGGGAATCGGCGTTCTGCGATTGCGGTTCGAGCTGCGCGCTGGTGCGCCCGAAACGGCGCTCGCGCTCGGTATACGACGCGATCGCGTCGGCGAGCGCCGCGCCGTCGAAGTCCGGCCAGTATTTGTCGGTGAAATAGAATTCCGCGTACGCGAGCTGCCACAGCAGGAAATTGCTGACGCGCTGCTCGCCGCCGGTGCGGATGAAGAGATCGGGCTCCGGCGCATAGGCCATCGCCAGGTGCGGCGCGAACGCGTCTTCGGTCACGTCGACCTCGCGGCCCTCGCGCACGGCCTGCTCGACGAGCTTCTTCGTCGCTTGCAGGATGTCCCAGCGGCCGCCGTAGTTCGCGGCGATCGTCAGGGTCAGGCGGGTGTTGCGCGCCGTCTTGGTCTCGGCGCGGCGGATCAGTTCGCGGATGCGCGGCTCGAAGCGCTCGAGATCGCCGACCACCCGCAGGCGGATCCCGTTCGCATGCAGCTTGCCGATCTCGCGCTCGAGCGCGGTGATGAACAGCCGCATCAGGAACGACACTTCGTCGTTCGGCCGGCGCCAGTTTTCCGAACTGAACGCGAACAGCGTCAGGTATTCGACGCCGGCGCGCGCGCAGCCTTCGACCACCGCCCGCACGGCATCCACGCCGCGGGTGTGCCCCGCGACGCGCGGCAGGCGGCGTTCGGTCGCCCAACGGCCGTTGCCGTCCATGATGATCGCGATATGACGCGGCACGGCGCCGACGTCAGGCACGCGAACAGTAGAGCTTGTATAGGTCATGGCCGTTGAGACAGTAATGCGGAAAGAAGGCGGCGCGCGAGGACGGTCGTCAGACCGTCATGATCTCGGCTTCCTTGCTCTGCACGAGCTTGTCGACTTCGGCAACGTGCTTGTCCGTCAGCTTCTGCACGTCGTCGCTCGCACGGCGCTCGTCGTCTTCCGAGATTTCCTTGTCCTTCACGAGCTTCTTGAGCGCTTCGTTCGCGTCGCGGCGCAGGTTGCGGATCGCGACCTTCGCCGTTTCGCCTTCGCTCTTGACCACCTTGGTCAGCTCGCGGCGGCGCTCTTCCGTCAGCGCCGGCATCGGCACGCGGATCAGGTCGCCGGCCGTCGCCGGGTTCAGGCCGAGATCGGCTTCGCGGATGGCCTTCTCGACCTTCGCGACCATGTTCTTTTCCCACGGCTGCACGCCGATCGTGCGTGCGTCGACGAGCGTCAGGTTCGCGACCTGCGAGATCGGCACCATCGAACCGTAGTAGTCGACCTGCACGTGATCGAGGAGACCGGTATGCGCACGGCCCGTACGGATCTTCGCCAGATCGTTCTTGAACGCTTCGATCGAGCGCTGCATCTTCTGCTCTACGCCCTTCTTGACATCAGCGACACTCATTTCAACCTCCAAACCTTCAACCTTCAAAGAACGCGGGCCCCGCCCGGCGCGCGACGCACCACGGCCGGCGACCCACGCCGCTTGCCCGCATCCGCGGGAGTTTACACGTGGACGAGCGTACCTTCGTCCTCGCCCAGCACGATACGCTTGAGCGCGCCCGGCTTGTTGATCGAAAACACGCGAATCGGCAGCTTCTGGTCGCGGCACAGCGCGAAGGCCGTCGCGTCCATCACCTGCAGATTCCGGCTGATCGCCTCGTCGAAGCTGATCGTCGCGTAGCGCGTGGCCGACGGATCCTTCTTCGGATCGGCAGAATATACGCCATCGACCTTGGTCGCCTTCAGCACGACCTCGGCGCCCACTTCCGAGCCGCGCAGCGCGGCGGCCGTGTCCGTCGTGAAGAACGGGTTGCCCGTGCCGGCCGCGAAGATCACGACCTTGCCTTCCTCGAGCTGGCGGATCGCGCGGGGCCGGATGTACGGCTCGACGACCTGATCCATGCGCAGCGCGGACTGCACGCGCGCGACGATGCCGGCGTGGCGCATCGCGTCCTGCAGCGCCAGCGCGTTCATCATCGTCGCCAGCATCCCCATGTAGTCGGCCGTCGCGCGGTCCATGCCGGCCGCACCGCCCGCGACACCGCGGAAAATGTTACCGCCGCCGATCACGACCGCAAGCTGCGTACCGAGACCCACGACTTCGGCAATGTCCGCCACCATCCGTTCGATCGTCGCGCGATTGATGCCGAAGGCATCGTCGCCCATCAGCGCTTCGCCGGAGAGTTTGAGGAGGACGCGTTTATAGGCATTGGACATAGGGGCTTCCGAGCGACGAGAGGATGACAACCACGAACTGTAGGGGCGAAATACTGATTCGGGCAAGCGCCGACGGTCGGACCGGGGTTCCCGGCCGGCCGGCGGCGCCGCCGGCCGCGGCGGAGCGGACGCCCGCCGCGGATACTGCCTGACTGCTTACTGCTGCTTTGCTGCTGCGACTTGCGCGGCCACTTCGGCGGCGAAGTCGTCCTGGCGCTTCTCGATGCCTTCGCCGACGACGAACAGCGCGAACTTCTGCACCGTGGAATTCGCCGCCTTCAGCATCTGCTCGATCGTCTGCTTGTCGTTCTTCACGAACGTCTGGTTGAGCAGCGACACTTCCTTCAGGTACTTCTGGACGCTGCCGTCGACCATCTTCGCGACGATTTCAGCCGGCTTGCCCGATTCAGCAGCCTTCTGCTCGGCCACGCGGCGTTCCGTGTCGATCAGCTCTGCCGGCACGTCGGCCGACGACAGCGCGACCGGCTTCATCGCGGCGATGTGCATCGCGACGTCCTTGCCGACCTGCTCGTCCGCACCCGTGTACTCGACGATCACGCCGATGCGCGCGCCGTGCAGGTACGTCGCGATCTTGTTCGCGGTTTCGAAGCGCACGAAACGGCGGATCGAGACGTTCTCGCCGATCTTGCCGATCAGTGCGAGGCGCACTGCGTCGACCGTCGAGCCTTCGAGCGGCAGCGCCGACAGCGCAGCCACGTCGGCCGGGTTCTGCGTCGCGACGAGTTCTGCAACCGTCTTCGAGAATGCGAGGAAGTCGTCGTTCTTCGCGACGAAGTCGGTTTCGCAGTTCAGTTCGACCAGCGCGCCTGCATTGCCGCCGACGAACGATGCGACGACGCCTTCGGCCGTCACGCGCGATGCCGCCTTGCTCGCCTTGTTGCCGAGCTTGACGCGCAGCAGCTCTTCAGCCTTGGCCAGGTCGCCGTCGGCTTCCGTCAGCGCCTTCTTGCACTCCATCATCGGTGCGTCGGTCTTTGCGCGCAGTTCTGCCACCATGCTTGCGGTAATTGCCGCCATCATTCGCTCCTTGAGTCTGTATTCACCACGCCGCCCGCTTGGACGCGAACGGCCGAAAATCGTTTCCGGACCCGCGCCGATTCAGCGCGATCAGGTCCGGCGCACAAGCTTAAAAAAAGGGGGCCTGTTGAGAGCCCCCTTTTTGCGCCGGCTCGGGGCCAGTTACGCGTTTTCCTCGACGTACTCGTCGTCGCCGCGCGCTGCCTGGACCACTTCGTTGACCGCGTTCGCACGGCCTTCGAGGATCGCGTCGGCCACGCCTTCAGCGTACAGCGCGACTGCCTTGCTCGAGTCGTCGTTACCCGGGATCACGTAATCCACACCTTCCGGCGAGTGGTTCGTGTCGACCACGGCGATGACCGGCACGCCCAGCTTGTTCGCTTCCGTGACGGCAATCTTGTGATAGCCGACGTCGACGACGAAGATTGCGTCCGGAATGCCGCCCATGTCCTTCACGCCGCCGATCGACTTCTGCAGCTTGGCGATTTCGCGTTCGAACAGCAGCGCTTCCTTCTTGCTCATCTTCTCGAGCTCACCTGCCTCGACTGCCGCTTCCATGTCCTTCAGGCGCTTGATCGATACCTTCAGCGTCTTGAAGTTGGTCATCATGCCGCCGAGCCAGCGTGCGTTGACGAACGGCATGCCCGCGCGCTGCGCTTCCTGGGCGATCGTGTCACGCGACTGGCGCTTCGTGCCGACAAACAGGATCGTGCCGCGGTTTGCTGCCAGCTGGCGCACGTACTTCTGTGCGTCCGTGAACATCGGCAGCGTCTTTTCGAGGTTGATGATGTGAATCTTGTTGCGGTGACCGAAAATGAACGGAGCCATCTTCGGGTTCCAGAAGCGCGTCTGGTGACCGAAGTGGACACCCGCTTCCAGCATTTGGCGCATCGTAACTGCCATGTAAATTCTCCACGAGGGTTGGGTCTTAAGCCGGCCGCCGTACCGCCGCGGGAACGCACCCCGAAGGACCTTCGTTCCGCGCGGCCGGCACCCTTGGTTGCGCCGGCTTGCGATTCGGCACGTGCGAAAATGCGCGTGCCACAAGCCTTTCATCGCCATGCCGCCCCAAAACGAGGCAGGTTCGGCATTTGGATGTCGACTTAGCCAAAGAGTATAGCACGCCGATTTGTCGGCTCTCAAGTCGCCCGCCACTTTCGCTTGCCGCGCGGCAGCGGGCCGGACAATCCCCGAAAACCCGCATCGGCACCGCCGGCAGGGGCTGCGAGGCCAGCCATAAGGTGCGATAATCCGTCAATTCACCGCATTCCAGGCATACCTCGATGGCTATTACGCTCAAAAACGAACACGACATCGCCGAGATGCGCGTCGCCTGCCGTCTCGCGAGCGAAGTGCTCGACTTCATCACGCCGCACGTCGTCGCGGGCGTCACGACCGGCGAACTCGACCGGCTCTGTCACGAATTCATGCTCAACGAGCAGGGCACGATCCCCGCGCCGCTGAATTATCAGCCGCCCGGCTATCCGCCCTACCCGAAGGCCACCTGCATCTCGGTCAACGACGTGATCTGCCACGGCATTCCGGGCGAGAAGGTGATCAAGAACGGCGACGCGCTGAACATCGACGTCACCGTGATCAAGAACGGCTACTTCGGCGACACCAGCCGGATGTTCATCGTCGGCGAGGGCTCGATCCTCGCGAAGCGCCTCGTGCAGACCACCTACGAGTGCATGTGGCTCGGCATCGACCAGGTCAAGCCCGGCGCGCACCTCGGCGACATCGGCTACGCGATCCAGAAGCACGCGGAAGCGCAGGGCTACAGCGTCGTGCGCGAATACTGCGGCCACGGCATCGGCACGGTGTTCCACGAAGATCCGCAGGTCGTCCACTACGGCCGTCCGGGTACCGGCATCGAGCTGAAGGCCGGGATGATCTTCACGATCGAGCCGATGATCAACGCCGGCAAGCGCGACATCCGCACGATGCCCGACCAGTGGACGGTCAAGACGCGCGACCGCAGCCTGTCCGCCCAATGGGAGCACACCGTGCTCGTCACCGAGACGGGCTATGAGGTGCTGACCGTGTCGGCCGGCACGCCGGCACGCCCGGTGTTCGCGCAACCGGCCGCCGCGGTCTGAGCGCCGTCGCGCCCGCCTGCCCGCCTTGCCCGCCCCCGACCTGAACGGCCACCCATGAGCGCTCACGCCGCCCCCTCGTCCGAAGCGCTGTCGCGGCGCGCCGAATTCAAGGCCGCCAAGACCGACATGCTCGAGCGCTTTCGCAGCGCGGCGAACGTCGCGTCGCTGATGCACGCGCTGTCGAAACTCACCGACGATGCGCTCAAGCGCGTGTGGGACGACTGCGGATTGCCTGCGACGCTCGCGCTCATCGCCGTGGGCGGCTACGGACGCGGCGAGCTCGCGCCCTACTCCGACGTCGACATCCTCGTGCTGCTGCCCGACGCGCACGACCCGGCGCTCGACGCGCGCATCGAGCGCTTCATCGGGATGGCGTGGGATCTCGGCCTCGAGATCGGCAGCAGCGTGCGCACGGTCGCGCAATGCATCGAGGAAGCGTCGCAGGACGTCACCGTGCAGACCTCGCTGCTCGAGGCGCGCCGCATCGTCGGCAGCACCGCGCTGTTCGAGCGTTTCACCGTGCGGTATCACGAGGCGCTCGACGCCCGCGCGTTCTTCACCGCGAAGGTGCTCGAGATGCGCCAGCGCCACGCGAAGTTCCAGGACACGCCGTACAGCCTCGAGCCGAACGTGAAGGAAAGCCCCGGCGGGCTGCGCGACCTGCAGACGATCCTGTGGATCGCGCGCGCGGCCGGCTTCGGCAGCAGCTGGCGCGAGCTCGACACGCGCGGGCTCATCACCGAGCGCGAGGCGCGCGAGCTGCGCCGCAACGAAGGATTCCTGAAGACACTGCGCGCGCGGCTGCACGTGATCGCCGGCCGCCGCCAGGACATGCTCGTGTTCGACCTGCAGACGCAGGCCGCCGAGAGCTTCGGCTACCGGCCGACGCAGGCCAAGCGCGCGAGCGAGCAGCTGATGCGTCGCTACTACTGGGCCGCGAAGGCGGTCACGCAGCTCGCGACGATCCTGATCCAGAACATCGAGGCGCAGCTGTTCCCCGCGACGAGCGGCATCACGCGCGTGCTGTCGCCCGATCGTTTCGTCGAGAAGCAGGGCATGCTCGAGATCGTCGACGACGGCGTGTTCGAACGCCATCCCGACGCGATCCTCGAAGCCTTCCTGCTGTACGAGGTGACCCGCGGCGTGAAGGGCCTGTCCGCCCGCACGCTGCGCGCGCTGTACAACTCGCGCGAAATCATGAACAACACGTGGCGGCGCGATCCGCAGAACCGCCGCACGTTCATGCAGATCCTGCAGCAGCCCGAAGGCATCACGCATGCATTCCGGCTGATGAACCAGACGAGCGTGCTCGGCCGCTACCTGCTGAATTTCCGCCGCATCGTCGGCCAGATGCAGCACGACCTGTACCACGTGTATACGGTCGACCAGCATATCCTGATGGTGTTGCGCAACCTCCGCCGCTTCGCGGTGGCCGAGCATGCGCACGAATACCCGTTCTGCAGCCAGCTGATCGGCAATTTCGAGCGCCCGTGGGTGCTGTATGTCGCCGCGCTGTTCCACGACATCGCGAAAGGCCGCGGCGGCGACCATTCGACGCTCGGGATGGCCGACGCGCGGCGCTTCTGCCGCGAGCACGGGATCACCGGCGACGACGCGGCGCTGATCGTGTGGCTCGTCCAGCATCACCTGACGATGAGCCAGGTCGCGCAGAAGCAGGACACGAGCGACCCCGAGGTCATCAAGCGCTTCGCGGAAGTCGTCGGCAACGAACGCTACCTCACCGCGCTCTACCTGCTGACCGTCGCCGATATCCGCGGCACGAGCCCGAAGGTGTGGAACACGTGGAAGGGCAAGCTGCTCGAGGACCTGTACCGCATCACGCTCGCGGTGCTCGGCGGCGCCAACCCCGACGCGCATTCGGAACTGAAGTCGCGCCAGGAGCAGGCGCTCGCGCTGCTGCGCCTCGAGACCGTGCCCGACGACGCGCACCGTGCGCTGTGGGATCAGCTCGACGTCGGCTTCTTCCTGCGTCACGACGCGGCCGACATCGCATGGCAGACGCGCGTGCTGTACCGGCACGTGAACGCCGAGACGGCGATCGTCCGCGCGCGGCCGTCGCCGATCGGCGACGCGCTGCAGGTGCTCGTGTACGTGAAGGACCGCCCCGACCTGTTCGCGGGCATCTGCGCGTACTTCGACCGCAACGGACTCTCCGTGCTCGATGCGCGCGTGAGCACCACGCGGCATGGCTATGCGCTCGACAATTTCATCGTCACGCAGACCGAACGCGACGTGCGCTATCGCGACATCGCGAATCTCGTCGAACAGCAGCTCGCGACGCGCCTTGCCGAGACCGCGCCGCTGCCGGAGCCGTCCAAGGGCCGCCTGTCGCGGCTGTCCCGGACGTTTCCGATCACGCCGCGCGTCGACCTCCGGGCCGACGAGCGCGGCCAGTACTACATCCTGTCCGTGTCCGCCAACGACCGGCCGGGCCTTCTCTATTCGATCGCGCGCGTACTGGCCGAGCATCAGGTCGGCGTCCACGCGGCGCGGATCAATACGCTCGGCGAACGCGTCGAGGACATCTTCCTGCTCGATGGTGCCGGCCTGTCCGACAACCGCCTGCAGATCCAGCTCGAAACCGAATTGCTGCGCGCGATCGCAGTCTGAATGAATCCCAGCGTTTATGCGCACCAAATTAACCGTCAAGAATCCGCGTCCGGCGTCGCCGACCCGCGCACCCGTCCGCTCCGGCAGCCTCGTCGCTCGCAAGGCGGTGCGCCCCGCCGGGCCGCCCGCGGCCGACAAGCCGCCGCGCCAGAAGAAGGCCGCCGCGCCGGCAGCCGCCGGCGAACGCGCGTTCAAGCCGCGCGGCGCGGAACGCCCGGGTGCGGATCGTGCGCCGGCGAAGCGCGCACCGCGTGACGGCGGTGCCGAGCGCGGCGACGCGCGTCCCGCGCGTCCGTATCGCAGCGCCGAAGGCCAGTCCGATGCGCGGCCGCGCCGCGCGGGCACCGAAGGCGGTGCACGCGCGCCGTATCGCGACAAGGCGGAGGGCTACGGCGAGAAGCGCAGCTTCGGCGAACGCCGTACGTCGTCCGACCGGCCGGCTCGCCGCGGCGACGACGATGCACGGCCGCGCCGTGCAGGTGCCGAAGGCGGCGCACGCGCACCGTATCGTGACAAAGCAAGCGGCTACGGCGAAAAGCGCAGCTTCGGCGAACGCAGTACATCGTCCGACCGCCCGGCTCGACGCAGCGACGATGCACGGCCGCGCCGTGCAGGCGCAGAAGGCGGCGCACGCGCGCCGTATCGTGACAAGGCAACCGGCGATGCACCGAAGCGCAGCTTTGGCGAACGCCGTACGTCGACCGACCGCCCGGCTCGCCGCAGCGATGACGATACGCGGCCGCGCCGCGCAGGCGCCGAGGGCGGCGCACGCGCACCCTATCGCGACAAGGCAACCGGCTACGGCGAAAAGCGCAGCTTCGGCGAGCGCAGTACATCGTCCGACCGTCCGGCACGCCGCAGCGACGACGATGCACGGCCGCGCCGCGCAGGCGCCGAAGGTGGCGCACGCGCACCGTATCGCGACAAGGCAACCGGCGATGCACCGAAGCGCAGCTTCGGTGAACGCAGTGCATCGACCGACCGCCCGGCACGCCGCGACGACGATGCACGCCCGCGCCGCGCAGGCGCAGAAGGCGGCGCACGCGCCCCCTATCGCGACAAGGCAACCGGCTACGGCGAAAAGCGCAGCTTCGGCGAACGCAGCAACACCGAGCGCCGCTCGACGGCCGCCGCGCCGAAAGCCGCACAACCGGTCAAGCGCCGCGCCCCCGACATCGATCACGGCGACGAAACCGGCCTGATGCGCCTGTCGAAGCGCATGTCCGAGCTCGGCCTGTGCTCGCGCCGCGAAGCCGACGAATGGATCGAAAAGGGCTGGGTGCTCGTCGACGGCGAACGCATCGACACGCTCGGCACCAAGGTCCGTCCCGACCAGAAGATCGAGATCGACGAACGCGCGAGCGCCGCGCAGGCCGCACAGGTGACGATCCTGCTGCACAAGCCGGTCGGCTATGTGTCCGGCCAGGCGGAAGACGGCTACGAGCCCGCGTCGGTGCTGATCACGCGCGCGAACCAGTGGAGCGGCGACCGCTCGCCGCTGCGCTTCTCGCCGCAGCATCTGCACGCGCTCGCACCGGCGGGCCGGCTCGACATCGATTCGACCGGCATGCTCGTGCTGACGCAGAACGGCCGGATCGCGAAGCAGTTGATCGGCGAGCAGTCGGACATCGACAAGGAGTACCTGGTGCGCGTGCGCTTCGGCGAACGGCTGCTCGACATCGACCAGCACTTCCCCGCCGAATCGCTCGCGAAGCTGCGCCACGGCCTCGAACTCGACGGTGTCGCACTGAAGCCCGCGATGGTGAGCTGGCAGAACGGCGAACAGCTGCGTTTCGTGCTGCGTGAAGGCAAGAAGCGCCAGATCCGCCGGATGTGCGAACTGGTCGGTCTCGAAGTGATCGGCCTGAAGCGCGTGCGGATGGGCCGCGTGATGCTCGGCGCGCTGCCGCAAGGGCAATGGCGCTACCTGTCTCCCGACGAGTCGTTCTGACGGCAGGCAGGCACCGCGTGCCACGCAATGAAAAAGCCCGCGCAATGCGGGCTTTTTCATTTCAGGTACGACGACGGCACGCAACATCGCGCACCGCCGCTTGCCGGCATCAGTCGTCGTCGGTCGGATCGAGCCCCGGGAACAGCACCTCGGTGAAGCCGAAGCGCGTGAAGTCGGTGATCCGCATCGGATACAGCTTGCCGATCAGGTGGTCGTATTCGTGCTGGACGACCCGCGCGTGGAAGCCTTCCGCGACGCGGTCGATCTTCGCGCCGAACTGGTCGTAGCCGCTGTAGCGCACCTTCGCATAGCGGCTGACGACGCCGCGCATGCCCGGCACCGACAGGCAGCCTTCCCATCCCTCTTCCATGTCCGGCGGCATGTACTCGAGCTTCGGGTTGATCAGCACGGTCTCGGGCACGGGCGGCGCGTCCGGGTAGCGGTTGTTGCTGCCGAAGCCGAAGATGATGAGCTGCAGCCCGATGCCGATCTGCGGCGCGGCGAGGCCCGCGCCGTTCGCGTGATGCATCGTCTCGAACATGTCCGCGACGATCTCGTGCAGTTCCGGTGTGTCGAACTGCGCGACCGGCTTGGCGACTTCGAGCAGGCGCGGATCGCCCATCTTCAGGATCTCGCGAATCATGGGGTGTTGCCCTCCAGGAGTTGGTGCAGTCCGTCTTCGTCCAGTACGGGGATGCCGAGTTCCTCGGCCTTCGCGAGCTTGCTGCCGGCGTCGGCGCCCGCGACCACGTAATCCGTCTTCTTCGATACCGAGCCCGCGACTTTCGCGCCCGCCGCTTCGAGCATCTCCTTCGCCGCGTCGCGGGTGAGATTCGGCAGCGTGCCCGTCAGCACGACCGTCTTGCCGGCCAGCACGCCCTGTGGCGCCTTCGGCGCGGGCGGGCCTTCGGGCCACGTGACCTTGCCGGGCGCGCGCAGCTGCTCGATCACGGTGCGGTTGTGTTCTTCCGCGAAGAACTGGTGGATCGACTCGGCGACGATCGGCCCGACGTCGTTGACTTCGAGCAGTTCGTCGATCGACGCGTCCATGATCGGGGTCAGCGACCCGAAGTGCTTCGCGAGATCCTTCGCGGTCGATTCGCCGACATGGCGGATCCCGAGCCCGTAGATGAAGCGCGCGAGCGTCGTGTGCTTCGCCTTCTCGAGCGAGTCGAGCAAATTCTGCGCGGACTTCTCGGCGAACCGGTCGAGTTCCGCGAGCGTCGCGAAACCGAGATTGAACAAGTCGGCCGGCGTGCGCACGAGATTCAGTTCGACGAGCTGATCGATGATCTTCTCGCCGAGCCCGTCGATGTCGAGCGCGCGACGCTGCGCGAAGTGCCACAGCGCCTGCTTGCGCTGTGCCGGGCAGAACAGGCCGCCCGTGCAGCGCGCGATCGCCTCGTCCGGCAGCCGCTCGATCTTCGAGCCGCACACCGGGCATTCGGTCGGCA
This sequence comes from Burkholderia sp. SIMBA_051, assembly GCF_046534915.1. Classification (NCBI taxonomy): domain Bacteria; kingdom Pseudomonadati; phylum Pseudomonadota; class Betaproteobacteria; order Burkholderiales; family Burkholderiaceae; genus Burkholderia; species Burkholderia sp. SIMBA_051. Next base: position 266,296 of record NZ_JAWRXS010000003.1, on the reverse strand, counting down.
TCACGAATTCGGCCGCGTCGTCCGGCCGGCGATCGAGCAGCGCGCCGACGACTTCGGGGATCACGTCGCCCGCGCGCCGCACGATCACGGTATCGCCGATCCGGATGTCCTTGCGGCGCACTTCGTCCTCGTTGTGCAGCGTCGCGTTGGTCACCGTCGCGCCGCCGACGAACACGGGTTCGAGTCGCGCGACCGGCGTGATCGCACCCGTGCGGCCGACCTGCACGTCGATCGCGACGAGCTTGGTCAGCGCTTCCTGTGCGGGAAACTTGTGGGCGAGCGCGAAGCGCGGTGCGCGCGACACGAAGCCGAGGCGATCCTGTTCGTCGCGCCGGTTCACCTTGTAGACGACGCCGTCGATGTCGTACGGCAGCGACTCGCGCTTCTCGCCGACCTTGCGGAAGAAGCCGAGCAGGCCGTCGGCGCCGTACACGACCGCGCGCTCGCGGTTCACCGGCAGGCCGAACGACTCGTACCAGTCGAGCAGCGCGCTGTGCGTGTCCGGCATCGGCACCCCGTCGAGCACGCCGATCCCGTATGCGAAGAACGACAGCGGACGCTGCGCGGTGATCTTCGGATCGAGCTGGCGCAGGCTGCCGGCCGCCGCGTTGCGCGGGTTCGCGAATTCACGCTGCTCGGCCGCGCGCTGGCGTTCGTTCAGGCGTGCGAAATCGCGCTTGAACATCAGCACCTCGCCGCGCACGTCGAGCAGGGCCGGCACGTGCGCGCCCTTCAGCTTCAGCGGGATCGAGCGGATCGTGCGGACGTTCTCGGTCACGTCCTCGCCGGTCGTGCCGTCGCCGCGCGTCGACGCCTGCACGAACACGCCGTGCTCGTAGCGCAGCGAGATCGCGAGCCCGTCGAACTTCAGCTCGCACGCATATTCGACCGGGTCCGTCACCGAGCCGGCGAGATCGGTCGTCTTGCCGAGCGCATCGGCGACGCGCTTGTCGAACGCGGCGATGTCCTCGTCGGCGAAGCCGTTGTTCAGCGACAGCATCGGCGCATCATGGACGACCGGCGTGAAACCGCCCGCCACTTCGCCGCCGACGCGCTGCGTCGGCGAATCGGGCGTCACGAGGTCGGGATGATCGGTTTCGAGTTGCTGCAGCTCGCCGAACAGTCGATCGTATTCGGCGTCGGGCAGATCCGGCTGGTCGAGCACGTAATAGGCATAATTCGCCCGCTCGAGTTGGTCGCGCAGCCACGCGGCACGCGCGTCGAGCTGGCTGGCTGGCGGTTCGGCTTGGGTTCGGGCCATGCTGGCGGCAGTTTCGTTCTGAAAAATCGGATGTTCGATTATCTCAGTTTGACGCCGCGACGGGGGCACGCGATGCGTGCCGCGCGAGCCGGCCGCAGCGCACACAGGCCGCGTGGGTGCGGCAGTGCAGCGACGGACGGCGGCACGAATAGCCACCGCCCGCGAGACGCGTTACTGGCTGAACAGGCGACGCGTGACCGGCGAACCGGCCGGGATGCCGGCTTCCTCGAGCTTCGCGTACAGCTTCATCAGTTGCTGGTCGATCGCGACGAGCGTCGATTCCGGCAGCGGCCGGCGCGAATCGTCGACGACCCGCGCACCGATCCGCTCGGACAGCGACTTCGCGTAGTCGCACATCAGCCGGAACGGCAGGATGTCCTCTTCGGCGACCGGCACGTCGAGCACCAGCGTGATCATGTTGCCGCCCTTGTACGTCAGGTCGTCGCGCAGGAAGTTCGTGTCGCCGAACTGCAGCATGAACACGGGGTTCTGCTTCGCGTCGAGCTTCACGAAACGCGTGCCGTCGCGCGACAGCAGCAGCCCGTCCTGCGATGCGACGGCCTGCACGTAGTTCGCCGACCACGGCGCGCCGTCCGACATCACGTTGATCGACAGCTGCGCGTCGCACTGCGCGGCAAAGCCGTCGAGCTCGCGCGCCATCGCGACCGTCTCCATCATGTCCGGGAATTCCGGTGCGCCGTCGATCGCATCGGCGAACTGTTGGACGCCCGTCACGAACTCGGAGAATTCGAGCTCGTTCAGCGCGCCGCTGCGGTTCGCGAGCTGCGCGGCCGCGCGCAGTTCTTCATAGCGCACGCCGTTCTGCAGCAGCTCCCACTGGCCGCCTTCCGGCTTGCCCTCGATATGCACGGGCTTGCTGCCCGCGCGGCGCAGCCGCTGCGCGGCCGGCAGGATCTTGTCGCCCGGCAGCGGCCCGCCGAGGCGAATCGGCACGATGCAGTCGATCCGGCGGTCGACGATCGCGGGCGGTGCCGACGAGATCGTCGTCGCGGCCGGCAGCACGGGTTCGGCTGGCTCGTTCGATGCGTCGCCGGCCGGCGCTTCACTTGCGGCGGCGACCGAACCTGCGTCGGCGGGTTGCCTCGCCGGCTCGGCCGATTCCGACGGCGTGTCGCCGCCGGTGGCCTCGGCCTGCAGATCGGCCGGCATGTCGGCAGGCGCCGCGCCGCCGAAGGTCGGCTCGACGCGCGCTGCTTCAGCCGGCGTGCTCGCGGCGCCCGGCGCCGGTGCCGCGGGTTCGCGGCGCGCGGGCTGGCGCACCGGCTCGATGAACGGCAGCTCCTCGTCGCGCTCGGGGCGATTCATCGCCTCGGCCGCCTCTTCCGGCATCGGGCGCGGCATCCTGCGCCGCACCTTCGCGCCCTGCCACGCGTTGTAGACCACGACGCCGCCCACCACGACGGCGCCGGCGCCGATCAAACCGAGTGTCAACTCGTCCATGCACGCTCCATCAGCAATTCTTTTTCGTCGGACCCGCGAACGGGCGCCCATGCGCCGCGCGAACGCGGTCCGGTTTCATCAAACGTCAATTCTGGGCAAAACCCGCGGCGGTTTCCATGTCCACCGCGACGATCCGCGACACGCCCTGCTCCTGCATCGTCACGCCGATCAGTTGCTGCGCCATCTCCATCGCGATCTTGTTGTGCGAGATGAAGAGGAACTGCGTCTTGTCCGACATCGCGCGCACGAGATTCGCGAAACGCTCGGTGTTCGCGTCGTCGAGCGGCGCGTCGACCTCGTCGAGCAGACAGAACGGCGCCGGGTTCAGCTGGAACATCGCGAACACCAGCGCGGTGGCGGTCAGCGCCTTCTCGCCGCCCGACAGCAGGTGGATGGTCGCGTTCTTCTTGCCCGGCGGCTGCGCCATCACCTGCACGCCCGCGTCGAGGATTTCGTCGCCCGTCATGATCAGCTTCGCCTGGCCGCCGCCGAACAGGCGCGGGAACAGGTCGCTGAAGTGACGGTTGACCTCGTCGAAGGTGCCCTGCAGCAGCGTGCGGGTTTCCTGGTCGATCTTGTGGATCGCGTCCTCGAGCGTCGTGATCGCATCGGTCAGGTCGGCCGACTGCGCATCGAGGAACACCTTGCGCTCGCTCGCGGCCTTCAGCTCGTCGAGCGCGGCCATGTTCACCGGGCCGAGCGCGTTGATCGCGTTGTTCAGGCGCGTGACCTCGCCCTGCAGGTACGACGGTTTCAGGTCCGGCGTCAGCTTCTCGCGCAGCGCTTCCTCGTCGACCTCGGCCGTCGTGAGCTGCTCGGCAAACTGCTCGACGGACAGGCGCGCGGCCTGCTCCTTCAGCTGCAGCTCGGTGATGCGGTCGCGCAGCGGCTGCAGCGAACGCTCGGCGACGAGGCGCTGCTCGTCCAACGCGCGCAGCTTCGCGGTCAGGTCGTCGAGTTCGATCCGCGCGGCCTGCAGCGCTTCTTCCTTCACCGCGCGAATTTCGAGCGCGTCCTGCAGGCCCGTGTGCGCGGTCTGCTCGTTGATCGTTTCGAGTTCGGCGCGCGCGTCTTCCAGCGACGCGGCGACGCGCTCGCTCTGCTCGTGCGCGACCTGGATGCTGCGCTTGAGCTCGTCGATCCGCGTGACCGCGTTGCGCGCGGCGAAGCGCGCGTCGTTCGCGCCGCGCTCGAGGTCGCGCGCTTCCTGGCGCGCGTGCGTCAGCGATTCGTCGAGCGCTTCGAACGCGAGCTGGTTGTCCTCGAAGCGCGCCTGCAGCTCCGCGAGTTCGCCGTCGAAACGCTCGAAGTTCGCTTCCGATTCGGCACGCAATGCGCGCTGCTCGTCGATCTGCGCGCCGATTTCCTCGAGTTCCTCGCGGATCTGCGTGCTGCGCTGCGTGTAGCGTTCATGCGCCTGCGCGAGCTTCAGCACGTCCATCTGCAGCGCGTGCACGCGCTGCGTCGCGCGTTCGGCCTGCGCGCGCACGTCGCCGAGCGCCTGCGCGGCCTGCGTGTGCGCGGCTTCCGCCCGCACCGCGGCCGTGCGGGCCTCGTCGGCGAGCAGCGCCTGTGCCCGCACCTGGCGGCCCAGGTTCTCGATTTCCTGCTGGCGGGCCAGCATCCCGGCCTGCTCCGAGTCGGCCGCGTACAGCTGCACGCCGACGCGCGTGACAATGTGGCCGGCCTTGACGACGAACGCGCCGCCTGCCGGCAGCTGCGTGCGCGTCGCGAGCGCCTGTGTGATGTCGTCGGCGACGTACACGTTGCCGAGCCAGTCGTTCAGCACCGCACGAATGCCCGCATCGTCGATGCGCACGAGCGACAGCACCGGGCGCAGCCCGGCCGCGGCGGCCGGCGGTTCACCGGCGGCCGGCGGCGCGTAGAACGCGAGCTTCGCGGGCGGCGCATCGGTCGCAAATGCCTTCACCCAGTCGAGATTCGACACTTCGAGCGCGGCGAGACGCTCGCGCAGCACGGCCTCGAGCGCGGCTTCCCAGCCCGCTTCGACGTGCAGCTTCTTCCACAGGCGCGGCAGCGCGCCGAGTTCGTGCTTGTCGAGCCACGGCTGGATCTTGCCTTCGGTCTGCACGTTCTCCTGCAGCTGCTTGAGTGCGGCGAGCCGCGCCTCGAGCTGGTGGATCTGCGTACTTTCGGCCTGCACGCGCTCCTGCGCGGCACGGCGTTCGCCGTCGAGACGCGGCAGCGCTTCCTGCGCATCGGCAAGACGCGCCTGCGCCTCGGCGAGGATCTCTTCCTGCTCGGCGAGCTGCATGCGCAACTCTTCGAGCTGCGTTTCGTCCGGCGCATCAAGCCCGCCCGCCTCGGACTTCAGGCGCTCATGGCGCTGCTGAAGCTGCTGGAGCTGCTGGTCGGCATTGCGCTGGTGCGCGGCCTCGAGCTTCAGCGACTGCTCAGTCTGCGCAATGCGCGCGCGCTCGTCGTTGAGCTGCGCCTGCGCATCGCGCCACTTCGCTTCGAGCGCCGGCAGCGCGTCGTGCTTCGCGGCCGCGTTGTCTTCGGCGAGCGCGGCCTTCTCGTCGGCCATCGCGCGCGCTTCCTCGGCTTCCTCGAGCTCGTCCTGCGCCTTCTCGGCCTGCGCGCGCCATTGCTCGCGCTGCGCGTTCAACGCGGCGATCTGCGCCTGCACACGGTTGCGCGATTCGACGATGAACTTGATCTCGGCCTCGAGGCGGCTCACTTCGGCGTTCGCCTCGTAGAGCGCGCCCTGCGCGCCCTGCATCGCGTCGCTCGCCGAGTAATGCGCGACCCGCAGCGTCTCGAGCTGCGACTCGACCTCGCGCAGCCGGGCCGTCTGCGCCTCGAGGTCGATCTGCGCCTGCTCGATCGCGCGCAGCTGCTTCTGCTGCTCGCCCGCGGCCTCGTTCTTGCGCAGCAGCCACAACAGGCGCTGCTTCTCCTCGCCGTCGGCGACGAGTTCCTTGTACTTGTTGGCGACGACGGCCTGCGCCTCGAGCTTCTCGAGGTTCGCGCCGAGCTCGCGGACGATGTCCTCGACGCGCGTCAGGTTCTCGCGCGTGTCGTGCAGGCGGTTCTCGGTCTCGCGGCGGCGTTCCTTGTACTTCGACACGCCCGCGGCTTCCTCGAGGAACACGCGCAGCTCTTCCGGCTTCGCCTCGATGATCCGCGCGATCATGCCCTGGCCGATGATCGCGTACGCACGCGGGCCGAGGCCCGTGCCGAGGAAGATGTCCTGGATGTCACGGCGGCGCGCCGGCAGGTTGTTGATGTAGTAGCTCGACGTGCCGTCGCGCGTCAGCACGCGCTTCACGGCGATCTCGCCGTACTGGCCCCACTGCCCGGCCGCGCGGCCGTCGGAGTTGTCGAAGATCAGCTCCACGCTTGCCCGGCTGCCGGGCTTGCGGGCGGTCGAGCCGTTGAAGATCACGTCCTGCATCGACTCGCCGCGCAGCTCGGACGCGCGCGACTCGCCGAGCACCCAGCGCACGGCATCGATGATGTTGGACTTGCCGCACCCGTTCGGGCCCACCACGCCGACTAGCTGGCCCGGAACCTGGAAATGCGTGGGATCGACAAAGGATTTGAAGCCAGCGAGTTTGATCGAGCTCAGACGCACGGCGGTATCGGATGTGAAGAAGGTGTGAAACGGAACGGGCCGCGACGCGCGGGGCCGGACGGCCCGTGTGCGCGATGCGCCCCGGAATTCAAAAGCGGGGCCGCGCGCATCCAGCGTTGGGCCCCGCAAACGGCTTCCATCATACCATCGCGCGTGCGCCGTCCCGCCCGTCGCCGGGTTTGCCCCGTGCCGGCGCGGCACGATGGACCCGGCTCGACAGCAGCGTCGCCAGCACGATGCACGCGCCGCCCGCCCACTCGCGCGCGCTCGGCAGTTCGCTCGCGAACACCCATGCGGACAGCGCGGTGATCACGATCTCGAACAGCATGATGATCGACGCGCGGTTGGCCGGCACGCGCGCAAGCCCGTACTGCACGAGCAGGTTGTTCACCGCGACCGTCACGCCGATCGCGGCGATGATCAGCGCGGCGGTGCCGAGCTCGCCGCCGGCCGGCGCGGCCGGCAGCCCCTCGAACAGCGACGCGATCGCGCCGAACACCGCCGCGCCGCCGAACAGCGTCGCGGTGCGCATCTCGGCGCGCATCTCCGGCAGCTCGCGGCTCGCCTTGATCACGAGCACGTTGCTCATCGCGAAACTCAGGCCGGCCGCGAGCCCCGCCCATTCGGCCGGGTTGGCCGGCAGCGGCGCGCCGAGCGTCGGCGACCACAGCATCAGCATCGCGCCGCCGATCGACAGCGCCGCGAGCCCCGCGCCGGCCCAGGTCAGGCGCTCGCGCAGCAGGAAATGCGCGTAGATCGCGGTCCACGCCGGCGTCAGGTAGAACAGCAGCATCACGCGCAGCACTTCGCCGTGGATCGTGCCCCACACGAAGCCGAGGTTGGTCACGCCGGCCGTGATCGCGATGCCCGGCAGCACCCAGTGCCAGCGCAGCGTCGCGATCGTGCGGTGGCGCACGACGATCACGAACAGGAACGCGACGAGGCTCGTCAGCGCGCTTGCCAGCGTGCCGGTGAGGCCGAGCGACGCAAGGATGCGCAGCGGATACCAGATCAGGCCCCATACCGAAGCGCCGATCAGGATGGCCAGCGTCGGCAGGCTGCCGCGTACCGCGTTATTCATTTGATTCGATACCCTATATTCGACCGGCCCGGCCGCCGCTCCGGCGGGCCGTGACCGCATTGCGTCACGCTATAATCGTCCGCTGCGAGCCGCGCGCCGTCGGCGCCCGTTCGCAGCCGTGCGGCACCTGCGCCGCCCCTTTTTTGCTCCAACCGGCCGCGACGGCCGCTTCGCCCGTGAACCCTCGACTCGACTCGCTCCAGCCCTATCCCTTCGAAAAGCTGCGCGCCCTGTTCAAGGACGTGACCCTGGCTGCCAGCCTGAAACCGATCAGCTTCGGCATCGGCGAGCCCAAGCATCCGACGCCGGCGCTGATCCGCGACGCGGTGGTGGCCGCGCTCGACGGCCTCGCATCGTACCCGGCCACGGCCGGCTCGGACGCGCTGCGCACGTCGATCGCACACTGGCTCGAACGCCGCTACGCGCTGCCGGCGATCGATCCGGCCACGCAAGTGCTGCCGGTGTCGGGGTCGCGCGAGGCGCTGTTCTCGCTCGCGCAGACGGTGATCGACTCGCGCGCGAGCGTGGACGGCGAGAAGGCGATCGTACTCTGTCCGAATCCGTTCTATCAAATTTACGAAGGCGCGGCGCTCCTGGCCGGTGCCGAACCCTATTTCGCGAACAGCGACCCGGCGCGCAACTTCGCGTGTGACTACGCGGCCGTGCCCGACGAGGTCTGGGCGCGCACCCAGCTGCTGTACGTGTGCTCGCCGGGCAACCCGACGGGCGCCGTGCTGACGCTCGACGACTGGCGCGAGCTGTTCGCGCTGTCCGACCGCCACGGTTTCGTGATCGCGTCCGACGAGTGCTATTCGGAAATCTATTTCGACGAAGCGGCGCCGCCGCTCGGCGGCCTCGAGGCCGCGCACCGCCTCGGCCGCGGCTTCGAACGCCTCGTGATGCTGTCGAGCCTGTCCAAGCGCTCGAACGTGCCGGGCATGCGCTCGGGTTTCGTCGCCGGCGACGCCGCGCTGCTCAAGAAATTCCTGCTGTACCGCACGTACCACGGCGCCGCGCTGTCGCCGGTTTGGCAGCACGCGAGCATCGCCGCGTGGAACGATGAGGCGCACGTGCGCGAGAACCGCGCGCTGTACCTGCAGAAGTTCAACACGGTCACGCCGATGCTCGCCGACGTGATCGACGTGAAGCTGCCCGACGCCGCGTTCTACCTGTGGGCCAACGTCGCGCGCACCGGGCTGTCGGACACCGAGTTCGCCCGCCGCCTGTACGCCGACTATAATGTGACGGTTCTGCCCGGCTCGTACCTGGCGCGCGACGCGCACGGCATGAATCCGGGCCGCGATTTCATCCGGATCGCGCTCGTCGCGGGCACCCCCGAATGCGTCGAGGGCGCGCAACGCATCGTCGATTTCTGCCAAGCTCTCGCGCGGTAAGACGTCCATCCCGATCAATTCCATTCCTCTCCTGCGAAAACGAACATGTCGCAACAACTTCAGCAAATCATCGATACCGCCTGGGAAAACCGCGCCGAGCTGTCGCCGAAGGCCGCGCCCGCCGACGTCCGCGAAGCCGTCGCTCATGCGCTCGAGCAACTCGACAAAGGCGCACTGCGCGTCGCCGAGAAGATCGACGGCAACTGGACCGTGCACCAGTGGCTGAAGAAGGCCGTGCTGCTGTCGTTCCGCCTGGAGGACAACGCGCCGATGCCGGCCGGCGGCTACTCGCAGTTCTACGACAAGGTGCCGTCGAAGTTCGCGAACTACACCGCTGAAGACTTCGCCGCGGGCGGCTTCCGCGTCGTGCCGCCGGCCATCGCGCGCCGCGGCTCGTTCATCGCGAAGAACGTCGTGCTGATGCCGTCGTACACCAACATCGGCGCGTACGTCGACGAAGGCACGATGGTCGACACGTGGGCCACGGTCGGTTCGTGCGCACAGATCGGCAAGAACGTGCACCTGTCGGGCGGCGTCGGCATCGGCGGCGTGCTCGAACCGCTGCAGGCGAACCCCGTCATCATCGAGGACAACTGCTTCATCGGCGCGCGCTCGGAAGTCGTCGAAGGCGTGATCGTCGAGGAGAACTCGGTGATCTCGATGGGCGTGTACCTCGGCCAGAGCACCAAGATCTACGATCGCGAAACGGGCGAAGTCAGCTACGGCCGCATCCCGGCCGGCTCGGTCGTCGTGGCCGGCAACCTGCCGTCGAAGGACGGCTCGCACAGCCTGTACTGCGCGGTGATCGTGAAGAAAGTCGACGCGAAGACCCGCGCGAAGGTCGGCCTGAACGAGCTGCTGCGAGGCGACTGATGGCCAAGCCGCACACCGTGGTCGTCTACGGCATTCCGAACTGCGACACCGTGAAGAAGGCCCGCGTGTGGCTCGACGATCACGGCGTCGAGTTCGAGTTCCATGACTTCAAGAAGCTCGGCGTCAGCGCGCCGCTCGTCGAGGACTGGCTGAAGGACGTGTCGCTCGACGCGCTCGTGAACAAGCGCGGCACGACGTGGCGCGGCCTGGACGATGCGATGAAGGCGGCCGCGGAAACGCGCTCCGGCGCGGTCGCGCTGATGATCCACAAGCCGTCGGTCATCAAACGTCCCGTGCTCGTCGTCAACGGCCGCGTGAAATCGCTCGGCTTCGTGGCCGATCAGTACGCGGCGCTGTTTGCCGCCTAGGGCTGCCCGCGCTGCGCCCGCGGGTGCAGCCCGACGTCTCGTCACTGCCGGCCACCGCGCCGGCATTTTTTATCGAAAGTGGTCCGAACCATGTCCGCCACCCTAGCCCTTACCGAACAGCTGATCGCCCGCGCGTCCGTCACGCCCGACGACCAGCATTGCCAGCAGCTCATGACCGAGCGCCTCGCCGCGCTCGGCTTCGAATGCGAGACCATCGCGTCGCACGGCGTGACCAACCTGTGGGCCGTCAAGCGCGGCGCCGACGGCCGCGACGGCAAGCTGCTCGCGTTCGCGGGCCACACCGACGTCGTGCCGACCGGCCCGCTCGAGCAGTGGACCTCGCCGCCGTTCATCCCCTCGCATCGCGACGGCAAGCTGTACGGCCGCGGCGCGGCCGACATGAAGACGTCGCTCGCGGCGTTCGTCGTCGCGTCCGAGGAATTCGTCGCGGCCCACCCCGGCCACCGCGGCGCGATCGCGTTCCTGATCACGAGCGACGAGGAAGGCCCGGCCACCGACGGCACCGTGAAGGTCGTCGAACTGCTCGAAACGCGCGGCGAACGCGTCGACTACTGCATCGTCGGCGAGCCGACCTCGACCACGGAGCTCGGCGACGTCGTGAAGAACGGCCGCCGCGGCTCGATGTCGGGCGAGCTGGTCGTCAAGGGCGTGCAGGGCCACATCGCGTACCCGCACCTCGCGAAAAACCCGATCCACCTGCTCGCGCCGGCGCTCGCCGAGCTCGCCGCCGAACAGTGGGACGCAGGCAACGAATACTTCCCGCCGACCACCTGGCAGGTGTCGAACCTGCATGCCGGCACCGGCGCGACCAACGTGATCCCCGGCCATGCGGACCTGATGTTCAACTTCCGCTTTTCGACGGCGAGCACCGTCGAGGGCCTGCAGGCACGCGTGCATGCGATCCTCGACAAGCACGGCCTCGAATACACGCTGAAGTGGTCGGTGAGCGGCCTGCCGTTCCTCACGCCGCGCGGCGACCTGTCGAACGCGCTGGAGAACGCGATCCGCGCCGAGACCGGCCTCACGACCGAGCTGTCGACGACGGGCGGCACGTCCGACGGACGCTTCATCGCGCGCATCTGCCCGCAGGTGATCGAGTTCGGCCCGCCGAACGGCAGCATCCACAAGATCGACGAGCACATCGACGTGCGCTTCGTCGACCCACTGAAGAACGTGTACCGACGCGTGCTCGAACAACTGATCGCCTGACGGAGCCTCGCATGACGACACCATTTGCAACTATTCGCGACCTGCTGCGCTACGCGGTCACGCGCTTCTCGAAGGCCAAGCTCGCATTCGGCCACGGCTCGGACAACGCGTACGACGAAGCCGCGTACCTCGTGCTGCACACGCTCGACCTGCCGCTCGACACGCTCGAGCCGTTCCTCGATGCGCGCCTGCTGCCCGATGAAATCGCGGCCGTGCTCGCGGTGATCGAACGGCGCGCGACCGAACGCGTGCCGGCCGCGTACCTCACGCATGAAGCGTGGATGCACGGCCACCGCTTCTACGTCGACGAGCGCGTGATCGTGCCGCGCTCGTTCATCGGCGAGCTGCTCGACGACGGGCTGCAGCCGTATGTCGCCGACCCCGAGCAGGTCGGCGCGGTGCTCGAGCTGTGCACCGGCTCCGGCTGCCTCGCAATCCTCGCCGCCAGCGCGTTCCCGAATGCCGAGATCGACGCGGTCGACCTGTCCGACAAGGCACTGGAAGTCGCCCGGATCAACGTGAGCGACTATGGCCTCGACGATCGCATCACGCTGCATCGTGGCGACCTCTACGCGCCGCTGCCCGCGTTCCGCGCGGAACCCGACGCGCGCTACGACGTGATCCTGACGAACCCGCCGTACGTGAACGCGACGTCGATGGCCGCCCTGCCGCCCGAGTACCGGCACGAGCCGGAGATGGCGCTCGCGGGCGGCGAGGACGGCATGGACATCGTGCGGCGCATCATCTCGGAAGCGCACAAGTGGCTGCACGACGACGGCGTGCTCGTCGTCGAGATCGGCAACGAGCGCGAGCACGTCGAAGCCGCGTTCGGCGGCCTCGAACTCACGTGGCTGCCCACCAGCGCGGGCGACGACACGGTGTTCCTGATCCAGGCGTCGGACCTGCCGCGCAAGGCCTGACGGCACGCCGCGGCCCCAACCGTGCGGCACGGCAAACCGCTGTCCCGCACGGTTGGGTAAGATGCGCGTAAGCGGCCGTCGCGCCGCACGACTTCAGGAGTCCGTCACGCGCCCATGACCCTCGACTGGCTACATCTCGGCACCCTGATCCTGGCCGTCCACGTGCTCGGGATCGTCGCGGCGTGTCACGCGCTCATGAACACGCGCACGTCGCAAGGCGCGATCGCGTGGGCCGTGTCGCTCGCCGCGATGCCGTACCTGACGCTTGTCCCCTACCTGTTCCTCGGTCGCAGCAAGTTCTCCGGCTACGTCGACGCACGGCGCCACGAAATGGAAGCGTTGCGCACGCATACGCCGCGCGTGCCGTGGCTCGATGCGGACGCAACCAACGGGCCGGCGGCCGACGCGATCGGCCGCGCTGCGGTGCTCGCGCTCACGCGGCTCGGCGGGATGCCGTTCGTCGGCGGCAATTCGGTGCGCACGCTCGTCAACGGCGATGCGACCTTCGAGGCGATCCTGTCGGCGATCGACTCGGCGCGCGAATACGTGTTCGTCCAGTTCTTCATCGTGCGCGTCGACGCGCTCGGCCTGATGCTGCGCGACGCGCTGCTCGCACGCGCGGCAGCCGGCGTGCGCTGCTACCTGCTGTACGACAGCATCGGCTGCTTCGACCTGCCGCACAGCTACGTCGACACGCTGCGCCGCGGCGGCGTCGAGGTCCACCCGTTCGCGACCCACCGCAAGTTCGTCAACCGCTTCCAGCTCAACTTCCGCAACCATCGCAAGATCGTCGTCGTCGACGGCAATCGCGCGTTCGTCGGCGGACACAACGTCGGCGTCGAATATCTCGGCGCGAACCGGCGTCTGTCGCCGTGGCGCGACACCCATATCGAAATCCGCGGCCCGGTGGTCGCCAGCATTCAGTACGTGTTCGCCGAAGACTGGCACTGGGCCACGCAGACGCTTCCGCCGCTCGCCGCGCCGCCGGAGGCGCTGCCCGGCGACGCGATGCATTGCCTCGCCGTACCGATGGGCCCGGCCGACAAGCAGGAAACCGGCTCGCTGTTCTTCGTCGGCGCGATCAACGCCGCGCACGAACGGGTGTGGATCACGACGCCGTATCTCATACCCGACGAAGCGGTGATCGCCGCGCTGAAGCTCGCGGTGATGCGCGGCGTCGACGTGCGTATCCTGATCCCGTGCCGGCGCGACCACTACGTCGTGTTCGAGGCGTCGAAGCTCTATGCACGCGATCTCATCGACGCGGGCGTCAAGGTGTTCCGCTACCGCCCGGGCTTCCTGCACCAGAAAGTCGTGCTGATCGACCGCATCGCGGCCGCGGTCGGCAGCGCGAATCTCGACAACCGCTCGTTCCGGCTGAACTTCGAAATCATGGTGCTGACCGTCGATCACGCGTTCGCCGAAGAAGTCGGGGCCATGCTCGACGCCGATTTCGCGCAGTCCTACGAGGTCGATGCGAACGAGTATCGGCACTCGCCCGCGTGGCGGCGCATCGCCATGCATGTCGCGCGCCTGTTCGCACCCATCCTGTAGCGTCCGTGGCGCCCGCGCGAGCGCCGGGCCGCCGTCGCCCGGATGGCGCCGCCCGCTTTCGCCCCATCCGGCCCGACACCGCGGTCGCGGGCCAGACGCCCCGCTCGCGGCTCCACGGCGTTACAGCAGCTTGTCGATATCCGCGGCGATTTCCTCGGGCTTCGTCGACGGCGCATAGCGCTTGACGATCCGCCCGTCGCGGTCGACCAGGAATTTCGTGAAATTCCACTTGATCGCCTTCAGGCCGAGAATACCGGGCGCCTCGTCGGTCAGATAGCGATACAGCGGATGCGCATGGTCGCCCTTCACGTCGACCTTCGCGAACATCGGGAACGTGACGCCGTAGTTGCGCTCGCAGAACGCGCCGATCTGCGCGGCGTCGCCCGGCTCCTGCTTGCCGAACTGGTTGCATGGAAAGCCGAGCACGAAAAAGCCGCGCGCCGCGTACTGCTCATACAGCTTCTGCAGGCCCGCATACTGCGGCGTGAAACCGCACTCGCTCGCGGTATTGACGATCAGCAGCACCTTGCCGCGATACGCGTCGAGCGACGCCGGCTCGCCGGCGAGCGTCTCCGCGCTGAACGAATAGAGGGTGGACATCGGGCACTCCTTTGATGAGACCGGAACGACGTGGAGTCTAGGCGAAATCGCGCCGTTGCGGCATCTGCCGTTCGGCCGATATCCGGAGCGACGCGCGCGCAGTCTAGAATAGCGGTTTTCGTCAGTCATTCCCGCCGTGATCCGTTTCAATCAGTTCAGCCTTGCTCGAGGCACCAAACCGCTGTTCGAGTCGGCCTCGTTCGTGCTCAATCCCGGTGAAAAGGCCGGCCTGATCGGCGCGAACGGCGCCGGCAAGTCGACGCTGTTCTCGGTCCTGCGCGGCGAGCTGCATTCCGACGCCGGCGATTTCTCGATGCCGCCGTCGTGGCGGATCGCCCATGTATCGCAGGAAACGCCCGCGGTCGACCGCTCGGCGCTCGACTACACGCTCGACGGCGACACCGCGCTGCGCGAGATCGAGGCGCGCATCGCCGCCGCGTCGGCCGCGCATGACGGCGCGGCCGAAGCCGACGCGCACGCGGCGTTCGCCGACGCCGACGGCTATACCGCGCCGGCGCGCGCCGAAGCGCTGCTGCTCGGCCTCGGCTTCACGCTCGCGCAGACGCGCGAGTCGGTCGCCAGCTTCTCCGGCGGCTGGCGCATGCGCCTGAACCTCGCGCAGGCGCTGATGTGCCGCTCCGACCTGCTGCTGCTCGACGAACCGACCAACCACCTCGACCTCGACGCGATCGTCTGGCTCGAAGACTGGCTGCACCGCTACGCCGGCACGCTCGTCGTGATCTCGCACGATCGCGAATTCCTCGATTCGATCTGCAACGTCACGCTGCATCTGGAAAATCGCCAGGTGAAGCGCTACGGCGGCAACTACTCGCAATTCGAAGTGCTGCGTGCGCAGCAGCTTGCGCTGCAGCAAAACGCGTACGAAAAGCAGCAGAAGACGATCGAGCACCTGCAGAGCTTCGTCGATCGCTTCAAGGCCAAGGCCAGCAAGGCCAAGCAGGCGCAGAGCCGGATGAAGGCGCTCGAGAAGATGGAGCTGATCGCGCCCGCGCACATCGCGTCGCCGTTCACGTTCGAGTTCCGCACACCCGACGCCGCGCCGAACCCGATGATGGTGATGGAAGACGTCCGCTGCGGCTACCATGCCGACGACGGCACGGACATCCCGATCGTCGAACGCGTGGCGCTGTCGATCCAGAACGGCCAGCGCATCGGCCTGCTTGGCGCGAACGGCCAGGGGAAATCGACGCTGATCAAGACGCTGGCCGGCACGCTCGCGCCGCTGTCGGGCCACGTGCGCGACGGCAAGGGCCTGACGATCGGCTATTTCGCGCAGCACCAGCTCGAAACGCTGCGCGAGGACGATTCGCCGCTCGCGCATCTCGCGCGGCTCGCGCCCGACACGCGCGAGCAGGAACTGCGCGACTTTCTCGGCGGCTTCAATTTCTCCGGCGAGATGGCGACGAGCCCGGTCGGCCCGTTCTCCGGCGGCGAGAAAGCGCGGCTCGCGCTGGCGCTGATCATCTGGCAGAAGCCGAACCTGCTGCTGCTCGACGAGCCGACCAACCACCTCGACCTCGAAACGCGTCACGCGCTGACGATGGCGCTCGCGCAGTTCGAAGGCACGCTGATCCTCGTCTCGCACGACCGCCACCTGCTGCGCGCGACCACCGACCAGTTCATGCTCGTCGCGAAGCACCGCCTGCAGCCATTCGACGGCGACCTCGACGATTACCGCGACTGGCTGCTGCAGCACGCGGCCGAGCAGCGGGCGGCCGCGAAGGCCGACGGCGCGGCGGCGACGGGCGCCGATCCGGGCGTCAACCGCAAGGATCAGAAGCGCCAGGCGGCCGAGGAGCGCCAGCGCCTGTCGCAGCTGAAAAAGCCGCTGCAGAACCGCATCACGAAGCTCGAAAAGGAAATGGAAACGCTGCACGCGGAGAAGGCGCGCCTCGATGCGTTCGTCGCCGATCCGGCAAGCTACGAGGCCGCGCGCAAGACGGAGTTGACCGAGGCGATCCGCAAGCTCGGCGAGGTCAATAGCCGGCTCGAGACGGTCGAGGCCGACTGGCTCGCCGTGCACGAAGAGCTCGAGCAGATCGGCTGAACGCGGCCCGGGTGTCGTCCGGCGGTCGCTTGACCGGTGGCGCGGCGTCCACCGCGGCGTCAATAGCCGACGAACCGGGCCGGCTGCATCCGGCCCGAAAACGACAAGGCCGGGCGCGCTGGCCCGGCCTCTTCATTGCAGGTACGGCTGTCGTTGGCGGGTCGGCCGTACGCTGTCCGCTCAACGCCGCGGCAACGTATCGCGCGGCGGTTGCTCGTCATCGTCCATCAGGTAACGCCGCCCTTCGGTCGGCTGGCGGATCGCCGCGGCGACTTCCGCTTCCGTCACGTCCTCGGACACGACCCGGCGTGCGAGGCGCCCTTCTTCGTCGATCCACTCGACGATCCGGCATCCGCCGCCCCACGGGTGAACGATGGGCTCCGATACGCGGCAGCCGCGCAGGTTGTAAAGGCGTCCGCTGGCCGCATCCCCATACTGTTTGAACATAGGTTCCCTTCCATTGCGGTTCGACAATCCGCCAAAGGATAGGGAAAAGCGATGTCCGCCGGGTTACAGGAGCCTACATATTCTTTACAACCAATTACGCGACAGATCGTGGCCGGCCGCCCCGCGCGGGTGCCGGCCACGCGCGGTCATTCGAGATCGCGCACGCGGTCGATCGCCTGCTCGATCCGCTCGACGGCCATCACGTTCAGCCCTTCGATCGGCTGCTTCGGCGCATTCGCCTTCGGGATCAGCGCAGACGTGAACCCGAGCTTCGCCGCTTCGCGCAGCCGTTCCTGGCCACGCGGGGACGGCCGGATCTCGCCCGCCAGCCCCACCTCGCCGAATACGATCAGGCCCTTCGGCAGCGCCTTGTTGCGCATCGACGAATGGATCGCGAGCAGCACGGCGACGTCAGCGGCCGGCTCGGTGATCTTCACGCCGCCCACCGCGTTCAGGAACACGTCCTGGTCGAAACACGCGATGCCCGCGTGCCGGTGCAGCACCGCGAGCAGCATCGCGAGCCGGTTCTGCTCGAGGCCGACCGCGAGCCGGCGCGGGTTCGGCACGTGCGCCGTATCGACGAGCGCCTGGACTTCGACGAGCAGCGGGCGCGTGCCCTCCTGCGTGACGAGCACGCATGAACCCGGCACGACCTGCTCGTGCTGCGACAGGAACAGCGCGGACGGGTTCGCGACGCCGCGCAGCCCGCGCTCGGTCATCGCGAACACGCCGAGCTCGTTGACCGCGCCGAAGCGGTTCTTGAACGCGCGCACGAGCCGGAACGACGAATGGGTGTCGCCCTCGAAGTACAGCACCGTGTCGACGATGTGCTCGAGCACGCGCGGGCCGGCGAGGTTGCCCTCCTTCGTCACGTGCCCGACCATGATGATCGCGGTGCCCGACTGCTTCGCGATGCGCGTGAGCTGCGCCGCGCATTCGCGCACCTGCGCGACCGAGCCGGGCGCCGACGTCAGCGCTTCCGAATAGACGGTCTGGATCGAGTCGATGACGGCGACGTCCGGCCGTTCCGCGTCGATCGCGGCCTGGATCTTCTCGAGCTGGATCTCGGCGAGCAGCTTCAGCTCGGCCGCCGGCGCGCCGCCGTCGAGCAGCGCGAGCCGTTGCGCGCGCAACGCGATCTGCGCGGCCGATTCCTCACCGCTGATATAGAGTGCGCGCCGCTCGTTCGCGATGTCCGCGAGCGACTGCAGCAGCAGCGTCGACTTGCCGATGCCCGGATCGCCGCCGATCAGCACGACGCCTCCCGGCACCAGCCCGCCGCCCAGCACGCGATCGAATTCGCCGATGCCGGTGGAGAAGCGCGGCACGTCGGCCGCCTCGATGTCGACGAGCCGCTGCACCGGCGCCCGCTTCGCGAGCGACTGGAAGCGATGGGCGGCCGGCGACTCGGCGACCGATTCGACGAGGGTGTTCCAGGCCTGGCACGACGGGCATTGCCCTTGCCACTTCGGGGTTTGTCCGCCGCACTCGCTGCAGACGTAGACGGTTTTCTGTTTCGCCACGCGTGTCGCCCTTATTCCGCGCGCACCGGTACGCGGCCGGCGACCGCGCACATCAGTTCATAGCCGATGGTCCCGCAATGGCGCGCGACGTCGTCGATCGGCAGCGTGTTGCCCCACAGCTCGACACGCGCGCCGACTCCGGCCTGCGGGCACGGCGTGAGGTCGACGGTGATCATGTCCATCGACACGCGGCCGACGATTCGCGTGCGGATGCCGTCGACGATCACCGGCGTGCCTTCGGGCGCGACGCGCGGATAGCCGTCCGCGTAGCCGCACGCGACGACGCCGATGCGCATCTGGGCCGGCGCGGAGAACGTCGAGCCATAGCCGATCGCCTGCCCCTTCGCGATCGTCTGCACCGCGATCAGTTCGGACGCGAGCGTCATCGCGGGCTTCAGCCCCGTGTCGGCGATGTCGGCCGACAGTCCCGACGGCGACGCGCCGTACAGCATGATCCCCGGCCGCACCCAGTCGAAGTGCGTATCCGGATGCCACAGCACGGCCGCCGAATTCGCGAGGCTGCGCGCGCCGGCGATGTTTTCCGCGCCGCGCTCGAACGTCGCGAGCTGCTCGGCGACGCCGCGCTCGTTGTCGGCGTCCGAAAAATGGGTCATCAACGTGATCTGGCCGATCCCGGGGCACGCACGGGCGCGCTCCCACGCGGCGCGGTATTTCTCCGGCGCGTAGCCGAGCCGGTTCATGCCGCTGTTCATCTTGAGCTGCACGTTGACGGGCTTCGACAGCCGCGCCGTCTCCAGCATCCGCATCTGCTCGTCGTTGTGGACGGTGGTCGTCAGGCTGTAGCGGTCGATCACGTCGATGTCGGTCGAGCGGAAGAACCCCTCGAGCAGCAGGATTGGGCCGGCCCACCCGAGCTCGCGCAACTTCACGGCCTCGTCGAGGTCGAGCAGGCCGAAGCCGTCGGTGCCGCGCAGGCCGGGAAACACGCGCGCGAGACCGTGGCCGTACGCGTTGGCCTTGACGACCGTCCAGACCTTGGACGGGCCGGCAAAGCGGCGGACGACGGAGAGATTGTTCGCGAGAGCGGCGGTATGGATGGTGGCGGAGATCGGGCGCGGCATGGGAAATTTACGTAAAGACGCTTGCGAATCATCAGCTTACCGCGCCTTTTGAGCACCGAAGCCGACAATTTGCGGAACGATCGGGGAATCTTGCTAGTCCGAATTGCCGTATTTTCGTGTTATAAAGCCGTGCGCACAACCCATTTCGAACGGAATAAGCCGATCGCATACCAGGCGGCCTACGCGGCCCTGCCGCAGCGACGAAAGCATCGCATCAGATGAAAAAAGGTTTTTACACCATCATGGCCGCGCAGTTTTTCTCGTCGTTGGCCGACAATGCGCTTCTCATCGCCGCCATCGCCCTGCTGAAAGACCTCCACGCCCCCAACTGGATGACACCGCTGCTCAAGCTGTTCTTCGTGTTGTCCTATGTGGTGCTGGCGGCTTATGTTGGTGCGTTCGCCGATTCGCGTCCGAAGGGGCGCGTGATGTTCATCACCAACTCGATCAAGGTGGTCGGCTGCCTGATCATGCTGTTCGGTGCCCACCCGCTGATCGCGTACGGGATCGTCGGGTTCGGCGCCGCGGCCTACTCGCCCGCCAAATACGGGATCCTGACCGAGCTGCTGCCGGCCGACCGGCTCGTCGCCGCGAACGGCTGGATCGAAGGCACGACCGTCAGTTCGATCATTCTCGGCACCGTGCTCGGCGGCGCGCTGATCAGTCCGCACATCGCATCGCACGTGATCGCGCACACGCCCGCCTGGATCAGCACACCCGCCGAAGCGGCGATGGCGATCATCATGGCGATCTACGTGATCGCCGCGATGTTCAACCTGCGGATCCCCGATACCGGTGCGCGCTACCCGAAGCAGGAGCGCGGCCCGGTCAAGCTCCTCACCGATTTCGCCGACTGTTTCACGGTGCTCTGGCGCGACAAGCTCGGCCAGATCTCGCTCGCGGTCACGACGCTGTTCTGGGGCGCGGGCGCGACGCTGCAGTTCATCGTGCTGAAGTGGGCCGAAGTCTCGCTCAACATGTCGCTGTCCGAAGGCGCGCTTCTGCAGGCCGTGGTCGCGGTGGGCGTCGCGGGCGGCGCGATTGCCGCCGCCGCGCGCATCCCGTTGAAGAAGTCGCTGTCCGTGCTGCCCGTCGGCATCATGATGGGCATCGCGGTC
Organism: Burkholderia sp. SIMBA_051; assembly: GCF_046534915.1. Taxonomy (NCBI): domain Bacteria; kingdom Pseudomonadati; phylum Pseudomonadota; class Betaproteobacteria; order Burkholderiales; family Burkholderiaceae; genus Burkholderia; species Burkholderia sp. SIMBA_051. The sequence goes on along the minus strand of NZ_JAWRXS010000003.1, from coordinate 245,718 downwards.
ATGCTGATGGCGTTCTACACGCGCGACCTGTTCCCCGCGCACTGGGCCGTGCATTTCGGCCACCTGCGCCTGCCGGTGTACCTGATCGTCGCGTACATCTTCCTGATCGGCGTCGGCGCGCTGTCCGGCTATTTCGTGGTTCCGATGAACGCGCTGCTGCAGCATCGCGGCCACGTGCTGCTGTCGGCCGGCCACTCGATCGCGGTGCAGAACTTCAACGAGAACCTGTCGGTGCTCGTGATGCTGTGCCTGTATGCGGTGCTGGTCTGGCTCGACGTGCCGGTCGGCGTCGTGATCGTGCTGTTCGGCACGTTCGTCTGCCTGACGATGTGGCTCGTGATGCGCCGCCACCAGGCGAACCAGCGCCAGTTCGACTCGGTCGCGCTGATCGGCGAATCGCGGCACTGACGCTACACTGTCCGTTTCCGTCCGTCGGCGCCGGTCTTCGCACCGGCGCCTTGCCATCATGACGCACCCGATACCCAACGTCCTGACGATCGCCGGCTCCGACTCGGGCGGCGGCGCAGGCATCCAGGCCGACCTCAAGACCTTCTCCGCGCTCGGCGCGTACGGCGCGAGCGTGATCACCGCGCTGACCGCTCAGAACACGCGCGGCGTGAGCGGCGTGCACGCGCCGGACGCAGCGTTCGTGACCGCGCAGCTCGACGCGGTGTTCGACGACATCCGCATCGACGCGGTCAAGATCGGCATGCTCGCGAACGCGGCGATCGTGCATGCGGTGGCCGACGCGCTGCGGCGTTACGCGCCGCGCTTCGTCGTGCTCGATACGGTGATGATTTCGAAGAGTTCGCACGCGCTGCTCGCACCCGACGCGGTCGACGCGTTGCGCGACGTGCTGCTGCCGCTCGCGACCGTCGTCACGCCGAACCTGCCCGAAGCGGCCGCCCTGCTCGGCGACACGCCCGCGACGACCGAAGACGACATGGTCCGGCAAGGCCACGCGCTGCTGCAGGCAGGCGCGAACGCCGTGCTGATGAAAGGCGGCCACCTGCCCGACGCGGCCGCGAGCCCCGACTGGCTCGTCGATGCGGCGCATGCCGTGCGGCTCGGCGGCACGCGCGTGCCGGTCAGCAACACGCACGGCACCGGCTGCACGCTGTCGTCGGCGATTGCCGCGCTGCTGCCGCAGCGGCCGGATCTCGAGAGTGCGGTTCGCGACGCGAAGGTCTACCTGACCGGCGCGATCGCCGCGAGCGGCCAGCTCGACGTCGGCCACGGCGTCGGCCCGGTCCATCACTTCCATCGCTGGTGGTAAGCGCCGGCTGACGCGGCGTCAGTCGTCCTGCGCGGCGAACGCCTGCGCGCGCGCCGGCCAGTCGTCCGGCACGATGAAGCCGCGCGCGGTCTCCCGCCACACACCGTCGCCGTCCTGTCGATGGACGCCGATCAGCGCGGGCGCCTGGCGGGTCGTCAATACGGATGGCAGCGCAAGCGAATTCGCCAGCGGTTCGGGCGCGGCGTCGGCCGCCACCCGCCGCGGCGCGAGCCAGGCCAGCCGCGCCAGCACGTTCCACGCCGCGCCGTCGGGTTGCGCGGCCGCCCAGGCCGGCCACTGCGCGTGCGTCAGCCAGAAGCCGCGCGGATGATCGGCCGCGATTTCCGCGGCGACTGGTGGCAGCGGCACACCGTACGGATAGAACAACCAGCCCTTGATGAACATCTGCGCATCGGACGGCGCGCCGTAGCCGAGCAGCGCAAACCCGTGGCGATCGCTCAACCGTAGCTGATGCTCGAGCAGCCGGCTGCGCTTGCGGTCGAGGCGGTCGACGAGATTCGGACCGACGAAATCCGCGAGCGATGCGTCGCCCGCCACCGGCGCGCACAGGTAGCACTTCACGGCAAGCTCCCAGTGCAGGCGCTGCCCGCCCGGCGCATCGACGAGGAAATCGACCTCGCCGAGCGTCTTGCCGTTGCTGCGCAGCGGCAGATTGGCGGCGACGAGCCGCAGCGACGGCCCGTGCGTGAGGAAATATTCGAGCAGGCATTCGGCATAGCGTCCGAGCCGCACCGGCCGCAGCCCGTCCAGCGCACGGTGCAGCGGCTCGGGCGCGGCGTCGAGCGCGACGAGCCACGCTTCGACGGCCACCCGTTCTGGCGCATCCGACCACGGATGCGCGAGCGGCGCGCCGGGCGCCGCGGTGAGCAGGCTCGGGCTCGCGAGGAGCCAGCCCAGATCGCGGACCGCGACATCGCGCAGCGTATCGACGAACGCGAACGCCGCGTCGTGCGTCATTGGGCGACCGGCCCGGTCGCGTCGGCGTCCCCCGCCTGCTGGAAGGTATCGCGCGCAAGGCACAAGTCGGCCCACGCCTTCGACTTGTCCTGCAGGCTGCGCAGCAGGTACGCCGGGTGGTAGGTGACGATCACCGGCACGCCTTCGTACGTGTGCACGCGGCCGCGCAGCGACGCGATGCTCGCGTCCGTCTTCAGCAGCGTCTGCGCGGCGAAGCGGCCGAGCGCGACGATCAGCTTCGGCTTCACGAGCGCGACCTGACGCTGCAGGTACGGCTCGCAGCGCGCGACCTCGTCGGGTTCAGGATTGCGATTGCCGGGCGGCCGGCACTTGATCACGTTCGCGATGTAGACGTTCTCGCCGCGCTTGAGCGCCAGCGACTGCAGCATGTTGTCGAGCAGCTTGCCGGCCTGGCCGACGAATGGCTCGCCCTGCTTGTCCTCGTTCTCGCCCGGCGCTTCGCCGATCAGCATCCAGTCCGCTTCACGATCGCCGACGCCGAACACGGTATTGGTGCGCTTCTCGCACAGGCGGCAGCTCGTGCAGTCGGCGACGCGTGCGGCGAGCGTCTCCCAGTCGAGCATCGCCACCGGCGTTGCGGCAGGACGCGCTTCGTCCGGCGGCAGCGGATCGCCGGGCGGCGCCGCGTCGAACCACGCGAAATCGTCTTCGGTGGCCGGCGGCATGTCGTCCGCGGCGGCAGACGGTGCGGGCTCGACGGACGCACGGTTGTCGTCGATCGCGGCGCGCGTGGCCGTCGCCGTACGCATAACCGCTTCGTCGCTCGGTGCCGCATTGCGAGCCGCGCCGCCCACCGGCGGCGTATCGTCACGCGGGACCGCCCGCGCAGGCGGCTGCGTGGCATGCGGCTGCTGCGTCGCCGCCCGCGGTTTGGCCGCGCCGGCCGCGCCGGATACGCCGGATACGCCGGATACGCCGGATGCACCGGATGCACTGGATGCGCCGGATGCACTGGATGCGCCGGTTGCGGCCGCAACGGCGGACGCGTCGCCCCCTCCGCCGGATGCCGCAGGCGGTGTTTCGCCCGCTTCAGCGCTTTGCGCGCGCTGCCCGCGCCGCACCCAGATCTGCGCGAGACCCATTTCCTCGAGCGCTGCTTCAGCCCACGCCATGCGTGTCCCCTTCGTCCTTGTTCAGCGTCAGACGCATCACGATCGCGTCCTCCCGGCCGCGATGCCGCGCCGGATAGTAGTTCTTGCGCCGGCCGATCGTCACGAAGCCGAAGCGCTCGTACAGATGGATCGCGCGCAGATTCGACGGCCGCACCTCGAGCAGCACGCCGTCGAGCCGCTCCGCGCGCGAGATGCGCACCGCTTCGCGCAGCAGCGCGAGGCCCGCACCCGAGTGCTGGGCGGCCGGGGCAACACACAGGTTCAGCAGGTGCATCTCGTCGATCACCGGCATCAGCACGCAATAGCCGACGAGCGCGCCCGTCACGTGCCGCAGGCACACGCCGAAATAGCCGTTGCGCAGCGAATCCTCGAAGTTGCCGCGGCTCCACGGGAATTCGTACGCGACCTGCTCGATCGCGACGACCTCGTCGAGGTCGGTGTCGGTCATCGGCGACAAATAGCGGTCGCTCAGCAGTACACCCGTCATCCTTTCGCTCCGCCCGTCTGCGCGGCGCGCGCCGCGAGGCGCTCGGCGGTGGTCTGCGCGACCTTGTCGCGCACGTATTCCGGCGCGGCCTGGTCGGCCGGCACCGTACGGCCGGCGCGAAACGCCCGCAGCGCGGCATGCGCGACCGCCAGCGCATGCGGCAGCGCGTCGCCGTCGATCACGGCTGCCGCGGCGGCAGCCGGCAACTGCGCGCCGAACGCGGCCGCCGCGTTGCCCGCGAGCGTGAACGGCACGTCAGGCACGCCGACGGCGCCCGGCGCGTCGAGCGACGCCGGATGCAGCGTGCGCCAGTCGCCCGCCTGGTCGTCCCACGCGAAATCGGCCCAGTACGCTTCGTCCATCCGCGCATCGAGCGCGGCCAGCACGCGCGTCGTGCCGGGCGCGCGCAGACGCGCGTTTTCGGCGCACGCGAGCAGCGTGCTGACCGGCACGACCGGCAGCCCGCGGCCGAACGCGAGCCCCTGGGTAATGCCGGTCGCGGTACGCAGGCCGGTGAACGAGCCGGGGCCCGCGCCGAACGCGATCGCGTCGCAGTCGGCGAACGACAGGCCCGATTCGGCGAAGAGTTCCTGGATGGCCGGCAGCACGCGCGTGCTCGACACGGCACCCGTCGGCTCGTGGCGGACCCAGGTTTGCGGGGTGGAAACGGCGTCATCGGCCGGAGCCGAGCGCAGCAGCGCGACCGAGCAGAATTCGGTCGACGTATCGATGGCGAGGAGCACTGTTTGCGTCATGGCCGACATTGTAATGCGGCGCCCCGCTCCCACGGGCGATCGGACCCGATCCAGATGCGTGCGCCGCGCGGCCGGCGGTTTGGAAGGATCGCTCGACCCCGCGCGGCGCGGCGCTTGTTAAGATCGGCCGACTCGAAACCCTTACGGAGACACACGATGAGCGATCTCACCGCCCAATTCGACCAGGCCCAGGTCGACGTCAAGCAACTGCCCGAGCGACCGGGCAACCTGACGCTGCTACGCCTGTACGCGCTCTTCAAGCAAGCGACCGACGGCGACGCGCACGGCGACAAGCCGGGCTTCACCGATATCGTCGGCAAGTACAAGTACGACGCGTGGGAAGCGCTGAAAGGCACGTCGCAGGACGCCGCCAAGCAACAGTATGTGGAACTCGTCGAATCGCTGAAGAACGGCACGGCATCCTGACCGGATCGCCCTCCCCGCAATCGGCAATCAAATCAGTGGCGCAGCGCAGCAAGTTTCTTTATAATGCGGCCTGCGTCACCCCCGCGCTCGGCTCGAAAGCCGTTCCGGCCAGGCGCCTCGTAGCGTTATGCTCCAATCCGGTTTAGAACCTGTCCCCTCCTGCTTCGACCCTCGCGGTCGTCACTCTCAGGCTGGCGGCCCCGCTCCTGAAGCGCGCCGCACCCAAAACAGCTTCTAATGCCTCATCCGCCGAAGGTTCGGCGGATTGCACCCCCGTTTCCTGATTTGCTCGCTGAATCCGACGACTTGGGTATGCGCGATTGGCGCCGACGTTTCACCCACTGTGTTTCAAGGATTGTTATGACTTCGAGCATTAACTCCAGCCCGCTCAACGCGATCGCCGACCAGGCGCTCGGTCTCGACGACGCCGCCGTACCGGCCGCGATCGAACCGGCGTCGGACGAGCCCAGCTTCGCGTCGCTCGGGCTGTCGCCGGAGATCGTCTCCGCGCTGGAGGCCGCCGGCTATGTGAAGCCGACGCCGGTCCAACAGCGCGCGATTCCGGCCGGCATCGCCGGCCGTGACCTGCTGGTGTCGAGCCCGACCGGTTCGGGCAAGACGGCCGCCTTCATGCTGCCTGCGATCGAACGTTTCGCGCAGCTTCAGAAGACGCTGGCGCAGCAACCGCGCACGCCGCGCGAACCGAGCCAGGGCGACCGCCGCGTGCGCCGCCCGCAACCCGTCGCGCGCCCGGGCCTGCTCGTGCTCACGCCGACCCGCGAACTCGCGATGCAGGTCACGACGGCCGCATCGACCTACGGCAAGCACCTGAAGCGCCTGCGCACCGTCAGCATCCTCGGCGGCGTCGCCTATGGCCAGCAGCTGATGCTGCTCGCGAAGAACCCGGAAATCCTGGTTGCCACGCCGGGCCGCCTGCTCGATCACCTCGAACGCGGCCGTATCGACCTGTCGGAACTGAAGATGCTCGTGCTCGACGAAGCCGACCGCATGCTCGACATGGGCTTCATCGACGACATCGAGACGATCGTCGCGGCAACGCCCGCGTCGCGCCAAACCATGCTGTTCTCGGCCACGCTCGACGGCAAGATCGGTTCGCTGACGGGCCGCCTGCTGAAGGACCCGGAGCGCATCGAGATCCAGCAGCGCCTCGAGTCGCGCACGAACATCGCGCAGACCGTGCACTACGTCGACGACCGCGACCACAAGGATCGCCTGCTCGATCACCTGCTGCGCGACGACGCGCTCGACCAGGCGATCATCTTCACGGCGACCAAAATCGACGCCGACCAGCTCGCCGGCCGTCTCGCCGACGCAGGCTTCGAATCGGCCGCACTGCACGGCGACCTGCCGCAGGGCGCGCGTAACCGCACGATCCGTGCGCTGCGCGAGCGTCGTGTGCGCGTGCTGGTTGCGACCGACGTCGCGGCCCGCGGCATCGACATCCCGGGTATCACGCACGTGTTCAACTACGACCTGCCGAAGTTCGCGGAAGACTACGTGCACCGTATCGGCCGTACGGGCCGCGCCGGCCGTTCGGGCACCGCGGTGAGCCTCGTGCACCACGCCGAACAGGGCGCGCTCAAGCGCATCGAGCGCTTCGTGCGCTCGCCGCTGCCGGTCAACGTGATCGAAGGCTTCGAGCCGCGCAAGGCACCCGCGCGCAACGGCAGCACCGGCGGCCGCGGCCGTCCGGGCGGCGGTAACGGCGGTCGTCGTTTCGGCGGCAAGCCGGGCGGCGGTCATGCCGGCGCCGGCCGCAGCTACGGCGGCGGCAATGGCGGCGGCTGGAGCGGCAAGCCGAGCGGCAGCCGTGACGGCGGCCCGCGTCGCGACGGCCAGCGCAGCAGCGGCCCGCGTCGCAGCAACTCGGCGTCGTAAGCACGCCCGGGCGGCTGCGGCCGCCCGACGGAGGGCCATCCCATCCGGCAGACCGGCGCACCCGCGCCGGTTTTTTTCGTCCCGCCCCACATTTCACGATGCGGAAAATTTTTTTGCGTCGTAAAAAGTCATGCTGCGCGGCACAACCTTACGATTGCGAGATGGGAAAAATCGTTTCTCATTGCGAAACGTTACTGGCAACCTTTTGATTCATAACGATTAAAAAATTTCGAACTTCCTGAGATAGCCCCTGTTTCATGTCGGTCGGTTTGCCTAGACTCTTATACAAGACTTCGCGAAACGGCAGCACCCCGCTCCGCTTCGCAAACAGCATCCTCACCGTCCGATTCGACTCATCAGGCAACGCACCGTATCAAGGAGCTCATCATGTCGCGACACCAACAGGCGCAGGAACTGCAACAGCAATGGGAAACCGATCCGCGCTGGAAAGGCATCAAGCGCAGCTACACCGCTGACGACGTGGTTCGCCTGCGCGGCTCGATCGCCGTCGAGCACACGCTGGCCAAGCGCGGCGCGCAAAAGCTGTGGAGCCTCATGAACGAAGAGCCGTTCGTCAACGCGCTCGGCGCGCTGACCGGCAACCAGGCAATGCAGCAGGTGAAGGCCGGTCTCAAGGCGATCTACCTGTCGGGCTGGCAAGTGGCCGGCGACGCGAACGTCGCGGGCGAAATGTACCCGGACCAGTCGCTGTACCCGGCGAACTCGGTGCCGCTCGTCGTCAAGCGCATCAACAACACGCTGACGCGCGCCGACCAGATCCAGTGGTCCGAAGGCAAGAACCCGGGCGACGAAGGTTACGTCGACTACTTCGCGCCGATCGTCGCGGATGCGGAAGCCGGCTTCGGCGGCGTGCTGAACGCGTTCGAACTGATGAAGGCGATGGTCGAGGCAGGCGCGTCGGGCGTCCACTTCGAGGACCAGCTTGCATCGGTGAAAAAGTGCGGCCACATGGGCGGCAAGGTGCTCGTGCCGACGCGCGAGGCCGTCGCGAAGTTGTCGGCGGCGCGTCTGGCCGCGGACGTGATGGGCACGCCGACCGTGCTGGTTGCACGCACCGACGCGGAAGCAGCGGACCTGATCACGTCCGACATCGACGACAACGACAAGCCGTTCCTGACGGGCGAGCGTACGGTCGAAGGCTTCTTCCGCACGAAGCCGGGCATCGATCAGGCGATCTCGCGCGGGCTCGCGTATGCGCCGTACGCCGACCTCGTCTGGTGCGAAACGGGCAAGCCGGATCTCGAGTACGCGAAGAAGTTCGCGGAAGCGATCCACAAGCAGTTCCCGGGCAAGATGCTGTCGTACAACTGCTCGCCGTCGTTCAACTGGAAGAAGAACCTCGACGACGCGACGATCGCGAAGTTCCAGAAGGAACTCGGCGCGATGGGCTACAAGTTCCAGTTCATCACGCTGGCCGGCTTCCATGCGCTGAACTACTCGATGTTCAACCTTGCGCACGGCTATGCCCGCACGCAGATGAGCGCGTTCGTCGAACTGCAGCAGGCCGAGTTCGCGGCGGCCGACAAGGGCTTCACGGCCGTCAAGCACCAGCGCGAAGTCGGCACCGGCTACTTCGACGCAGTGACGCAGACGGTCGAGCGCGAAGCATCGACGACCGCGCTGCACGGCTCGACCGAGGACGAACAGTTCTTCGACGGCAAGAAGGTCGCGTAACGCGCGCAAGCGTCACGCCGATGCCCGCCCGTCACGCGACGGCGCGGCATCGGCGGCACCGAACAAAAATCAGGGAGGAGACGGCAGGCGCGCGGTGACCCGCGCGACCCGCCGCGCGCGGCCCTCGGCCGCCTGCAACGACGCGCGCCGGCTTCGTCCGGCGCGCCCTTTTTCAGCGGCGCTGCCGTGCCGCCGCCCGCGCGGCCACGGACGACGTCGCCGCTACCGATAGACGATCACCGGAATTTTCGTATGGGTCAGCACGCGCTGCGTCTCGCTGCCGATCAGCAGGCTGCCGAGCCCGCGGCGTCCGTGGGACGCCATGAAGATCACGTCGCAGCCGCCGCGTTCGGCCGCCTCGATGATGCCGAGATACGGCGACGGATGCACGCTCGTCCAGCTGTCGCAGACGACGCCGGCCGCCTTCGCGGCCGCCTGCACCTCGTCGAGGTGCGCGCGCGCCTCGCGCTCGCTGCGCGCGCGGAAATCGGCGGGCGGCTCGATGATCACTTCGGAAAACGGCGAGTACGGATACTGCGGCAGGCACGCGTAGGCCGTGACCTGTGCGCCGACCGCGCGCGCCAGGTCGATCGCGCCGTCGATCGCCTTCTGCGACAGTTCGGAACCGTCGGTTGGAACGAGGATGTGCCGGAACATCGCGCCCTCCTGCGTCAGACGCACCGCGCGCGCCGCGAACCCATGCGAGCCGGCCCCGGCGTGTCGCGCATGCCAGTTTCGATTGTAGTGCGCGAAACCGGGCGGCCGGCGCCGTCAGCGGGTTCGCCCTCATATCGGAAACGCGCGGGCGGCCGCGCGCTACTCGCCCCAATACCCGGGCCGCTCGTAGGTATGTTTCAGGTAATCGAGAAACAGCCGCACGCGCAGCGGCAGGTGGCGCCGCTGCGGAAACACCGCGTGGATACCGATCGGCGGCGCCGCGAACGCATCGAGCACGCTGACGAGGCGGCCGGCCGCGATGTCGTCGCCGACCTCCCACCACGATCGCCATGCCAGGCCGTAGCCGGCGAGGCACCACTCGTGCAGCACCGCGCCGTCCGAGCATTCCATCGTACCGTTCACGCGGATCGACACGACCTTGTCGCCCTCCTGGAACGCCCAGCCGCGCTGCTGGTTCGCGTTCGCGGCCAGCGCGAGGCAGTTGTGGCGCGCGAGTTCGGCGAGCGTGGCCGGCGTGCCGCGCCGCGCGAGATACGCCGGAGACGCGACGCACACGCGCCGGTTCTCGCCGAGCTTCAGCGACACCAGCGACGAATCGGGCAGCTCGCCGAGCCGTACCGCGCAATCGAACCCTTCGTTGACGAGGTCGACCATCCGGTCGGACAGGTCGAGCGTGACCGACACGTCCGGATGCGCGCCGCTGAATTCGGGCACGAGCGGCGCGACGTGGCGCCGCCCGAAGCCGGCCGGCGCGGAAATACGCAGGTGGCCGCTCGCCTTCACGCCGCCGGCGGACACGCTCGCCTCCGCGTTCTGCATGTCGTTGATGATCCGCTGGCAATCCTCGAGGAAGGCCGAACCCTCGAAGGTCAGCGTGAGCTTGCGGGTCGTCCGCACCAGCAGCTTGACGCCGAGCCGCTCCTCGAGCGCGTCGAGGCGGCGGCCGATGATCGCCGGCGCGACGCCTTCCGCGTGCGCGGCCGCCGACAGGCTGCCCTTCGCCGCGACCGCGGCGAACGTTTCGATCTGTTTGAACCGGTCCATGACTCGAAAGGACGGCCATCCCGCCCTTCAAATAGCTTAAGCCGGTCAAGATTATGTATATTAAAGTAAAAGATCAAGTGATGATTAGCGTCTTTTTTAGTACATGTGATCACGAATAGAATCGACTCGACCTCTGAAACTGGAGCGCAAGGCTATGTCGGCCACAACGACACTCTCCTCTCCCGACGCAATCCTCTTCGACGCATTCGGCACGTTGTTCGACGTGCATGCGGTCGTGGCCGCGGCGGAGCAGATGTTTCCCGGTCACGGGGAGCGGTTGTCGCAGCTGTGGCGACGCAAGCAAATCGAATACTCGCAGTTGCGCACGCTCGCCGATCCGGCCGGCGCCCGCTATCGCCCGTTTCGCGACATCACGCTCGACGCGCTGCGCTTCGCCGCGCGCGTGCTCGGCCTCACGCTGAACAGCGCGGCCGAGAAACGCCTGATGGACGAATACGCGTGCCTGTCCACCTACCCCGACACGCTGCCCGCGCTGCGCAAGCTGCGCGCGCTCGAGCCGCGCCCGCCCCTCGCGATCCTGTCGAACGGCAACCCGCAGATGCTCGACATCGCGATCAAGAGCGCCGGCATGACCGGCCTGTTCGATCGCGTGCTGTCGGCCGACACCGTGCGCGCGTACAAGCCGAGCCCGGCCGTCTACGCACTCGGCACCGCGGCGTTCGGCGCGAACGCGCGCGACATCGTGTTCGTGTCGTCGAACGCGTGGGACGTCGCGGGGGCCGCCTGGTTCGGCTACACGACGTTCTGGCTCAACCGCACGGGCGCACCCGCCGAGGAACTCGGCGCGCCGCCCGACGGCACCGGCAGCGGCATGGCCGACCTGCTCGCCTTCCTCGCCACCCCGGCTCCGTCCGGCAGACCCGCAAACCGCGCGCGCCCCGGCCCGGGCGCATGACGGTCGCGGCGCTGCCGCCTTCCCCCTTCACCGAAACCGCAACTGACCGACCAAGGAGATGAGACTCATGAGCACCCCGATCACGCTGCCGCAAGGCATGGCGATCACCGGCGAAATCAAGCCGGGTTACGAAGCAATCCTGACGCCTGACGCGCTCGCACTCGTCGCGGCGCTGCACCGCACGTTCGAGCCGCGCCGCCAGGCGCTGCTGCAGGCCCGCGTCGAACGCACCAAGCGCCTCGACGCCGGCGAACGCCCCGATTTCCTGGCCGACACGAAGGCGATCCGCGAAGGCGACTGGAAGGTCGCGCCGCTGCCGGCCGACCTGCAATGCCGCCGTGTCGAGATCACGGGCCCCGTCGAGCGCAAGATGATCATCAACGCGCTGAACTCCGGCGCCGACTCGTACATGACGGACTTCGAGGATTCGAACGCGCCGAGCTGGACGAACCAGATCGACGGCCAGATCAACCTGAAGGACGCCGTGCGCCGCACGATCTCGCTCGAGCAGAACGGCAAGTCGTACCGGCTGAACGACAAGGTCGCGACGCTGATCGTGCGTCCGCGCGGCTGGCATCTCGACGAGAAGCACGTGACGGTCGACGGCCAGCGCGTGTCCGGCGGCATCTTCGATTTCGCGCTGTACCTGTTCCACAACGCGAAGGAATTGATCGCGCGCGGCTCGGGCCCGTACTTCTACCTGCCGAAGATGGAAAGCCACCTCGAGGCGCGCCTGTGGAACGACATCTTCGTCGCGGCACAGGAAGCGGTCGGGGTGCCGCGCGGCACGATCCGCGCGACGGTGCTGATCGAGACGATCCTCGCCGCGTTCGAGATGGACGAGATCCTGTACGAGCTGCGCGAACACAGCGCGGGCCTGAATGCCGGCCGCTGGGACTACATCTTCTCGGCGATCAAGAAGTTCAAGAACGATCGCGACTTCTGCCTGGCCGACCGCGCGAAGATCACGATGACGGTGCCGTTCATGCGCGCGTACGCGCTGCTGCTGCTGAAGACCTGCCACAAGCGCAACGCACCGGCAATCGGCGGGATGAGCGCGCTGATTCCGATCAAGAACGATCCGCAGGCGAACGAGAAGGCAATGGGCGGCGTGCGCTCGGACAAGCAGCGCGACGCGACCGACGGCTACGACGGCGGCTGGGTCGCGCACCCGGGCCTCGTGCCGATCGCGATGGAGGAATTCGTCAAGGTGCTCGGCGACAAGCCGAACCAGATCGCCAAGCAGCGCGACGACGTGCAGATCGAAGGCAAGAACCTGCTCGACTTCCAGCCTGAAGCGCCGATCACCGAAGCCGGCCTGCGCAACAACATCAACGTCGGCATTCACTATCTCGGCGCGTGGCTCGACGGCAACGGCTGCGTGCCGATCCACAACCTGATGGAAGACGCGGCCACAGCCGAAATCTCCCGCTCGCAGGTATGGCAGTGGATCCGCTCGCCGAAGGGCGTGCTCGACGACGGCCGCAAGGTCACGGCGGAACTAGTGCGCGAATTCGCGAAGGCCGAGCTCGACAACGTGAAGCGCTCCGTCGGCGGCAACACGCAGCCGTACGAGCGTGCGGCTGCGATCTTCGAACAGATGTCGACGTCGGAAGGCTTCACCGAATTCCTGACGCTGCCGCTGTACGAGGAAATCTGACGGCGCGGGCCGGGTCCTGCCGGCCCGGTCGTGCCCAACCTGCCCGCCGCCGGTCGCACCGGCCGGTGGCATGAAAAGCGCCTGCCATGAAAAACACCCCAAAGGTTGGATTCGCATCCAACTTTTGAGGTGTAGTTCAGCCAGGGCGCTTTTTCTTTGCGGCGCAGCGGTGCCGCGCGGACGCTCAGGCGGCTTCCCGCTCGCGCCGGTGCTGCACCCAGTCGCCCGATGCGATGCGCGGACGGTCGGCTGCCGCATGCGCGGCGACCGGATAGTAGACGCACGCGTACGTACGGCCGCCGAGCTGGACGGTCACCGGCTCCTGCCGGAACAGCGTATCGACGCCCGGATAGACGCGCTCGATCTCGTCGAGCACGGGCATCAACTGCTCGTCGATCTCGTAGACGTCGCCCCATACGAGCGACTGGCTGGCCGGCCCGGCGATCATGCCCGGGTACGTGCCGAAATCGTACAGTTCGCCCGGCAGCGCGGCCGCACCGAGCAGCGTCGGCGCGGCGATCCCGTGCCGCGCGGCCGCATGGCCGATGTCGTTGGCTTCTCCCGCTCTCAACGTGCCGTAGACGAATACGTAGCGCATCTTGGTTCTCCTCTTCGATTCAGGTGTTGCCATGCCGGGCCGTCGCGGCCGCGCCGCGGGCACCGGCGTCTTCAGGGCGTTCGGGGCGCCGCTCGCGCGACAACGCGCCCGCATCGGTAGACCGCGCTCGCGGCCCGATATTTTTTGGCCCCGCGCGTCTGCAGGCCCAAACTTGCCCGTGGCCGGAATGCGCACGGCCCCATACAAAGTTCATTTGAACGGTGCATTATCGGCCGAAAAACCGCCGCATGCGCCTGCGCGGCGCCTTCTAAAATAACGGCATCGCCGCCGCGCCGACCGAGTCGTCCATGAATCCGCCTGCCCAAGCCGACGCATCGAACCCCTACGACGTCATCGACATCCCGCCCGAGTTCGCGCCGACCCGCGTCCACCCGATGCGCGTCCGGGCGCGGCAGGTGGATGCCGGCCGCCGGATCCCGCTGCACACGCATGCGTGGGCGCAGCTTGCGTACGCGTCGCGCGGCGTGCTGCGCGTCGCGACGACCGGGACGACGTGGATGGTGCCGCCGTCCCGCGCGATCTGGGTGCCGCCGCACGTCACGCATGAAGTCGTGATCGTCGAGGACGCGTATCTGCGCACGCTGTATATCGACGAGTCGATCGTGCCGGACGGGCTCGATGCATGCCGGGTGGTCGAGGTGACGGGCTTGCTGCGCGAACTGATCGTCGCGCTCGACGCGCGCGACCTGAGCGATGCGCGCGAGCGGCTGCTGTGCGGGCTCGTGCTCGACGAGCTGAGCCGCGCCGAACCGCTGCCGCTCGCGGTGCCGATGCCCGACGAGAAACGGCTGCGCATGCTGTGCGAGTCGGTGCTCGCGCAGCCGGCGCATGCGGAATCGCTCGAGCACTGGGCAAGCGAGGTCGGCGCGAGCACGCGCACGATTTCGCGGCTCTTCAAGCAGGAACTGGGCGTGAGCTTTTCGCAGTGGCGGCAGCAGGCGCTGCTCGCGCGCGCGATTCCGCTGTTGAACCAGGGGCGTCCGCTGTCGCATATCGCACGCGAGCTCGGCTACCAGAGCCAGAGTGCGTTTTCGGCGATGTTCCGGCGCGCGTTCGGCGAAAGCCCGCGCGCGTTCATGCTGCGCGGCTACGAGCACCGCGGCGCGGAAGACGGCATCGCGACGGACGACGCCCTCGACGACGACGCGTTCGGCACCGCCCGCTGACGCTCTCCGCGCTGCACCGTTATTCGCTCAGACCGTACGCACCATGTGGCGGATCGAGCCGAGCTGCGCGAGCCTCGGCCCGGTGACGCGGTAGCCCATGCGCTGGTAGAGCCGCGCGGCCGGATTGTCGACGAACACGCGCAACTGCAGTTCGTGCAGCCCGCGGGCGCGCGCCCAGCGCAGCGACATGTCGAGCATGTAGGTGCCGGCGCCCTGGCCGCGATGACCGGCTGCAATCTGCACGTCGCGGATGTGCAGCGAATCGCCCTCCTCGGTCACGCGCAGCACGCCGATGCGTTCGCCGTCGGCTTCCAGGATGAAGTTTTCGGATTCGCGCCAGCTCGCATAGAACAGGTCGCTGCGCCAGACGAGTCCATGGCGCTTGTAATAGCCGCCCATGTTGCCGTGCGTGAGCGCCTCGGCAAACGGAAAATCGCCAGGCTCCGCGGGCCGGAGCTGATACAGCAATCGCAGGTCGGTCGGATCGAGCATCGCGCGGGGGTCAAGAACGCATCCCGCCACGATAGCGCAGTCGCGGGCGGATGCAATCGCGAATTTCTCGTAGCGGCGCCTGCAAGTGGGCACGAACGGAAAACGCAAATGAAAAAGCCCGACACAAGGCGGGCTTCTTCATTTTCTGGCGGAGCGGACGGGACTCGAACCCGCGACCCCCGGCGTGACAGGCCGGTATTCTAACCAACTGAACTACCGCTCCAGTGTTGCTTCTTGCCTGGCAGGCGTCGCTTCCTGCCGGCGCATCGTTTGTTCGAACGACGCCGAAATCTGGCGTCCCCTAGGGGATTCGAACCCCTGTACTCACCGTGAAAGGGTGATGTCCTAGGCCTCTAGACGAAGGGGACAACGTACTGCTTACATCTTTAATACAAAAGCCCGTTCAAAACGTTCATTTGAACGGGCTTGTTCTGGCGGAGCGGACGGGGCTCGAACCCGCGACCCCCGGCGTGACAGGCCGGTATTCTAACCAACTGAACTACCGCTCCAGCTTTCTGCACCACCACCCGCAGGACCACGTTCACGCCCTGCAAGCGTTGCGACACTTCTACGAAACGCCGCTGAATCCTGGCGTCCCCTAGGGGATTCGAACCCCTGTACTCACCGTGAAAGGGTGATGTCCTAGGCCTCTAGACGAAGGGGACAGCGTACTGCTTACATCTTTAATACAAAAGCCCGCTCAAAAACGTCTTGAACGGGCTTCGTTCTGGCGGAGCGGACGGGACTCGAACCCGCGACCCCCGGCGTGACAGGCCGGTATTCTAACCGACTGAACTACCGCTCCAACTTTCTGCACCGTTACCTGCAGGACGTCGGTTACGTTCTGCAAGCCTCGCGACACTTCTACGAAACGCCGCTGAATCTGGCGTCCCCTAGGGGATTCGAACCCCTGTACTCACCGTGAAAGGGTGATGTCCTAGGCCTCTAGACGAAGGGGACATAATCTTTTCAGATCTGTCTGACTTTCGCTATTCATTCACCGCAACAGCGAAGGCCGAAATTCTAACTGCTTTAAATCATTTTGTGAAGCATTTATTACTACTGCCGCTGCTTCACAACTCAATCCATTCTGCTCTGATGGTGGAGGTAAGCGGGATCGAACCGCTGACCTCTTGCATGCCATGCAAGCGCTCTCCCAGCTGAGCTATACCCCCTTGCAGAACAGAAATGAGATTATATGGACCGATTTTGAACTTGTAAATACCCTTTTTGCGATTCGAGCGAAATTTTTTGCGAAGCCGCGCCGCCCTCACGCGCGGACGGCCTCGCTCGCGCCCCAACCTCAGGCCAGCGCGGCCTCGATACGCGACACCACGACATCGCGACCGAACAGCACGAGCACCGCGTCGATCGACGGCGTATGCGTCGTGCCCGCCACCAGCAGGCGCACCGGCATCGCGAGCTGCGGCATCTTCAGCTTGTGCGTGCCGAGCGTCGCCTTCAGCGCCGCGGACACGGCTTCCTTCGTCCAGTCGGCCGCCTTCAGTGCGGCGGCGAGGTCGGCCAGCGCCGGACGCACCGCATCGGTCACGTGCTGCGCGAGTGCGTCGGCGTCCGGCGCCGGCACACGGTAGAACATCGCGGCGCCTTCGGCGATCTCCTTGACCGTCGTCGCGCGATCCTTCATCAGGCCGACCACCGCGTCGAGCGCCGGGCCCGTCGCGATCGCCGCGTCCTCGATGCCGAGCGCGTCGAGGAACGGCTTGGCCAGCGCGGCGAGGCGCGCGTTGTCGGCTTCCTTGATGTAGTGGGCGTTCAGCCAGCTCAGCTTGCTGTGGTCGTACTGCGCGGGCGACTTGCCGAGATGCTCGAGGTCGAACCATTCGACGAACTGTTCGCGCGTGAAGATTTCAGCGTCGCCGTGCGACCAGCCGAGACGCGCGAGATAGTTGACGACGGCCTCCGGCAGGAAGCCGGCGTCACGGTAAGCCGTCACGCTCATCGCGCCATGCCGCTTGCTCATCTTCTCGCCCTGCTCGTTCAGCACGGTCGGCAGGTGCGCATAGACGGGCGGCTCGCCGCCGAGCGCGCGCAGGATGTTGATCTGGCGCGGCGTATTGTTCACGTGGTCGTCGCCACGGATCACGTGCGTGATGTTCATGTCCATGTCGTCCACGACCACGCAGAAGTTGTAGATCGGCGTGCCGTCCGGGCGCGCGATCACGAGGTCGTCGAGTTCCTCGTTCGAGATCTCGACACGGCCCTTCACCGCGTCGTCCCACACGACCGTGCCGGTCAGCGGGTTGCGGAAACGCAGCACCGGCTTCACGCCGGCCGGCGGCTCGGGCAGCACCTTGCCCGGCTCCGGACGCCACGTGCCGTCGTAGCGCGGCTTCAGGCCGGCCTCGCGCTGGCGTTCGCGCAGCGCGTCGAGTTCCTCGGCCGACATGTAGCACGGGTACGCGAGGCCCTGCTCGAGCATCTGCGCGAGCACCTCGCGATAGCGGTCCATCCGCTGCATCTGGTAGATCGGGCCTTCGTCGAAATCGAGGCCGAGCCACTGCATCCCTTCGAGGATCGCGTCGACGGCTTCCTGCGACGAACGCTCGACGTCGGTATCCTCGATACGCAGCACGAACGTGCCCTTCATCTTGCGGGCGAACGCCCACGGATAGAGCGCGGAGCGGATGTTGCCGAGGTGGATGAAGCCGGTGGGACTCGGCGCGAAGCGGGTACGGACAGGACGGGTCATAAACGGTAACTCGAACGCCTGGGGCGCATGAATGATTCGACGCGGGATCGACGGCGGCAGCCCGGACAGCGATGGGGCCGGCCGCGCCCGGAACGGGAAAGAAGCCGGAATTATACTCGCGCCGGTCTTCGCGCCAAGCGCGCCGCTTGCTTTATGATGTGCGCGCCGCGGCCGCCAGCCGGCGCCGCGCCGGCCGCCCGGATTCCGCCGCACGGCCGCTCGGAACCTATCGCCGCCGCGGGCCGCACGGCCCGCCGCCAAGCCGCCGGAGAATCAATCGATGTCGTCCCCTCGCCTGTCGCGCCGTCACTTCACGATCGCATGCGCGTCCGCCAGCCTCGCCGCCTGTACGTCGTTCGGCGACAAATCCCGTCCCGCGCAGTCGCAGGAAAAAACCGTGAAGATCGGCATCGCGCTCGGCGGCGGCGCCGCCCGCGGCTTCTCGCACATCGGCGTGCTGAAGGCGCTCGAGGCCCGCGGCATCCCGGTCGAGCTCGTCGCGGGCACGAGCGCGGGCTCGGTGGTCGGCGCGCTGTACGCGTCCGGGATGACCGCACTGCAGATCAACAAGATCGCGCTCGACATGGATCAGGCGGCGATCAGCGACTGGGCGCTGCCGTTCCGCTCGCGCGGATTGCTGCAGGGCGTCGCGCTGCAGAACTTCCTGAACAAGACGCTCAACAACCGGCCGATCGAGAAGATGGCGAAGCCGCTCGGCATCGTCGCGACGGATCTGCAGAGCGGCCAGCCGATCCTGTTCCAGCAGGGCAATACGGGGCTCGCGGTGCGCGCGTCGTGCAGCGTGCCGTCGGTGTTCGAACCGGTGAGGATCGGCAACCGCGAGTACGTCGACGGCGGCCTCGTGAGCCCGGTGCCCGCGTCGTTCGCGCGCAAGATGGGCGCGAGCTTCGTGATCGCGGTCGACATCTCGGCGCGGCCGGACGGCGCGGCGACCAACAACCCGATCGAGATGCTGCTGCAGACCTTCACGATCATGGGCCAGACGATCAAGTCCTACGAGCTCGACAAGTACGCGGACGTCGTGATCCGCCCGAACCTTGCGGCGATGGGCGGCAGCGACTTCAACCAGCGCAACGCGGCCATCCTCGCGGGCGAGGAAGCCGTCGCGCGCATCATGCCCGAGCTGCAACGCAAGCTCGCGGCGGCCCGCGGCGTCGCGGCGGCGTAATCGGACGCAGCGCGGTGCGCGACGCATGACGGCTCACGCACCGCCCGCGGTGACACTTCCGCCCACCGGTTCCGCGCACTTCAAAACAAAAAACCCTGCCGCCTTTCGGTGACAGGGTTTTTCGATTCGGCGGAGCGCCGGCGAGCGTCAGTTGCTGCCGTTCGCGTCGTCGCCGATCGTCGCGCGCACGCGCTGGCGCAGGTCGTCGGCCTTCATCGGAAACTCCGATTCGAGCCGGCGTGCGCCGGTGAACCGCTTTTCCCAGTAGCCGTTGTCGAGATCGTCGACGCGAATGGTGCTGCCCGTCGACGGCGAATGCACGAACTTGTTGTCGCCGATATAGATGCCGACGTGCGAGAACGTACGGCGCATCGTGTTGAAGAACACGAGGTCGCCCGGCTTGAGGTTGCTCATGCTGACCTTCTCGCCCACGCGGCTCATTTCTTCCGCACGGCGCGGCAGCGACATGCCGAGCGTGTCCTGGAACACGTAGCGCACGAAGCCGCTGCAGTCGAGGCCCGAATCCGGCGAGTTGCCGCCCCAGCGATAGCGCACGCCGATCATGTTGAGCGCGCCGACGACCACGTCGCCTGCCTTGCCCGCCATGCCGGCGAGGAACGACTTCGCACCGCCGCTGGACGGCTGCGCGCTGTTCTGCTGGAGGGAGGAACCCGACCCAATCTGAGTCGAATTGCTGGCATTCTGGCTAAAACTGCTGACTTCGTCGGCGAACGCGCCGGGAGCTGCTGCGAACAGGGCGCCGATGAAGAGCCCGGCGATGGTGCGCGCGCATGCCTGGGTCAAGGATCGATGCTGCATTGGGCGATGGAATTTGCTTAAAAATCAGCTGATTGGCGGAAAATTTCGGTCGATACTAGCCAGCGCGTAATCGTTTGTCAAAACAAATTAATAAATACAATCGAGATGATCAGACCATTGGCGGCCTATCACGCTTTCCAGACCGCTTTCAACAGCTTTTGTGTGTAAGGATGTGACGGTCTGGCGAAGATCTCGGCGACCTCTCCCGACTCCACGACGACCCCCTCCTGCATCACCGCGACGCGGTGTGCCATCGCGCCGATCACCTCCAGGTCGTGGCTGATGAACACATAGCCCAGGTTGTATTTCTGTTGCAAATTCGCGAGCAGTTTCAGCACCTGCTGCTGGATCGACACGTCGAGCGCGGACGTCGGTTCGTCGAGGATCAGGATGCGCGGCTCCAGCACGAGCGCGCGCGCGATCGCGATCCGCTGGCGCTGGCCGCCCGAGAATTCATGCGGATAACGATGCAGCACCGTGCGGTCGAGCCCCACTTCGCGCAGCACGGCCAGCGACTTCGCGCGGCGCGCGTCCGGCGTCAGTTCCGGTCGATGCAGTTCGAGCCCCTCGCCGACGATCCGCTCGATCGTGTGACGCGGAGAAAGTGAACTGAAGGGATCCTGAAAGACGACCTGCATGTTCGAGCGCAGCGCGGTCTGTTCCCGGCCGCGATAGGTCGACAGCGCGCGCCCCTGGAATTCGATTTCGCCGTGCGCCGTCTTCTGCAGCCCGAGCAGCGCCATCGCGAGCGTCGACTTGCCGGACCCCGATTCGCCGACGATGCCGAGCGTCTCGCCCTGCCGCACCGACACTGATGCATCCGCGACCGCCGTCACGGGCACCGTGCCGAACCAGCCCGCGAAGCCCGGCCGCTTGCGCGCGAACTGCACGCTGACGTGGCGCGCGTCGAGCACGACGGGCGCAATGGGCATCACCGGCACGACCGCGCGCTGCGGGCGGCTGTTCAGCAGCCGCTGTGTATACGGATGCTCGGGCTGCGCGAAGATCCGCTCGACCGGCCCGCTTTCGACCAGCTTGCCGCGCTCCATCACCGCGACCCGATCGGCGAAGTGCCGCACGAGGTTCAGGTCGTGCGTGATCAGCAGGATCGCCATCCCGCGCTTTTCCGCCTCCTCGCGCTGCAGTTCGAGCAGCAGGTCGACGATCTGCGCGCGGATCGTCACGTCGAGCGCGGTGGTCGGCTCGTCCGCGAGCAGCAGGCGCGGCCGGCACGCGAGCGCCATCGCGATCATCGCGCGCTGCCGCTGGCCGCCCGACAGCTGGTGCGGGTAGCTGTCGACGCGCTTCTCCGGCTCCGCAATGCCCGTGCGCGCGAGCAGCGCGATCGCGCGCTTGCGCGCCTCGGCCGCCGTCACGCCGTCGTGCAGCACGATCGTCTCGCCGATCTGCGCGCCGATCGTATACAGCGGATTGAGCGCCGTCATCGGCTCCTGGAAGATCATCGCGATGTCCGAGCCGCGCAGCCCGCGCATCTCGCGCTCGCTCTTGGCTGCGAGGTCTTGTCCGGCCAGGCGGATCGTGCCGCTCACGTCGGCATCGCGCAGCAGCCGCAGGATCGCCAGCGCGGTCACGCTCTTGCCGGACCCCGACTCGCCGACGAGCGCGACGCGCTCGCCGCGACCGATCGCGAGCGTCACGTCGTCGACGGCCACCGTGTCGCCGAAGCGCACATGCAGATGCTCGAGCGACAGCAGCGGCTCGCCCGATTTCGATACGACCGTGTCGCTCATCGCTGGCCTCCCGCCGCGCGCACCGAGTCGGCGATCCGCGTGTCGAGCGCGTTGCGCAGCGCGTCGCCCATGAAGGTCAGCAGCAGCAGCGTCGTGACCAGCACGCCGAACGTCGACAGCGAGATCCACCACGCGTCGAGGTTGCCCTTGCCCTGCGCGAGCAGCTCGCCGAGGCTCGGCGTCGGTGGCGGCACGCCGAGCCCGAGGAAGTCGAGGCTCGTGAGCGCGAGGATCGCGCCGCTCATCCGGAACGGCAGGAACGTGATCACGGGCGTCAGGCTGTTCGGCAGCACGTGGCGCCAGATGATCTGCCAGTTCGTGAGCCCCATCGCGCGGGCCGCGCGCACGTAGTCCTGGGTACGGTTGCGCAGGAATTCGGCGCGCACGTAGTCGGCCAGGCCGATCCAGCCGAACAGCGACAGCAGCACGATCAGCAGCAGGAAGCTCGGCTCGAAGATCGACGCGAAGATGATCAGCAGGTACAGCTCCGGCAGCGAACTCCAGATCTCGATCAGCCGCTGTCCGACGATGTCGATGCGCCCGCCGAAGAAACCCTGCACCGCACCCGCGGCGATCCCGAGCAGCGTGCCGATCACGGTCAGGATCAGCCCGAACTCGACCGACACGCGGAACCCGTACACGAGCCGCGCGAGCAGGTCGCGCCCCTGCGCATCGGTGCCGAGCCAGTTCTCGCGCGACGGCGGCGCCGGGTTCGGCACGCTCGAGAAGTAGTTCAGCGTGTCGTAGTAGTAACGGTTCGGCGGATAGACGACGAAGTTGCCCGGCGCCTCGATCCGCTTGCGCACGTACGGATCGAGATAGTCGGCCTGCGCCGGGAAGTCGCCGCCGAAGGTCGTCTCCGGGTACGCATGGAACATCGGGAAATAGTAATGATCGTCGTAGCGCACGACGAGCGGCTTGTCGTTCGACCACAGCGGCGCCGCGAGGCTAGCGGCGAACGCGACGAAGAAGATCACGAAGCTCCAGTAGCCGAGGCGCTGCTGGCGAAAGCGCTGCCAGACGCGGCGAGCGGGCGACGGCGACACGCGCGCACGCGCGGCGTCGACGCGGGACGACACGACGGCCCGGTTCATCGCGATCCTCGCCCGATCGCGCCAGGCATGCGGATGGCTCGTTTCATGTCAGCGCTCCAGGTTGTCGAATTGAATGCGCGGGTCGACCCACACGTAGCAGAGGTCGGAGACCAGCTTGGTCGCGAGCCCGATCAGCGTGAACAGGTACAGCGTGCCGAGCACGACCGGGTAGTCGCGCCGCACGACCGACTCGTACGACAGCAGCCCGAGGCCGTCGAGCGAGAACAGCGTCTCGATCAGCAGGCTGCCCGTGAAGAACGCGCCGATGAATGCGGCCGGAAAGCCGACGATCAGCGGCAGCATCGCGTTGCGGAACACGTGCTTCCACAGCACGGTGCGCTCGGCGAGGCCTTTCGCGCGCGCGGTCAGCACGTACTGCTTGCGGATCTCGTCGAGGAACGCGTTCTTCGTGAGCATCGTGATGACCGCGAAGCTGCCGACGACCGACGCCGTGATCGGCAGCGCGATGTGCCACAGATAGTCGAGCACCTTGCCGGCGACCGACAGCTGCGCGAAGTTGTCCGACGTGAGCCCGCGCAGCGGGAACAGCTGCCAGAACGAGCCGCCGCCGAACAGCACGAGCAGCAGCACGCCGAGCACGAAGCCCGGGATCGCATAGCCGACCAGCACGACGAGGCTCGTCGCGACGTCGAACGGCGAGCCGTTGCGCACGGCCTTCGCGATGCCGAGCGGCACGGAAATCAGGTAGGTGACGAAGAACGTCCACAACCCGATGCTGATCGACACCGGCAGCTTCTGCACGATCAGCGACCACACGCTCTGGTGGCGGAAGTAGCTGTCGCCGAGATCGAAGCGCGCGAAGCGCTCGAGCATCAGCCAGTAGCGCTCGAGCGGCGGCTTGTCGAAGCCGTACAGCGCCTTGAGCTGCGCGAGCTGCTGCGCATCGACGCCGGTATGCGCACGCATCCCGAACGGCGTCGCGCCCTGCTCCGTCGCGCCCTTGCGCAGTTCCTGCACGGCCTGTTCGACCGGGCCGCCCGGCACGAACTGGATCACGGCGAACGTGAGCGTGAGCACGCCGATGAGCGTCGGGATCATCAGCAGCAGGCGTTTGAGGATGTAGCTCCACATAGGGTGGCGACTCGCGATCGATAGGCTGGGTTGAACGAAGGGCCGGCGTGCTTCAGTGGCCGGGCTTGGCCCACCAGGTCGACACGACCCAGCCCTCGGCCGAATAGTACAGCGGCAGCGTTTGCGGATAGCCGAGCGTGCGCTTGTACGCGATCCGGTGCGTCGTGCTGTACCACTGAGGCACCGCGTAATAGCCGTGCATCAGCACGCGGTCGAGCGCATGGGTCGCGTCGAGCAGCTCGTCGCGCGTCTGCGCGGTGCCGAGTGCATGCAGCAGCGCGTCGACGGCCGGCGACTTCAGGCCGATGAGGTTGTCCGAGCCCGGCTCGTCGGCGAACTTGCTGGCGTAGCGCGAGAACTGCTCGGCACCCGGCACCTGCACGCCCGGCAGGCGGACCGTCGTCATGTCGTAGTCGAACGCGTCGAGCCGCTTTTGCAGCAGCGCGTAATCGGCCGTGCGAAAGCGCGCGTCGATGCCGAGCTTCGCGAGGTTGCGCCGAAAGGCCGTCACGATGCCTTCCATCGCCGCCCCCGAATCGTCGAGGATCTCGAACTCGAACGGCTCGCCCTGCGCGTTGCGCAGCGCGCCGTCGCGGTAGGTCCAGCCGGCCTGCGCGAGCAGCGCGCGCGCCTTCAGCAGGTTCGCGCGCAGCGAGCCCGGCGGGTTCGTGCTCGGTTGCGAGACCATCGGGCCGAACACCGCAGGGTCGAGCTGCGCGCGCAGCGGCTCCAGCAGCTTCAACTCGCCCGGGCCCGGCGTGCCGGTCGCCTGCAGGTCGGTGTCGGCGAAATAGCTGTCGAGGCGCGTGTACGCGCCATAGAACAACTGGCGGTTCAGCCATTCGAAGTCGAACGCGAGATCGAGCGCCTGGCGCACGCGCACGTCGCGAAACAGCGGCCGGCGCTGGTTCATGAAGAAACCCTGCATGCCCGCGCCGTTGTGCTGGCGGAATTCGCGCTTGACGAGCTCGCCGCTGTCGAAGCGCTTGCCGACGTCGCGCCGCGCCCAGTTGCGCGCGATGTATTCGACCAGCACGTCGTACTCGCCGGCCTTGAACGCCTCGAGCCGCGCGACGCCATCGCCGTACAGCTTGTAGACGATCCGCTCGAAGTTGTGGGTGCCGACCCGCACCGGCAGGTCGGCGCCCCAGTACGCGGGATTGCGCCTATATGTAATGGTGCGGCCGTTGTCGTGGCGCTCGATCAGATACGGGCCGCTGCCGATCGGCTGCTCGAACGCGAGCTGGTCGAACGGGATCCGCGAACCGTCCGCGCGCAGCCCCCACTTGCGCGAGAACACCGGCACGCCGCCGGCGATCAGCGGCAGCTCGCGGTTCGGGCTGCGGAATTCGAACCGCACGGTCGCGCGGTCGATCACGACGGCCTTCGCGATTTCAGCGAAATACGCGCCGAACTGCGGCGCGGCCTGCTTGCTCTTCAGCGTGTCGAACGAAAACCTGACGTCGTCGGCCGTGACCGGATCGCCGTTCGAGAAGCGCGCGCGCGGGTTCAGGTGGAACGTGACCGAGCGGCGGTCCGGTGCGATCTCGATGTCGTCGGCGAGCAGCCCGTAGGCGGACGCCGGCTCGTCCGAGCTGCCGGTCGTGAGGCTCTCGAACAGCATGTCGATTCCCGGCGCGGAGTTGCCGCGCATCGTGAACGGATTGAACTTGTCGAACGACGTCAGCCGGCTCGGATTCGCGAGCACGAGCGTGCCGCCCTTCGGCGCATCCGGGTTCACGTAGTCGAAATGCTTGAAGCCCGGCGGATATTTCGGCTCGCCGTACTGCGCGATCGCATACGCCGCATGCGCGGCCGTCGCGGCCAGTACCGCCTGTATGGTCCATACCGCCGCCGTGCGGCCGGCGGCGCGGACCGCCTGCGCGGCACCGGAACGGATGCGCGCGGCGCTGGTCCGGGGCGAACCCTTCGTCATAGAGGCCCTGTGGGTCGATTGGGGGGATGTAATGTAGGTCGATTCTACCCATTCAATTCGACGCCGAGCCAACTTGCTCGCGCGCGTGCGTGACGTCACCGCGCCGCGGCCTCCGCGTGCGGCCGGCGCGGGCAAAAGAAAACCGCCACGCTGGCGGTTTTCTGTTGATGCGGCGCACGCGTCAGGCCTGCGCCATGTGCACTGTTTGTCGATCAGCGCCAGCCGTTGTGGCGGCCGTTGTCCCAGTGACCGTGACGACGCTCGTCGCCCCAGCCCCGGCCGTGATGGCGATACCACTCGTCGCGCCCCCAGTAGCGGCGGCCGTCCCAGTAGCGATCGCCGTGCCAGCCGATCACGATCGCCGGGGCCGGCGCATAGACAGGCGCCGGTGCATAGACAGGCGCCGGTGCATACACGGGCGCCGGCTGGTAGACGACCGGCGGAGGCGGCGGCGCATACACGGGCGCAGGTGCGACGTACACCGGAGCCGGCACGCCGACGTTGATCCCGACATTGACTCCCGCCATTGCTGCGCCCGACACGAGCAAGGCCGTCATACCGGTCAAGAGCGAGGCAACACGCAAAGTCTTCATGGATTCCTCTTCGAGTTGTTTCATGTGTGATTCGACTATAGCGGCAAGCGCCGTGCCCGCATATTTCAAGTTTGTAAGAACTGATGCGCGGGATGGCAACCGGAAGCGCAGCTAACGTCTTGTAACAATTGGCGGGCGCGCCGCCGTAGCCGCTTGCCCGGGCCGCCTTACCGCGCCGGCCGGCCGCCCTCTTCGTCCCTTCCGCCCGTTCCTAAAACATCTTTCATCCTGGCCCGCGCCCGGCGTTAACCGGCGCCACGCACACTGCGCGAGCCGATGCGGGCTCACGCCGCGCTTCGGCACCTCGCTGACAGGCCGGCGCCCCGCGCCGGCGGAGACCTCGCCGATGCTGAAACTCGTCCGACTCGCGCTCGCGCGCCCCTATACGTTCATCGTCCTTGCGCTGCTGATCCTGATCGCGGGACCGCTCGCGGCGCTGCGCACGCCGACCGACATTTTCCCCGACATCCGGATTCCGGTCATCAGCGTCGTATGGAATTACGCGGGCCTGCAGCCGGCCGACATGGCCGGGCGCATCGTCACGTACTACGAACGCACGCTCGGCACGACGGTCAACGACGTCGCGCACATCGAGTCGCAGTCGTTCCGCAGCTACGGGATCGTCAAGATCTTCTTCCAGCCGAGCGTCGACATCCGCACCGCGACCGCGCAGGTCACGTCGATCTCGCAGACCGTGCTCAAGCAGATGCCGCCCGGCACCACGCCGCCGCAGATCCTCAACTACAACGCGTCGACCGTGCCCGTGCTGCAGCTGGCGCTGACGAGCGACACGCTCAATGAGCAGCAGCTCGGCGACTACGCGACCAACGTGATCCGGCCGCAGCTGCTGTCGGTCGCCGGCGTCGCGATTCCGTCGCCGTATGGCGGCAAGGTGCGCCAGGTGCAGATCGACCTCGATCCGCAAGCGCTGCAGGCGAAGGGGCTGTCCGCGCAGGACGTCGCGACCGCGCTCGCGCAGCAGAACCAGATCATCCCGGCCGGCACGCAGAAGATCGGCCGCTTCGAGTACAACATCCGCCTCAACGACAGCCCGCTGACCATCGACCAGCTCAACGCGCTGCCGATCCGGACCGTCAACGGCGCGGTGATCTTCATGCGCGACGTCGCGCACGTGCGCGACGGCTTTCCGCCGCAGGGCAACATCGTGCGCGTCGACGGCCGCCGCGCGGTGCTGATGAGCATATTGAAAAGCGGCTCGGCGTCGACGCTCGACATCATCGCCGGCGTGAAGGCGCAATTGCCGCGCATCGAGGCGACGCTGCCGCCATCGCTCAGGCTCGTCGTGATGGGCGACCAGTCGGTGTTCGTCAAGGGCGCGGTGAGCGGCGTCGCGCGCGAAGGGCTGATCGCCGCCGCGCTCACGTCCGCGATGATCCTGCTGTTCCTCGGCAGCTGGCGCTCGACGCTGATCATCGCCGCATCCATTCCGCTCGCGGTGCTGGCGGCGATCGCCGCGCTCGCCGCCGCGGGCGAGACGCTCAACGTGATGACGCTCGGCGGGCTCGCGCTCGCGGTCGGCATTCTCGTCGACGATGCGACCGTCACGATCGAGAACGTGAACTGGCATCTCGAACAGGGCAAGGACGTGCGCAGCGCGATCCTCGACGGCGCGTCGCAGATCGTCGCGCCCGCGTTCGTGTCGCTGCTGTGCATCTGCATCGTGTTCGTGCCGATGCTGCTGCTCGACGGCGTCGCGCGCTTCCTGTTCGTGCCGATGGCCGAAGCCGTGATCTTCGCGATGATCGCGTCGTTCGTGCTGTCGCGCACGTTCGTGCCGATGATGGCGCGCTATCTGCTGCGCCCGCACGCCGCCCATCCAGTAGCCGTGCTCGCGCCGCACGGCGCGCCATTCCCGACGCCGCAATCGCGCAATCCGCTCGTCGCGTTTCAGCAGGGCTTCGAGCGCCGCTTCGCGGCCTTGCGCACCGGCTACCGTGCGGTGCTCGGCCTCGCGCTCGCGCACCGCGCGCGCTTCGTCGTGCTGTTCCTCACGGCGGTCGCGCTGTCGTTCGTCCTGGTGCCGGGGCTCGGCCGCAACTTCTTCCCGTCGGTCGACGCGGGCGAAATCGCGCTGCACGTGCGCGCGCCGATCGGTACGCGCATCGAGGAGACGGCCGCGCTGTTCGATCGCGTCGAGCGCACGGTGCGCGGCGTCGTGCCGCCGCGTGCGCTCGCGAGCATCGTCGACAACATGGGGCTGCCGAACAGCGGGATCAACCTCACGTACAGCAACAGCGGCACGATCGGCCCGCAGGACGGCGACATCCTCGTGTCGCTCACCGGCGAGCACGCACCGACCGCCGACTACGTGAAGAAGCTGCGCACCGTGCTGCCGCGCGCGTTCCCGGGCGTCACGTTTTCGTTCCTGCCTGCCGACATCGTCAGCCAGATCCTCAACTTCGGCGCCCCCGCGCCGATCGACGTCCAGGTGACGGGCCCCAATCTGGCGGCGAACCGCGCATATGCGACCGAGCTGCTGCGGCGCATCCGCACGGTGCCGGGCGTCGCCGACGCGCGCGTGCAGCAGGCGTCGACCTATCCGCAGTTCACGGTGTCGGTCGACCGCGCGCTCGCCGCGCAGCTCGGCATCACCGAGCAGGACGTCACCAATGCCGTCGTCGCGAGCCTGTCCGGCACGAGCCAGGTATCACCGACCTACTGGCTCGATCCGCACAACGGCGTGTCCTACCCGATCGTCGCGCAGACACCCCAATACCGGATGACGTCGCTGTCGGACCTGCGCGCGCTGCCCGTCACGGGCCGCTCGGGCGCGCCGCAATTGCTCGGCGGCCTCGCGACGATCGTACGCGGCCAGACCGACGCGGTCGTGTCGCACTACGACATCGCGCCGCTGGACGACATCTTCGCGACGACTCAGGACCGCGATCTCGGCGCGGTCAGCGCCGACATCGCGCGCGTGCTCCACGCAAGCGCGGCCGACCTGCCGAAAGGGTCGCGCGTGACCGTGCGCGGCCAGGTGCAGACGATGAGCAGCGCGTTCGGCGGGCTGCTCGCGGGCCTTGCCGGCGCGGTGCTGCTGATCTATCTGCTGATCGTCGTGAACTTCCATTCGTGGCGCGACGCGTTCGTGATCGTGAGCGCGCTGCCCGCGGCGCTCGCCGGCATCGTGTGGATGCTGTTCGTCACGCGCACGCCGCTGTCGGTGCCGGCGCTGACGGGCGCGATCCTGTGCATGGGCGTCGCGACCGCGAACAGCATCCTGGTCGTCACGTTCGCGCGCGAGCGGCTCGCGCATACGGCCGACGCGACCGTCGCCGCGCTCGAGGCCGGCTTCACGCGCTTCCGGCCCGTGATGATGACCGCGCTCGCGATGATCATCGGCATGGCGCCGATGGCGCTCGGCCTCGGCGACGGCGGCGAACAGAACGCGCCGCTCGGCCGCGCGGTGATCGGCGGCCTGCTCTGCGCGACCGTCGCGACGCTCGTGTTCGTGCCCGTCGTGTTCAGCCTCGTCCATCGGCGCGATCGCGCGCCGCACTCCGAATCCCCGTCCCTCACTCCGGGAGAACAGCATGTCCACTGAATTCGACGTCCGCCCCCCCGCCACGCCGCGTTACCTGAAACCGCTCGCGATTGCCGGCGTGATCGCGGCACTCGCCGCAGCAGCAGCCGGCGTCGTCGAACGCGCGCACGATGCGCGTGAAGTCGCCGCGTGGACCGCCAGCCAGGCGATCCCGACCGTCGCGACGATCGCGCCGCAGCCGGCCGCGGCCGATGCGCTGGTGCTGCCAGGCCGCCTCGACGCGTATGTCGACGCGCCGATCTACGCGCGCGTGCCCGGCTACCTGCATGCGTGGTACGTCGACATCGGCGCGCACGTGAAGGCCGGCCAGTTGCTCGCGTCGATCGACACGCCCGACCTCGACCAGCAGCTGCAGCAGGCGCGCGCCGACCTGCAAAGCGCGACTGCGAACGAACGGCTCGCGGCCGTCACCGCCGCGCGCTGGTCCGAGATGCTCGTGCAGGATTCGGTGTCGCGGCAGGAGGCCGACGAGAAGCGCAGCGATCTCGATGCGAAACGCGCGGCCGTGGCCGCCAGCACCGCGAACGTGCGGCGGCTCGAGGCGCTCGAATCGTTCAAGCGCCTCACCGCGCCGTTCGACGGCGTCGTGACCGCGCGCAAGACCGATGTCGGTGCGCTGATCGACGCAGGCAGCGGCAACGGCGCCGAACTCTTCACCGTCTCGGATGCCCGGCGGCTGCGGCTCTACGTCCATATTCCGCAGGACGATGCGGGCGCGATCCATGCGGGCATGCATGTCGCGCTGACCGTGCCCGAGCGTCCCGGCATGACGTTCGATGCGACGCTCGCCGATTCCGCGCAGGCGATCGATCCGGCTTCCGGCACGCTGCTCGCGCAGTTCTCGATCGCGAACCCGGCAGGCACGCTGTTCCCGGGCGAATACGCGCAGGTGCGGATCGCGGTGGCCAACGCCGCGCACGCGCTGACGATTCCGGCGAGCACGCTGATCTTCCGCCACGACGGGTTGCAGGTCGCCGTGCTCGACGCGACCGGGCATGCGCGCTTGCGCCACGTGTCGATCGCGACCGATCTCGGCACGCGCGTCGAGATCGCGTCGGGGCTCGCGGCGAGTGACCGCGTGATCGACAATCCGCCCGATTCGCTCGCGGATGGCGACCCGGTGCGCATCGCCGCCACCGCGACGAAGGAGCCTGCGCATGGCTGACCGTACGCTCGCTGCATGGCTCGGCAGCGTCGCGCTGCTCGCCGGCTGTTCGTTCGCGCCGACGTATCACGCGCCGGCCGTGCCGGTGCCGGCCGCGTTTCGCGAAACCGGCCCGTGGGTCGATGCCGCCCCGGCCGATCGCCTGCCGCGCGACGGCTGGTGGCGCGTGTACGGCGACGCGACACTCGACCGGCTCGAGCCGCTCGTCGCACGCGCGAATCCGGACCTCGCCGCC
The DNA here is from genome assembly GCF_046534915.1 of Burkholderia sp. SIMBA_051. NCBI lineage: Bacteria > Pseudomonadati > Pseudomonadota > Betaproteobacteria > Burkholderiales > Burkholderiaceae > Burkholderia > Burkholderia sp. SIMBA_051. Next base: position 214,342 of record NZ_JAWRXS010000003.1, on the reverse strand, counting down.
GCCGTCGCACGGCACGACGAAGCGGCCGCCTTGTTCGACGAGGCGCATGCCGCGTTGCTGCCAACGATCGGCATCGGCGCGGAGACCGACCGCGACCGGCAGTCCGCGCGCCGGCCGCTGCGCGGCAGCGGGCAGCCCGACGTCTACGAATCGAACACGCTCGACGCCGGCCTCGGTTACGACATCGATCTGTGGGGCAAGGTCCGCAACACGGTCGCCGCCGGCCGCGACAACGCGCAAGCCGCGGCCGATGATCTCGCATCCGTCCAGCTCAGCCTGCAGGCCCGCGTCGCCAGCACCTACTTCGATCTCGCGGGACTCGATCGCGAAGCGGACTCGCTCGCGCAGACGATCGATGCATATCGCCGTGCATGGCAACTGACGGTCAGCCGCCATCGCGGCGGCCTCGCATCGGGGCTCGACGTATCGCGCGCGCAGACGCAGCTCGCGCTCGCGCAGGCGCGCGCATCCGACATCGCCGCGCGCCGGGCGCTCGACGAGCATGCGATTGCCGTGCTCGTCGGCGTATCCGCGTCGACGTTCTCGCTGCCGGCCGCCGCCGCGCTGCCCGCCGTGCCGTCGATTCCGACCGGGCTCGCGTCGACGCTGCTCGAACGCCGCCCGGACATCGCCGCCGCAGAACGCCGCGTCGCGGCCGCGAACGCACGGATCGGCGTTGCGCGCGCCGCGTACTTCCCGGACCTGTTGCTCGGCCTCGACGCGGGCTTCCAGAGCGACACGTTCTCGCCGTGGCTCGCCGCACCGAACGAAATCTGGTCGATCGGGCCGCGGCTCGCGACGACACTGTTCGACGGCGGCCTGCGTGCGGCGGGTGTACGCCACGCGCGCGCGCAGTTCGCCGAACAGGGCGCACGTTACCGAAGCGTCGTACTGGCGGCGTTCCGCGAAGTCGAGGACGATCTCGCGCTGCTGCACCGGCTCGGAGACGAATCGGCCCAGGACGACGCCGCGCTCGTCGCGGCGCGGCAGTCGCTCGCGCTTGCGATGTCGCGCTATCGCGACGGCGCCGTCAGCTATCTCGACGTGGTCACCGCGCAGACGACCGAGCTCGATACGCAGATCGCGGCCCTCGACGTCGATGCCCGACGCCTGCAGGCGTCCGTCGCGCTGGTACGCGCGCTCGGCGGCGGCTGGCGCGACGCGCGTTCATGAACGTTTCTTCATCGGCGCGCCCGGTGCCCGACGCAGCGCGCTCGATAACGTGTGGCCTGCCGGCTTCGCATTCGCGACGCCGGTGTCCGCCCTTCGCAAAGGATCACGCCATGAAGACACTGCTGTTCGCCACCCTGCTCTGCGCCCTCTGTGTCGCGCTGCCCGGCCGTGCCGCCGCATCGCAATCCGCCGCGGCGAGCGCGCCGCAAACGCTTGCGTCGACCGCCCCCGCGCGGGCGTCATCGCGCGATGCGTGGAATGCACCGCCGGTGACGCCGCTCACGCGCGCCCAGGTCTATCGCGAGCTCGTTCGCGCCCAACGCGACGGCCAGCTCGCGCAGCTCAACCGCGAGCTTTATTCGCACTGATTGCGCCGCAACGGCGACGCCGCGCGCGATGCCGCCGGCGTCCGTTCGGCGTTCGCCGTTCTCAAGCCCGACCGATACCGCATCGTCACCCGCCGGCATCGAACCTGAATCCGAATCGCGCAACCGTCTCGATGCGCGCGGAAAACGCGTGCGCGACGAGCTTGCGCCGCAGCCGCACGACCAGCGCATTGACGGTTTCCGGTTCGATGTCGGCTTCACCCCATGCGTAACGCAGCACGGCATCGCGCCCGACCGGCCGCCCGGCTTCGCGCAGCAGGCATTCGACGACACGGAATTCTCGTGCGCTGAGTGCGAGCCTGCGGCCGCGCTCCTCGAGCGCGCGCGTGGCCGCGTCAAGCCGCACCGACTCTCGCAACGCGATGACGCCCGCGCGACGCCACAGCGCGCGCAGGCGTTCGTGCAGTTCCACGAACGAACACGGCTGGGCAAGGCACACGTCGCAGCCGGCCTGCAGCATCCGCGCACGTCGTGCGGGCGTCGCACCGACGACGAGTACTGCGATCGTCGCGCCGCCGGCCGACGCGGCAAGCCGCGGCAACATGTCGAGCAGCACGGCCCCGGCAGCCGCATCGGGTTCGACCAGCACGATCGCGTCGAAGCGGTCCTGCGTGGCCGCGAAGCAGCCGTCGCGCCACTCGTCGACGCGCTCCACACCGTGCGTGCTTTCGCGGAACGCCTTGTCGAGCCGCGCCGCCTCCGGCGTCGGGGGTGAAATCAGCAGGATGCGCATCGACCGTTTTCCCGCGCGCTCATCCGAGCGAGCGCGGCCAGCATTCGACCGTGACCGCCGCACCGGCCGGCCGCGCATCGCCGATCCGCAGCGCGAAGCCGTGCACGCGCATCACCGCCGACACGATGCTCAACCCGAGCCCCGAGCCGTTCACGTGACGCGTGCGCTCGCCGCGATAGAAGCGCTCGAGCACCGCGTCGCGCTCACCCGGCGCGATCCCGGGCCCGGTGTCCTCGAACCGTACGAGCGGGCCGTTCGGCGTCGCGTGAAGCGCGACGCGCACGCGACCGCCGGGCGGCGTGAACTTGATCGCGTTGTCCGCGAGATTGCTGAACGCCTCGAACAGCAACGCGCGGTCGCCATGAATGCCGTCGACCGGCATCGCGTCGAGCGCGAATGCGACGCCGCCCGCTTCGGCGAGCGGCTCGTACAGCTCGCACACGTCGCGCAGCAATGCCGCGACGTCCACCGCGGCGAACCCGCCGCGCCGGCTCAGCGTCCCGATCTCGGAGATGCGCAGCATCGCGCGAAAGCGCTCGAGCAACCGGTCGGTTTCATCGCGCGCCGACGCCAGCAGTTGCGCCGACGCCGGATCGTGCGCGCAATGCGGCTGTTCGGCGAGCCGCGCCAGCATCGTATGCACGCGTGCGAGCGGCGTGCGCAGATCGTGCGCGATGCCGTCGCAGGTGTGACGCACCTCGCCCATCAGCCGCTCGACTTCGTCGAGCATGTGGTTCACGAGATGCGCGAGCAGGTCGAGCTCGTCGTAGCGGCCCACCGGCAACCGCTTGCCGAGATCGCCCTCGGCGATCTGTCGCGTGACGCGCCGGATCGCGGCGACGCGGCGGATCTGCCGCATGCCGAGCATGCTGCCGCCCGCGATGCCCGCGATCAGGATCAGCACGCCGCCGATCACGAGTCCGCGGATCGCGACTTCGCGAATCTGGATGAAATGCGACAGGTCGCGCGCAACCACCAGCGTCATCCCGTCGTCGCGGTGCACGGCCATCGCGCGCGTGATCGGCGCGGGCTGGCCGTCGAGCGGCACGAGCGTACGGTCGAGCGTGCGTCCGCGGCGATCCGTGCGCAGCACGGGCGGCGTCGCGATGTCGCCCGCCACGCGGCGCCCGTTCGCGTCGAACAGCCCGTAGAAATTCGTATGCATGTGCTCGTGCTCGAGCCGGCGGTGAATCGCAAGCGGCAGCTCGGCGTCGGGGATCGAATCGAAGTAGATCAGTTGCCACGCGAGCACCTCGTCGGTGTCGCGCGCCATCGTGTGCGTCGCGGCGACGTTGATCACGCCCGCGAGCAGCAGCAGCGAAACCGAGAAGATCGCCGCGTACGCGCACAACCAGCGAAACGTCGTCGTATGCCAGCGACGCGTGAAGTTCGCCGCACGGTCCGCATCCATCCGTGCCTCCGTCATCGGAGCATGTAGCCCGAGCCGCGCACGGTCTGGATCATCGGCACGGCGCCCGGCGGATCGATCTTCTTGCGAAGCCGCCCCATGTGGACATCGATCAGGTTGGTGCCCGGGTCGAAGTGATAGCCCCACACGGCCTCGAACAGCATCGTGCGCGTGATCGTCTGCCCCGCGTTGCGCATCATGAATTCGAGGACGCGAAACTCGGTGGGCAGCAACGGAATCTCGTCGACGCCGCGGCGCGCGCAGCGCGAAATGAGGTCGAGTTCGAGCGGGCCGACCGTCAACAGCGTCTGCTGCGGCACGCCCGAGGCCTGCCGGCGGCGCAACAGCACTTCGATGCGCGCGCTCAGTTCGCCGGAATCGAACGGCTTGGTCAGGTAGTCGTCGCCGCCCGCGCGCAGCCCGCGGATGCGCTCGTCGACGTCGCCGAGCGCGCTCAGCATCAGCACCGGCGTATCGATGCCGACCGTGCGCATCGCGGTCAGGATCGCGAGCCCGTCAGCGCCGGGCAGCATCCGGTCGAGCGTGATCGCATCGTACGAGGCGCTCATCGCGCGCATCATGCCTTCGCGGCCGTTGTCGATCCAGTCGACCTCGAATCCGCGCGCGGTCAGCTCGCCAACGATCTCGTTCGCGGTCACCGCATCGTCTTCGACCGTCAGTACTCGCATGTCCGTCCTCGCAATGGCTGTCACGACGCGCGTATCGATGCGCGCGCAACTATCTTAGCGATGTCGATCGCCGTCCGGCGTTAGATGAAAATAGCTTCATTCGGCATCGGGCGGATACGGGTGAAACATGTTTCATCCGTGCGTCGCCCGCCTGGCTCCGCGCGCCGCCTACGCTGACGTCATGCGGCATCGGGCCGCGAATTCAGGAGCCACCGGATGAAACTGTCGATTACCGTCGCCTGCATGCTGAGCGCATGCGTCAGCACCACCGCGTTCGCGGCGCCTCACCTGACGCCGCAGGAATGCAACGCCTACCCGTTCGTTCACACGCGGCACGAAGTCACGCATGCGGATCTCGTGCGCGAGCTGACCGAACTCGAGCAGGTCGGCTACGATCCGTCGCACAACAGCCCCTACTATCCCGACGATCTCGACGGCGCGCAGCAGCGGCTCGCCGCCGAATATCGCTCGGACTGCACGCATGCACTGACGGCGGACGCGCGCACGGACACGCACTGACCGGCGTGCGCGGCGCGCCGAAATGAAAAAAGGCGGCACTCGCGTGCCGCCTTTCCTGCATGAATGCGCATGGAGATCGTCCGCTGCGCCGCGACACCGCTCAGCGCGACATCATGTTCATGCTGACGTTGTGCATCACCCACAGCGTGCCGACGATCAGGATCGCCGCGGTCAGCACGGTATAGCTGAACGCCATCACGTTCCAGCGCTGGCCGGACGAGCCGTTCATGTGCAGGAAGTACACGAGGTGCACGACGATCTGCACGAACGCGAGCGCGGCCAGCGCGATCAGCGATGCGTGCGGCGACAGCACGCCGCCCATCACGAGGCCGAACGACGCGGCCGTGAGCAGCACCGACAGGATGAACCCGGCGACATAGCCGCCGACGCTGCCGTGCCCTTCTTCGAGTTGAGACGAATGCGAATGGGCCATTTAGATCACGCTCGCAAGATAGACAAAGGAAAACACGCAGATCCACACGATGTCGAGGAAGTGCCAGAAGAGGCTCAGGCACGTCAGGCGCCGCAGGTCGCGATCGGTCAGGTCACCGCCGCGCAATACGATCTGCGCCGCGAGCACGATCATCCACAGCAGGCCGGCCGTCACGTGCAGCCCGTGCGTGCCCACCAGCGTGAAGAACGCGGACAGGAATGCGCTGCGCTGCGGGCCTGCGCCGTCCGCGATCAGGTGCGAGAACTCGCGCAGTTCCATCGCGAGGAACGCCGCGCCGAGCACGAACGTCACCGCGAGCCAAGCGAGCAGCGCGCCGCGCCGCTGCTTGTACGCGGCCAGCATCGCGAAGCCATAGGTGATGCTCGACAGCAGCAGCGCGGCGGTTTCGATCGCGACGCCCGGAATGTCGAACAGGTCCTTCGCGGTCGGACCGCCCGCGTACTGGTTGCCGAGCACCGCGAACGTCGCGAACAGCGCCGCGAAGATCACGCAGTCGGTCATCAGGTACAGCCAGAAGCCGAACACCGAGTGCGACGGCGGATGGTCGTCGTGCTCGAGCAGGGTTGCGCTCAAGGTTTTCTGCAGCATCAGTTGGCCTCCAGTTCCACGTCGTCGACACGCGTGGCCACGCGCGCCGCCGGTTGCTTCTCTTCGATCTTGCGCACTTTCGACGCCGGGATGTAGTAGCCGTCGTTGTCACGCGAGCTGTAGACCACGAGCGTCGCGATGATGCCGACCAGTCCGCCGATCGCCATCCACCAGATGTGCCATACCAGCGCGAAGCCGAGCACCAGGCTGAAGACCGCGATGACGAGACCCGCACACGTGTTCGACGGCATGTGGATGTCGCGGATCGTCGCCGGGTTCGGCCGGCCGTCGCCGCGTGCCTTCATGTCGGCGTACGCGTCCAGCGTGCGCACTTGCGGAAGCACCGCGAAGTTGTAGTCGGCCGGCGGCGACGAGGTCGCCCATTCCAGCGTGCGGCCGCCCCACGGATCGCCCGTGGTGTCGCGATACGCCGGCAGGTTGCGGTTGCGGATGCTGACGACCAGTTGCAGCAGCTGGCATGCGATGCCGATCGCGATCAGCACGGCGCCGAACGCGGCGACCAGCAGCCACGGATGCCACGCCGGATTGTCGTAGTGGTTCAGGCGACGCGTCATACCCATGAAGCCGAGCACGTAGAGCGGCACGAACGCGACGTAGAAGCCGATCTGCCAGAACCAGAACGCGGCCTTGCCGAGCTTCTCGTTCAGCTTGAAGCCGAACGCCTTGGGGAACCAGTAGTTGAAGCCCGCGAGATAACCGAACAGCACGCCGCCGATGATCACGTTGTGGAAGTGCGCGATCAGGAACAGGCTGTTGTGCAGCACGAAGTCCGCGCCCGGGATCGCCATCATCACGCCGGTCATGCCGCCGAGCGTGAACGTGACCATGAAGCCGATCGTCCACAGCACGGGCGTCGTGAATTCGATCCGGCCGCGGTACATCGTGAACAGCCAGTTGAACACCTTCACGCCGGTCGGGATCGCGATGATCATCGTCATGATGCCGAAGAACGCGTTCACGTTCGCACCGGACCCCATCGTGAAGAAGTGATGCAGCCACACGAGGAACGACAGCACCATGATCGCGCAGGTCGCGTACACCATCGTCTTGTAGCCGAACAGCGGCTTCTTCGAGAACGTCGCGATGACTTCCGAGAAGATGCCGAACGCCGGCAGGATCAGGATGTACACCTCCGGATGGCCCCACGCCCAGATCAGGTTCAGGTACAGCATCGCGTTGCCGCCGGCTTCGTTCGTGAAGAAGTGCATGCCGAGGTAACGGTCCAGGCCGAGCAGCGCGAGCGTCGCGGTCAGGATCGGGAACGACGCCATGATCAGCACGTTCGTGCAGAGGGCCGTCCACGTGAACACCGGCATCTTCATCAGCGTCATGCCGGGCGCGCGCATCTTGATGATCGTCACGAAGAAGTTCACGCCGGTCAGCAGCGTGCCGACGCCCGAGATCTGCAGCGCCCACAGGTAGTAGTCGACCCCTACCCCCGGGCTGTACTGCAGCTCCGACAGCGGCGGATACGCGAGCCAGCCCGTCTGCGCGAACTCGCCGATCACGAGCGACACGTTGATCAGGATCGCGCTGACCGCCGTCATCCAGAACGACAGCGAGTTGATGAACGGGAACGCGACGTCGCGCGCACCGATCTGCAGCGGCACGATCAGGTTCATCAGGCCGACCATGAACACCATCGCCATGAAGAAGATCATGATCACGCCGTGTGCCGTGAAGATCTGGTCATAGTGGTGCGGCGGCAGGTAGCCGGGCGCGTTGTACGCGAGCGCGAGCTGCATGCGCATCATGATCGCGTCGGCGAAGCCGCGCAGCAGCATGATCAGCGCGACGATGATGTACATCACGCCGAGTCTCTTGTGGTCGACCGTCGTCAGCCACTCCGTCCACAGCCACTTCCAGCGGCCGGTGATCGTCAGCGCGGCGAGGATGCCCAGCACGACCAGCCCCATGAAGGCGCCGGCCACCATGATGATGGGCTGATCGAACGGGATCGCCGATAGTGTGAGTTTTCCGAACATGCGTTACCCCTTCGTGCCGCAGGCGGCGTCCTTCAGGTCGAGAACGTGGCCATCGTTGTACTTCGCGATGATGTTGTGGAAGAGCCGCGGATCGACCGACGAGAAGTAGCGCACGGGCGCCTTCTCGCTCGGCTGCGCGACGGTGCCGTACACGGTCGCGTCGAGCCGCTCGGGCGAGGCCTTCACCTTCTGCACCCATGCGTCGAACTGCTCGCGCGGCTCGGCGAGCGTGCGGAACTTCATGTCGGAGAAGCCGCGGCCGCTGAAGTTGGCGGACGTGCCCGCGTAGTCGCCGGCTTCGTCGGCGATCAGGTGCAGGCGCGTCTGCATGCCGGCCATCGCGTAGACCTGGCCGCCGAGCTGCGGAATGAAGAACGAGTTCATCACCGAATCCGACGTGATGCGGAAGTTCACCGGCGTGCCGACCGGAATCGCGAGCTGGTTCACCGACGCGATGCCGAGCTCCGGATAGATGAACAGCCACTTCCAGTCGAGCGCGACGACCTCGACGTCGATCGGCTTCACCGACGACTCGAGCGGCTTGTACGGATCGAGCTCGTGCGTGGTTTTCCACGTGAGCACGCCGAGGAACAGGATGATCAGCGTCGGCACCGTCCAGATCACGACCTCGATTGCGGTCGAGTGCGACCAGTTCGGTGCGTAGGTGGCGTTGCGGTTCGATGCGCGGTAGCGCCACGCGAACCACAGCGTGAGCAGGATCACCGGCACGACGACGACCAGCATCGCCCATGTCGAGGTGGCGATCAGCGCCTTTTCAGCGGCGCCGACGCTACCTTTCGGATTTAGTACATCTAAATTACAACCTGACAGGCTCAGCGCCGCGCCGATCGATATCAGCGCCGTCCAGCCTTTTGAAGCTCTTCTTTTCATCACACAGCCCGAGGGTCATTGAATCCGTTGCGTATGCCCGATGCGCATTCGATCCACGAAAGTGGCCGAATCATACGTCGCGCGAGTGCGATGAAAAACCGGTGGATGCGGCAAATCATCATTGCAGAATCTGTTGTGAGACAGATTGTCGCGGGGCAATTTCACGCAGCCGGAAGCCGGCCGAAGACCGGGTGACAACGTTCGCGCGTTCGCGCCCGCACAGATGGATGCGCGCACAACGACCGCATCGTCGTGCGATGCAGCCGTCGTGCGCGATGTCACGCGATTCAGCCGTGCGCCGATGCCATGAACGCCGGCTGCGCCGGTGCAACGCCGTCCCCGGCCGGCAGCTTCGAACGGCTGGCGTCTTCGATCAGCCGTGCGACGGTCGGATCGATCGCGTCGGTGAACGGCTTCGGATCGACGCCGACGATCAGCACGATCAGCGCGAGTGATGCGAACATCACGATCTCGCGGCGGCTCAAGTCGGCGAGCTTCGCGATGCGCGGGCTGGCGATCTTGCCGAATACGACGCGCTTGACCATCCAGAGCGTGTACGACGCGCTGAGAATCAGCGTGAGCGCCGCGATTGCGCCGATCCAGAAGTTGACGCGAATCGCGCCCATGATGACCATGAACTCGCCGACGAAACCCGACGTGCCCGGCAGGCCGACGTTGGCCATCGCGAACAGCAGCGCGAACGTCGCGAAGCGCGGCATCACGCCCGCCACGCCGCCGTATGCGCCGATCTCGCGCTGCTTCGTGCGATCGACCAGCACGCTCACGCAGAGCAGCATCGCGCCCGCGACGAAGCCGTACGACACGAGCTGCACGATCGCGCCTTCGACGCCGATCTGGTTGAACAGGAACAGCCCGAGCGTGACGATCCCCATGTGCGCGACCGTCGAATACGCGAGCAGCTTGCCGAGGTCGGTCTGCGCGAGCGCGATCAGGCTCGCGTAGACGATCGCGAACAGCGACAGCGCGATCACGGCCGGCGCGAAGAAGTGGCTCGCGTCCGGCGTGATCGGCAGCGCGAAGCGCAGGAAGCCGTAACCGCCGAGCTTGAGCATCGCGAGCATCAGCGCGGCTCCCGTCGGGCCGTCCGTATAGACGTCGCGCAGCCACGTATGCACCGGCCACATCGGCACCTTGACTGCGAACGCGGCGAAGAAGCCGAGAAACACCAGCAATTGCGGCGCAAAGCCGAGCTGCAGCGTGCGCCATGCGTTCATGTCGAACGTGTGCGACTTCGCGAACAGGTACAACATCGCCATCAACAGCAGCAGCGAACCCGCGAACGAGATGAAGAAGAATTTCACGGCCGCGTAGACGCGATGCTCCCTGCCCCACGTGCCGATCAGCAGGTACAGCGGAATCAGCGTGGCCTCGAAGAAGATGAAGAACAGCAGCCCGTCCTGCGCGACGAACACGCCGACCATCAGCCCCGACAGGATCAGGAACGACGCGTAGTACTGCGCGACGCGCACCGTGACCGATTCCCACGACGCGATCACGACGACGAGCGTCGTGAAGGCGGTCAGCACGACGAGCCACAGCGACGCGCCGTCGATCCCGACACGCCAGCCGGCGTTGAAGGCCGCGAGCCAGTCGCGGGTTTCGGCGAACTGCATCGCGGCCGAGTGCGAATCGAAACCGGTGACGAGCGGCACGACGGCGGCCAGCCCCGCGAGTGCGCCGACGAGCGCGATCAGTCTCGTGCGATGCGGATGATGGTCGGAGCCGGCACGCAGCAGGCACGCGCCGAACAGGATCGGAACCCAGATCGCCAGGCTCAGAAAGGGGAAATCATGCATGTCAACAGGCCTTGAGAGGGTCGCGCGCTGTAGTGGGAACAGACGTGACGATGGGAACGAAATCAAATCGACAGCTAGATTTCGTGGATCGCCAATGTTGGCAAAATGTAAAGCGGAATCAGGGCAAAGCTTGATGCCGCTCAAACGCTATCGGGTTAACCAGCATAAGGCGGTTGATTATTTTTTGCAGCGCAACAGAGCTTGGTTTCGTGCTTCGCAGATAGGCTACTGATTTTTATGAGTAATTTTTTGTAGTGTGGAGCAGTGTCGACGGCCCGAATAGGTGCGACGCCGCATTTTTTTCGCATACACTGCGCGCCAGGGCGCAAGGACAGAATGCGGGGAGCGATGAAGGGGAGCGACTCGATCCTTACACCGTCACTTTCATTTTTATTTCAGTGAGCACCGGGCGCAGGGTTCGCAACGTCGGAGGTCGCCGCGTACGTCCGCGACCCGGTCGACGGGGGTCGATGCGAAAGGACGGTCAGTACGGAATGCCCGAGCGGCCCGTCCGGAAGGAAGCGGGAAAAGAAAAAGCCCCGCAAGTCCGAGAACTTGCGGGGCTTTGTCACCGCTTTTGGCGGAGACGGAGGGATTCGAACCCTCGATCCAGGTTTTGGCCCAGATGCTCCCTTAGCAGGGGAGTGCCTTCGACCTCTCGGCCACGTCTCCCAAACTTTCGCTCGCACCAGGGAGGCAGTGCGACGAGAACGAAATAATATAGGGTTTCGAACCGCCCGTCAATTTCCGTGATGCATTTTCTTCAATGCATCACAAATAATTCACGCCGCCTGCTCGAGTTCGAATGCCTTGTGCAGCGCGCGGACGGCCAGCTCCATGTACTTCTCGTCGATCAGCACCGAAATCTTGATTTCGGACGTCGAGATCATCTGGATGTTGATGCCCTCTTCCGACAGCGTGCGGAACATCTTGCTCGCGACGCCCACGTGCGAACGCATGCCGACGCCGACGACCGACACCTTCGACACCTTCGGGTCGCCCTGCACACGCTCGGCGCTCACATGGCCCTTCACCTGGTTGGTGAGGATGTCCATCGCCTTCTGGTAGTCGCCGCGACCGACCGTGAACGTGAAGTCGGTCTTGCCTTCGACGCTCTGGTTCTGGATGATCATGTCGACGTCGACGTTCGCATCGGCGACCGGGCCGAGGATCTGATACGCGATGCCCGGCTTGTCGGGCACGCCCATCACAGCAATGCGTGCTTCGTCGCGCTGGAACGCGATGCCGGAAATGACTGCCTTTTCCATGGTCTCGTCTTCTTCAAAAGTAATCAGGGTGCCCGAGCGCATTTCTTCGTCGAGCGCAATCAGCGGATCGGTCAGGCTCGACAGCACACGCGTCTTCACCTGGTATTTGCCGGCGAATTCGACCGAGCGGATCTGCAGGACCTTCGAGCCGAGGCTGGCCATTTCCAGCATTTCCTCGAACGTCACGCGGTCGAGGCGTCGCGCCTCTTCGACCACGCGCGGGTCGGTCGTATAGACGCCGTCGACGTCCGTGTAGATCAGGCACTCTTCGGCATCCAGCGCGGCCGCGACCGCCACCGCCGACGTGTCCGAGCCGCCGCGGCCCAGCGTCGTGATGTGGCCGTCCGGATCGACGCCCTGGAAACCCGTGATGATCACGACCTTGCCGGCGTTCAGATCGGCCTTCACTCGCTCGTCGTCGATCGAGTGGATACGCGCCTTCGTGTACGCGTTGTCCGTCTTGATCGGCACTTGCCAGCCGGCGTAGCTCACGGCTTCGACGCCGATTTCCTGCAGCGCGATCGACAGCAGGCCGACGCTGACCTGCTCGCCGGTCGACGCGATCATGTCGAGCTCACGCGGGCTCGGCTGGCTCGAAATCTCTTTCGCGAGACCGAGCAGACGGTTGGTTTCGCCGGACATCGCGGACGGCACGACCACCATCTGGTGCCCGGCCTGATGCCATTTTGCGACGCGTTTCGCGACGTTCTTGATGCGCTCGACCGAGCCCATCGAAGTGCCGCCGTATTTGTGTACGATGAGTGCCATTGTCGTTCTGAACTGGAGGAGAAGCCGCACGGGCGCGCTGGGCAGGCCGCGTTGCCGTTCGGTCACGCGGCTTGTGGCTGTGGACGGACGACGAGGGGGACGGCTGGGACGCAACACGCAAGCGTGACGGATTTTGCCCGGAAGGCCGATCAGGCCGCGCAAACCGGGTACGTCACGCGGAAAACCTGCACAAAACGCTCAAAAATCGAGCCGAGCAAACGTCCGAGCGTACCCGATAGAGGCCCGCTTGACAAGCCGCTCGCCCGTTTGGCAGGCGTTCCGGCGCTGTTTACCAAATGGTGAAAACCGGCGCGCGATCGCGCAGCCGCAAGCACGCCGCCGCTACGCGATCAGCAAGTCGGGACGCCACTCGATCCGGCGCCACCCGCCGTTGCCGGAGAGCGCTTCGCCGGCCAGCCCGTCGCCATGATTCACGCCGAGCCGCGGCACGTAGACGAGCCGGTCGCCCGCGAACAGCAGCGGCACGTCGCGCTGCCAGGCCGGCACGCCGCGCTCCTGGAACAGGTTCTTCAGCGTGCGTCCCGGGCCGCCGGGCGACGTACGCAGCCGCTCGCCGCCCGCCCGGGCGCGCACGACGAGCGTCGCACCGCGCAGCAGCGCATCCGGCACCGCCCCGTCGCTGCCGGCCTCGGCCGGCGCGAACACGAACGTGCCGCGCCACGCCGGCACGTGCCAGACTTCCTGGCCGTCCCATGCGAGCGAGGATTCGGGACGCGGCATCCCGGTGCCATCGTCGGCCGGGTCGGCACTGTCGCCGGCCTCCCAGTACACGACATCGCGATAGAGCCGCAGGCACTGCCCCGCGTGATCGACCCGCAGCGCATGCGCGTCGTGCGCATCGCGCAGTTGCCGCATCATGTTCGCGAGCCGGCCTGCCGACGCACCGGGCAAGCCGAGCCGGCGCATCCAGAAACGCAGCAGGTTCGCGCCGCGCGTGTCGTCGAACGCAACCAGCGCATCGCGCGACAGCGCGCGGCCGTCGTCGCGCGCGGCGCCGGCGAAATCCAGTTCGGCCAGGTCGTCGAGCAGCCGCTGCGCGGCGGCCGCATGCTGGGCCGCACGGCCCAGCGCATCGCGAAACCCCGGGAAGTGCATGGCGAGCGCGGGCAGCACGTCGATGCGCAACGCATTGCGCGCGTAGCGCGTGTCGGCATTCGATTCGTCGTCGATCCACGCGAGCTCACGCTGCGCCGCGTAGCGCTCCAGTTGGGCACGCAACAATCGCAGGAACGGCCGCACGCGCTCGACGCTCGCGCCGTCGGGACGATAGCGCGGCGCCATCGCGGCCAGACCCGCGATCCCCGCGCCGCGCAACAGTTGCAGCAGCACGGTCTCGGCCTGGTCGTCCGCGTGCTGCGCGACCCACAGCGCCGCCACGCCGTGACGCTCGCACATCGCATCGAGCGCCGCATAGCGACGCTCGCGCGCGCTCGCCTCGATGCCGAGGCCACTGTCGCGCGGCACGTCGACGCGCTCCGATTCGAACGTGACACCGAGCCGCTCGGCCGTCGCTTGCGCATGCGCAACCCATGCATCGGCGTTTGCGCTCAGGCCGTGATGCACGTGCAGCGCGACGCAGCGCGACGCGCCAGCCACGCGCACGGCCGCATCGAGCAGCACGGTCGAGTCGAGGCCGCCGCTGTACGCGATCGCGATGCGCGCATCGGCCGGCAGATCGGCAAGCGCAACGCCGACCGCATCGAGTACGACGCGGTCGGCGAAGAGTTCGGTCGGGGGGATCACGAGAGGGACGCGCGCCGGACGGCGCGCGATGTGAACACGCCGGTCATGCGCCGGGCGTGGTTTCCTTGAACTTGCCGTAGGCCATCAGGCGTTCGAAGCGGCGCTCGCGCAGCGCATCGATGCTCATGCCCTGGAACTGGCGCAGCGAATCGGCAAGCGCGCGGCGCAGCAGCGCGGCCATGCCCTTCGGATCGCGGTGCGCGCCGCCGAGCGGCTCGTTGATGATCTTGTCGATCAGACCGAGCGCCTTCAGGCGATGGGCGGTCAGGCCCAGTGCTTCCGCGGCCTCGGGCGCCTTCGCGGCACTCTTCCACAGGATCGACGCGCAGCCTTCCGGCGAGATCACCGAGTAGGTCGAGAACTGCAGCATCATCACGGTGTCGGCCACGGCGATCGCGAGCGCGCCGCCCGAACCGCCCTCGCCGATCACGGTCGTGATGATCGGCGTCTTCAGTTCGGCCATCACGTACAGATTGCGGCCGATCGCTTCCGACTGGCCGCGCTCTTCCGCGCCGATGCCCGGATAGGCACCCGGCGTGTCGACGAACGTGAAGATCGGCAGCCCGAACTTCTCGGCGAGACGCATTAGGCGCTCGGCCTTGCGATAGCCTTCCGGACGCGGCATCCCAAAGTTACGCGCCGCGCGCTCCTTCGTGTCGCGGCCCTTCTGATGGCCGATCACCATGCACGGATGGCCGCCGAAGCGCGCGAGACCGCCGACGATCGACAGGTCGTCCGCGAATGCGCGGTCGCCATGCAGCTCGTGAAAATCGGTAAACAGTTCCGCAACGTAATCGAGCGTGTACGGACGCTGCGGATGACGCGCGATCTGCGAGACCTGCCACGGCGACAGGTTCGCGTAGAGATCCTTCGTCAGTTGCTGGCTCTTCTTCGACAGCCGCTCGATTTCTTCCGAAATATCGACAGCCGAGTCGTCCTGCACGAATCGCAACTCCTCGATCTTGGCCTCGAGTTCGGCGATCGGCTGTTCGAAATCCAGAAACGTGGTCTTCATGTGTTCGAATCCTTGGGTCTTGCGGCAGCGCGTATTCTACCCGCGCGGGCGATGTGCAAAACCGGCTCTCAACTATTGATGTTTAAAACCCGATAGCCATCAATCGGCGTCGGGCGCATCGAGGCTGCGCCACATGTACCAGGTCGCGACGGTACGCCACGGCTCCCAGTTGGCGGCCACCTCGCGCGCCTCGCTGCGCGTGACGGGCTCCCCGCTGAAGTAATTGACGCTGATCGCGCGGATTAGGCCCGGATCGTCGAGCGGCAGCACGTCCGGCCGCGACAGGTTGAAGATCAGGAACATCTCGGCCGTCCAGCGACTGATGCCGCGGATCTGCGTGAGTTCCGCGATCACGTCCTCGTCGTCCATCGACGTCCATTTGTCGACGTGCAGCGCGCCGGACACGAAGTGTTGCGCGAGATCGAGAATGTATTCCGTCTTGCGCTTCGACAGCCCGCATGCGATCAGTTTGTCCGCGCCGAGCCGGATGACCGGCTGCGGCGCGAGTTTCGGACACGCATCTTCAATGCGCGCCCACAGCGCCTGCGCGGACGGCACCGAGATCTGCTGGCCGACGACCGAACGCGCGAGCGTGACGAACGGGTCGCCGCGCTTCACGAGATGCGCGGGACCGAACTTCGGGATCAGTTTCTTCAGGATGCGGTCGCGCTTGACGAGATCGGCGCACGCCTTGTCCCAGTAGGCAGGACGCACGACGCCATCGGCGCCGTCGGCTGCCGCCTCGGATGCTCGCACCTTGCGCACCGCGTCGGCGGCCGCCATCGCGGCCTCCGGCTGCGCCGCGTCCGCACTCTTCGCGCGCGCGGGCCTCGCATGACCGTTGAGCGCGCCGTTCGGCACGGCGCGCGTCGCGTCCGTTTTCGCCGCCGGCGCGCGCCTGGCTGCCGGACGCGCGGCGACCGGGGTCGCGCGCCTGACCGGCGCTTTTCTTGCCGTTGCCATCTTGCCTCCTACCTGACGGATCGGTCAGTGGAACGCGCCGCGCTCATACGCGACGCCATTCGGTCGATCCGCCCGGTTTGTCTTCAAGAGCGATGCCGGCGTCGAGCAGTTCCGCCCGAATCCGGTCCGCTTCGGCATAGTCCTTCGCTTGTTTCGCCGCGACACGCGCGGCGATCTTCGCTTCGATCTCGTCGGCTGCGAGCCCGCCGGCCTGCGCGGCACCGGTGGCCTGCTGCAGGAACGCGCGCGGTTCGCGGCCGAGCAGGCCCAGCAGGCCCGCCAGTTGTTTCAGCTGCCGCGCGAGCGATGCATCGCGCGTGCGGTTGACCTCGCCCGCCAGCTCGAACAGCGTCGCCACCGCGACCGGCGTGTTGATGTCGTCGTTCATCGCGGCCGCGAAACGCTGCGCGTGCGGCTCGTTCCAGTCGAGCGCGAGCGCGTCGGGCTCGACATCCTTCAGCGCCGTGTACAGGCGCGTGAGCGACGCGCGCGCATCGTCGAGATGCACGTCGCTGTAATTGAGCGGCGACCGGTAGTGCGTGCGCACGATGAAGAAGCGCATGACCTCGGCGTCGTACCGCTCGAGCACTTCGCGGATCGTGAAGAAGTTGCCGAGCGATTTCGACATCTTCTCGTTGTCGACCTGCACGAAGCCGTTGTGCATCCAGTAATTGACGAACGTCTGGCCGGTCGCGCCTTCGCTCTGCGCGATTTCGTTCTCGTGGTGCGGGAATTGCAGGTCCTGCCCGCCGCCGTGGATGTCGAAATGCTCGCCGAGCAGCGTGCAGCCCATCGCGGAGCACTCGATGTGCCAGCCCGGCCGGCCCATCCCGTACTTCGATGCCCACGTCGCGCCTGGCGGGTCGTCCGCCTTCGCGCGCTTCCACAACACGAAATCGAGCGGATCTTCCTTCGCGTCGTTCGCGGCGACGCGCTCGCCCGCGCGCAGGTCGTCGAGCGACTTGCCCGAGAGCTTCCCGTAGTTCGCGAACTTGCGCACCGAATAATTGACGTCGCCGTCGGCCGCCTGGTACGCGTAGCCGTTCGTCTCGAGCTTCTCGATCATCCCGAGCATCTGCGGAATGAACTGCGTCGCGCGCGGCTCGAGGTCGGGCCGCTGGATGCCGAGCGCGGCTTCATCCTCGTGCATCGCGCCGATGAAACGATCGGTCAGCGACTTGATCGTCTCGCCGTTCTCGACTGCGCGGCGGATGATCTTGTCCTCGATGTCGGTGATGTTGCGCACGTACGTGACCCGATAGCCGATCGCACGCAGCCAGCGCTGGACGAGGTCGAACACGACCAGCATGCGCGCGTGGCCCACGTGACAATAGTCGTAGACGGTGATCCCGCATACGTACATCCGCACTTCGCCGGACTGGCGCGGCACGAAGACTTGCTTGTCACGCGCGAGCGTGTTGTAGATGCGCAGTGATTCCATAGAGATGAACCGTGAGCCGAAGGAAACCGCCCTGGCGAAGCTCGCCCAGCATGCGAAACGGAAGCACCACCTGCTGCGGCACGACGCCGGGTGTCCTCGGTATCACATGGGGCGGTCAGGCTGCAAGCACAGCGGTGACGGCCACGAGAGGCAAAGAAAGACTGTCTACGGCTCGCCGGAACGCGCAGACGTTTTGTTAGAATGGCTCGGAGTATAACATTCCGATTTACGCCTATGAAACCTCATCGCGGCCGCGCGCCGAGCGCTGCGACCCTCGTTGCGACCGCCGTCATGGGCGTCGCACTGACGCTTTTCGCGGCCCCCGCGGCACATGCGCAGAAGGCCCCGGCCACCGCCGACGGCACGCCCGAAATCGACGCGTCGATCACCGGCAAGCAGTGGAAGCAGGCGCTCGCGCAACTCGACGCGCGCATCGCGGCGAATCCGCACGACGTGCAGGCGCAGTTCAAGCGCGGCACCGTGCTCGCCCGCCTGAACCGCGACGACGACGCGATCCAGCAGTTCGTCGCGATCACGCAGGCCTACCCCGAACTGCCCGAGCCGTACAACAACCTCGCGGCGCTCTACGCGAAGCACGGCCGCTATGACGAAGCGCGCAGCGCGCTCGTCACCGCGACGCAATCGAACCCGAGCTACTCGCTTGCATACGAGAATCTCGGCGATCTCTACCTGCGCCTCGCGGCCGAATCGTACAAGCGTGCGCAATCGCTCGGCCGCACGAGCGGCGCGACCGCGCAGCGCCTCGCCGATCTGCAGAAGATCGTGTCTCCGCCGAAAGCCGCGCCGAACGCCCGCGCGGAGAAGCCCGCCACGCGCGAGTACACCGATCGCGCCGCCGCGAACGTGAGCACCACCACGCTGCCGATGTCGCCGACGTTCCAGTTCAGCGGTCCGTCGGGCGCACTGGCGGCGCCGTACGTCGCGCCGTCGAAATAAGCGGCGCGGCCTTCTTTCCCTCCCAACCTGAGGATCGCAATGAAACGTCTGTTGCTGGCGCTTGGCGGCGCCGCCCTTCTCGCGACCGCGCCTGCTTTCGCGCAATCGGCTACCACGCACCCCGTCGTGCAGCTGAAGACCTCGCAGGGCGACATCCGCGTCGAGCTCTACCCGGAGAAGGCGCCGAAGACGGTCGCCAACTTCCTCGATTACGTGAAGGCCGGCCAGTACAACGGCACGATCTTCCATCGCGTGATCAAGGGCTTCATGATCCAGGGCGGCGGCTACAAGACCAACTTCGAGGAGAAGCCGACCCGCGCGCCGATCCCGCTGGAAAGCCGCAATGGTCTGAAGAACCTGACGGGCACGATCGCGATGGCGCGTACCAGCGATCCGAACTCGGCCACCGCGCAGTTCTTCATCAACACGGTCGACAACAGCGGCCTCGACTACCCGAACCCGGACGGCAACGGCTATGCGGTGTTCGGCAAGGTCGTGTCCGGCCTCGACGTCGTGAAGAAGATCGAAGGCGTGGCGACGACCTCGCGCGGCCCGATGCAGGACGTGCCGGCCCAGCCGGTCTTGATCGAATCGGCCAGCATCGTCTCGAAATAAGCACGTGCCGGCACGTCCGGCGCCACACGCGGCCGCGTCGCACGACCGGCCGCGTGCCATTTAAACCGCCTTACCAAGGAATTCATCATGGTTGAACTGCACACGAACCACGGCGTGATCAAGCTCGAGCTGGACGCCGCGAAGGCACCGAAGACGGTCGAGAACTTCCTCAACTACGTGAAGAAGGGCCACTATGACGGTACGGTGTTCCACCGCGTGATCAACGGCTTCATGATTCAAGGCGGCGGCTTCGAGCCGGGCCTGAAGCAGAAGCCGACCGACGCGCCGATCGACAACGAAGCGAACAACGGCCTGAAGAACGACAACTACACGGTCGCGATGGCGCGCACGAACGATCCGCACTCGGCGACCGCACAATTCTTCATCAACGTGAACGACAACGACTTCCTGAACCACTCGTCGCCGACGCCGCAGGGCTGGGGCTACGCGGTGTTCGGCAAGGTCGTCGAAGGCCAGGACGTGGTCGACAAGATCAAGGGCGTCAAGACGGGCAACGCGGGCTTCCACCAGGACGTGCCGACCGACGACGTCGTGATCGAAAAGGCCGTGGTGGTCTGACGCACGGTTGTTACGGAGGCACTTCGATGTTGCAGGAGAGTCCGCCGCGAAGCGTCTCCGCGGGCGTGCCGGGCGAGCGCGAATACGCGCAAGCCGCACGCCCGTTCCTGTTTCTGTCCGATCTGCACCTGAGCGAGGCGATTCCGAAGACGGTCGCCGCGTTCGAGCATTTCGTGAAATACACGGCCGACAGCGCCGACTCGGTGTTCATCCTCGGCGACCTGTTCGAATACTGGATCGGCGACGACGTGCTCGACGACGATCCGTTCGCGGCACGCATGGCCGCGCTGATGCATACGTTCTCGGAGCGCGGCATCGCGCTCTACGTAATGCACGGCAATCGCGATTTCCTGCTCGGCCGACGCTTCATGAAGGCAGCCGGCGCGATGCTGCTGCCCGACCCGGCGCTGATCATGGCGTTTGGCCAGCGCATCGTGCTTGCGCACGGCGACGCGCAATGCACCGCCGATCGCGGCTATCAGGTGTTCCGGCGGTTCGCGCGCAATCGCGTCGCGCAGGCGCTGTTTCTCGTATGGCCGTTCCGGTGGCGCCGCGCGCTCGCCCAGCGGATGCGCTCGAACAGCGAAGCGGGCCGGATGCGCCCCGTTTCGGCGATCTACGATGTCACGCGTGAAGGCGTGGCCGCGCTGTTCAAGAAGAGCCGCGCGAGCGTGATCATTCACGGCCACACGCATCGCCCCGCGCGCCACCTCGAACCGGGCGGGATTCGCTGGGTACTGCCCGACTGGGATCTCGACCACGGCCCGCGGCGCGGCGGTTATCTGCGCGTCGATGCCGAGGGCATCCACGCGATGCCGCTCGACTGACGCGATTGGTACGATCGGCGCGACCGACGCTGCCGGCAGCCGCCGGCACGCGCCGCGTTACGACTGGCGCTCGACCGCCTTGCCTTCCAGCACCGCCGACAGCCTGCGCAAATCGAGACGCGCCGCGTCCGCGCCCTGCAGCGTTTCCAGATGCGTGCCGAGTTGCTCGAGCGCCGCGACGATCTCGTCGACGCGCCGGCTTTCCTTCGCCGCGTGATCGATCAGCCCGTGAATCGCGAGCGACATCGGGTCGTCCGCGTTCGGCGTGATCCCGTATGCGCAGAACGCGGCGCGCTCGGGCTGCGGCTTCGGTTGCGCCGGCATCACGATGCGCGCCGGATTGCCGACCGCAGTGCCGCCTGCCGGCACCGGCTTCACGACGACCGCGTTCGAACCGATCTTCGCACCCGCGCCGACCGTGAAACCGCCGAGCACCTTCGCGCCCGCGCCGACGATCACGCCGGCCTCAAGCGTCGGATGGCGCTTTGCGCCGCGCGTGAGCGACGTGCCGCCGAGCGTCACGCCCTGATAGATCGTGCAGTCGTCGCCGATGATCGCGGTTTCGCCGATCACCACACCCATCCCGTGATCGATGAACACGCGCCGGCCGATCGTCGCGCCCGGGTGAATCTCGATCCCCGTCAGGAAGCGCCCGGCCTGCGACGCGAAGCGTGCGAGCCAGTAGCGTTTCGCGCGCCAGCACGCATGGGCGAAACGATGGAGCACGAGCGCGTGCAGCCCCGGATAACAGGTCAGTACTTCCCAGGCACTGCGAGCGGCGGGATCCCGCTCGCGAATCGTCGCAACGTCTTCGCGCAGTCTAGTGAACATGATCTGGTCTGGGCTGGGGAAAAGGCCGGGCGTTATCGCGCCGGGTCATTTACTTATGATGTCCGGCGATTGTAGGGCCAGTCGGGTGAGGCCGCACAACGTCGCGCGTTCACCCCGCCGCCGGCGCGGGTATTTACGCGGGGCGCCTGTTGTCGCCGAGCGACACGACCCGCCGGTGGATTCGCGCGGGCCGGGACGCAGTAATCGGGCGGCCAACGCAGCGCGGCCTTTTTCAGACGCAACGCAGCCACCGAACGCCTGAGCGACCGGCCGCCGGCGTACCGGCCGCTTACGCGTCGCCGGCAGGCGTACCGGACTTCAGCAGGATGTGCTTCGCGATGCCGCGCAGGATGTTGACTTCCTCGCGCTCGAGGCCCGTGCGCGCGAACAGGCGCCGCAGCCGCGGCATCAACTTCTTCGGATTGCGCGGATCGAGGAAATCCAGTGCGACCAGCGCGTTCTCGAGGTGCGCGTACATCCGCTCGATCTCGTCGCTCTGCGCGAGCGTACCGACCTCGGCCTGCGCGTGGTGCAGCCCGCTCCCCTGCTCCAGGAACGCGACCCGCAGTTCGTACGCGAGCACCTGGATGGCCTGCGCGAGGTTCAGCGAGCTGTAGGCCGGGTTCGCCGGGATGTGCGCGAGCGCGCTGCATTGCTCGACGTGCTCGTTCGCGAGGCCCGTGCGCTCGTTGCCGAACACGAGCGCGATATCGCCGGCGCCGACCTGCATGCACGCCTGCTCGGCGGCCGCGCGCGGCGCCAGCCGCGGCGGCCCGTATTCGCGCGTGCGGGCGGTCAGCGCGATCGACCAGTGGACGCCGGACAGCGCGTCGCCGAGCGTGGGCACGACATGCGCGGACGCCAGGACGTCGTCGGCGCCGCTCGCCATCGCGATCGCCTCGGGGTCGTCCTGCACGTGCGGCACGCGCGGCGCGACCAGCACGAGCCTGGAGAAACCCATCGTCTTCAACGCGCGGGCGGCCGCCCCGACATTGCCGGGATGGCTCGGCTCGACGAGCACGAAACGGGTGGACGTGAAGCCGCCGGACGGCGGCGGGGACGAGGCCGCGCCGGATTCGGACGGCGCGGCAGGGTTCAGCGGAGTTTCCACTACATGTGACTCGGTTCATCGGAATGGCCGTATGGTAGCGCCATCGCCCCGGCAAACCCACCCGTCCGGACGGCCAGTGGGGTTTCCCCGCATCCCGGTCACCTGAAACGCTCGAAAATCGGGTAAAATCATGCGCTTACGCGTCGCACCCTGTGCGACGCGGGTCGTACCCCGCTCTTTGTCAATTCGCGTCTCATCTCGCCCGGCACGTTTTGCGCCGTTCCAGGCGGTGTGTTCCACTTCGTGGCGGCCCGTGCCGCCGGCTACAGGATCCAGCTCATGCATCCCATGCTCAATATTGCTGTCAAGGCTGCGCGCCGCGCCGGACAGATCATCAATCGCGCCTCCCTCGACCTCGACCTGATCGAGATCCGCAAGAAGCAGCAGAACGACTTCGTCACCGAAGTGGACAAGGCCGCCGAAGAGGCGATCATCGAGACGCTGAAGACCGCCTACCCCGACCACGCGATCCTCGCGGAAGAATCGGGCGAATCCGAGAACGAATCCGAATTCAAGTGGATCATCGATCCGCTCGACGGCACGACCAACTTCATCCACGGCTTCCCGTACTACTGCGTGTCGATCGCGCTCGAGCACAAGGGCGTCGTCACGCAGGCCGTCGTCTACGATCCGAACAAGAACGACCTGTTCACGGCAACCCGCGGCCGCGGCGCGTACCTGAACGACCGCCGCATCCGCGTCGGCCGTCGCGACCGCCTGGCGGACGCGCTGGTCGGCACGGGCTTCCCGTTCCGCGAGAAGGACGGCCTCGACGCCTACGCGCGCCTGTTCACCGAAATGACCCAGGCTTGCACGGGCCTGCGTCGTCCGGGCGCGGCCGCGCTCGACCTCGCGAACGTCGCGGCCGGCCGTCTCGACGCATTCTTCGAGCAAGGCATCAACGTGTGGGACATGGCGGCAGGCAGCCTGCTGATCACCGAAGCCGGCGGCCTCGTCGGCAACTACACGGGCGACGCCGACTTCCTGCATCGCCATGAGATCGTCGCGGCGAACCCGAAGATCTATGCGCAGATGATCCCGATCCTGAACCGCTACAGCCGCGTGCATCCGGCAGCGGAATAAGCCCGGGCCGCGCCCGCGCGGCACGGCTCGCGCATCACCACGCGCTGGCAGCGTCATGATGGAGCGCTCGTTGCCTTTCCGTTGTCCGGGGAGCGAAGTAATCTTCTTCACGGAGCGGACGCTTCGAGCGGCCGTCCCGACATTGCCCGAGTGGCCCGGTGTACCGCCGCGCGTGCCGCGCTTTCCGATGCCGGATGATCGGCTTCGGGAATGCCCAGGCAGCGCACGCCGCCGCCGGCGCGCCGGCCCCCGCCTGTCTCAACACCGCCACCACCGCGTGGCGACCGTATCCGAATACTCATGTTACGGCTAAGCGAACTGAAACTCCCGCTCGATCACCCCGAGAGCGCCCTCGAGGCCGCGATTCGCGCGCGCCTCGAGGAGCTTGGCGTGGCGGCTGACGGGCTCCTCCGTTACACGGTGTTCCGCCGTGCGCACGATGCGCGCAAGCGCTCCGACATCAAGCTCACGTATATCGTCGATGTCGAGGTCAAGGACGAAGCGTCCGTGCTTCCGCGCCTCGCCGCCACGCCGCATTGCGGCGTGACGCCCGACATGGCGTACCACTTCGTCGCGAAGGCGCCCGAGCACGGCAACTTCCTGCGCCCCGTCGTCATCGGCATGGGGCCGTGCGGTCTGTTTGCCGGGCTGATCCTCGCGCAGATGGGGTTCCGTCCGATCATCCTCGAACGCGGCAAGGCGGTGCGCGAGCGCACCAAGGACACCTTCGGCCTGTGGCGCAAGAGCGTCCTCAATCCCGAGTCCAACGTGCAGTTCGGCGAAGGCGGGGCCGGGACGTTCTCCGACGGCAAGCTGTACAGCCAGATCAAGGATCCGCACCACTACGGCCGCAAGGTGCTCGACGAATTCGTCAAGGCCGGCGCACCGGAGGACATCCTGTATCTGAGCCGGCCGCACATCGGCACGTTCCGCCTCGTCAGCATGGTGGAAAAGATGCGCGCGACCATCCATGAACTGGGCGGCGAAGTGCGCTTCGAAAGCCGGGTCGAGGACATCGAGATCGATCAGGGCAAGGTGCGCTCGCTGACGCTGTCGAACGGCGAAACGCTGCGCTGCGACCACGTCGTGCTGGCCGTGGGCCACAGCGCGCGCGACACGTTCCAGATGCTGCACGATCGCGGCGTCTACGTCGAAGCGAAGCCGTTCTCGCTGGGCTTCCGGATCGAGCATCCGCAGGGGCTGATCGATCGCAGCCGCTTCGGCAAGTTCGCGGGCCACAAGCAGCTCGGCGCGGCCGACTACAAGGTGGTCCACCACTGCAGCAACGGCCGCGCGGTCTACAGCTTCTGCATGTGCCCGGGCGGCACGGTGGTCGCGGCGACTTCCGAGCCGGGTCGCGTAGTCACCAACGGCATGAGCCAGTATTCGCGCGCCGAGCGCAACGCGAACGCGGGCATCGTCGTCGGCATCACGCCGGAAGATTATCCGGGCGGCCCGCTCGCGGGCATCGCGTTCCAGCGCAAGTGGGAAGAGCGTGCGTTCGAACTCGGCGGCGGCGATTACAGCGCGCCGGGCCAGCTGGTCGGCGACTTCATCGCGGGCCGGCCGTCGACGTCGCTGGGCTCCGTGGTGCCGTCGTACAAGCCTGGCGTGCGCCCGACCGATCTCAGCACCGCGCTGCCCGACTACGTGATCGAAGCCATTCGTGAAGCGCTGCCGCAGATCGACAAGAAGATCGCCGGCTTCGCGATGCACGATGCGGTGCTCACCGGCGTGGAGACGCGCACGTCGTCGCCGATCCGGATCCGTCGCAAGGACGATTACCAGAGCGTGAACGTCGAAGGGCTGTATCCGGCCGGCGAAGGCGCGGGGTATGCGGGTGGCATCTACTCGGCAGCGATCGACGGGATCGAAGTCGCGCAGGCGGTGGCGCTCGATCTGGTGTCGGCGCACGGGTCCTGATTGGTTGGGGAGACTCGGCGCAGGCGGGTCGCGTGCGCCGGGTGAAGGCGGGTTTTCAATTCCTGTCGGGGAAGCACATCGAATCGCTGGGTTGGGTCAGCGACTACCAATCGCGATCGGCGGCTACTGGCTGAACGGGGAACGTCGCGCTTATGCGCGGGAGCCACACGGCCGCTGCCGGCCGATCGCCGCCGCGCGCCATCGCCGACCACTGGCCGGATGGCGAGCTTCGAGCGGTCCAGCGCGGCGCTGGTTGACGCTGACGCATGTAACGGTCGCGAGTCCCCGTTGTCCATGCGCAGCCGCCCAATCATGAGGCGCACCTACACCCGGGAGCGTCTTTACGTTTGACCCGGTGGGTTCGAAAGGTCAGCGATAAGCTATCCGAACACGCGAGCCCATACCACCCGAAGGCGTCGCGCGCGGTCTTCGAAGAGATATGAGGCCGCCAGCGTCAAGAGACCTGAAATTGCACCCGTCACGATGTGCTCGACATAGGGGATACGGTAGTGACTCGTGTGCGAGTAGGCGTCGCCCAACGTTGTCAGGATGCCAACGATCAGCGCATTGCCGTATCGATGCCCATAGAGTTTCGCGGCGGGCGTGAACGTCAAAAGTACCGCCAGGAGTCCCGTAAGCAGACCGGTATGAAATGCAATAGTCCAGTGGGTAACGCTCGCGATATTGCCCCAGCTCCCCGGCATGCAGGTCATGCACGCACTGGTGGGCTGCCAGAAACGCTGGATAAACAGTCCGACGCGGTGCTTCCACTCGATTGACATGATGCATTCCCATCAATGCCGTCGCCACGGCCTACGCCCCGCAATCGCCTTCGGTCAGCAGCACCCTGCCCTCACACGCCTTTCGGCAGGCGTACCGCGAATATTGTTTCGGTCTGATCGGACCGCGCGTCGATACGACCGTGGTGCGCCTTTGCGATTTCGCTGGCGATGAACAAGCCAAGCCCCAAGCCAACATCGTCGCTGGGCAGGTCTGCCTGATGCGCGCCGCGCTGAAGCGGGTCGAAGATGCGGTCCAGCGTGCGCCGATCCATGGCCGGCCCACTGTTCCTGATCTCGATGAGCACTTCCGCATCAGCCGATGCTGCCGCCACCCATACCGGTGTCTCGGGCGTTCCGTACTTGACGGCGTTGTCCACGAGATTGCTCAGCAACCGCTGCATTCGCTGATCGTCCCAGTCACCTCGGAGATCGCCGCTTACATCGAGATTGATTTCGCGATCGGGATGAGCCACTTGCAATTCATCGACCACATTGGCGAGCACACGGGCGAGATCGATATTGCGTGGAACGACGTTGATGCCTACCCCAAGCTGGGTCCGATTGAAATCGCAGAGATCGTCAAGGAGGCCCTGCATGCGGCTACCGCTTCTGATCAGCCGGGCGGCAGCGTCGGATACCGCCTCCCCCGCATTGAGCGCGGCAAGATAGGCCGCTGTTACGTGAATGGTCTGCAGCGGCGTCCGCATGTCGTGACCCAGCATACCGAGCAACAAGTTGCGCGACTGCTCGACCTGTTCGGCGAAGAAAGCAAGCGATTCCGCCAGCGCCTGATCTATCGCTTCATTGAAGCGAATCATGTCGTCCAGATCAGGCGGGCTCGGCTTGCACTCGTCGATCCATAAGCGCAGCACACTGGCACGCAGCGCCCGATACTCGGCCGCCAACTGGTTGATGTTAAAGCCCCGCCGGGCGCGCAGAACGGCATGCGTCTGCGCGGCCGTCTCCGTGGCCTTCACCGGCTGGGGCGCGCGCCCCAACGATTTTTCATGTTGCTCTGCCCTTGTTTGCGGGGTCGTTATGTCCTTGGCTACGGCCTCCAGGATCTGGCGCGCGTGGTCCCGCAGCGCGAGCGAGTCCATGCTCCTGGCGGCTGGTAGCAGCGTGGCGGCAAACGCTTCCCACTGCACCAGGATCGGCTCTATGTTCCTAACAATGAAATCAGCTAGACGCATGTCGCCCTCATAACAGAATGACCGACGGGTGCTTCTGTCGTACTTGCGCGATATTAAGTGAATACCGGGGACCGGCGCAATTACATCGAAAGCGACGCATAATCCGGCCGTCGAATGCCCGCTATCCCGTGAACTCAGCAGAACTTTGTCTCTCCAGCGGACGGGCGGACGCGCGCGAAGCTGCTACTGCCAATGTGCCGGAACCAATGTCAAAGCGAACTTCGTGGTTACCCGTCAAAGCAGGGATAAACTCGGCCGCCGAAGCGATTTTTCGCGGTTGGATGGGCACAAGACCCACCACCGTCGCTGCCAACGTCACCCCAATGATGCAGGAGTACCTGCGCCTTAATAATTAAGGCTTTAACTCAAAAGCTACGCGGTAACTTACGCCACATTCCTGACGGTAACCCTTTGCCGTCACTTCCCTTTTGATTGAATCGGCTTTGAAGTTTATCCGGCGTGATTCTTCCTTACAAAGACGGCTTCGAGCAATCGCTTCGACGAATCAAAACCCTGACCGCGCGCAAGAGATGACGGTTTATCGTCGGAATTGAACCTCGAGGCACGGGTACAGCGAATCCGGATCGATCGCCGACAGAAGGAAACAGGTTGCCTGATATCTGATGGCAGGCCCGCCGTCGCTGCCGATTCCCCAACCCCGCAACTGGCCAAACGGCGAACTTCGCGCTTGCCCATCCGGGCCACTGGTAAACTCGGGCAACTCAAGCAACAACTTTACGCCGGATCTATGACCACGCTGTCGCCCGAGGCCTTTGCTGGCCACACCCCGATGATGCAGCAGTACCTGCGCATCAAGGCCGATCACCCCGACACGCTCGTCTTCTACCGGATGGGCGACTTCTACGAGCTGTTCTTCGAAGACGCGGAGAAAGCCGCGCGCCTGCTCGACCTGACCCTCACGCAACGCGGCGCATCAGCCGGCACGCCGATCAAGATGGCCGGCGTCCCGCACCACGCGGTCGAACAGTATCTGGCGAAGCTCGTGAAGATGGGCGAATCGGTCGCGATCTGCGAGCAGATCGGCGACCCGGCCACGTCGAAGGGGCCGGTCGAGCGCAAGGTCGTGCGCGTCGTCACGCCCGGCACGCTGACCGATGCCGCCTTGCTGTCCGACAAGAACGACGTCTACCTGCTTGCAATGTGCACGGGCCACAACAAGCGTGGCGTCGCGGTCAACATCGGCCTCGCGTGGCTGAACCTCGCGAGCGGCGCACTGCGGCTCGCCGAAATCGAACCCGACCAGCTCGGCGCCGCGCTCGAACGCATCCGGCCGGCCGAGATCCTGACGGCGGACGGCGCAACCGACGCGGTGCCCGCGGGCGCCGGCGCGATCAAGCGCGTGCCGGCATGGCACTTCGACATCGCCTCGGGCACGCAGCGCCTGTGCGACCAGCTCGACGTCGCCGGCCTCGACGGCTTCGGCGCGCATTCGCTGACGAGCGCTTGCGGCGCCGCGGGCGCGCTGCTGCTGTACGCGGCGGCCACGCAGGGCCAGCAACTGCGTCACGTGCGCAGCCTGAAGGTCGAGAACGAAACGGAATACATCGGGCTCGATCCGGCGACACGCCGCAACCTCGAGCTGACCGAAACGCTGCGCGGCACGGAATCGCCGACGCTGTACTCGCTGCTCGACACGTGCTGCACGACGATGGGCAGCCGCCTGCTGCGTCACTGGCTGCATCACCCGCCGCGCGCGTCGGTCGCCGCGCAATCGCGCCAGCAAGCGATCGGCGCACTGCTCGATGCGCCCGCGGACGCGAGCCTCGACGCACTGCGCAGCGCGCTGCGCCAGATCGCCGACGTCGAACGGATCACCGGGCGTCTCGCGCTGCTGTCCGCGCGGCCGCGCGACCTGTCGAGCCTGCGCGACACGTTCGCCGCGCTGCCGGCACTGCGTGAGCGCATCAGCGCGATCGTCGCGAACGCGGATGCGCTCACGCGCGTCGACGCGGCGCTCGCACCGCCCGCCGAATGCCTCGACCTGCTGACGAGCGCGATCGCCCCCGAGCCGGCCGCGATGGTGCGCGACGGCGGCGTGATCGCGCGCGGCTACGACGCGGAGCTCGACGAGCTGCGCGACATCTCCGAGAACTGCGGCCAGTTCCTGATCGATCTCGAAGCGCGCGAGCGCACCCGCACGGGCATCGCGAACCTGCGCGTCGAATACAACAAGGTGCACGGCTTCTACATCGAGGTCACGCGCGGCCAGACTGACAAGGTGCCCGACGACTATCGCCGCCGCCAGACGCTGAAGAATGCCGAGCGCTACATCACGCCCGAACTGAAGACCTTCGAGGACAAGGCGCTGTCCGCGCAGGAACGCGCCCTGGCCCGCGAGCGCGCGCTGTACGACGGCGTGCTGCAGGCGCTGCTGCCGTTCATTCCCGAATGCCAGCGCGTCGCGTCGGCGCTCGCGGAGCTCGACGTGCTCGCCGCATTCGCCGAGCGTGCCCGCACGCTCGACTGGGTCGCACCGACCTTCACCGACGAAATCGGCATCGAGATCGAACAGGGGCGCCATCCGGTCGTGGAAGCGCAGGTCGAGCAGTTCATCGCGAACGACTGCCGGTTCGGCGCCGAGCGCAAGCTGTTGCTGATCACCGGCCCGAACATGGGCGGTAAGTCGACGTTCATGCGCCAGACGGCGCTGATCGCATTGATGGCGTATGTCGGCAGCTACGTGCCCGCGAAGTCGGCCTGCTTCGGGCCGATCGACCGCATCTTCACGCGGATCGGCGCGGCCGACGACCTCGCCGGCGGCCGCTCGACCTTCATGGTCGAGATGACCGAAGCCGCCGCGATCCTCAACGACGCGACGCCCCAAAGCCTCGTGCTGATGGATGAAATCGGCCGCGGCACGTCGACGTTCGACGGCCTCGCGCTTGCGTGGGCCATCGCGCGTCACCTGCTCGCGCAAAACGGCTGCTACACGCTGTTCGCGACGCACTACTTCGAGCTGACGCAACTGCCGGCCGAATTCTCGCAAGCGGCGAACGTCCACCTGTCGGCCGTCGAGCACGGCCACGGCATCGTGTTCCTGCACGCAGTCAACGATGGTCCGGCGAACCAGAGCTACGGGCTGCAGGTTGCGCAGCTCGCGGGCGTACCGGCGCCGGTGATCCGTGCCGCACGCAAGCATCTCGCGTATCTCGAACAGCAGTCGGCCACGCAGAACACGCCGCAGCTCGATCTCTTCAGCGCGCCGCCCGCCGCGGCCGACGAACTCGAATGCGCGGATGCGCCGGCGGTGTCCGCCATCCCGCACCCGGCGCTCGAAAAGCTGCGCGACATCGATCCTGACGACCTCAAGCCGCGCGACGCGCTCGACCTGCTGTACGAACTGCGCACGCTCGTCCGCTCGCACGATGCCGACGGGCACGCCTAAACGCCTCCCGTCGGGCCGGCCGGCCCGCGCCGCAGCCGCCGCGCTGATCGCGGCGGTGCTCGCGCTGGCGCAGGCCGGCGCGCTGGCCGCGCCGCCCAAGCGTGCTGCCGCACCCTACTCGTTCGCGATCGTATCGGGCGTGATCGCCGCGCCGGCCGACGAACCGGCCGCGCAGCGACTATTCGAATCGATCGCGCGCGAGCGCAATCTGGCTTTCGTCGTCTATGCAGGCGACATCAAGGGCACGAAGGAAGCGTGCCGCGACGCGCTGTATACGCAGCGCGGCGCGATCCTCGACGCGTCGCGCGTGCCGCTCGTGTTCATTCCCGGCCACGACGACTGGGTGACATGCAACACCGCGGCCGGCGGCGGCTACGATCCGGTGGAACGTCTGGACTTCCTGCGGCAGACGCTGCTTGCCGACGCGGCGCTGCCCGACGCCGGCGCGTTGCAGATCACGCGTGAAAGCGAAGTCGCCCGGTTCCGGCCATATCGCGAAAACGCGCGCTGGATGCATGACGACGTCGTCTACGTCGCGGTGAACGCACCGGCGCCGAACAACCATTACCTGACGGCCGGCGGCCGCAATGGTGAATTCGAGGACCGCATCATCGCGAACGGCTTCTGGATCGACCATGCGGCCGAATATGCGAAGCGGCGCGAAGCGCGCGCGATGGTGGTGATTTTCGAAGGCGATCCGCAGTTCGATCGCTATGAGCGAGCCGAACGCTTTGCGTGGCTGCGCTTCAACCGGCCGCGCGTCCGTGATGGCTTCCGCGAGCTGAAACGAACGCTGGTGAAGGCGGCGGCGACTTTCCGCGGGCCGATCCTGGTGATGCACGCGAGCAGCGAGCCGCTTGCGAACGGCTTCCTGATCGATCGCCCGCTGCATGCGGACGACGGTGTGCTGGTGGGAAATGTGACGCGCGTCGCGATCGGACCGCGCCATCCGGCGAATCAGTGGGTGAAGGTGAGCGTGTCGCCGGCACGGCAGACGATCTTCAACGTGAGCCTGCAGGACGTGCCGAAGAACCTGCCGATCCCGCCCGCGCTGCCGGCTGCGCCACGCGACGATGTGCCGCTGCCGCAAATGCCGGAAATTCCGGCGTTGCCGGCATTGCCCGACTCATCGTCGGTCGCGCCGCCGCTGCAAGGCGACGGCACGACGCCGGGTGCGCCGCCCTCTCCTTCAGGGCCGGCGCCCGGCCTGCCCGCCAGCTCAGTGCAGAGTCCGCCCTGAGGGCGTGTCGCCGTCCTCGTCTTCGTCCTCGTCGACGATTTCGAGGCCTTCCGCGCCGTGCGCGTGCTCATGCTCGATCTCGTCCTCGGTCGCTTCGCGAACGTCCTTGACCGTGAGCGCGAAACGCAGCGCCATGCCCGCGAGCGGGTGATTGCCGTCGAGCACGACCTTGTCTTCGGCGACGTCGGTGACCGTGTAGATCAGCGAATCCACTTCCTCGTCGCCGTCTTCCGGCGTGCCTTCGAACTGCATGCCCACTTCGAGCGGCTCGGGAAAACGATCGCGCGGCTCGATCTTCACGAGTTCGGGATCGTAGTCGCCGAACGCGTCTTGCGGCTCGAGCTGAACCTGTGCCTGGTAACCGGGCTCGTGGCCGTCGAGCTGTTCCTCGATCTTGGGGAACGTGCCATCATAGCCGCCGTGCAGATAGACCATCGGCTCGTCGCTTTCCTCGATCAGGTTGCCTTGTGCATCCGACAACTTGTAAGTGACAGACACGACGGTGTTTTTTGCGATTTTCATCCAATTCTCCCAAATACAAGTCTCATTATACGATGCGCAACCGGTCTCAAGCCGAACCGCGGGATGCCGCTGCCGCCCCGCTCGGCGCGCCTCCTTCCGATCTTCCCACACCGCTGCTCGGCGGTCTCTCCCCGGCGCAATTCATGCGCCGCTACTGGCAGAAAAAGCCGCTGCTGATCCGTCAGGCGATCCCTGGCGTGAAGCCGCCGGTCACGCGCGACGCGCTGTTCGAACTGGCAGCCGACTATGACGCCGAATCGCGACTGATCACCCATTTTCGTAACAAGTGGCAACTCGCGCACGGCCCATTCGAGCCCGACGCGCTGCCCGCCGTGTCGCGCAAGTCCTGGTCCCTGCTCGTGCAGGGGCTCGACCTGCACGTCGACGCGGCCCGCGCGCTGCTCGACCGCTTCCGCTTCATCCCGGACGCGCGCCTCGACGATCTAATGATTTCGTACGCGACGGACGGCGGCGGCGTCGGCCCGCACTTCGACTCGTATGACGTGTTCCTGCTGCAAGTCGAAGGCCGGCGCCGCTGGCGCATCGGCGCGCAGAAGGATCTGTCGCTGCAGCCCGACGTGCCGCTGAAGATCCTCGAGCATTTCGAGCCGAGCGACGAGTGGGTGCTGGAGCCGGGCGACATGTTGTACCTGCCGCCGCACATCGCGCACGACGGCGTGGCCGAAGGCGAATGCATGACCTGCTCGATCGGCTTTCGGGCACCGTCCGCGGGCGAGCTGGGCGCGCAATTCCTGTACTACCTCGCGGAACGCGGCGGCCTGCGTGATGGTCGCGGCGACGCGCTCTACCGCGACCCGAAGCAGCCGGCGGTCGACACGCCGGCGCAACTGCCGCCGGCGATGGTCGAGCGCGTCGCCGAGATCGTCGATGCGATCCGCTGGCGCAAGCGCGACGTCGCTGAATTCCTCGGCTGCTACCTCAGCGAGCCGAAGTCGAGCGTGGTATTCGAGCCGCCGGCACGCCCGCTGTCCGAGGCAGCATTCGTCACGCAGGCTTCTCGCCGTGGCGTATATCTCGACAGAAGGGCCGCATTGATGTATAACGCGCGATCGTACTTCATTAATGGTGAAGAAGAACCGCTCGAGCAAGCCGGCGAATGGCTGCCCGAACTGGCCAATCTGCGCTATATGGAGGCGAAACGGTTTGTAACACTCTCCCGGGCTCCCTCCATGACAGCCTTGCTGCACGAGTGGTATTGTGCGGGCTGGATACGGGTCGGAAACCGGATTTAGTGAGTTGCCCCGTATGCCCATGCAGATCAAATTCTGTATGGGAAAGACAACGTATTGACCCCGCATTTGTCGACGGTCGATAGGAAAGTGCATATAATTTCCGCCCAAGCCGTAGGGAAGATTCACGCTCTAGAAGTGCGTCTCCACCAGCGGCCCAGGTCGGTGTTGGAGCACATTACCGGTATTGTTTCGCGCTGTTGCTTACCTTTAACCATAAAAGGACGTGATCATGAAGAAATCCCTCCTCGTAGCTTCCCTGTTGGCTGCTGTTGCACTGGCTGCTTGCAACAAGAGCGCTGATCAAGCTGCTTCGTCGGCTGCTAGCGACGCATCGGCTGCTGCTTCGTCGGCTGCTTCGGCAGTTGCTGGTGCTGCGAGCGACGCTTCGGCTGCTGCTTCGTCGGCTTCGGCTGCTGCGAGCGATGCAGCTGCTGCTGTGGCGTCGGCTGCTTCGGCAGCGACGGCTGCTCCGGCTTCGGGCGCAAGCCAGTAAGCCTCAGCATCAGCTGAAAAAAAACCGGCCCTCTGGGCCGGTTTTTTTATGTCTGTCGGTTCCGCATCGCGCCCGGCAGCCAGGACGGCCAAGACGCCGCCCCGCCCCCGCTTGCGCCGCTCAGCCGAGCGTCAGCCAGTCGAAGCCCGCGTCCTGCGTGGCGACGACCACCTCTTCCCCGTCCGTTCCCAGCACGCCGGCAAATGCCTGGCGGGCCAGCTCGGGCCGATTGTTCTGCTGGCTCAGGTGCGCCGCGACCAGATGCTGGAGGCGGCTGCGTTCGAGCGACGCGAGGATGCCGGCGGCGGCATCGTTGCTCAGGTGGCCGTGATTGCCGCCGATCCGCGCCTTCAGGGACTGCGGATAGCGGCTGCCGGCCAGCATCGCGGTATCGTGGTTGGATTCGAGCACCAGCGCGTCACAGCCGCTCAGGACGGACGTGATGTGCGGCGTGGCCATTCCGACGTCGGTCAGCACGCCGAGCCGGCGGCAACCGTCCATGAAGACGAACTGGAGCGGCTCCCGCGCGTCGTGGGGCACCGTATAGGGCATCACGGCCAGATCGCGTATCGCGGCCGTCTCGTCGCCCCACAACACGTGGAGATCGACATCGGCCTCGTCCGCGCCCACCGCGCGCGCGGTGCCCCAGCTCATGTAGAGCGGCAGCGACCCGCGCCGCGCGAGCGTCAGCGCGCTGCCGACGTGGTCGCTGTGTTCATGGGTAACGAGGATTGCATCGAGATCGTCGATGCCAAGATTCAGGCGGCCGAGGCGGCGCTCGACCTCCTTCGCTGAAAAACCGCAGTCGAGCAGCACGCGGGTGGTCGTCGTGCCGCTCGCGACCTCGACGACCAGTGCGTTGCCTTCGCTGCCGCTACCGAGGCTGGCGAAGCGCACGCGTTCAGTTCAGTTCGGCGTGCAGCAGCGAAATGATCCGCTGTGCGTCCGACGAGTTGTCGACCTTGCCGCTGGCGTCGACCACCGCGACCTGCGTGCCGCTGCCCTGGGCGCGCACGTTGACGAGGTATTCCTTGCCGGGCTTGGCCGCCGCCGGGCCGCCGTAGAACAGCTTGCCGAACAGGCCGTCGCGCTTGAGCTCTTCCATCGTGTTCGCGTAGCGGACCGTGTACAGGCCCTTCTCGCGATCGCGATTGTCGACAGCGAAATTGGTGCGGTCGAGCGCGAGACCGACGCGCAGCCATGCGCGGTCGAACGATTCAGCCAGTTGCAGCGTCGCGGCGCCGCTGCTCGCGTCGCCGACCTGCGCCGGCGCCGTCGCCGGACGCGCGTCCGTCAGCAGCTGCTTCGCCTGCGCGTCGCTCAGGCCGAACTTCTGCATCAGCTTCGACAGGAACACGGCCTCGAGCACCGGATTGCGCGGACGCTCTTCCCAGCGCGACGACGTGCCGCCCTGCGGACCGACCATCATTTCCTCCATCGCGCTGTGCGTGATCGAGATGTCGGTGTTGCCGTTCGACGTGCGGTTCACGAGCGTACGGAAACGGTCGCGCGTGCCGGACGAGTATGCGAAATCGATGACCTTGCCGATCGTGCGACGGAACCAGTCGTCGGGAATGTTCGCGCGGTTCTCGGCCCAGTCGGTGGCCATGATGCCGGTCGACGGTGCGTCGGTCTTCAGCGAGAAGCCGTTCTCCTGCCAGAACTCCTTCAGGATCGGCCACAGCTGCTCGGGCGTGCGCCCGTCGACGACGAGCCAGCGGCGGTCGCCGTCGCGCTCGATATGCATGCCGAGCGGGTCCTGCGCGCTCGGGACGCCGTCGGTCGCGTTGCCGGCGGCCGTCGTCGCCCGCGGCGGCAGCGTGCCGAGACCTGCGTTGCTCGGCGGCGCGACGAACTGCTGAGTCGTCGGCACCGGCTTCAGGTCGCTCGGCACCGCGAGCGGCGGCGCCGAACCCGTGTTCTTGTAGTTGACGCGGTCAGGAGCCAGATAGTCGTTCAGCGTATCGCAGCCGGCGAGCGCGCCCAGCGCCAGCGCCACCACCGAAACCTGGATGGCGCGAGATGAAAAGGCGAAACGTTTCATGAAATCCTTCGTCTTGCTAGAACGCTCGTCAGGAGCGGCGCCGGACGGAGCCGGCCGGTGCGGGTTGATGAGGAGTGCCGGCGGCCGCAGGACGCGGCCGCCTGTGCATCAGGCGAGGACGCCGGCCTCGACGAGAGCCGAACGCACGACATCGTGACAGCGCTCGTCGAGCGGCGTAAGCGGCAGGCGGATGCCGCCCTGCATCTTGCCCATCGCCTGCAGCGCCCACTTCACCGGAATCGGGTTCGCCTCGATGAACAGGTTCTTGTGCAGCGACAGCAGCTTCATGTGCAGCGCCCGCGCCGTGGCGACGTCGCCGGCCAGCGCCGCGCGGCACAGGTCGCTCATCGCGCGCGGTGCGACGTTCGCCGTCACCGAGATGTTGCCGTGGCCGCCGAGCAGCATCAGCGCGATCGCGGTCGGATCGTCGCCGCTGTAGATCGCGAAATGCTTCGGCGCGGACTTGATCAGGTGCGCGGCGCGATCGATGTTGCCCGTCGCTTCCTTCACGCCGATGATGCCCGGCACCTGCGCGAGGCGCAGCGTCGTCTCGTGCGCCATGTCCGCGACCGTGCGGCCCGGCACGTTGTACAGGATCACGGGCAGGTCGACCGCTTCGGCGATCGACTTGAAGTGCCGGTACATCCCTTCCTGCGTGGGCTTGTTGTAGTACGGCACGACCTGCAACGTCGCGTCGGCGCCGACGGCCTTCGCGTGCTTCGTCAGTTCGATCGCCTCCGCGGTCGAATTGCCGCCCGCGCCCGCGATGATCGGGATGCGCTTCGCCGCATGCTCGACCGCCGTGCGGATCATCAGGATGTGCTCTTCGACGTTGAGCGTTGCCGACTCGCCACTCGTGCCGACCACGACGATTGCGTCGGTGCCTTCCGCGATGTGCCAGTCGATCAGTTTGCGAAACGCCGGCAGATCGAGACTGCCGTCTTCGAGCATCGGGGTGACGATCGCGGGGATGCTGCCGCGGATTTGAATGCCGTCTTGGGTGCCGTTAGCCATGAAACGCGATTGATTGATGTACCGGTAAACGTTGGATTGTAGCGGATTAGCCGGGCAGTTCGTAACGTGGAATTCCCGCCCCCGCCGTCGGGGTCGCGCCCTCACGTACCGCGCAGATACGCTGCACGAACGCCTCGCGCGGCCCGGCGACGAATCCGTCCTCGTAGGCGATCACCCGCAGGTGGCCGCGCACCGCGTCCAGCAACTCGCCCGGAGCGAGCAGGAACGCGGGGTTGGACGGTTTGCCGACCGTTTCGTTTCCTTGCGCGAAGGTTTCGTAGATGAGCACGCCGCCGGGCGCCACCGCATCGAGCAGATGGGGCCAGAGCGGACGATGCAGATAATGGGTGACGATCACGGCCGCGAACGACGCTCCGGCCTGCAGCGGCCAGGGCGCGCCCTCCAGATCGGCGTCGCGTGCGTCGACGCCTGCGATCGCCCGCAATGCGGCCAGCGCGGCCGGATCGCGGTCGAGCGCGACGACCGGATGCCCGTGCGACGCGAACCAGCGCGCATGGCGCCCGCCGCCCGCGGCGACGTCGAGCACCGCACCGCCGGCCGGGACGAGCCGCGACCACCGGGCGACCCAGCGCGACGGCTCGGTCTGGGCGACGTGGCCGCCCGCGGCGACAATGACGGATTCGCGCATGCCGTCAGCTCAGGTGTACGACAGGCCCATCGCCTCGCGCACGTCGCGCATCGTCTCGACCGCGTGCTTGCGCGCCTTGTCGCAACCGTCCGCGACGATCGCGCGCAGCAGCGACGGATCGTCCATGTACTTCTGCGCGCGCTCGAGCATCGGCTGCTGTTCGCGCAGGATCCCTTCGACGACCGGCTGCTTGCAGTCGAGGCAGCCGATGCCCGCCGAACGGCAGCCGTGCTGCACCCATTCGTGCGTCGTTGCGTCCGTATAGACTTGGTGCAGCTGCCACACCGGGCACTTGTCGGGATCGCCCGGATCGGTGCGGCGCACGCGCGCCGGATCGGTCGGCATCGTGCGGACCTTCTTCGTGATCGTCTCCGCGTCTTCGCGCAGGCCGATCGTATTGCCGTACGACTTCGACATCTTCTGGCCGTCGAGGCCCGGCATCCGCGACGCTTCGGTCAGCAGCGCCTGCGGCTCGACCAGGATGATCTTGCGCGCGCCTTCGAGATAGCCGAACAGGCGCTCGCGGTCGCTCATCGACAGGCTCTGCGATTCCTGCAGCATCGCGCGCGCCTGCTCGAGCGCCTCGTCGTCGCCCTCCTGCTGGTATGCATTGCGCAACTCGTGATAGAGCTTCGCGCGCTTGCCGCCGAGCTTCTTCGCGGCTTCGAGCGCCTTCTCCTCGAAGCCCGGCTCGCGACCGTACAGGTAGTTGAAGCGGCGCGCGATCTCGCGCGTCATCTCGACGTGCGGCACCTGGTCTTCGCCGACCGGCACGAGCGAGCCGCGATACAGCAGAATGTCGGCGGCCATCAGCACCGGGTAGCCGAGGAAGCCGTAGGTCGACAGATCCTTGTCCTTCAGCTTCTCCATCTGCTCCTTGTAGGTCGGCACGCGCTCGAGCCAGCCGAGCGGCGTGCTCATGCCGAGCAGCAGCGCGAGTTCCGCATGCTCGGGCACCTTGCTCTGGATGAACAGCGTCGCCTGCGCCGGATCGATGCCGGATGCGAGCCAGTCGATCAGCACGTCCCACACGTTCTTCTCGATGACCTCGGGCGTCTCGTAGTGCGTCGTCAGCGCATGCCAGTCGACCACGCAGAAGAAACACGGGTACTCGGACTGCAGCTTCACCCAGTTTTTCAGCACGCCGTGGTAGTGGCCGAGGTGCAGCGACCCGGTGGGTCGCATGCCGGAGAAAATACGATCTGGGAACATGATTGTCGTTAGAAAAGCGAGGCGAAGGGAGACAGGATGGCGCTCAGCACGCCGGCCGCGGCGTTCACGAGCGGACGCAGCCAGAAATTCGTCAGCACGCCCGTCGCGACCAGCGCGAGGACGATGATGAAACCGTACGGCTCGATGCGCGACAGCGCGATCGATTGCTTCGGCGGCAGCAGCGCCGCCAGGATGCGGCCGCCGTCGAGCGGCGGCAGCGGAAACAGGTTCAGCACGCCGAGCACCAGGTTCGCGCTGACGCCCGCGTAGGCCATCCGCGTGAAGAACGGCTCGTCGACGCCGGCCGCGGGCAGCACGATGGTCAGCACGCCCCAGATCAACGCCTGCACGAAGTTGCAGGCCGGGCCCGCGAGCGCGACCCACAGGCTGCCCCAGCGCGGATTGCGCAGGTTGCCGAACGAGACCGGCACCGGCTTCGCATAGCC
Source organism: Burkholderia sp. SIMBA_051 (assembly GCF_046534915.1). NCBI lineage: Bacteria > Pseudomonadati > Pseudomonadota > Betaproteobacteria > Burkholderiales > Burkholderiaceae > Burkholderia > Burkholderia sp. SIMBA_051. The sequence goes on along the minus strand of NZ_JAWRXS010000003.1, from coordinate 174,279 downwards.
GAACAGGAACGCGCCGCCGGTCAGGAAATACATCGCGAGCGGAATCGCGATCGTGCCGAGCGGATCGATGTGGCGCATCGGATTGAAGGACACGCGCCCCATCATGTAGGCGGTGTTGTCGCCGAGCAGGCGCGCGGCATAGCCATGCGCGGCCTCGTGCAGCGTGATCGCGAAGATCACGGGCAGCGCGTAGACGGCGATGGTCTGTATCAGGGAAGCATCCATATCGCGTTATTGTAACAAGCGCACTCGCGCAAAAATGAACGGCGTGCGCTTACGCGGCCACGAGCCCGAACGGTTCGAGCGCGCCGCGCCCCGCGCGCACGAGCTGCGGCTCGTCGCCCGTCAGGTCGATCACCGTCGACGGCTCGCGCGGACACGCACCGCCGTCGATCACGAGATCGACCTGCTTCTCAAGCCGCGCGCGGATGTCCTCCGGATCGTTGAGCGGCTCGTCGTCCGGCGGCAGGATCAGCGTCGTGCCGAGCAGCGGCTGCCCGAGCGATTCGAGCAGCGCGAGCGTGATCGCATGATCGGGCACGCGCAGCCCGATCGTCTTGCGCGACGGGTGCGACAGCCGGCGCGGCACTTCCTTCGTCGCCTGCAGGATGAACACGTACGGGCCCGGCGTCACCGACTTGATCTGCCGGTACTGGCGGTTGTCCACCATCGCGAAATTCGCCAGCTCCGACAGGTCGCGCACGAGCAGCGACAGGTGCTGCTTGTCGTCGAGGCCGCGGATGCGGCGCACGCGCTCGACCGCGTCCTTGTCGTCGAGGTGGCACGCGAGCGCGTAGCTCGAATCGGTCGGCATCGCGATCACGCCGCCCTTGCTGACGATGTCCGCGGCCTGCTTGATCAGGCGCGGCTGCGGATTATCCGGGTGAATCCTGAAGAACTGGGACATGGGGGCACGTAAAGGGGGGAAAAGTCGGATGCGGGCGCGACGGGCGCCGCGTGCGGCAAGCGGCCGCCGCGCGTCAGAGCCAGCGTTCCCAGACCGGTTTGAGGTCGGGCGGCAACGGCGGCAGGCCGCCGAGCTCGACGCGGCCCTCGCCCGGCGCGTGGAAATCCGAACCGCGCGACACTTCGAAGCCGAAACGGCGGGCGACGTCCGCGTATTCGCGGTACTGATCGGGCGTGTGGCTGCCCGTGATGACCTCGATCGCGCGGCCGCCGAGATCGATGAATTCGCCGAAGAACGCATCGAATTCGACCGGCGTATAGCGGTAGCGGCCCGGGTGCGCGACCACGGCCTCGCCGCCCGCCGCGCGAATCCACGAAACCGCATCGGACAACGTCGCCCAGCGGTGCGGAACGAATCCGGGCTTGCCATCGCCGAGCAGGCGGTCGAACACGTCGGACGTGGATTCGGCGTGGCCGTGCTCGACGAGAAAGCGCGCGAAGTGGGTGCGGGAGATCAGGTCGGGATTCGATACGTACTTCAGCGCGCCTTCGTAAGCGCCGGGAATGCCAAGCGTCTCGAGCTGCGCGGCGATCGCCTGTGCGCGGGCGGCACGGCCGTGGCGCGTGCGATAGAGGCCGTCGACGAGCGTCGGGTTCGACGGATCGATGTGCAGCCCGACGATGTGCACCGTGCGCGATGCCCACGTGACCGAAATCTCGACGCCGCTCAGGTAGCGCATGCCGAGCGCCTCTGCCTCGCTGCGCGCCGCCGCCTGGCCGCCAATCTCGTCGTGGTCGGTCAGCGCCCACAGGGTCACGCCGCCGGCATGGGCGCGGCGCGCGACGTCGGCAGGCGACAGCAACCCGTCGGAAACATTCGAATGGCAGTGGAGATCGGCGTTCATTGTCGGTATGGCAGGTGAAGCTTCATTCTACTGCAATGCGGCAATTCCGCCGCCCGCCTGCCCTGCCGATACCGCCGCGGCCCTACGCGCAGAAGGCCTCGATCAGCGCCGCGATCTGCTCCGGCTGGTCGTGATGGACCATGTGGCCGGCATCCTCGACGAGCTTTTCGCGCCAGTCGGGGAACGCGCCGAAGCGCGCCTTGAACTCCGGCAGCGGGATGTCGCCCGCGAGGTACGCGAGGGTCGGTGAAGCGACGGCCTCGACGTGCAGCACCTTCGCGCGCACCTGCTTCCAGACGGCCATCACCTCGTCGAGCCGGTACAGCATCGGGCCCGCCATCTTGTGCGCGGGGTCGGCCAGCAGGTGGTACAGGCCGTCGTCGCCGCGCTTCGACCAGTGGGCGGCAAGAAACGCTGCGCGGCGCGGCTCGAGCCGCGGATTGGTCTTGATCAGCCGGGCCGCCACGTCGTCGAGCGACGCGTACGGGCGCAGCACCGGCGGCTCGCGCAGCTCGTCGAGCCAGCCGCGCAGCCGGCGCGGCGCCTGCTCGGCCCGCGCGGGGGCGAGCCCGAACCCTTCGAGATCGACCACGCGCCGCACGCGCTCCGGCCGCGCGCCCGCGTACAGGCACACGACGTTCGCGCCCATGCTGTGCCCGACCAGGTTGACTTCGCCGGCCGGCGCATAGTGATCGACGAGCGCATCGAGATCGCCCAGATATTCGTGGAACCAGTAATGACCGCCGCCGTGCCGCGCGACCGGCCAGTCGGACAGGCCGAAGCCGCGCGCATCCGGCGCGATCACCTGCCAGTCGCCCGCGAGCGCGTCGACGACGAACTGGAACGACGCCGCGACGTCCATCCAGCCGTGCAGCATGAACAGCGTCGGCGCATCGGGCCGGCCCCAGCGCCGCACATGCAGCTTGACGCCGCGCACCGTGACGAAATCGGAAACAGAACTCGACGCACTCATTGCAGCCGCCAGAAAAAAGAATGATCGTTCGATTATAGCGGGGGCGCTTGCGTTCCGGCGGCCGGCAGTCGAGGCCGCTCTCTAGCGACAGAGGAGCCGAGGCGCGCGCCCCCGGTGCACTGGAGGCCCGGGGCAGACGTTACGGCCGGCCTGCGGCAGCTTTCGCACCGCGGCAGCCGGCCGCCCGCAGCCGCCCTAACCCGCCGCCTTGCTGTCCGCCGCGTCCTGCGCGGCCAATTCGTCCAGCTCCGCCTGCTCGAATCCCGCGGTGCGGCGCGCGTCGAAATTGAACGGACCGCGCAGCCGCGGCGCATGGTACTGCTCGGCGAGCTCACGGTAGGCAGGCACCGGATCGCGGCCGGCCGCGTCGCACAAATGCCGGAACCAGTGGTTCCCGATCGCGACATGGCCGATCTCGTCGCGCAGGATCACGTCGAGGATCGCCGCGGAGGCGTCGTCGCCCGCCTGCACGAGCCGCGCGCGGATCGGCGGCGACGCGTCGAGCCCGCGCGCCTCGAGCGTGCGCGGCACGAGCGCCATCCGCGCGAGCACGTCGGCCTTGGTCCGCTCGCACATCTCCCACAGCCCGTTGTGCGCGGGAAAATCGCCGTACGTATGCCCGAACCCGGCCAGCCGCTCGGACAGCAGCGTGAAGTGATAAGCCTCCTCGGCCGCGACCTTCAGCCAGTCCGCATAGAACGCGTCCGGCATCCGGGCGAAGCGCCACACGGCGTCGAGCGCGAGGTTGATCGCATTGAATTCGATATGCGCGAGCGCGTGCAGCAGCACCGCGCGCCCCGCGGGCGAGCGCATGCTGCGACGCTCGAGCTGGCGCGGCTCGACGAGCGGCGGGCGCGCCGGGCGGCCCGGCAGGTCGGCCGGTTCGTCCAGGTCGAGCGCCGGCGCGATCGCGGCCTGCCCGGCCAGCAGTGCGTCGTACAGCGCGCGGACCTGCGCGGCCTTCGCGACCGGCTCGGACATCCGCAGCGCGTCGAGCGCTGCGCGGCGCACACAGCGCGGCGCGGCGGTGAAAGAAGAAGGCTCCATGCTCGTCAAAACGGGGGCACCATCCGTGCGCGTCGCGGGAGCGCATGCACGCGACGGTTTACAATATGCGTTTGTGCCGCGACGCAATGCAATGCAATGCAATGCGCCCGGCACGCCAGACGCGCCATTCTACCGGCGCCCATCATCGAAGAGACCAGGAGACTCCGTGACGATCTACAAACTGGGCGAGACGGCCCCGACGATCCACGAAAGCGTATTCGTCGCCGATACGGCGGCCATCATCGGCAAGGTCGTGCTGGAGGAAAACGCGAGCGTCTGGTTCGGCGCGACGATTCGCGGCGACAACGAGACGATCACGGTCGGCACCGGAAGCAATGTCCAGGAAGGCGCGGTCCTGCACACCGACCCCGGTTTTCCGCTGACGATCGCGGAAAACGTGACGATCGGGCACCAGGCGATGCTGCACGGATGCACGATCGGCGAAGGTTCGCTGATCGGGATTCAGGCGGTGGTCTTGAATGGTGCGGTCATCGGCCGCAACTGTCTGGTTGGTGCAGGCGCCGTCGTGACGGAAGGCAAGGTGTTCCCGGACAACTCGCTGATTCTCGGCGCCCCGGCGAAAGTCGTGCGCGAGCTGTCGGCGGACGATATCGCGCGACTGCGCGCCAATGCGAAGACGTACGTCGAGCGACGTGCGCATTTCAAGGAGCAACTCGTGCGGATCGGGTGATTCGCGCGATTTCAAGGAAGAAGAGTGAGCGACCAGTTACAGAAATTCATGTTCAATTCGGCACCCGTGCGCGGCGAGATCGTGTCGCTGCGCAACACGTGGCAAGAGGTGCTTTCCCGCCGTGACTACCCTGCTCCGGTGCGCACGGTGCTCGGCGAGATGATGGCCGCGTGTGCGCTGCTGTCCGCGAACCTGAAATTTCACGGCACCCTGATCATGCAGATCTTCGGCGACGGGCCGGTCCAGATGCTGGTCGTCCAGTGCAGCTCGGACCTGTCGATGCGCGCCACGGCCAAGTTCGCCGGCGACGCGGCGCAGACGATCGGCGACGACACGAGCTTTCCGTCGCTCGTCAACGCGAGCGGCCACGGCCGTTGCGTGATCACGCTCGACCCGGCCGAGAAGCTGCCGGGCCAGCAGCCGTACCAGGGCATCGTGCCGCTGAACGGCGTCGACGGTCCGCTCGAATCGGTGTCGCAGGTGCTCGAGCACTACATGCATCACTCGGAGCAGCTCGACACTCGGCTGTGGCTCGCGGCCGATCGCGACCGGGCGGTCGGCATGCTGCTGCAGAAGCTGCCGGGCGACGGCGGCATCGTGCCGCGCAACGCCGAGACGGACATCGATACGTGGGAGCGTGTCTGCACGCTCGGCGGCACGCTGTCCGCGAAGGAACTGCTCGAGGTCGAACCGGAAGTCGTGTTCCGCCGGCTCTTCTGGCAGGAAAACGTGCAGCACTTCGAACCGGCCGGTACGCGCTTCCAGTGCTCGTGCTCGCGCGAGAAGGTCGGCGCGATGCTGCGCATGCTCGGTCGCGATGAAGTCGACAGCGTGATCGTCGAGCGCGGTCACGTCGAGATTCACTGCGAGTTCTGCAACCAGCGCTACGAGTTCGATCCTGTCGACGTCGCGCAGTTGTTCGCCGCGCCGGAACTCGCAACCGGCATCACGCCCGCGGCCGGCCAGCGTCACTGAGCCGCGCGCCCGTGCCCGCGCTGCGGGCGCGGGCGCATAATGAACGCATGAGCGTCGCATGCGCGGCTCGGTCGCCGCAGGCCCTGCCTTCGGTGCAAGCCGCTTTTCGCTGTCGGCGCGCTGCTGGAGAGACACATGAATCGCCCGTTCCGCATCCTCGTCCTGACCAGCGTCGCCGCCGGCACGCTGGCCCTCGCCGGCTGCGCGGTGCAGCCGCCTTCGTCGACGATCCTCAGCCGCCTGCCCGAACCGGGCGCATCGGGCGGCCAGCCGCCCGCGCTGTCGAGTGCGGAACGCAAACGCTACGACGAAATCGACCGGCAGGTGCTGCGCGAGCAGAACGATGCCATGGCAGCCGAGGCAGCCGCGCGCGCGTGGGCGTATTACGCGCCGCCGCCCGTGACCGTCTACGGCGGCTATTACGGCGGTTACGGCGGTTGGGGAAACCGCTGGGGCACCGGCATCAGCTATGGCTATCCGGGCTGGTGGTGGTGATGCGCGAACGCGCCGATCAACCCGATTGAAAACCGGCAGGAAATAAAAAAGCGCGGCATTTCCCGCGCTTTTTCAATGGTTCGGACTACCGTGCTCAGTGATGTGCATCAATGATGCGCGGCCTTGCCCTTCTCGCCGCCGTGATGCCGCGACGGCTTTGCAATCGACTGCGGGTTCGGCACGACGCGCACGGGCGCCGCGGACACGGCGCCACGCGTCGACGTGTTCGACGGCGTGGTGTTCAGCGGCCCGGCCGGCGTGTTCGGCGACACGAACTGCACGAATACTTCGCCGTCCTTCACCATGCCCATCTCGTAGCGCCCACGCTCCTCGATGGCCGCGGTGCCGCTTTGCAGATCCTGCACTTCCCCCGCGATCCGTTCATTGCGCAGCTTCTCGTCCGCGTTCTTCTGCAGCTGATCGCCGAGTTGCTGACGCAATTCGTGCACCCGCAACCAGCCGCCGTGTCCCCACCATAGGGGGTACTGAATGAGCGCCAGCAAGGCAATCAGGACGACAGTGACAAGCCGCATGTAAGAGACGCAGATATAAGAAGCGCCGCTTCGCGCGAATGCACGGAGCGGCGTCGAGGTGACGAACCCGATAGTAACGCGTTAGCGCAGGTTATAGAAAGCCGATTTGCCCGGGTAGCTTGCGATATCGCCGAGATCTTCCTCGATACGCAGCAGCTGGTTGTACTTCGAGATGCGGTCGCTGCGCGACAGCGAACCCGTCTTGATCTGACCGGCGTTCAGGCCGACCGCGATGTCCGCGATCGTCGAATCTTCCGTTTCGCCCGAGCGGTGCGAGATCACGGCCGTGTAGCCCGCGCGCTTCGCCATTTCGATCGCCGCGAACGTTTCGGTCAGCGTACCGATCTGGTTGATCTTGATCAGGATCGAGTTCGCGATGCCCTTCTCGATGCCTTCCTTCAGGATGCGCGTGTTCGTGACGAACAGGTCGTCGCCGACGAGCTGCACCTTCTTGCCGAGGCGCTCGGTCAGCAGCTTCCAGCCTTCCCAGTCGCTTTCGTGCATGCCGTCCTCGATCGACACGATCGGGAACTTGTCGGCGAGCGTCGCGAGGTAGTCGGTGAATTCGGCCGACGACAGTTGCAGCCCTTCGCCGGCGAGCTGGTACTTGCCGTCGTGATAGAACTCGGATGCCGCGCAGTCGAGCGCGAGGAGGACGTCTTCGCCCGCACGGTAGCCGGCCTTCTCGATCGCCTGCAGGATCGTCGACAGGCACTCGTCGTTGCTGCCGAAGTTCGGTGCGAAGCCGCCTTCGTCGCCAACTGCCGTGCTCATGCCGCGGTCGCTCAGGATCTTCTTCAGCGCGTGGAACACTTCCGCGCCGCAACGCAGGGCTTCACGGAACGTCGGCTGGCTGACCGGGACGATCATGAATTCCTGGATGTCGAGGCTGTTGTTCGCGTGCGCGCCGCCGTTGACGATGTTCATCATCGGGACCGGCAGCTGCATCGCGCCCGAGCCGCCGAAGTAGCGGTACAGCGGCAGGCCGGCTTCTTCGGCCGCTGCCTTCGCGACGGCCATCGAGACGGCCAGCATCGCGTTCGCGCCGAGGCGCGACTTGTTGTCGGTGCCGTCCAGTTCGAGCAGGGTCTTGTCGAGGAACGCCTGTTCCGACGCGTCGAGGCCCATGATGGCTTCGGAGATTTCGGTGTTGATGTGCTCGACCGCCTTCAGCACGCCCTTGCCGTTGTAGCGGCCGGCTTCGCCGTCACGCAGTTCGATCGCTTCACGCGAGCCGGTGGACGCGCCCGACGGCACCGCCGCGCGGCCCATCGTGCCCGATTCGAGCAGCACGTCGCATTCGACGGTGGGGTTGCCGCGCGAATCCAGAATCTCGCGGCCGATGATATCTACGATTGCACTCATGGGTTTCCTCTGAGAATGACGATGGATTCTTCAAACTGCGACGGCACGCGTGCCGAAACCGCTTTCGCTACAGACGCGCGAAGCCGCCGCAAGGTTCATTCGATCTTTAGTTGAAATCGTTTTCCAGGAACGGATGGCGCTTCACCGCCTGGTCGAGCGTGACGAGGGTCTCCAGCAACGCGCCCATCCGGTTCAGCGGCACCGCGTTCGGGCCGTCCGACTTCGCTTCGGCCGGATTCGGGTGCGTTTCCATGAACAGGCCCGCGACGCCCGTCGCGACCGCGGCACGCGCGAGCACCGGCACGAATTCGCGCTGGCCGCCCGAGCTCGTGCCCTGCCCGCCCGGCAGCTGCACCGAGTGGGTCGCGTCGAACACGACCGGCGCGCTCGTCTCGCGCATGATCGCGAGCGAACGCATGTCGGACACGAGGTTGTTGTAGCCGAACGAGACGCCGCGTTCGCACGCCATGAAGCGGTCTTCCGACAGACCGGCTTCACGCGCCGCTTCGCGCGCCTTGTCGATCACGTTCTTCATGTCGTGCGGCGCGAGGAACTGGCCCTTCTTGATGTTGACGGGCTTGCCCGAGCGCGCGCACGCGTGGATGAAATCGGTCTGACGGCACAGGAACGCGGGCGTCTGGAGGACGTCGACGACCGACGCGACCTGCTCGATCTCGTCGATCGAATGCACGTCGGTCAGCACCGGCAGGCCGAGCTGGCGCTTCACTTCGCCGAGGATCCGCAGGCCCTCGTCCATTCCGAGGCCGCGAAACGACTTGCCCGAGCTGCGGTTCGCCTTGTCATAGGACGACTTGTAGATGAACGGCACGTTCAGCTTCGCGCAGATTTCCTTCAGGCGGCCCGCCGTGTCGATCGTCATTTGCTCCGATTCGACGACGCAGGTACCCGCGATCAGGAAGAAAGGCTGGTCGAGACCGACCTCGAAATCGCACAGCTTCATGCTTTCACTCCGCGCGCTTGCTTGTTGGCAAACGCGGCTTCGACGAACGATTTGAACAGCGGATGGCCGTCACGCGGCGTCGACGTGAATTCCGGGTGGAACTGGACGCCGACGAACCACGGGTGCATCGAACGCGGCAGCTCCATCATTTCCGGCAGATCCTCGCTCGGGGTACGGGCGCTGATGATAAGGCCGCCGGCTTCGAGCTGGGGCACGAAGCGGTTATTGACTTCATAACGGTGGCGATGGCGCTCGTTCACGTCCTTGCCGTAGATCTCTTCGGCCATCGTGCCCGGCTTGATCGGGCAGCGCTGCGAGCCGAGGCGCATCGTGCCGCCGAGATCCGACTCTTCGGTGCGCGTCTCGACCTTGCCGTCGCGGTCGTACCACTCGGTGATCAGCGCGACCACGCGTTCCGGCGTTTCCGAATCGAATTCCGTGCTGTTCGCCTGTTTCAGGCCGACGACGTCGCGTGCGAATTCGATCACCGCGAGCTGCATGCCGAGACAGATGCCGAGGTACGGCACCTTCGACTCGCGCGCATAGCGGATCGCCGCGATCTTGCCTTCCGTGCCGCGACGGCCGAAACCGCCCGGAACGAGCACCGCATCCAGGTGCTTCAGGCTGTCGACGCCGTTCGCCTCGATCTCTTCCGAGTCGATGTATTCGATGTTGACCCTGGTCGACGTGTGCAGCGATGCGTGGCGCAGCGCCTCGATCAGCGACTTGTACGACTCGGTCAGATCGACATACTTGCCGACCATGCCGATCGTGACTTCGTGCTTCGGGTTTTCCAGCTTCTCGACGAGCTCCGACCACATGCTCAGGTCGGCGTCCTTCGGCGACAGCTTCAGCTCCTCGCAGATGATCCGGTCGAGGCCCTGGTCGTGCAGCATCTGCGGAATCTTGTAGATGCTGTCGGCGTCCCACACCGAAATCACGGCGTCTTCCGGCACGTTCGAGAACATCGAGATCTTCTTCGATTCGTCGTCGGGGATGCGGCGATCCGCACGGCACAGCAGCACGTGCGGCAGGATGCCGATCTCGCGCAGCTTCTGCACGCTGTGCTGGGTCGGCTTCGTCTTCAGCTCGCCGGCCGTCGCGACGTACGGCACGAGCGTGAGGTGCACGAAGCATGCGCTGTTGCGGCCGAGGCGCAGGCTCATCTGGCGCGCGGCTTCCAGGAACGGCAGCGACTCGATGTCGCCGACGGTGCCGCCGATCTCGACGATCGCGACGTCCGGCTCGCCGCAGGTGGCCGATGCCGCCCCGCGCTCGATGAATGCCTGGATTTCGTTCGTGATGTGCGGGATCACCTGCACGGTCTTGCCGAGATAGTCGCCGCGGCGTTCCTTGCGGATCACCGATTCGTAGATCTGGCCGGTCGTGAAGTTGTTGGCCTTGCGCATCTTCGTGCTGATGAAGCGCTCATAGTGGCCGAGGTCGAGGTCGGTCTCCGCTCCGTCTTCCGTCACGAACACTTCGCCGTGCTGGAACGGGCTCATCGTGCCGGGGTCGACGTTGATGTAGGGATCGAGTTTGAGGAGGGTGACTTTCAGACCGCGCGATTCAAGGATCGCGGCGAGAGAGGCGGCGGCAATACCCTTGCCGAGGGAAGAAACTACGCCGCCGGTGACGAAAACATATTTGGTCATCGCTGGATGCTCGCGGGAAAAACGGATTATACCGTAAAGCCCGCCCTTCTCTCAGCAATTGGCGCGATGATCGCGCCCCTTCGCGCAGTGCCGCACCGGCCGTGCGGGCCGCCGCGAACCGACCGGCCGGTCGGTGCACCGCGCATGTGCAACGCAGTGCACCGGACTGCGTCAGGCGCGCTTCGCGAGCGCCACGCTGTCGCGCGGCACGCCGCCCTCCGCCGCCTTCAGCGAATTCAGCATCCGCTGCAATGCGCGGGCCGTCTCGATCGGGCGCTCCATCGGGAACAGATGGCTGCCCTCGAGCCATTCGATGCGCCCGCGCGCCGCGCGGCGCGTCGCCTCGAGCCCGACCTGACGCACTTCCCGCGAGCGCGTGCCGGCGAGAAAGCCGAGCGGCACCGGCGCGCCGTGCGCGAGCCGCGGGCCGAGCGTGTGCGGCAAGGTCCGGTAGATCAGGTATTCGACCTGGCGGTCGAACGCGAGCGCGCGTTCGCCGTCGGCGCCCGCCTGCGGAATGCCGTAGTCGATGTAGTCGGACAGCATCCGTTCGTCCCAGCGGGCGAACGCCGGTTTCTCGTGGAAGTGGCGCCAGACTTCGTCGCGGCTCGTCCAGCGCGTGCGCCGGTTGCGGGTCGCGGCCGCCGGCGACAGCCGCTCGTCGAGCCCGGCCCACTGGCTCGCGCGCAGCGCGCCGGCGCGCCAGCCCGCGATGATCGGCGAATCGATCATCACCACGCCGCGCACCCAGTGCGGCTTTTTCAGCGCGGCCATCAGCGACAGGTAGCCGCCGAGCGAATGGCCGACGAGCCAGACCGGGCGCTCGTAGCGACCGCCGATGTCGTCGAGCAGCTGTTCGACGAGATGCGGCCAGTCGCGCGTCACCGGGTAGCGGCGATCGTGACCGATGCGTTCGATGTAGCGCAGCTCGTAGTCGTCTGCCAGCTCGGCGAAGATCGTCCGGTACGTCGACGCCGGAAACCCGTTCGCATGCGAGAAGTGGATGATGTCCTTCAAACGCCAATGTCTCCTGTGTCGGTCACCGGTCCATCCAGTACCGTCGCCGCGCATCGCGATAACGCTCGAAAGCGAACCCGCCGCCCGCCGGCGCGACGTCGAACCGCACGGCCCCGTCGCGATCGGTGCGCGGCAGCGGAATCCCGCGCGCCTCGTAGCGCGCGAGGACCGTCCGGTGCGGATGCCCGAAGCGATTGCGATAGCCTACAGGAAATACCGCGACGCGCGGCTCGACCGAATCGAGGAAAGGCTCGACCGACGACGTGCGGCTGCCGTGATGCGGAACGACGAGGATCTGCGCGGCCAGTGCGTCGCGCGCGTCGGCCACCAGCCGCCGTTCGGCGCGTGCCTCGATGTCGCCCGTCAGCAGTGCCGACGTGCCGCCCGCGTCGATGCGCAACACACACGATTGCTCGTTCGACGGGCCGGCGCCCGCCACGCCGGGCGGCCACAGCATCGTGAAGACGACACCGTCCCAGGTCCACCGCTGCCCGGCCGCGCACGGCAGCCGATCGGCCACGCCGGCCGCCTGCGCGTCGCGCCACAGCCGGTGCCGCGGCGCAATGCCGGCGAGCAGCTGGCGGACCTCGGCCGCCGCATAGACGGCCGCCGCGCCGCCCGCGTGATCGGCATCCGCATGGCTGAGCACGAGCGCATCGATGGTCCGGATTCCGCGTGCGCGCAACGCCGGCGCAACGATCCGCGTGCCGGCATGAGTCGACTCCGCACCCGGCCCCGCATCGAACAGCAGGGCCCGGCGCGCGGTCTCGACCAGCACCGACGCGCCCTGCCCGACGTCGAGCACGGTCAGCCGGAAACCGCCCGACGGCGGCGCCTCGGGCGCCGGTGCGACCAGCGGCAGCCATGTGAGCGGCGCCGCCCAGCGCAGCGGCCAGCCGCGCGGCATCAACGCCCACCCGACACCCACGCACGCCAGCACCAGCACCGGCCAGTCCGGCATGGGCAGCCAGAACACGCCGGCCGGCCAGTCGGCGAGGTGCCGGAGCAGCGCCATCATCGGTTCGAGCGCCGCATGCGCGAGCCGGAATGCATATGCGTCCAACGGCGCGGGCAACCCAATACCGGCGAGCACGATCGGCGTCACGACGGAACTGACCCACGGAATCGCAAACGCATTGCCGAGCGGGCCCGATACCGAGATCTGCGCGAACCACGCGGCCGTGAGCGGCGCGAGGCCGAGCGTCACCGCGTACTGCACGCGCGTCGCCTCCGCGATCCGGCGCCCGGCACGCGCGCACCATGCGCGCAGCCGGCGCCGGCGGTCGACCGCGGCGGCGCCGTCGGGCGCGCTGTCGTCGGCGCTGTCGAATTCACGCACTGCGCGCCAGCCCGCCACCGCCATCAGGATCACGGCGACCGCCCCGAACGACAGCCAGAACCCGGCCGACAGCACCGCCCACGGATCGGCAAGCAGCACGCCGCCGAGCGCCGCGCACAACACCGCGGAAGTCGGCACGCTGCGTCCGGCCAGATAGGCAGCCGCGCCGGCCGCGATCATCCACCACGCGCGCTGCGCCGGCACGTTGAAGCCGGCAAGCGCCGCATAGCCGGCGGCAGCTGTCAGCGCCGCCACGGAAGCCACGTAGGGCGCCGGCATCACGAGCGCCGCGGCACGTCCGCGCCAGCGCAGACGCCGCCAGACCATCGATACGATCCCGCCTGCGATCGCGCCGACGAGCCCGACGTGCAGGCCCGAAATCGCGACCAGATGGCTCGTGCCCGTATTGCGCAGCACGCGCCAGTCGTCGTCGACGATACCGGATTGATCACCGACCGCGAGCGCGGTGACGATGCCGCGATGGCGCGCGTTGTCGGGCCCGTCGCCGAGCCCGTCGCCGATACGCGTGCGCAGCGCGTCGCGCAGCCGATCGATCGATGCGCGCCATCCCGCTGCGCGCGCGTCGAGCAATTCCGCGCGCTCGGGCGCGACGACATAGCCGATCGCACGAATGCCCGCGGCGAGCCACGCCGCCTCGCTGTCGCGCACGCCGGGATTCGCCTCGGCATGCGGGCGCTTCAGCCGCACGACGAGACGCCAGCGCTGCGCCGCGCGCAAATCGGGAATCGCATCGCGCGCGGCGGGCGCGCCGTACGTGCGCCATGACAACCGGATTACCGGCGGGAAACGGGCCAGGCCCGCGTCGTTCGATTCGACGGCCAGCAGCAGTCGCGCGCCGGTGTCGTCGATCACCGGCAACCCGCGGATCACGCCCGTGACGGCGATGTCGCGCCCTTCCCATTCGACGGGCAGGCTGTCACGCAGCCGCCATTCGGCGCGCGCGGCCGCATAGCCGAATCCGATCGCACAGGCGGCGCTTGCGCACAGCATCCACCGGAGCGCGACGATCGCACGGGTTCGACGGCGCCGCGCACACCATGCGAGCAGCGCGCCGCAACCGGCCAGCACCGCCGCCCCGATTACCCAGCCGCTCGCGCCCGGCAACGCCGCCTGCCGCTGCAGCACGACGACGCCGAGCGCGAACGCGATCCACCCCACCCGCATCGCGCCTCCTCGTCGACCCGGCGCCGCCGATGTCGATGCGGCGCCTTCCGGCAACGATTATGCGGACGAAAGTGCGAGGCGCGGCAGCGCGGCGAGCGCGTTAGCCGTTGTGGATAGGCACAAGGAGTGAGCGTCGACGCCGCGCAGTTCGGCGAGCACGGCGCCGATGCGCGGCACCTGGTCGGGCGTGTTGCGGGATTTGTACGCCCACTCGGGCGCGATGTCGGGCGCGTCCGTCTCGACGACGATCGCGTCGAGCGGCAACTGCGTGGCGAGCCGGCGGATCTGCAACGCGCGTCCGAACGTCACGTTGCCGCCGAAGCCGAGGTGCAGCCCCTGCGCGAGATACGCATCGGCCTGCTGAAAGCTGCCGTTGAACGCATGCGCGATGCCGCGCCGCACGCCGAAGCGACGCAACCCGGCGAGCACGCGGTCCTGCGACTTGCGCACGTGGCACAGCACCGGCAAGTCGAATTCGCGCGCGAGCTTCAGTTGCCCCTGATAGAAGAATTGCTGCCGCGCTTCGTCGAGCCCCGGCACGAAGTAGTCGAGGCCGATCTCGCCGATCGCGACGAAGCGCGGATCGTCGAGGCTCGCCTCGATCTCCATGCGCAGCCGGTCGAGATCCGCGTCGTGCGCGTGCGGTGTAAAGATCGGATGGATGCCGAGCGCATAGACCGCGCCCGGCGTGCGCTGCGCGAGCTCGCGCACCGTCGTGAAATTGTCGCGCCCGACGCTCGGAATCACGATGCGCGACACGCCGGCCGCGCGCGCCGCCTCGGCGACCGCGTCGCGGTCGGCGTCGAATTCGCCGGCGTCGAGATGGCAGTGCGTATCGATCCACATGGCGGTTTTCCTGCGCCCTCGCCGCGCCGCCGGGTTCACCCGGCAGCCCAGCGGGAGCGCTCGTTCACACCGGCAGCGCCGGCTCCTCGTGCAGCACGCCGTCGCGCAGGCGCATGATGCGATCGCAGCGCGCGGCGAGCTCGGGGTCGTGCGTGACGATCACGAAGCTCGTTTCGAGCGTCTCGGACAATTCGAGCATCAGGTTGAACACCGTATCGGCCGTCGTGCCGTCGAGGTTGCCGGTCGGCTCGTCGGCAAGCACGCAGGCCGGCTTCGTCACCAGCGCGCGCGCGATCGCGACGCGCTGCCGCTCGCCGCCCGACAGCTCGCCCGGCCGATGCTTCGCACGCGGGCCGAGCCCGACCCGTTCGAGCATCGCCTGTGCCTGCTCGCGCGCATCCTCGGTCGTCATCCGGCGAATGCGCAGCGGCATCGCGACGTTGTCGAGCGCGGTGAATTCCGGCAGCAGGTGATGGAACTGATAGACGAACCCGAGCGCGCGGTTGCGCAACTCGTTGCGCTCGCGCTCGGCAAGCTGCGTGAACGGCTTGCCGAGCAGCGACACTTCGCCCGCGCTCGGTTCGTCGAGGCCGCCCAGCACGTGCAGCAGCGTGCTCTTGCCGGAGCCCGACGCGCCGACGACCGCGAGCTTCTCGCCGCGCCGCACCGTCAGCTCGGTGTCGTTGAGCACCTGCACATTGAAGCCGCCCTGCACGAACGCCTTCGTGATCCCGCGCGCCTGAAGCACGTATTCCTGCATACCTGCCGAATCCTGTCTGATGGGTTGTCGTGAATCCGCGAATGCGGTCGCGCGATCATTCATAGCGCAGCGCCTCCGCCGGCTTCACCTTCGCGCCGCGCCAGCTCGGATAGAGCGTCGCGACGGCCGACAGCACGAACGCGATCAGGCCGATCTTGATCACGTCCCCCGCGACGAGCTCGGACGGCAGCTCGCTGATGAAGTACACCGACGGCGGCAGGAACTGCACGCCGAACAGGTGCTCGATCATCGGGATCAGCCACGGAATGCTCCATGCGATCAGGCAGCCGAGCGCGACGCCCGACGCGGTGCCGACGAAGCCGATCGTCACGCCCTGCACGACGAAGATCTTCATGATCGAGCCCGGCTGCGCGCCGAGCGTGCGCAGGATCGCGATGTCGGCCTGCTTGTTGGTCACCGTCATCACGAGCGACGACACGAGGTTGAACGCAGCGACCGCGATGATCAGCGTGAGGATGATGAACATCATCCGCTTCTCGATCTGCACGGCCGAGAACCAGGTCTTGTTCTGCTGGGTCCAGTCGCGGATGTACAGGCTGCCCGACAGCGTGTGCGACAGCTCGACCGCGACCTGCGGCGCCTTCTGCATGTCGGTGAGCCGCAGCCGCACGCCGGTCGGCGCGGACATCCGGAACAGCGCCTCCGCGTCGCGGATGTCGACCATCGCGAGCGTGCTGTCGTATTCGTAGTGGCCCGATTCGAACACGCCGACGACCGTGAACTGCTTGAGCCGCGGCATCATCCCGGCCGGCGTGATCGTGCCTTCGGGCGCGACCAGCGTGATCTTGTCGCCGACCGTCACGCCGAGGTTGCCGGCGAGCGCATCGCCGAGCACGATGCCGAACTGGCCGGGCACGAGCGCGGTCAGCTGGCCCGCCTTCATGTCCTTGCCGATGTCCGACACCTGCGGTTCGAGCGACGGCTCGATGCCGCGCAGCATCACGCCGCTCACCGCGTCCTGGCGCGTGAGCAGCGCCTGCGCATCGACGTAAGGCGCCGCGCCCGTCACCGACGGATTGCGGCGCGCCTCTTGCGCGGTCAGTTGCCAGTTGGGCATCGAGCCGGTCGGCGAGAACACCTCGACGTGCGCGAGCACCGACAGCATGCGGTCGCGCACTTCCTTCTGGAAGCCGTTCATCACGGACAGCACGACGATCAGCGCCGCGACGCCGAGCGCGATGCCGAGCATCGACACGAGCGCGATGAAGGAAATGAAGCCGTTGCCGGTCGTGCGTTTGCCGGCGCGCGTGTAGCGCCAGCCGATCTGCCATTCGTACGGAAGTTTCAAGCGAATCCTTTCTGCTGGTTACGGCGGGGATGACGGCCCGCGCCCGGGAGCGCCATCCGGCGGAGGCCGGCCGCCCGGGCGCGGTCGAAAAACGGTCGCCGGACGCAATCGGGCCGTCCGCCGGCCCGATCACGCGCGCAGTTTGCCATACAATGCGCACCATCATGCACGACCGACGCCTCCATTTCCTCGTTCCGTTCGCGCTGCCGTCGGCAGCCGATGCGGCCTCGTCCCTGCACACGCTGGACAGTCCCGCGCTCGAAAAGTTGCTGGCCCGCGCGAGCCTCGTCGAGCGCGTGGCCGGCGAGGACTTCCAGCGCACGCTGCCGCACGAGCGCTGGCTGGCCCGCCAGTTCGGCGCGAGCCGGGGCAACGCCGCGGACGAGGCGCCGCTCGCGCCCTACATGCTGCTGGCGGACGGCGGCGACCCGGGCACGCAGGCCTGGGCGTGCGTCGAGCCGGTGCACGTCCAGATCGCGCACGATCACCTCGTGCTCGTCGACCCGGCCAGCCTCGCGCTCGACGACGGCGACGCGGCCGCCCTGCTGGCCGTCGCACGCCCGCTGATCGAGGAGCTCGGCGTGCGGCTGGAAGCGCCGCAGCCGACCCGCTGGTACTTGTCCAGCGAACAGCTCGCCCGCCTCGCCGGCGCCGCGCCGCTGCGCGCGAGCGGCCGCAACATCGAAATCTGGCTGCCGCACGAGGCGCACACCGGCGAACGTTCGCGGATGTGGATGAAGCTGCAGAACGAAGTGCAGATGGCATGGTTCCAGCACCCGGTCAACGAAGCGCGCGAAGCGCGCGGGTTGCCCGCCGTCAATTCGATCTGGTTCCATGCGCAAGGCACGCTGAAGCCGGTCGGCAAGCCGTTCGAGCGCGTGCTGTCCGCTTCCCCCGCGGCGCTCGGCCTCGCGCGCGCCGCGCAGGCCGAGGCCGGTGCCGCGCCGGCCGCCTTCGGTGCGCTGCCCGCCGGCGCCGGCGCGACACTCGTCGAGCTGCCGGCGCTGTCCGCTCCGTTCATCGAACAGGACTGGGCACGCTGGCATGACGCGCTCGCCCTGCTCGAGCGCGACTGGTTCGCGCCGACCCTCGCCGCGCTGCAGAACGGCGAGCTGGCCAGCGTCGATTTCACGCTGTGCGGCGACACCAGCTCCGTGACGCTGCACGCGACGCGCGGCGACCTGCGCAAGTTCTGGCGCCGCCGCGCGCTGGCGTCCCTGTTCGAATGACCCCACTCGTATGACCCGGATCGTTACCCGCCCCGTCGCGCCCGCCGACGCCGAAGCGCTCGCGCGCCACGGCCTGCACCCCGTCCTCGCGCGCCTGTATGCGTCGCGCGGCGTGCAGTCTCCGACCGACATCGAGACCGCGCTCGCGCGCCTCGTGCCACCCACCGAACTGAAAGGCTGCGCGGACGCCGCGGCGCTGCTCGCCGACGCGATCGCCGACAAGCGGCGCCTGCTGGTCGTCGCCGACTACGACTGCGACGGCGCGACCGCCTGTGCGGTCGCGGTGCGCGGCCTGCGGATGTTCGGCGCGCAGATCGACTACCTGGTGCCGAACCGCTTCGAATACGGCTACGGGCTCACGCCCGAGATCGTCGAACTCGCGGCCGCCCGCAAGCCCGACCTGCTGATCACCGTCGACAACGGTATCGCGAGCGTCGCGGGCGTCGAGGCCGCGAATGCACGCGGCATCGACGTGCTCGTGACCGACCACCACCTGCCCGGCGACGCGCTGCCCGCCGCGCGCGCGATCGTCAACCCGAACCAGCCCGGCTGCGCGTTCCCGAGCAAGCACATCGCCGGTGTCGGCGTGATGTTCTACGTGTTGCTCGCGCTGCGCGCCGAGCTGCGCCGCCGCGGCGCGTTCGCGAGCAAGGAAGCCGAGCCGCGCCTCGACGGACTGCTCGACCTCGTCGCGCTCGGCACCGTCGCCGACGTGGTGCGGCTCGATGGCAACAACCGCGTGCTCGTCGCGCAGGGGCTGCAGCGCATCCGCAACGGCCGCATGCAGCCGGGCATCGCCGCGCTGTTTCGCGCCGCCGGCCGCGAGGCGCGCACCGCATCGGGGTTCGACCTCGGCTTCGGCCTCGGCCCGCGCCTGAATGCCGCCGGGCGGCTCTCGGACATGTCGCTCGGCATCGAATGCCTGATCACCGACGACATCGGCCGCGCGTGGGACCTCGCGCAGCAGCTCGACGTGATGAACCGCGAGCGCCGCGAGATCGAGGCCGGCATGCAGCAGCAGGCGCTCGCCGACCTCGCCGACGTCGATCCGGCCGACGCATGCACGATCACGCTGTTCAATCCCGAATGGCACCAGGGCGTGATCGGCATCGTCGCCGGGCGGCTCAAGGAGAAATTCCACCGCCCATCGTTCACGTTCGCGCATGCGGACGAAGCCGGCACGCGGGTCAAGGGTTCGGGCCGCTCGATTCCCGGCTTCCACCTGCGCGACGCGCTCGACCTGGTGTCGAAGCGCGAGCCCGACCTGATCGTCGCGTTCGGCGGCCACGCGATGGCGGCCGGCCTCACGCTCGGCACCGACGACGTGCCGCGCTTCGCGGCCGCGTTCGAGGCGGTGGCGCGCGAGTGGCTGTCCGACGACGCGCTCGCGCGCGTGATCGAGACCGACGGCGAACTGGAGGACGCGTATTTCACGCCGCAGTTCGTCGGGCTGCTCGACGAAGCCGTCTGGGGCCAGGGCTTTCCGGCCCCGCTTTTCTCCGGCGAGTTCGACGTCGTGTCGCAGTCGCTCGTGAAGGAAAAGCACCTGAAGCTGCAGTTGGCGCGCGGCCGCCAGCGCTTCAACGCGATCTGGTTCAACCACACCGAGCCGCTGCCGGCGAGCGCGCTGATCGCGTATCGCCTCGTCGCCGACACGTGGAACGGCGTGACGCGCGTCCAGCTGATCGTCGAGCACGCGGCCGGCTGAGCACCGGCCACCCGGCCCGCGCGCTCGCGGGCCGCATGCGCGCCGCGCCGAACGGGGCCACGGCGCGCATGCAAGCACACTCCGCGTCACCGGGAAACCCCGCCGATCGGCTATAATTCCGCTTTTTTACGAAGCAAGAACAGCGAACGATCATGGAAGCGGAACGTCTCAACGCGATCGAAAGCTCCCTGCTCGACCTGCGCACCCGCGCGGGCGAGCTTCGGGGGTATCTTTGACTACGACGCCAAATCTGCGCGTCTGACCGAAGTCAACAAGGAACTCGAAGACCCGAACGTCTGGAACGATTCGAAGAACGCCCAGGCACTCGGCCGCGAGAAGAAGCTGCTCGAAGGTGTCGTCACGACGCTCACCGCGCTCGATAGCGACCTGCGCGATGCGCTCGACCTGTTCGAGCTCGCACGCGAGGAAGGCGACGAAGACACCCTCGTCGCCTCCGAAGACGACGCGAAGAAGCTCGAAGCGCGCGTCGGCGACATCGAATTCCGCCGGATGTTCTCGAACCCGGCCGACCCGAACAACTGCTTCATCGACATCCAGGCCGGCGCCGGCGGCACCGAGGCGTGCGACTGGGCGTCGATGCTGCTGCGCCAATACCTGCGCTACTGCGAGCGCAAGGGCTTCAAGGCCGAAGTGCTCGAAGAGTCGGACGGCGACGTCGCCGGCATCAAGAACGCGACGGTCAAGGTCACGGGCGAATACGCATACGGCTTCCTGCGCACCGAAACGGGCATCCACCGCCTCGTGCGCAAGTCGCCGTTCGACTCGTCCGGCGGCCGCCACACGTCGTTCTCGTCGGTGTTCGTGTATCCGGAAATCGACGACTCGATCGAAGTCGAGGTCAATCCGGCCGACCTGCGCATCGACACGTACCGCGCGTCGGGCGCGGGTGGCCAGCACATCAACAAGACCGACTCGGCCGTGCGGATCACGCACATGCCGACCGGCATCGTCGTGCAGTGCCAGAACGACCGCTCGCAGCACCGCAACCGTGCCGAAGCAATGGCGATGCTGAAGTCGCGCCTGTACGAAGCCGAGATGCGCAAGCGCCAGGCCGAGCAGGACAAGCTCGAATCGAGCAAGACCGATGTGGGCTGGGGCCACCAGATCCGTTCGTACGTGCTCGACCAGAGCCGCGTGAAGGACCTGCGCACGAACGTCGAAATGAGCAACACGCGAGCCGTGCTCGACGGCGATCTCGACGACTTCATCAGCGCGAGCCTCAAACAGGGCGTGTAAGCGCCGCGGCGCGGCCTCTCCGGTCGCGCCCGCCCTTCCCGTTGCGTTGCCGCACCCACTCCGAATTCCGACCATCATGACCGAACCGACCCAAACGCAGCCCGCCGTCGCGGCGGACGAAAACCAGATCATTGCCGAGCGCCGCGAGAAGCTGCGCGCATTGCGCGAGCAAGGCGTCGCCTATCCGAACGATTTCCGGCCGACGCATCACGCCGCCGATCTCCAGGCCACCTTCGCCGATTCGGACAAGGCCGCGCTCGAAGCGAACCCGGTCGAGGTGTCGGTCGCCGGCCGCATGATGCTCAAGCGCGTGATGGGCAAGGCGAGCTTCGCGACGGTGCAGGACGGTTCGGGCCAGATCCAGTTCTTCGTGACGCCGAACGACGTCGGCGCGGAAACCTACGACGCATTCAAGAAGTGGGACCTCGGCGACATCGTCGCCGCCCGCGGCGTGCTGTTCCGCACCAACAAGGGCGAGCTGTCGGTCCAGTGCAAGGAGCTGCGCCTGCTGTCGAAGGCGCTGCGCCCGCTGCCGGACAAGTTCCACGGCCTCGCCGACCAGGAGATGCGCTATCGCCAGCGCTACGTCGACCTGATCGTCACGCCGGAAACGCGCGACACGTTCCGCGCGCGCACCCGCACCATCGCGTCGATCCGCAAGTTCATGGACAACGCCGACTTCATGGAAGTCGAAACGCCGATGCTGCACCCGATCCCGGGCGGCGCCGCGGCCAAGCCGTTCGTCACGCATCACAACGCGCTCGACATGCAGATGTTCCTGCGCATCGCGCCGGAGCTGTACCTGAAGCGCCTGATCGTCGGCGGCTTCGAGCGCGTGTTCGAGATCAACCGCAACTTCCGGAATGAAGGCGTGTCGCCGCGCCACAACCCGGAATTCACGATGATGGAGTTCTACGCCGCGTACACCGATTACCGCTGGCTGATGGACTTCACCGAGCAGCTGATCCGCCAGGCGGCGATCGATGCGCTCGGCACCGCGACGATCCAGTACCAGGGCCGCGAACTCGACCTCGCAAAGCCGTTCCACCGGCTGACGATCACGCAGGCGATCCAGAAGTACGCGCCGCAATACACCGACGGCCAGCTGTCGGACGACGCGTTCCTGCGGACCGAACTGAAGCGCTTCGGCGTCGACGTGTCGCAGCCGGCCTTCCTGAACGCCGGCATCGGCGCGCTGCAGCTCGCGCTGTTCGAGGAAACCGCCGAATCGCAGCTGTGGGAGCCGACCTACATCATCGACTACCCGGTCGAAGTGTCGCCGCTCGCACGCGCGTCGGATACGACGCCGGGCATCACCGAGCGTTTCGAGCTGTTCATGACGGGCCGCGAGATCGCGAACGGCTTCTCGGAGTTGAACGATCCGGAAGACCAGGCCGCGCGCTTCAAGAAGCAGGTCGAGCAGAAGGATGCCGGCGACGAGGAAGCGATGTTCTTCGACGCCGACTACATCCGCGCGCTCGAACACGGGATGCCGCCGACGGGCGGCTGCGGGATCGGCATCGACCGTCTCGTGATGCTGCTGACCGACAGCCCGACGATCCGCGACGTGCTGCTGTTCCCGCACCTGCGCCGCGAAGACTGACGTGCCTGCGTGTGCGCCGCGCCCCGCGGCGCGCACGCGGTGCGGTTTGTAACCACGCGTAAATCCCGCCTGCCGGCGCCCGCCGGTTTTCGATCCTCCCCCGTTTTATCCCCTCGTCGTGACAGCCTTCTCCGGGTTTTCCCGGTTACGCGCGCCGGTCCCCCGCTGCAATTCGTTACACCTTGATACGGTGCGCCGCGCGCCGGTAGACGACACTCCTGTTGCGTCACCACGCATGACCACGGGACCAGAACGCGGCGCCGGAACGCCAAGTCTGCTCGCTCCCGAAGCGTGGGATCCGGCCAGCGCCAACGTGCGGAGCCAGATCGACACCGGAGAAAAACATGGACAACCAGAATCAGACCACGCCGCAAAAGCAACGCCTCCACCCGCTCATCGCGACCGCGGCAGGCGCCGTCATCGTCGCCAGCCTCGCCGCCACCGCCGCGATCACGGGCATCTTCCCGAAGGCCAGCAGCAACAACGCGCAGAACGGCCAGACCCAGGCCGCGCTGATCGCGTCGCAGCCGGCCGTCGATACGGCCGCGGCAGCCAGCGCCGCGCTGGCCGCGCAAGCACAGCAGCAGGCAGCCGAACTGGCCGCGCAGCAGAAGGCCGAGCAAAAGGCGGCGGCCGAGAAGGCGGCGGCGGCACAAGCCGAACCGAAGCCCGCGCCGCGCCCGGCAGCCACGCACCGCCGCCACACGCCGGCACCGCAACCGCCGCAATATGCGCAACAGCAGTCCGCGCCCGCTCAAGCGGCCTATTGCCAGACCTGCGGCACGATCGTCTCGATCACGCAATCGCGCACGCCGGGCCAGAGCTCGGGGATCGGCGCGGTCGGCGGCGCAGCAGCCGGCGGCCTGCTCGGCAACCAGTTCGGTCACGGCAACGGCCGCACCGCGATGACCATCATCGGCGCGCTCGGCGGCGGTCTCGCCGGCAACCAGGTCGAGAAGCAGGTGCGCGCGGAAACCGACTACCAGGTGCAGGTCCAGATGGAAAGCGGCGCGACGCGTACGTTCACGTACCACAGCCCGCCGCCGTTCGGCCAGGGCCAGCGCGTGCGGATCGAGAACGGCACGCTGGTCGGCGCGTAACGCGTAACGCATGAGGAATCACCGCGCGGCTGTTGTGCCGCGCGGGAAATGAAAAAGGCTCGTGACAGCGTCACGAGCCTTTTCTTTTTGCGGGAGCGGCGCCGAGCGAGTGCCGGGCGCCGGGCGCGAACCTCAGTCTTCGTCGTCGAAGTCGGATTCGTCGATCCAGTGAGCCTGGATCGCTTCGAGGATCTTCTCGCCCGAGTGGCTGGGATCGTCGGAAAAGCCATCGAGCTCGATGACCCATTGGCGCAGGTCGACGAAATTGATCCGCTGCGGATCGACGTCCGGATGCTTGTCTGCCAGCGCGATGGCGATTTCGCGCGAATCGGTCCATTTCATGGCCTGCTCTCCCGTGTACATAGCGAGTTCGCTAGGCGGAACGCACGTGATGCGCGCCGCCCGCCCCGCCGAACCGTCAGTGATTTTCCTTCGCGTGATTGATCGAGTACTTCGGGATCTCGACCACCAGGTCCGAATCTTCCTGCACGATCGCCTGGCACGACAGGCGCGACGTCGGCTCGAGGCCCCACGCCTTGTCGAGCAGATCGTCTTCGTCCTCCTCGGACGGCTCGAGATCGTTGAAGCCCTCGCGGATCACCACGTGGCAGGTCGTGCATGCGCACGACTTCTCGCATGCATGCTCGATCTCGATCCCGTGGTCGAGCAGGTTGTCGCAAATACTCTTGCCGGGCGTCGCGTCGATCACTGCGCCGTCCGGACACAGTTCGACGTGAGGCAGCACTACCAGTTGAGGCATGTCCGTTCCGTCAGTCAAGGTGCGGCGGCTGGCGCCGCACGGTTCAATATCGCGCGGGCCGTCGCCGGCCCGCGTGCAGGTCGTTCGTTCAGATCTCGTCGAGCCGTCGGCCCGACAGCGCGCGCTTGATGCTCTTGTCCATCCGGCGCGCCGCGAATTCGTCGGTGCCATCGGCCAGGGCCTTAGTCGCGGTTTCGATGGCGTCCGCGTCGTCGCCCTGAGCGATCGTGCGCAGCGCCGCGACGAGCGCGTCGACCTGCGTGCGTTCGGCGTCGTCGAGCAATTCGCCGTCGGTCGCGAGCGCCGCCTGCGTCGCCTCGATCATCCGCTGGGCTTCGACCTGGGCTTCGCGCAGCGCGCGTGCGCGCATGTCGATCTCGGCGGTCTTGAAGCTGTCCTCGAGCATCTTCGCGATGTCGTCATCGGCGAGGCCGTACGACGGCTTCACGACGACCGATGCCTCGACGCCCGAATGCTGCTCGCGTGCGAACACCGACAGCAGCCCGTCCGCATCGACCTGATAGGTCACGCGGATGCGCGCCGCACCGGCCGTCATCGGCGGGATGCCGCGCAGCTCGAAGCGTGCGAGCGACCGGCAGTCGGCGACGAGCTCGCGCTCGCCCTGCACGACGTGGATCGCCATCGCGGTCTGACCGTCCTTGAAGGTCGTGAACTCTTGCGCACGCGCGATCGGAATCGTCGAATTGCGCGGAATGATCTTCTCGACGAGACCGCCCATCGTCTCGACACCGAGCGACAGCGGAATCACGTCGAGCAGCAGCCAGTCGTCGCCGCCGCCGCGATTGCCGGCGAGCAGGTCGGCCTGGATCGCCGCGCCGAGCGCGACGACCTGGTCCGGATCGAGATTGACGAGCGGCGGCTGGCCGAAATACTTCGCGACCGCATCGCGGATCACCGGCATGCGCGTCGCGCCGCCGACCAGCACCACACCCTTGATGTCGGCCGGGGTTACCTGCGCGTCGCGCAATGCCTTGCGGGTCGGCGTCAGCGTACGCTGCACGAGCGGCTCGACGAGCGATGCGAACGTGTCGTGCGAGATCGTCTGCACGAGCTGCGCACCGTTCGACAGCGTCACGTCGAGCGACGCCTGCGGCGCGGACGACAGCGCTTCCTTCAGCACGCGCACGCGATCGAGCAGCAGGCGCACGTCCTCAGGCGCGAGCGCCTTCGCGTCGATGCCGGCCTGTGCAAGCACGTGACCGAACAGCACGTGATCGAAATCGTCGCCGCCGAGTGCGGAATCACCGCCCGCGGCCAGCACTTCGAACACGCCCTTCGTCAGCTTCAGGATCGACAGGTCGAACGTGCCGCCGCCGAGGTCGTACACCGCGTAGAGGCCTTCGGCCGCGTTGTCGAGACCGTAGGCGATCGCGGCCGCGGTCGGTTCGTTCAGCAGGCGCAGCACGTTGAGGCCCGCGAGACGCGCGGCGTCCTTCGTCGCCTGACGTTGTGCCTCGTCGAAATACGCGGGCACCGTGATCACCGCGCCGACCAGCTCGTCGCCGAGCGTGTCTTCCGCGCGGTAACGCAGCGTCGCGAGAATCTCGGCCGACACCTCGACCGGGCTCTTCACGCCGTCGATCGTGCGGATCTGCACCATGCCCGGCGCATCGATGAATTCGTAAGGTGCGTTCGCCGCGCCTTCGACCTCGGCCTTGCCGCGGCCCATGAAGCGCTTGACCGACACGATCGTGTTGCGCGGATCGGTCGCGGCCTGCTCCTTCGCTTCGTGGCCGATGCGGCGGCCGCCCTTCTCCAGATAACGGACCACCGACGGCAGCAGCGCGCGGCCCGCCTCGTCCGGCAGCACTTCGGGCACGCTGTTGCGCACGGCCGCGACGAGCGAGTTCGTCGTGCCGAGATCGATCCCGACAGCGAGTCGCCGCTGGTGCGGCGCCGGCGCCATGCCCGGTTCGGAAATTTGCAGTAATGCCATCTTGGTTCGTTCGGGCGCTCGGCCCGTTTGCTGCGCGTGCCGCGAGGCACGCGGTTAAGTTTCGAGGCGCTCGATCTGCGCGCCCACTTCCGACGCGACGCGTTCGATGAACATCAGCTGGCGCACGGCCTCGGCGGCGGCCTGGTCGGCCGCGCTGTCGAGCAGCGTGCCGAGGCGCTCGAGACGCACGCGCTTCTCGTCGCGCAGTTCGGCGAGCAGCGCATCGAGCGCGTCGACGTTGCGGGCGGCCGCGGCATCCTCGATGCCTTCGCGCCACTCCATCTGCTGCATCAGGAACGCGGGCTCCATCGCGGTGTTGTTTTCAGCACCGATGTCGACGCCGCGCAGCGACAGCAGATAGGTCGCGCGCTTCAGCGGATCGCGCAGCGTGCGGTAGGCCTCGTTCGCGCGCGTCGCCCATTGCATCGCGATGCGTTTTTGCGCATCGCCGGCCGCCGCGAAGCGGTCCGGATGCACCTGCGTCTGCACCGTGCGATACGCGCTGTCGAGCGCCGCCTCGTCGAGCGCGAATTGCGCCGGCAGGTGAAACAGATCGAAGTGGCTGTCTTTCAGCGAAACCATCGTCGCGTTCAATTCCGGTTCGTCGCGCGGCAAACGCCGCACATTAAAAAGGCGGCCCGTGCCGCCTCTTGCCCGCATCGCGCGGAAGACCGCGCGTCAGACGCGGAACGATTCCCCGCAGCCGCACTCGTCCTTCACGTTCGGGTTGTTGAACTTGAACCCTTCGTTCAGGCCCTCGCGCGCGAAGTCGAGCTGGGTGCCGTCGATGTACGCGAGGCTCTTCGGGTCGACGATGACCTTCACGCCATGGCTCTCGAATACCTGATCCTCGGGAGCGAGCTCGTCGACATACTCGAGCTTGTACGCGAGCCCCGAGCACCCGGTCGTGCGAACGCCAAGCCGCAGGCCCACACCCTTGCCGCGACGGACGAGGTATTTCTGGACGTGCTGTGCTGCTTTTTCGGTCAGTGTAATTGCCATGATGTCCTTGCCGCGGCACGCCTGGGGTGCGCCGCGATCCTTCACAAGCCGCTCGATGCCGCTCAGGCTGCTGCCTGATCGCCTTCCGTGGTGTCGTGGCGCTTCTTGTAGTCGGCCACGGCTGCCTTGATCGCGTCTTCCGCGAGAATCGAGCAGTGAATCTTCACCGGGGGCAGTGCAAGTTCTTCGGCGATCTGCGTGTTCTTGATCGACAGTGCCTCGTCGAGCGTCTTGCCCTTCACCCATTCGGTCACGAGCGAGCTCGACGCGATGGCCGAACCGCAGCCGTACGTCTTGAACTTCGCGTCTTCGATCACGCCGTCCGCGCCGACGCGGATCTGCAGCTTCATCACGTCGCCGCAGGCCGGCGCGCCGACCATGCCCGTACCGACCGCGTCGTCGTCCTTCGCGAACGAACCGACGTTACGCGGGTTTTCGTAGTGATCCAGAACCTTGTTGCTGTATGACATGACTCAGACTCCTTGACTCGTTACGTCTGCGTGCGCAAATTCGCCCGCGAATGTACTCAATGCGATGTTCAGTGCGCAGCCCATTCGATCGTCGACAGATCGATGCCTTCCTGGTGCATTTCCCAGAGCGGCGACAGTTCGCGCAGCTTCGCGATCTTGCTGTTCAGCAGGTTGATCACGAAGTCGACGTCCTGCTCCGTCGTGAAACGGCCGACCGTGAAGCGGATCGAGCTGTGCGCGAGTTCGTCGTTGCGGCCGAGCGCGCGCAGCACGTACGAAGGCTCCAGCGACGCCGACGTGCAGGCGGACCCCGACGACACCGCGACATCCTTGATCGCCATGATCAGCGACTCGCCTTCGACGAAGTTGAAACTGATGTTCAGGTTGTGCGGGACACGATGCTCCATGTCGCCGTTCACATACGTTTCCTCGATCTGCGACAGGCCGCGCAGCAGCTTGTCACGCAGCATGCGCACGCGCTCGTTCTCGGTCGCCATTTCTTCGCGCGCGATGCGGAACGCTTCGCCCATGCCGACGATCTGGTGCGTCGCCAGCGTGCCCGAACGCATCCCGCGCTCGTGACCGCCGCCGTGCATCTGCGCTTCGATGCGCACGCGCGGCTTGCGGCGCACGTACAGCGCGCCGATGCCCTTCGGGCCGTAGGTCTTGTGTGCCGAGAACGACATCAGGTCGACCTTCAGCTTCGCGAGGTCGATCTCGACCTTGCCGGTTGACTGCGCGGCGTCGACGTGGAACACGATGCCCTTCTCGCGGCAGATCTCGCCGATCGTCTCGATATCCTGGATCACGCCGATCTCGTTGTTCACGTGCATCACCGACACGAGGATCGTGTCCGGGCGCAGCGCGGCCTTGAACACGTCGAGGTCGATCAGGCCGTCTTCCTTCACGTCGAGATAGGTGACTTCGAAGCCGTCGCGCTCGAGCTCGCGGCAGGTGTCGAGCACGGCCTTGTGCTCGGTCTTCACCGTGATGATGTGCTTGCCCTTGCCCTTGTAGAAGTTCGCGGCACCCTTGATCGCGAGGTTGTCCGACTCCGTGGCGCCGGACGTCCAGATGATCTCGCGCGGATCCGCGTTCACCAGCGCGGCCACCTGCTCGCGCGCTTCCTCGACCGCGCGCTCCGCATCCCAGCCGTATGCGTGGCTGCGCGATGCCGGGTTGCCGAACTGCTCGCGCAGGTACGGCACCATCTTGTCGACCACGCGCGGGTCGACCGGCGTCGTCGCGCTGTAATCCATGTAGATGGGCAAGTGGAGAGTCTCTTGGGTCATCTGTCGCTCCGGGTATTCTGTGCAGGGACTATGTGCGTTATGGGGTGTGCGGCGCGTAGGCGCTCACGAACTCGCGATGTTGAACACCGAATTGGGACCGAGCGGCATCGTGCGCACCGGTTCGGCCGGCGCCGCGACGGGCTCCGGCGTGCGTCGATCGCGCAGCACCGCGGGTGCGCCCTCGCGCGCGCGCTGCTGATCGACGAGATCCTGCAGCGACACCGAATCGAGGTATTCGACCATCTTCTGGTTCAGGGTCGACCACAGCTCGTGCGTCATGCAATGGCCGTCGGGCTGCTTCGAGCCGTCGCACGTGCCTTTGCCGCCGCACTGCGTGGCGTCGAGCGGTTCATCGACCGCGATGATGATGTCGGCGACGGTGACGTCCTGCGCGCGGCGCGCGAGGTTGTAGCCGCCGCCCGGGCCGCGCACGGATTCGACGATTTCATGCCTGCGCAGCTTCCCGAACAGTTGTTCGAGATACGAGAGCGAAATCCGCTGGCGCTGGCTGATGCCTGCAAGCGTCACCGGGCCCTGCTCCTGGCGCAGTGCCAAGTCAATCATCGCCGTGACGGCGAAACGGCCTTTGGTGGTGAGTCTCATGGTGTCTAGGGGACTGCAATCTTGACGATTTTGGTCAAGTATAAATATTTGACGATTTTAGTCAAGTATCCATGTCTGCGACAGGGTATTCGCAGCACGCTGAATACCTGGCCGCGATCAGCGTCCGGTACGGCTCCGGAGGGTGTCCAGCAGGCCCGCGCACGCGCGCTCAACTTGATCGAGCACCTGGTCGAAACCCTGCGCGCCGCCGAAATAAGGATCGGCCACTTCGGTCTCGGCCGCGCCCGACGCGAATTCCATCAGGAGGCGCACCTTGTCGCGATGCTCGGGCGGACAGCGCCGGCGGAGTTCCGCGAGATTGGCTTCGTCCATCGCCAGCAGCAGGTCGAACCGCTCGAAATCCGCCGCGCTCACCTGCCGCGCGCGCAGCGCCGACAGGTCGTAGCCGCGGATACGGGCCGCCGCCTGCGCGCGCGTGTCGGGCGGTTCGCCGACGTGCCAGTCGCCGGTGCCGGCCGAATCGATCGCGATGTGCTCGGCCAGCCCGGCCGCGTCGACCTGGTGGCGCATCACGCCTTCCGCGGTGGGCGAACGGCAGATATTGCCGAGACAGACGAAACAGATCGCAACGCGGGTCATCGCACTATCGGAAAGCCGCGGCAAACCGCGTCGGAGAAGAACGCGCCATTATACAAAGGCGCCCGAAATCGCGCCGCCGCGCAAAGCGACGGCGGCGTGCCTTACAGCGCCTTGGGTGCGGCGAGCCCGACGTTGCCGGACGCGGCCGGCAACGGTTGCGCCGCGTCGTCGACGAGCCCGAACGACACCGCGCGCGCCAGTTCGGCCGATGCCTGATGCACGGCGAGCGGACCACGCGACGGCGCGTCGGCCATCGCGTGCAGATAGGCGAGCGCGGCGAGCGGGATGACGATTGCCAGCGGCCAGTACATCGATATTGTCTTTTTCATGATGCGGCTCCTTGACCTCATTCCCCGAAACCCAATTCCGGGGACTACAGGCAAGATTCTATAGACCGCATCTATCGAGATAAATACATAAATAGCGAACGCACTGTTGTCACCCGATGAACAGTCGTCAGCCGAGGTGGCTTTGCGATGCCGCGTACAGTTCGCGGAACGTGCGGCCGGTCGGGGTCGGCATGTCGCGCGTGTCCATCCAGCCGCCCATCATCGGCAGGCGCCGCAGCATGCCGCCGCTGCCGCCGAGCCGCTCGAGCACGCGCACCGCGAGCTTGGTCGTCAACGCGTAAAGCAACGGCCGGCGCGCGAAAAAGCCCCACACGGCGAGTCCGGCACGCTCGCGCCACGGCCGCAGATGCCGCTCGACCTGTTTCTCGCGCAGCGTGCGCAGCAAGTGCGACAGCGGGATCCCAACCGGGCAGACGCTGTCGCATTCGCCGCACAGCGTCGCGGCCTGCGGCAGGTCGAGCGCACGATCGATTCCGACGTAGCTCGGGGTCAGCACCGACCCCATCGGGCCCGGATAGACCCATCCGTACGCGTGCCCGCCGACCTTCTGGTACACCGGGCAATGGTTCATGCACGCGCCGCAGCGGATGCAGCGCAGCATCTCCTGGAATTCGCCGCCGATCAGGCCCGTGCGGCCTCCGTCGACGAGCACCACGTAGTTGTGTTCCGGGCCGTCCTCGTCTCCCGGGCCGCGCGGCCCGGTGAGCAGGGAGAAGTAGTTCGACGTCTTCTGCCCGGTGGCCGATCGCGGCAGCAGACGCATCGCGGTCGCGAGATCCTCGAGCGTCGGCAGCACCTTCTCGATGCCCGTCACCGCGACATGCACGCGCGGCATCACCGTGCACATGCCTTCGTTGCCCTCGTTCGTGACGATCGCGACCGAGCCCGTCTCGGCGATCACGAAGTTGCCGCCCGTCACGCCCATGTCGGCCGACAGGAAATGCGGGCGCAGCACCTCGCGCGCCTCGCGCGTCATGTCGGGAATCTCGGTCAGCCGCTCGCGGTGGTGCGTGCGCGCGAACAGGTCGGCGATCTCGTCCTTGTCCTTGTGCACGACGGGCGCAATGATGTGGCTCGGCGGCTCGTTGTCGTTGATCTGCAGGATGTATTCGCCGAGGTCCGTCTCGATCGACTGCACGCCCATCTCGGCGAGCACCGCGTTCAGGCGCATTTCCTCGGACACCATCGACTTCGTCTTGATGACCTTCTTCACGTCGTGGCGCCGCGCGATGTCGGCGACGAGCCGCGCGGCATCCTCGGTCGTTTCCGCGAACAGCACCGTGGTGCCGCGCCGCGTCGCCTCGCGCTCGAACGCCTCGAGCCACACGTCGAGGTTCTCCAGCGCACGATTGCGGCGCGCCTTCAGCGCGGCGCGCGTCGCCGGGAAGTCGATCGCGGTCATCGCGTCGGCGCGCGCGGACACGAACTTCGTCGACAGCTTCTTCAGGTTCTGCTGCAGGCGCTGATCAGCCAGCTTCTGGCCGGCACGCGCCTTGAAATGCATCGATTGGACTTGCATCGCGGTATCGGGGAAAAGTGAGCGGAACCGGGCGTCAGACGTCGCCCGCCAGCACCTGCGCGACGTGCAGCACGCGCGTGTCGCGGTCGCCGGTGCGGCGCAACCGCCCTTCGATGTTCAGCATGCAGCCGAGATCGCCCAACACGACGGCGCCCGCGCCGGACGCGCGCACGTTCGCGCATTTCTCGTCCGCGATGGCTGCCGAAATGTCGCCATACTTGACCGCGAACGTGCCGCCGAAGCCGCAGCAGTGCTCGCAGTCCTTCATCTCGGTAACGGTCACGCCGCGCTGCGCGAGCAGCGCGCGCGGCTGCGCCTTCACGCCGAGTTCGCGCAGGCCCGAGCACGAGTCGTGGTAGGTGACGGGGCCCGCGAATTCGCCGGGCGCGAGCGTGACCTTCGCGACGTTCGCGAGGAAATCGGTCAGTTCGTAGACTTTCTGCTGGAACCGCGCGAAGCGTCCCATCAGTTCGGGGTCGTCGCGGAACAGGTCGCCGTAGTGCGCGCGGATCATGCCGCCGCACGAGCCCGACGGCGCGACGACGTAGTCGAACTGCTCGAACTCGCGCAGCGTCTTTTCCGCGAGGTCGCGCGCGAGCGCGCGGTCGCCCGAGTTGTAGGCCGGCTGGCCGCAGCAGGTTTGCGCGGGCGGCACGAACACCTCGTAGCCGGCGTCGCGAATCAGTTTCAGCGCCGAAAAGCCGATTTCCGGACGCATCAGGTCGACCAGGCAGGTCACGAACAAACCGACTCGCATACGCGCTCCTTCGAGAAAACGGCTCTCATTATCCGCCGTTTGGCCGGCAAGACCAACGCCGGCGCATGCGC
Organism: Burkholderia sp. SIMBA_051; assembly: GCF_046534915.1. Classification (NCBI taxonomy): domain Bacteria; kingdom Pseudomonadati; phylum Pseudomonadota; class Betaproteobacteria; order Burkholderiales; family Burkholderiaceae; genus Burkholderia; species Burkholderia sp. SIMBA_051. The sequence continues at coordinate 141,039 of NZ_JAWRXS010000003.1, read as the reverse complement.
AAGCATGCGTGTCAGGAAACGAGGACTTCCTCGAACGGCGTTCGCTTTTTTCACAATACGAGATACAATCGACGCAATACCGCTTGACGCGTCAACCGATTCTCCCCCGACATGAGCCAACCCACCCCGGATTCCAAAACGTCGATCCAAGTGATCGAACGCATGATGCGGCTGCTGGACGCGCTCGCCGCGCACAGCGACCCTGTCAGCCTGAAGGAGCTTGCGCAACGCACGGAGCTGCATCCGTCGACCGCGCACCGCATCCTCAACGACATGGTGACCTGTCGCCTCGTCGACCGCTCCGATCCCGGCACGTACCGGCTCGGCATGCGGCTGCTCGAGCTCGGCAACCTTGTGAAGGCGCGCCTGTCGGTACGTGACGCGGCACTGATGCCGATGCGCGAGTTGCACCGCCTGACGGGCCAGACCGTGAACCTGTCGGTACGCCAGGGCGACGAGATCGTCTATATCGAGCGCGCGTATTCGGAGCGCTCGGGGATGCAGGTCGTCCGCGCGATCGGCGGCCGCGCGCCGCTGCACCTGACGTCGGTCGGCAAGCTGTTCCTCGCGGTCGATGAAACGTCGCGCGTGCGCGCCTACGCGACGCGCACCGGGCTGTCCGGCCATACGCAGAACAGCATTACCGACATCGCGAAGCTCGAGCGCGAGCTGACGCTCGTGCGCCAGCAATCGTGCGCGCGCGACAACGAGGAACTGGAACTGGGCGTGCGCTGCATCGCGGCCGGCATCTACGACGACTCGGGCAAGCTCGTCGCGGGCCTGTCGCTGTCGGCTCCGGCCGACCGCCTGCAGGACGCGTGGCTCGGCCAGTTGAGCCGCACCGCGCTGACCATCTCGGAATCGCTCGGCTACCGCCCCGCGCCGGCGAAGGAGACGGAAGCACTGCAGCGGCACGCATGAGCCGCGCCACCCGCCGCACGGCGGCCGGACGAAAAAAAGCCCCGCGATTGCGGGGCTTTTTCGTTGCGGCGACCGGTGCGGCGGCAGACCGCCGCGACGCGATCAGGTGCCGCCGTTCGCCGTATTGGCCGCCGTCAGGCGCTCGCCGCCGCCGGCGTCGAGCCAGTTGCGCAGGCGCGAGGCATCGGCGAAGCGCGAATACTTGCCGAACGAATCCAGCAGCACCATCACCATCGGCCGGCCATGGATCGTCGCCTGCATCACCAGACATTCGCCCGCCTCGTTGATGAAGCCCGTCTTCTGCAGGCCGATGTCCCACGAGCCGTTGCCGCGGATCAGCGCGTTCGTGCTGTTGTAGACCAGGTTGCGCTTGCCCGTATAGACGTCATACGTCCGATCGGTCGAGAACTGGCGAATCATCGGGTACTGATATGCCGCATTGACCATCTTCACGAGGTCACGCGCGCTCGACACGTTCGAGCTCGACAGGCCCGTCGAATTCTCGAAGTGCGTGTCGTTCATGCCGAGCGACTTCGCCTTCGCGTTCATCGCGGCGATGAAGGCCGGACGGCCGCCCGGGTAGTAGCGCGACAGCGCGGCGGCCGCGCGGTTTTCCGATGCCATCAGCGCGATGTGGAGCATGTCTTCGCGCGACAGGACCGAGCCGACCGACAGGCGCGAGCCCGTGCCCTTTTCGTAGTCGCGATCGTCGTCGGTGACTTCGAGCTGGTCGGTCATCGGCGACTTCGCGTCGAGCACGACCATCGCCGTCATCAGCTTCGAGATCGACGCGATCGGCACGACGGCGTGCGAATTCTTGTCGAACAGCGGCTCGCCGGTGTTCTGGTCGACGACGTACGCGACACTCGAGCGCAGCGCGAGCGCGTCCGGCGTGTCGTGCAGGCCGAACGCCTGGCCGACCGTCGGGCGGCGCGGCTGGAACGCGACCTTGCGCACCGCGCCGCGATGGCCGTGCACGTTCGCCGCGAGCGTCATGCGCTTGCGCGATGCCTTCGCGCGCGGCGCGTCGGCCGACGCGACGTCGGCGGATTTGGCGGAGGCGGCCTTCACCGACTTCTTCGCGGACGAAGAGGAAGCGGCTTTCTTGGCGGCCTGGTGGGTCTTCGCAGTGGCGGCAAAGGCGTCAACCGGCGTGACGGACGCGGTGGTCGCCAGCAAGGCGACAGCGACCGACACAGCCGTGCCGAGCGTCATGCTCTGCAACAATCTGCGGGGTGAAAACGATTCGGCTTTCATTGGGGTCTGGACAAAGCGGGCGGGAGGTTTCCGCAAGTGTAGTTAAAGCTTAAAAAAAGAGCAATATTAGGCACTTACCGATCGTCGTTAAACCGGAATGTAAGGGTCGCCCGACGATCCATCGATCGACCCTCCCGCTCCCATCGAAAAAATTCATGAGATGCGCTGCCCGCCACTACCCGCCTCCCGATTACCACGCGGTTAATTGAGATAACGTCACTTTGACGGGAAATTAAAGCGGGGAAAGTACGTATCCGGCGCTTGATGGGCCTCCAGCACGGCTCTCGCCCACGGGCGGCACGTCATCACGGCACGCGCATTGAAACGGCGCGCTTTTTGACAGGAACAGAAGCATAACGTTCCACATGCCTGTCAGGTTTACCTGTGCATGATCATGGTGCGCCGCGCCTGCCCTGCCCGGGTGCGCACCATGTGGGAAAAAACCGCTGAAACCGATTCCACACGCGGGCGATAACTCGTTGTTTTATCGATAATTTGTCGCAATTGTGCAATGCACAAAAAATGCTTGACAAGACTTTTCTGTGCCCTAAAATATGACTCATTGCTGCGATGCACAAAGCAACGCGGCGCCGAGGTTCCCCAGCGTAGTGCCCTTTATATCCCTGCGATCGACGCGATCGCTTTTCAGGAGCTTGACATGTCCTTGCTGACCCCCGAGCAAATCGCCGCCGCCCAGAAAGCCAACCTCGAAAGCCTGTTCGGTCTGACGACCAAGGCGTTCGAAGGCGTCGAAAAGCTGATCGAACTCAACCTGCAGGTCGTGAAGTCGACGCTGACGGAAAGCCAGGAAAACGCACAGCGCCTGCTGTCGGTGAAGGACGCACAGGAACTGATCGCACTGCAAGCGAGCCTGTCGCAGCCGGTCGCGGAAAAGGTGCTGTCGTACACGCGTCACCTGTATGAAATCGCGTCGTCGACGCAAGCCGAGTTCGCGAAGGTTGCGGAAGCGCAATTCGAAGAGCAGAACAAGAAGGTCCAGGCGCTCGTCGACAACGTCGCGAAGAACGCACCGGCCGGTTCGGAAACGGCTGTCGCCGCACTGAAGTCGGCGCTGAACGCAGCGAACACCACGTACGAAACGGTCCAGAAGGCTGCGAAGCAAGCCGTCGAGATCGCCGAAACGAACTTCAACGCGGCTGCCGCTGTCGCGACGAAGGCTGCAAGCGCTGCTGCATCGCGCCGCTCGACCAAGCCGGCCGCGTAAGCGTCCCTGCTGCTGAAAAAGCCGCGCACTGCGCGGCTTTTTCGTTTGTGGCGCCGACACATCGCTCGGCCGGCCATCGTTGAGGCGTCGACGTGACACGGGCTGCCGTGGGCCTCGAGGCTCGAGCCTCGAGCCTTGGACAAAAGAAAACGCCGCCGTCCGGATGTTCCGGGCGGCGGCGTTTTTCATGGCCGGCGCGAGGCCGACCATGCCGGTCGAGTTACTTCTTGCGCTGCGGCGGCAAATCGGTACACACGCCTTCGTACAGCTCGGCGGCCATGCCGACCGATTCACCGAGCGTCGGGTGCGGATGGATCGTCTTGCCGATGTCTTCCGCGTCCGCGCCCATCTCGACGGCGAGACACACTTCGCTGATCAGGTCGCCCGCGTTCAGGCCGACGATGCCGCCGCCGATCACGCGATGGGTTTCCTCGTCGAAGATCAGCTTCGTGAAACCTTCGTCACGGCCGTTCGCGATCGCGCGGCCCGATGCGGCCCACGGGAACACCGCCTTGCCGTACTTGATGCCTTCGGCCTTGCACTGGTCTTCCGTCTTGCCGGCCCACGCCACTTCCGGATCGGTGTACGCCACTGACGGGATCTGCAGCGCGTCGAAATACGCCTTCTCGCCGTGCGCGGCTTCCGCTGCGACGTGGCCTTCATGCACGGCCTTGTGCGCGAGCATCGGCTGGCCGACGACGTCGCCGATCGCGAAGATATGCGGGACGTTCGTGCGCATCTGCTTGTCGACGTCGATGAAGCCGCGGTCGGTGACGGCCACGCCTGCCTTGTCGGCGCCGATCTGCTTGCCGTTCGGGCTGCGGCCCACCGCGACGAGCACGAGGTCGTAGCGCTGCGCTTCCGCCGGCGCCTTCTCGCCCTCGAACTTCACGTAGATGCCGTCTTCCTTCGCTTCCGCGCCGACCGTCTTGGTCTTCAGCATCACGTTGCCGAAGCGCTTCGCGTTGTACTTTTCCCAGACCTTCACGAGATCGCGGTCCGCGCCCATCATCAGGCCGTCCATCATTTCGACCACGTCGATCTCGGCGCCGAGCGTCGCGTACACCGTCGCCATTTCGAGGCCGATGATGCCGCCGCCGATCACGAGCATGCGCTTCGGCAGTTGGCGCAGTTCGAGTGCGCCCGTCGAATCGACGACGCGCGGGTCTTCCGGCATGAACGGCAGCTTCACCGCTTGCGAGCCCGCGGCGATGATTGCCTGCTTGAACTTGACGACCTTCTTGCCGTTTTCGCCCTGCACTTCCATGTGATACGGATCGACGAATGCGCCGACGCCCGTGACGACTTCGACCTTGCGCGCCTTCGCCATGCCGGCGAGGCCCGTCGTCAGTTTCTTGACGACGCCGCCCTTGAAGTCGCGCAGCTTGTCGAGATCGACCTCCGGCTTGCCGAACGTGATGCCGTGCGACGCGAGCGCCGCGGCTTCGTCGATGACGAGTGCCGTGTGCAGCAGCGCCTTCGACGGGATGCAACCGACGTTCAGGCACACGCCGCCGAGCGTCGAGTAGCGTTCGACCAGCACCGTCTTCATGCCGAGGTCGGCTGAGCGGAACGCGGCCGAGTAGCCACCGGGACCGGCGCCGAGCACGAGCATGTCGCACTCGATGTCGGCGGTGCCGCTGTAGCTGCCGGCTTGCGGCGCGGCTGCGGGAGCGGCTGCCGGAGCGGCGGCGGCCGGAGCGGGCGCAGCGGCTGCGGGTTTCGCTGCCTCGGGTGCTTTCGCGGGTGCGGCGTCGCTTGCTGCTGCTTCGACGATGGCGATGATGGTGCCTTGCGAGACTTTCTCGCCGGCTTTGACCTTGACTTCCTTGACTGTGCCGGCGACGTCGCTGGGCACTTCCATGGAGGCTTTATCGGATTCGAGCGTGATGAGCGTTTGTTCTTTTTCGATCACGTCGCCCGGCTTGACGTTGACTTCGATGACATCGACGCCGCTGAAATCGCCGATATCCGGAACTTTGACTTCGATGAGACTCATTACTGTCCCCTTCTTGATTAGCTGCTGACAGAGGCAGAGGGCTCAACCGCTGAACGACGGCCTGACAAGAGAACGCGATGCTGGGCAGGACCACCTTTGCTGTCCGCCCAAGGACGCGCCTTTCTTTTGGTTACTTTTCTTTGGAAGACAAAGAAAAGTGACCGCCGCCCCGCGCAGGGGCGACGCCAGCAGACCGTTAGCGCAACAGGTTCAACGACAGGGCGAGGCGGACCGACAAAAAACCACGCCCCCGCGAGCCCCTCCACTCATCAAAGAATGATGCGACGGAAATCCCCGAGCAACGCTCCGAGATACGCATTGAACCGCGCGGCTTCCGCGCCATCGATCACGCGATGGTCATACGACAGCGACAGCGGCAGCGTCAGACGCGGCACGAACTGCTTGCCGTCCCACACCGGCTTCATCTGCCCGCGCGACAACCCGAGGATCGCGACTTCCGGCGCGTTGATGATCGGCGTGAAGTTGGTGCCGCCGATCCCGCCGAGCGACGAGATCGAGAAGCAGCCGCCTTGCATCTGGTCCGGCTTCAGCTTGCCGTCGCGCGCGGCCTTCGACAGCTCGGCCATTTCCTTCGCGATGTCGACGAGCCCCTTCTTATCCGCATCGCGGATCACCGGCACGACGAGGCCGTTCGGCGTATCGGCAGCGAAACCGACGTGGTAGTACTGCTTGAACACCAGGTTGTCGCCGTCGAGGCTCGCGTTGAAGGTCGGGAACTTCTTCAGCGCGGCGACGACCGCCTTGATCACGAACGCGAGCATCGTGAACTTCACGCCCGCCTTCTCGTGCTCCTTGTTCAGCTGCACGCGCAGCGCTTCGAGCTCGGTGATGTCGGCTTCGTCGTTGTTCGTGACGTGCGGGATCATCACCCAGTTGCGATGCAGGTTCGCGCCCGAGATCTTCTTGATGCGCGACAGCGGCTTCGCTTCGAACGGGCCGAACTTCGAGAAGTCGACCTTCGGCCACGGCAGCAGGTTCAGCTCGCCGCCGCCTGCCGGCGCGGCTGCAGCAGCCGGTGCCGCGCGCTGACCCGTCATCACGCCCTTCACGAAGCCCGTGATGTCTTCCTTCGTGATGCGGCCCTTCGGACCGCTACCCTGCACGCGTGCGACTTCGACGCCGAGTTCGCGCGCGAACTTGCGCACCGACGGCGACGCGTGGCTTGCGCGATACTCGCCCGACGATGCGGCGGCCGGTGCAGCTGCGGCCGGTGCCGGCGCGGCCTTCGCGGGTGCCGGTGCGGCGGCAGGTGCCGGCGCGGCCGCGGCCGGCGCCGGTGCGCTCGCCTGCGGCGCGGCGGCAGCCGGTGCGCCGGCGGCGTCGAGCAGCACGATCAGCGTGCCTTCCGACACCGAATCGCCGACCTTGACCTTGATTTCCTTCACGACGCCGGCGGCCGGGCTCGGCACGTCCATCGTCGCCTTGTCCGACTCGAGCGTGACGAGCGACTGCTCCTTCTCGACCGTGTCGCCGACCTTCACGCCGATCTCGATCACCGGGACATCCTTGTAGTCGCCGATGTCGGGCACCTTCACCTCGAGCGTGCCGCCCGACGCTGCCGGCGCGGCGGCCGGTGCCGGAGCTGCGGCCGGTGCGGGCGCTGCCGCCGCAGCCGGAGCCGCCGCCGGCGCTGCCGCGCCGTTCACCTGCGCCGCGGCGCCGCCTTCGAGCAGGATGATCAGCGAGCCTTCCGACACGGAATCGCCCACCTTGACCTTCACTTCCTTGACCGTGCCGCCAGCCGGGCTCGGCACGTCCATCGTCGCCTTGTCCGACTCGAGCGTGACGAGCGACTGCTCGGGCTCGACCGTGTCACCTGCCTTCACGAGCACCTCGATGACGGGCACGTCCTTGTAATCGCCGATATCCGGCACCTTCACTTCGATCGCTTGACTCATCTTTTTGTGTCTCCATGGCCGCGCGCGCCCCTCCCGGAAGCGGCGCGCGGCATCACACGGCGCGTGTGCGTTAAACGGTCATCGGGTTGGGCTTGGACGGATCGAGGTTGTACTTGGCGATCGCGTCTGCGACCACCTTGCGCTCGATCGTGCCTTCGTCGGCCAGCGCATTGAGCGCGGCGACGGTGACCCAGTGACGGTCGACTTCGAAGAAGTGACGCAGCTTTTCGCGGGTGTCCGAACGACCGAAGCCGTCCGTGCCCAGCACGACGAAGCGGCGATCGATCTGACCACGGATCTGGTCGACCAGCGCGCGCACGTAGTCGGTCGATGCGATGACCGGACCCTGCGTGTCCTTCAGGCACTTCTGCACGTGCGACAGGCGACGCTCCTCGGTCGGATGGAGCAGGTTCCAGCGCTCGACATCGTGGCCTTCACGCGCGAGTTCGGTGAAGCTCGGCACGCTCCACAGATCGGCCGCGACGCCCCAGTCGTTCTTCAGCAGGTCGGCGGCGGCGATCACTTCGTTGAAGATCGTGCCCGCGCCGAGCAGCTGCACGCGCGGCGCCTTCTGGTCGGCGTCGGCCTTCTTGAACGCGTACATGCCCTTGATGATGTCGGCCGCCACGTGCTCGCCCTGCGGAATCGCCGGGTGCTCGTAGTTCTCGTTCATCACCGTGATGTAGTAGTACACGTCTTCCTGGTCCTGCACCATGCGGCGCAGACCGTCCTGGATGATCACCGCGAGTTCGTAGCCGAACGTCGGGTCGTAGCTCACGCAGTTCGGCACCGATGCCGCCCACAGGAGCGAGTGACCGTCTTCGTGCTGCAGGCCTTCGCCGTTCAGCGTCGTGCGGCCCGCGGTGCCGCCGAGCAGGAAGCCGCGCGAGCGCATGTCGCCCGCCGCCCATGCCAGGTCGCCGATCCGCTGGAAGCCGAACATCGAATAGAAGATGTAGAACGGCACCATGATCTCGCCGTGCGTCGAATACGACGTCGCCGCCGCGATCCAGTCGCACATGCCGCCCGCTTCGTTGATGCCTTCCTGCAGGATCTGGCCGGTTTCCGATTCCTTGTAGAACATCAGCTGGTCGGAATCTTCCGGCACGTACTTCTGGCCTTCCTGGTTCCAGATACCGATCTGGCGGAACAGGCCTTCCATGCCGAACGTACGCGATTCGTCCGGGACGATCGGCACGACGCGCTTGCCGAGCGCCTTGTCCTTCAACAGGATGTTCAGGACCCGCACGAACGCCATCGTCGTCGAGATCTCGCGGCCTTCGCCCGTGCCCTTCAGCAGCGGCTCGAATGCGTCGAGCGCCGGCACCGGCAGCGAGGTCGCCTTTTCGCGGCGATGCGGCAGGTAGCCGCCGAGGTCCATGCGCTTCTGGCGCATGTATTCGAGTTCCTTCGAGCCTTCCTCGAACTTCAGGTACGGCACGTCGGCGATCTGCTCGTCGGCGATCGGCAGGCGGAACTGGTCACGGAACTTCTTCAGTTGCTCGACCGGCAGCTTCTTCTGCTGGTGCGTGATGTTCATCGCCTGGCCCGACTCGCCCATCCCGTAGCCCTTGATGGTCTTCGCGAGGATGACGGTCGGCGCGCCCTTCGTGTTGGTCGCTTCGTGGAATGCCGCGTAGATCTTGTGCGGATCGTGGCCGCCACGATTCAGCGCCCAGATGTCGTCGTCCGACCAGTCGGCGACAAGCGCCTTCAGTTCAGGCGTGTTGAAGAAATGTTCGCGAACGAACGCGCCCGACTCCGACTTGTACGTCTGGTATTCGCCGTCGACGACTTCCATCATGCGGCGCATCAGCGCGCCCGTCTGGTCGCGTGCGAACAGCGCATCCCAGCGGCTGCCCCAGATGACCTTGATCACGTTCCAGCCGGCGCCGCGGAATTCCGATTCCAGTTCCTGGATGATCTTGCCGTTGCCGCGCACCGGGCCGTCGAGACGCTGCAGGTTGCAGTTGATCACGAACACCAGGTTGTCGAGCTTCTCGCGGCTCGCCATGCCGATCGCGCCGAGCGATTCCGGCTCGTCCGTCTCGCCGTCGCCCAGGAACGCCCAGACCTTGCGGCCGGCCGTCTTCGCGATGCCGCGCGATTCCAGGTACTTCATGAAGCGGGCCTGGTAGATCGCCATGATCGGGCCGAGACCCATCGACACCGTCGGGAACTGCCAGAAGTCCGGCATCAGCCACGGGTGCGGGTACGACGAGATGCCCTTGCCGTCGACTTCCTGGCGGAAGTTGTCGAGCTGCTCTTCCGACAGGCGGCCGAGCAGGAACGCGCGCGAGTACACGCCCGGCGACGAGTGGCCCTGCACGAACACGAGATCGCCGCCGTGCTGGTCGGACGCCGCGTGCCAGAAATGGTTGTAGCCGACGTCATAAAGCGTCGCGGCCGACGCGAACGACGCGATGTGGCCGCCGACGTTCGTGTCCTTGCCCGCGCGCAGCACCATCGCCAGCGCGTTCCAGCGCGTGTACGAACGAATGCGGTGCTCGATGTCCTGGTCGCCCGGGATCTTCGCCTGCGCGGCGACGGGAATCGTGTTGATGTACGGGGTGTTCGCGGAGAACGGCAGGTGTTCGCCGTGCATGCGGGCGAACTCGATCTGCTTTTCGATCAGATAGTGCGCGCGGCCGGTGCCCACGGAGGAGATCACGCCATCGAGCGACTCGAGCCACTCGACGGTTTCTTGCGGGTCGTCGTCACGTTCGGCGGCGACATACTTCATCACTTCGTTCGGTACAGCGGACATTCTCGTCTCCTGGGTCCTGGAATGTGAGGATCGCTCTCATGCAGACGACGCGACGCGACCGGCTGCGGGCAAGCTCCGACGGATTGTAATGAGCGTGGACGGGCCCGCGCAACTGAATTTTCGAATTATGAGATCTTTTCTCGCAATGCGGAATATTGCTGCGCTGCACCCATCGGCTGGGGCTCCGCGGCGCGCGCCGCGGGCACAAATCCGTTTCCGTTCAACATATCCGGTATCGGTTTTCCATGTATTGCGCTGCGCTACAATCCTGCCATGTTGACCGATCGGCTTTTCGCACGCTCGGCGCGACCGTCGGGCCCGCCGGCGGAGTCGCAGCCGTCCCGTTGGCACCACGGACCGTGGTGGTCCAATTCCTATTTGCTGACGCCGCTGCTGTCGATCCTCGTGTTCCTCGTGGTGATGAGCCTGATTCTGTGGAGCCTCAATCGCCGCGAACAGCAGCAGCAGGAAGACACCCTGTTCCGTAACGTCGCATGGGCGCAGCAGCAGATCCGCCTGTCGATGACGGGTGCGCAGGAGCAGTTGCAGGCGCTGTCGCGCGATCTCGCGTCGGGCCGCCTCGACCAGAACGCGTTCCAGATGGCCGTCGCGGACGTGATGCAGACGCATCCGGAAATCCTCTATCTGAACTGGTACACCGCGCCCGGCGTGCAGCGCTGGCCGGCCGTGCACCCGCCGCTGCTCGGCCAGCGGCTCGCGAAGCCCGGCGACGCGCAGATGCAGGACGCCGTGCGCGGCGCGTACGACGAAGCGCGCAGCACGCGCCGCCAGGCCTATTCGCCGCTGATCTACGACGACTTCGGCAACGGCTTCATCACGCTGCAGACGCCCGTGATGCGCGGCGACCGCGAATATCTCGGCTCGATCGCCGCGGTGTTCTCGGTCGAAGGCATCCTGAAGCACGACATCCCGCAGGAGTTGTCGTCGAAGTACAAGATCTCGATCACCGACTCGAACAACCGCGAGCTCTCGTCCACGTCGACGCGCCCGCGCCTGCCGCGCGACTCCCATTACGACCTGCCGCTCGATCCGCCCGGCCAGGGGCTGACCGTGCGCGTGTACGCGTTCCCGCAGCTCACGAACCTGACCAACAACACGCTCGTCTGGCTCGTCGCCGGGCTGTCGTGCTTCGTGCTCTGGAGCCTCTGGAGCCTGTGGAAGCACACGCGCCAGCGCTTCGAGGCGCAGCAGGCGCTGTACGCGGAGGCATTCTTCCGCCGCGCGATGGAAAATTCGGTGCTGATCGGCATGCGCGTGCTCGACATGCACGGCCGCATCACGCACGTGAACCCCGCGTTCTGCCGGATGACGGGCTGGGACGAAACCGACCTGGTCGGCAAGGTCGCGCCGTTCCCGTACTGGCCGCGCGACGCGTATCCGGAAATGCAGCGCCAGCTCGACATGACGCTGCGCGGCAAGGCGCCGAGCTCGGGCTTCGAGCTGCGCGTGCGGCGCAAGAACGGCACGCTGTTCCATGCGCGCCTCTACGTGTCGCCGCTGATCGACAGCTCGGGCCGCCAGACCGGCTGGATGTCGTCGATGACCGACATCACCGAGCCGAAGCGCGCCCGCGAGGAGCTCGCGGCCGCGCACGAACGCTTCACGACGGTGCTCGAAAGCCTCGACGCCGCGGTGTCGGTGCTCGCCGCCGACGAAGCCGAGCTGCTGTTTGCGAACCGCTACTACCGCCACCTGTTCGGGATTCGCCCCGACGGCCATCTCGAGCTGTCGGGCGGCGGCTTCGACCGCGCGCAGGCGTCGTCCGACTCGATCGACATGGTCGACACGTTCGCGGGCCTGCCGGCCGCCGCGCTGACGAGCAGCACGGCCGACGCGCAGGAGGTGTACGTCGAGAGCATCCAGAAGTGGTTCGAGGTGCGCCGCCAGTACATCCAGTGGGTGGACGGCCATCTTGCGCAGATGCAGATCGCGACCGACATCACGACCCGCAAGAAGGCGCAGGAGCTCGCGCATCAGCAGGAAGAGAAGCTGCAGTTCACGAGCCGATTGATGACGATGGGTGAAATGGCGTCGTCGATTGCTCACGAATTGAATCAGCCGCTCGCCGCGATCAACAACTACTGCTCGGGCACGCTCGCGCTCGTGAAGAGCGGCCGCGGCACGCCCGAGACGCTGCAGCCCGCGCTGGAAAAGACCGCGCAGCAGGCGCTGCGCGCGGGGATGATCGTCAAGCGGATCCGCGAATTCGTGAAGCGCAGCGAGCCGAAGCGCCAGCCGGCGCGGGTCGCGGACATCGTCGCCGACGCGGTCGGGCTCGCCGAAATCGAGGCCAGGAAGCGCAGGATCCGGATCGTCACGGAAATCCTCGCAAGAATGCCTATTATTTATGTCGACCCCGTGTTGATCGAGCAGGTGCTGATGAACCTGATGAAGAACGCGGCCGAGGCGATGGCCGACGTGAAGCCGGCGACGGTGGACGGCGTGATCCGCGTCGTCGCCGACATCGACGCGGGTTTCGTCGACATCCGCGTGATCGACCAGGGTCCGGGCGTCGACGAGGCAACCGCCGAACGCCTGTTCGAACCGTTTTACAGCACCAAGTCCGACGGCATGGGCATGGGGCTGAACATCTGCCGTTCGATCATCGAATCGCATCGGGGGCGTCTGTGGGTGGTCAACAATGTCGAACCGGACGGCCGCATTTCCGGCGCGACATTCCACTGCAGCCTGCCCATTGGGGAACCCGCTGATCTCGGCCAAGGGGGGCGCGAGGCATCGGCATCACATACCGTTACGGGAGAACTATGAATAGCCCTGTCACCACCACTCAGGAAACCGTCTTCGTCGTCGACGACGACGAGGCCGTACGGGACTCGCTGCGCTGGCTGCTGGAGGCGAACGGCTATCGCGTGCAATGCTTCTCGAGCGCGGAGCAGTTCCTCGATGCCTACCAGCCGGCGCAGCAGGCCGGCCAGATCGCCTGCCTGATCCTCGACGTCCGGATGTCGGGCATGAGCGGCCTCGAGCTGCAGGAGCGCCTGATCGCCGACAACGCCGCGCTGCCGATCATCTTCGTCACGGGCCACGGCGACGTGCCGATGGCGGTGTCGACGATGAAAAAGGGTGCGATGGACTTTATCGAGAAACCGTTCGACGAGGCCGAGCTGCGCAAACTCGTCGAGCGGATGCTCGACAAGGCCCGAAGCGAAAGCAAGAGCGTCCAGGAACAGCGCGCCGCGAGCGAGCGTCTGTCGAAGCTGACCGCGCGCGAGCAACAGGTGCTCGAGCGGATCATCGCCGGCCGCCTGAACAAGCAGATCGCCGACGATCTCGGGATCAGCATCAAGACGGTCGAGGCGCACCGCGCGAACATCATGGAAAAACTCAACGTCAACACGGTGGCCGACCTGCTGCGCCTCGCGCTGTCGAAGAAGCAGGCCTGAACGTTGCGTGCGGCCGCGGGCACCTGCCCGGCTAGCCGCACGCACGCACTCTCGCACACTCGGGCCGCGCAATGCGGCCCACTCGCGCGGCGCGGCCCGGCGCTTGCTCCCGGGCGCCGGCATCGCCGCCATGACGCTTTCCTTGCATTCGCTGTCGGACGACAGCAGGCGACCGGTATAATTGCGTGCTTTGCTGCGGCGTTTCGTGCGCCGCACACCCGCATTCCAACTTCCCGGCAGGACCACCACCATGACAGCCCTCCTCATCGACGGCAACGCCCTCTCGAAGACCTTGCGCACGCAGGCCGCCCAACGCGCCGCCGCCCTCACCGCCCGCGGCCACCAGCCCGGTCTCGCGGTGGTCCTCGTCGGCGCCAACCCGGCGAGCGAAGTCTATGTGCGCAACAAGATCAAGGCGTGCGAGGACAACGGCTTCTTCTCGCACAAGGATGCGTACCCGGACACGCTGTCGGAAGCCGACCTGCTCGCGCGCATCGACGAACTGAACCGCGATCCGAAGATCCACGGCATCCTGGTCCAGCTGCCGCTGCCCGCGCACATCGACAGCCACAAGGTGCTCGAGGCGATCGCGCCGGAGAAGGACGTCGACGGCTTCCACGTCGCGAACGCCGGCGCGCTGATGACGGGCAAGCCGCTGTTCCGTCCGTGCACGCCGTACGGCGTGATGAAGATGTTCGAAGCGCATGACATCCCGCTGCAAGGCGCGAACGCGGTCGTGATCGGCCGCTCGAACATCGTCGGCAAGCCGATGGCGATGCTGCTGCTCGAAGCCGGCGCGACCGTGACGATCTGCCACAGCAAGACGCGCGACCTCGCCGCGCACACGCGCCAGGCCGACATCGTGGTCGCCGCGGTCGGCAAGCGCAACATCCTCACGGCCGACATGGTCAAGCCCGGCGCGACGGTGATCGACGTCGGCATGAACCGCGACGACGCGGGCAAGCTGTGCGGCGATGTCGACTTCGCCGGCGTGAAGGAAGTCGCCGGCCACATCACGCCGGTGCCGGGCGGCGTCGGCCCGATGACCATCACGATGCTGCTGATCAACACGATCGAAGCCGCCGAGCGCGCCGCCGCGGCCGCCTGATCGCGCTGTTTTCCCAGCCGGCGCGCATTCGTGCGCCGGCATCTCGCCGGTCGCCATTGCGGCCGCGCGTCATACCGCTACACCCCGCCGCGTTTCGCCCCAATCCGACCCCGCGTCGCGTGTATCCAATCGCGTCGTTAGAAACTAACGATTGGAAAGCGCGCGATGCGCCCCAATAATGTCGATATCGGGCGCCGCTGCTTCGCGCCTCACCCTTTTCACCCCGGTTCATCCGGCAACAGACAGGGAGTCTTAATGTCCGCCAGCGCCAATACCAATCCGCTCCTCGATTTCTCCGGCCTGCCCCGCTTCGGCGAGATTCGTCCGGAACATGTGACGCCCGCGCTCGACACGCTGCTCGACACCGCCAACCGCGCGGTCGACACCGCGAGCGCACCCGCGACGCCGGCGACCTGGGCCACGATCGTCGAGACGGTCGAGCAGGCGACGGAGCCGCTCGGGCGCGCATGGGGCGTCGTCGGCCACCTGAACGCGGTCGCCGATACGCCGGAACTGCGGGCCGCCTACGGCGAAAACCTGCCGCGCGTGACCGAATTCTGGTCGAGCGTCGGCCAGAACCTCGCGCTGTACGAGAAGTACAAGGCGATCGCCGCGAGCGCCGAATACGCGACGCTGTCCGCCGAGCGCAAGAAGATCCTCGACAACGCGCTGCGCGATTTCCGCCTGTCGGGCGCCGAGCTGCCGGAAGACCAGAAGCCGCGCTTCGCCGAACTGCAGGAGCAGCAGGCCGCGCTGTCGAAGGCGTTCTCCGACCACGTGCTCGACGCGACCAACGCGTATGCGTACTTCGCGCAGGACGAGGCCGAACTCGCCGGCCTGCCGGGCGACGCGATCGAAGCGGCCCGCGAAGCCGCGCAGAAGGAAGGCAAGGAAGGCTGGAAATTCACGCTGCACTTCCCGTCCTACTTCCCGGTGCTGCAATACGCGGAGAACCGCGCGATGCGCGAGACGCTGTATCGCGCGTATGCGACGCGCGCGTCCGAACTCGGGCCGCAGTACGGCGGCGGCAAGGCCGAATGGGACAACACGGCGATCGTCGCCGACGAGCTGAAGCTGCGCCGTGAAGAGGCGCAGATGCTCGGCTACCGCAACTTCGCCGAAGTGTCGCTCGCGCCGAAGATGGCCGAGTCGCCGCAGCAGGTCGTCGCGTTCCTCGAGGATCTCGCGACGCGCGCGCGCCCGCACGCCGACAAGGACTGGGACGAACTGCGCGCGTTCGCCGCGAAGGAACTCGGCCTGACCGAACTCGCGCCGTGGGACGTCGCGTTCGCGGCCGAGCGGCTGCGCCAGCAGCGCTACGCGTTCTCGGAAAACGAGGTCAAGCAGTACTTCCCGGAACCGGCCGTGCTGAAGGGCCTCTTCACCGTCACCGAAACGCTGTTCGGCGTGCGGATCAAGCCGGACGAGGCACCGGTCTGGCACCGGGACGTGCGCTTTTTCCGCGTCGAGAACCGCGACGGTTCGCTCGTCGCGCAGTTCTATCTCGACCTGTATGCACGCGAAGGCAAGCGCGGCGGCGCGTGGATGGACGATGCGCGGGCGCGCGCGAAGCGCGGCGGCACCGTGCAGACGCCGGTCGCGTACCTGACCTGCAACTTCTCGGCGCCGGTCGGCGGCAAGCCCGCGTGCTTCACGCACGACGAAGTCATCACGCTGTTCCATGAATTCGGCCACGGGCTGCATCACATGCTCACGCGCGTCGACGAGCTCGGCGTGTCGGGCATCAACGGCGTCGAATGGGATGCGGTCGAGCTGCCGTCGCAGTTCATGGAAAACTTCTGCTGGGAATGGGACGTGCTGTCGTCGATGTCGTCGCACATCGATACCGGCGCGTCGCTGCCGCGCGAGCTGTTCGACAAGATGATCGCCGCGAAGAACTTCCAGAGCGGCCTCGGCACGCTGCGCCAGATCGTGTTCTCGATGTTCGACATGCTGCTGCACGTCGACTTCGACCCGGCCGGCGCGACCGGCGTGAACGCGTTCGCGCGCGAGATCAACGAGCGCTACCACGTGATCCCGCAGGCGGCGTTCTCGCGCTGGCCGAACACGTTCAGCCACATCTTCGCGGGCGGCTATGCGGCCGGCTACTACAGCTACAAGTGGGCCGAAGTGCTGTCGGCCGACGCGTACGCGGCGTTCGAGGAAGCGGCCGCCGCAGGCGGCAGCGTGCTCGACGCAGCGACCGGCACGCGCTATCGCCGCGAGATCCTCGAAGTCGGCGGCAGCCGCCCGGCGATGGATTCGTTCAAGGCGTTCCGCGGCCGCGAACCGGAAATCGACGCGCTGCTGCGCCACAACGGGATGACCTCCGCCGCGCACTGAGCACGCGCTGGCCGGTTCGGCCGGCTGCTTCGGAAGGCACCGCTTCGGCGGTGCCTTTTTTCATGGCGCGGGGGTTTTGGCGTTGGCGTCGTTGGCGTCGTTGGCGTTGGCAGCGTTACCGGCGTCGTCAGCACGGTCGACTTCATCGTCGAACAACGAGAACTGCCCGCGCCGCTCGGCCGTGTCCTCGTCGATGCGCACGCCGACGCCCAGCAGCCGCACCGCCTGCGCGCGCCGCTGCAGCCCCTTCGCGAGCAGCGTGACCGCCGTCTGCGCATTCGTCGCGTCGGCCACGCATTCGACCGTCGTGCGCTGGAAATCGGCGAAGCGGATCTTCACGTACAGCTTGCGGATCGCGCGCGCCGCCCCCGCACGCGCGATCCGCGCGTCGAGCTGCACGACGAGGCGGCGGATCTCGTCCGCGCATTGTTCGAGCGTCGTCAGGTCGGTCACATAGGTCGTCTCGACGCTGACCGACTTGCGCTCCTGGTCGGCCTGCACCGGCCGCTCGTCGATCCCGCGCGCCAGCTGGTACAGTCGCCGACCGAACGCGCCGAAGTCGCGATGCAGATCGATCAGCGACCAGTCGCGCAACTGCGCGCAGGTCTGGATGCCGAGCCTCTCGAGCCGCGCGGCCGTCACCTTGCCGACGCCGTGCAGCTTGCGCACGGGCAGCGCCGCGACGAACGCATCGACTTCATGCGGGCGCACGACGAACAGGCCGTCGGGCTTGTTCCAGTCGGATGCGATCTTCGCGATGAACTTGTTCGGCGCGACGCCCGCCGACACCGTCACGCCCACCGTGTCGTACACACGCTGGCGGATCTCCCGCGCGATCAGCGTCGCGCTGCCCTGGCACAGTTCGGAACCGCTGACGTCGAGATAAGCCTCGTCGAGCGACAGCGGCTCGACGTCGTGCGTGTAGTCGCGATAGATCGCCATGATCTGCCGCGACGCCGCTCGGTACTTGTCCATCGCGGACGGCAGGATCAGCAGGTCCGGACACTTGCGCATCGCCAGCGCCGACGACATCGCCGAATGCACGCCGTAGCGCCGCGCCTCGTAGTTGCAGGTCGCGATCACGCCGCGCTGGTCGGGCCGGCCGCCGACCGCGAGCGGCCGGTTGCGCAGCGACGGGTCGTCGCGCATCTCCACCGACGCGTAAAAGCAGTCGCAGTCGCAGTGGATGATCTTGCGCACGCGCGGCGGCGCATCGCCGGGCGGCGGCTCGCGCGGAGAATCGGCAGGCGGGATGATGGTCGGATTCACGGTGCCGATACTGTACAAAAACACAGTGCCGGTTTCAACTGTCGCGTACTGCCGCGTTCGGGCGCCCCGTACCGGCGCGCTTCGCACGGATCGTACCGCCGCGCGCACGGGGCGGCCCCTATACTCGTCTGCCACGACATACGAAACGCACAGGTGACGGATGAAGACGATCGGACTGATCGGCGGGATGAGCTGGGAATCGTCGGCGGAGTACTACCGGATGATCAATCGCCATTCGAAGGCACTGCACGGCGGCCATCACAACGCGAAGAGCGTGCTGGTCACGGTGGATTTCGCCGAGATCGAAGCGCTGCAGCGCGCGCAGGACTGGGTCGCGCTCGGCGAACGGATGACCGATGCCGCGCGTCAGCTCGAGGCGGCCGGCGCCGATCTCGTCGTGCTGACGACCAACACGATGCACCGCGTACACGACGCGATCGAAGCGGCGGTCGCGCTGCCGTTCCTGCACATCGCCGATCCGACGGGCGCCGCGCTGCGCGCCGCGGGCGTCGAGTGCGTCGCGCTGCTCGGCACGCGCTACACGATGGAATTGCCGTTCTATGCGGAGCGCCTGCGCGACAAGTTCGGCCTCGACGTGCTGGTGCCGGACGAAGCCGCGCGCGGCGACGTGCACCGGATCATCTACGACGAGCTGTGTCACGGCGTGATCGATGCGGCGTCGCGCGCAACCTACGTGGCGATCATCGACGAACTGGCGCAACGCGGCGCCCAAGCGGTGATTCTCGGCTGCACGGAAATCACGCTGCTGATCGGCGCGGACGATTCGCCGCTGCCCGTATTCGATACGACCGCGCTGCATGCGAAGGCGGCGGTCGAGTGGGCGGCGGGCTGACCATCGCGCGCCGCCGCGAGGTGGACATTGGCCCGAGGCCGGCGCGCTCTCCGGCCACCCTCACCGCGATTTGAAGGCCGGATTATTCCACCCGGCAGGAATCGTTATCTTGCCCGTCACATCGCGTCGCGCCCGACGCCCCGCTCTCCCCCGCGCCATGGGGGCCGAGGGGAATGGTCCGCGAATCGGGCGGCGCGCGGCGCACGGTCTCGCCGCTTCAACTGGTTATCTATTGGTAATAAAGTGGGCGCAAATTGGTATTCGTGCCGCATCGCTTCAATCGGTGCTGCTCGTGCGCTCTCTTTTCCACCAACGGGAAACCGGAACATGAAACGACTCAAGTCCACGGTCGCTGCGATGCTCGCCATGTCGACCATGCTCGGCGCACACGCCGACCCCACCATCAACGCGTCAGCCTCGACGACGCCCAACGGCGGTTTCGATCGCATGACGTGGGACATTACACCGGAGGTCGTGCCGACCAATATCAACGCCAGTTACTACTGGGCCAATCAAGTGTGGTCCGAACATGGCGGCCACCCGATCTACACCGGCATCCAGCCGCGCACCCAAAGCACCAACGTCGTGATCTTCAGCGCGTTCGGCACCGGCACGACGCCGCTGTCGGCGAATTGCCGCGGCGGTGCCGACGGCGGCTCGGGCACCTCGTGCTCGATCGGCTATGCGTGGAAAACGGGCCATGCCTACCGGCTGCAAATGGTCCATGCGCAGGGCAATCGCGCCGACGGACGCTCGACCATCGAAGGCTTCATCACGGACGTCGCAACCGGCGTCACGACGCCGACCGGCAGCATCGCGGTGCCGGCAGACTGGGGCGGACTGTCGAACAGCGCTTCCGTGTTCGACGAGTTCCTCCCGTTCAACAGCGCGTCGAGCGACCCGATGCAGCGGCCGTGCGTGCCGTACGCACGGCACACGACGTCGCTGCCGCATTTCTATCTGAAGGACGTCGACTACCCGACGACCGAACGGTCGATCCGGCTGAATACGGGCAAGGACAAATGCGCGGCGCTGACCGGCACGCCGAATGCGCGGGCCACGCTCGTCAACACGTCGACTTACCTGATCGAGAACGGCTTCCTGCCGGGGAGCCCCGGCGCGCCGAAATGACATTCGGACGCTGAAAACAAAAAACCCGGCGCGAGGCCGGGTTCCTGTCGACGAAGCGCGCATCGGTCATATGCGCTGCACATCGTCTGGTGTGCTTGGTTGCGGGGGTAGGATTTGAACCTACGACCTTCGGGTTATGAGCCCGACGAGCTGCCAGACTGCTCCACCCCGCGTCAGAGAAATAAATTATAGGGTGAGGAAGTACTCACGTCAATACCTTTGTCACAATTTCTTCGCAGGTCGTCGATATCGCGATGCGCGGCGCGTGCTTCGCATCGCGTGTCGCGCGCGTTCGCGCCCCGTGCTCGCGGTAAGATGGCGGCCTTCGCATTCACCCCGCACGCATTCCCGTTCATGAAAATCGCCACCTGGAACGTCAACTCGCTCAACGTCCGCAAGCAGCACGTGCTCGACTGGATCGCGCACAGCGGAACCGACGTGCTGTGCCTGCAGGAACTGAAGCTGCCGGACGAGAAGTATCCGCGCGCCGATCTCGAGGCCATCGGCTACCGCAGCTGGTTCACGGGCCAGCGGACCTACAACGGCGTCGCGATTCTCGCGCGCGACACGCTCGCCGTCGACGAATCGGACATCGTGCGCAACATCCCCGGCTTCGACGATCCGCAGCAGCGCGTGATCGCCGTGACGGTCGAAGGCGTGCGCATCGTATCCGCCTATTTCCCGAACGGCCAGTCGCCCGAGTCCGACAAGTTCGTCTACAAGATGCAGTGGCTCGACGCACTGCATGCGTGGCTGAGCGCCGAGATGCAGCGCTATCCGAAGCTCGCGCTGCTCGGCGACTACAACATCGCGCCGGAAGACCGCGACGTGCACGATCCCGCGAAATGGGAAGGCCAGAACCTCGTGTCGCCGCAGGAGCGCGCGCACTTCGCGAAGCTGCTCGAGCTCGGCTTCGTCGACGCGTTCCGCCGTTTCGAGCAGCCCGAGAAGACCTTCACGTGGTGGGACTACCGGATGCTCGCGTTCCGCCGCAACGCGGGGCTGCGCATCGACCACATCCTGCTGTCGCCGGCGCTCGCCGCCAACTGCACGTCGTGCGAAGTCGACCGCCTGCCGCGCACGTGGGAACAGCCGTCCGACCATACGCCCGTCGTCGCGGTCGTCTGCTGAACGCCCTTCCCGCTCGTGCCCGCGCTCAACCGCGCGCGGGTGCGGGCGCGGGCCCGAGATGGGCCCACAGGAAGCCGAATTCCGCCGCATCCGCCTCGGCACGCTCCAGATCGTCGGCGCTGCCGTGGCCACCGTCCGTGTTCTCCCAGTACCACACCCGTTCGTGTCCGAGCGCATGCATGCGCGCGGCCATCTTGCGCGCATGCGCGGGATGCACGCGGTCGTCGCGCGTCGACGTCGTCAGCAACAGCGGCGGATACACGACCCCTTCGCGCACACGGTGATACGGCGAATAGGCAGCCAGCGCCGCGCCCTCGCGCGAATCGTCCGGATCGCCGTATTCGTCGAGCCATGCGGCGCCCGCATGCAGCTTCGGATAGCGCCGCATGTCGAGCAGCGGCACGCGGCACAGCACCGCGCCGAACAGCTCCGGACGCTGCACCATGCACGCGGCGACCAGCAGCCCGCCGTTGCTGCCGCCCTCGATGCCGAGCTGCGCGGCCGTCGTCACGCCGCTGCGGATCAGATCCTCGGCCACCGCGATGAAGTCGTCGAACGCACGTTGCCGATGCTCGCGCTGTGCGTCGACGTGCCAGCCCGGCCCGAATTCGCCGCCGCCGCGGATATGCGCGAACACCGCGACACCGCCGCGTTCGAGCCATGCGATGCCCAGTGCATCGCTATAGCCCGGCAGGTTCGGAATCGCGAAGCCGCCATAGCCTGACAGCAGGCAGGGTCGCGCGACGCGGGTGACGCCATCGGGGCGATCGAGCCCATCGAGTGCGTCACACGGCCCGATCAGCGTGTACGGCACGACCGTGCCGTCGCGCGAGCGGGCATTGGCACGCCGCACGACGAGCCCGGCCGCGTCGAAGCGCACCGGCGGCCGGTCGAGCAGCACGCGGCGCGACGCGGCATCGGCCGCGCGATCGGCCAGATCGGCAAGCCAGCATTCGGGCGGGTCGAGATAGGTGTCGACGTCCACGTACACGTCGTCGTTCAGCGTCGACTCGACCGGCTCGAGGTCGACTTGCGCGTCGCCCGGCCACTCGAACGGCCGCGCGTGCCACGTCCATGCGCCGTCCTCGCCCTGGCGCGGCTGCCACAGCATCGTGCGGTTTTGCACGTCGTCGAGCCAGCTCGCGATCAGCATCGTGCGGGTATGCGTCCACGTGCACGCGGACGTCGACGGCCGCGGTTCGAACAGCGTCGTGAGCTCACGCGCGCCGGCGAGGAATGCCTGCTCGCGGATCGCGAGCAGCGAGCCGCCCGCGTGACGCACGCCGCCGCAGTCCCAGTCGAGTCGCGGCTCCAGCACGAGCCAGCCTTCCCAGAAGCCGACCTCGACATGCGTCGGCACGTCGTAGCGCACCCACTCGCCCGCGTCGTTCAGCCAGTACGCGTGTGCGTCGAAGAAATCGACGCTGCGCCACGCGACGTGGCGGCCGTCGATCGGATCGAACGCCGCGCCCGCGCTGATGTCGTCGGGTTCGCCGCGAAACACGACCGGCGCATCGGCGAGCGGCGTGCCGCGTACCCAGCGGCGCGCGTCGTACGGATAGCCGGCCGCGGTCGCATGCGCCTCGCCGCGATCCCAGCTCACGTAGACGGTATCGCGGTCGATCCAGCCGACCGTGTGATGCCCGGGCTCGTCGATCGTGAACCCGTCGTCGACGAAGCGGCGCTGCACGAGATCGAACTCGCGCACGACGACCGCGTCGGCGCCGCCCGGAGACAGCGACAGCAGCGCGCGGTCGCCGTCCGGATACAGGATCGCGTCCTGCTCGAACACCCACGACTCGCCCTCTTGCGCGCCGAGCGCGTCGACGTCGAGCAGCGTTTCCCACTCGGGCCGGCCCGCGCGCCAGTCGTCCCAGCGCGCGCGGCGCCACAGTCCCTTCGGGTGGAGATCGTCCTGCCACAGGTCGTACGCCCACTCGCGCCAGCGGGTCGGAATCACCGGGCGTTCGCGCGGCAGATACGCCTGTGCGAGCCGCGCGGTAAGCGCGCGATACGCATCGTCGTCGCGCAGCGCGACACGCGTGCGCGCGTTCTGCTCGTCGACCCACGCGCGGGCGCGCTTGCTGTCGAGCGATTCGAGAAAACGGAAGGGATCGGCCCCGGCGGGCCAGCGGAAGGAATCGGACATGACGGATCGCACGTGACGGCAAACCGAGATTATGTCCGATCGCGGCATGCGCGATGCCCGCGCATGCCGCGACGGCGGCTCAAGGCTCCAGATGCAGTTCCTGGATCTTGCGCGTGATCGTGTTGCGGCCGATGCCGAGCCGCTCCGCCGCCTCGACCTTGCGGCCGCGCGTGAAGTCGAGCGCCTCGCGGATCACGGCCGCCTCGAAGCGGCGCGCGAGCTCGTCCATCACGTCGGCCGAGTTCTCGCGCAACAGCCGCGCGACTTCGGTGCGCAGCCCGTTTTCCCACATCGGATAGCCGGCCGGCGCACCGTTCGGCGCGGCCGCGACGGGCGCCGCCGTCAACGGCGCCGCACCGGGCGCCGGCTGCACGCGCAGCCCTTCGCCACCGCCGAGGCTCGCGCCGCCGTGCGCATCGATGCCATCGGCCGTCGCAGTCACCGGCGCACCGGCCGGCACGAGGTCGGGCGGCAGATCCTTGATCTCGACCGTCTGCGCGGGTGCCATCACGGTCAGCCAGTTCGCGAGATTCTCGAGCTGCCGCACGTTGCCGGGGAACGACAACGACGTCAGGTACGCCAGCGCGTCGTCGGACACGCGCTTGGGCTCGACGCCGAGATCGCGCGCGCTCTTCTGCAGGAAGTGGCGCGTGAGCAGCGCGATGTCCTCGCTGCGTTCGCGCAGCGGCGGCAGCCGCAGCCGGATCACGTTGAGCCGGTGGTAAAGGTCCTCGCGGAACAGCCCCTGCCGCACGCGCGACTCGAGATTCTGGTGCGTCGCGGCGATCACGCGCACGTTCGCGCGCAGCGGGTTGTGGCCGCCGACGCGGTAGAACTGCCCGTCCGACAGCACGCGCAACAGGCGGGTCTGCAGGTCGAACGGCATGTCGCCGATTTCGTCGAGGAACAGCGTGCCGTTCTCGGCCTGTTCGAAGCGGCCCTGGCGCGTCGTCTGCGCGCCGGTGAACGCGCCGCGCTCATGGCCGAATAGTTCGGATTCGAGCAGGTCCTTCGGAATCGCCGCGGTGTTCAGCGCGATGAACGGTCCGTTCGCCCGCGGGCTGTGCCGGTGCAGCGCCCGCGCGACGAGCTCCTTGCCGGTGCCCGATTCGCCGGTGATCAGCACGGTCGCGGCCGAATGCGACAGGCGGCCGATCGCGCGGAACATGTCCTGCATCGCGGGCGCCTGCCCCAGCATCTCGGGCGCCTCGGCCACGCGCTCGTCCTGCGGCGCGCCGCCGCGCAGGCTTTCCTCGACCGCGCGGCGGATCAGCTCCACCGCCTTGTCGACGTCGAACGGCTTCGCGAGATATTCGAACGCGCCGCCCTGGAACGCCGCGACGGCGCTGTCGAGATCGGAGAACGCCGTCATGATGATGACGGGCAGGTCAGGCAGACGCTCGTGCACCGCCTGCAGCAGCTCGAGGCCGGAGCCGCCCGGCATCCGGATGTCGGATACGAGCACCTGCGGCGTCTCGTGGTCGAGCGCGGCCAGCGCGTCGCGCACGTTCGCGAAGCTCTTCGTCGCGAAGCTGTCCCGGGCGAGTGCCTTTTCGAGCACCCAGCGGATCGATTGGTCGTCGTCTACTATCCAGATCGGCTTCATAGGTCGGTCAGTATTGGTGAATCCGGTGAATCGCCATACCGCCGCTCAATGGTCGAGCGGCAGCAGGATCTGAAATTCGGTACGTCCCGGCCGGCTCTCGACCTCGATCATCCCGTCGTGCTGCTGCACGAAGGTCTGCGCGAGCGTGAGGCCAAGGCCGCTGCCGTCGTCGCGCCCGGACACGAGCGGATAGAAGATCCGGTCACGGATCTCTTCCGGAATGCCGGGCCCGTTGTCGACTACATGCAAGTCCAGTGCCAACTTGTACAGGCGCTTCGCGACCGTCACCTTGCGCGCGACGCGCGTGCGCAGCTCGATCTTCGCGTCGCCCTGCGCGATCCGTTCGCGCAGCGCCTGTGCCGCGTTGCGCACGATGTTCAGCAGCGCCTGGATCAGTTGCTCCTTGTCGCCGCGCAGGTCGGGCACGCTGACGTCGTAGTCGCGCTCGATCGTGAGCCCGCGCGGAAATTCCGCGAGCATCACCGCGCGCACGCGTTCGCACACTTCATGAATGTTCACGTCGCCGACGATGTGCGGATGCCGGTGCGGCTCCAGCAAGCGGTCGACGAGCGTCTGCAGGCGGTCGGACTCCTTGATGATCACCTGCGTGTATTCGCGCAGCTCGCCGCGCTCGCGCTCGCTCAGCTCGAATTCGAGCAGCTGGGCTGCGCCGCGAATGCCGCCGAGCGGGTTCTTGATCTCGTGCGCGAGATTGCGGATCAACTGCTTGTTGACCGCGGTCAGGTCGTGGATCCGTTCCTCGCGATCCGTGCGCGACTGCCGTTCGTTCTCGAACAGTTCGACGAGCACGAAATCGGGCGCGGTCTCGAGGAAGCCGACGATCGCATGCACGTGCAGCGCCTCGTGGCCGGGCCGGTCGAGCACCGTGTCGAGATGCGTCGCGTGAAAGCGCTGCTGGCCGATCGCGGTGATCGTCGCCGCGAGCTCGTTCGCGTTCGGAAAAATCTCGCCCCACGGCCGCTGCGCGAGCTGCCGCCGCGAGATGTCGAGCATCGCCTCCGCGGACGGGTTCGCGAACGCAACCCTGAGCGTCTTGCGGTCGAGCACGATCACGACCGTCGGCAGTGCTTCCAGCCCCGCAAGCAGGCCCGAGCGCGCGAGCCGCTCGTCTTCCGTCAGTCGCTCGGGCTGCCCCGTCTTCGCCTTGATCAGATTTTTCAGAGCCATCTTGCGTATCGTCGCGCCTCACCGGGTGGGAACATGAAAATTGGCGGAACAAAAAAGGGACGGCTGGACGCCGTCCCCTTTCAGACTCCGCGGTTCCCGCCGCTAGCCGCGCGACGGGAACGAACCGGCATGACGGCGCTCACTCGAAGCGCCATCGCCGATTACAGCGAGTAGTACATCTCGAACTCGATCGGATGCGTCGTCATGCGGAACTTCGCCAGCTCCTGCTCCTTCAGCGCGAGGTACGCATCGAGCATGCTGTCGGTGAACACGCCGCCGCGCGTCAGGAACTCGCGATCCTTGTCGAGCGCTTCCAGTGCCTGGTCGAGGCCCGCGCAGACGGTCGGGATCTTTGCATCCTCTTCCGGCGGCAGGTCGTACAGGTTCTTGTCCGCGGCTTCGCCCGGATGGATCTTGTTCTGGATCCCGTCGAGGCCGGCCATCATCAGCGCCGTGAAGCACAGATACGGGTTCGCCATCGGATCCGGGAAGCGCGTTTCGATACGGCGACCCTTCGGGTTCGACACGTGCGGAATGCGGATCGATGCCGAACGGTTACGCGCCGAGTAAGCGAGCTTGACCGGGGCTTCGAAGTGCGGGACCAGACGCTTGTACGAGTTCGTCGTCGGGTTCGTGATCGCGTTCAGCGCACGGGCGTGCTTGATGATGCCGCCGATGTAGAACAGCGCCAGTTCCGACAGGCCGGCATAGCCGTTGCCTGCGAACAGGTTCTGGCCGTCCTTCCAGATCGACTGGTGAACGTGCATGCCCGAACCGTTGTCGCCGACGACCGGCTTCGGCATGAACGTCGCCGTCTTGCCGTACGAGTGCGCGACGTTATGGATGATGTACTTCGACCATTGCGTCCAGTCGGCGCGCTGAACCAGCGTCGAGAACTTCGTGCCGATTTCGTTCTGGCCCTGGCCCGCCACTTCGTGGTGGTGCACTTCGACCGGGATGCCGAGCTGTTCGAGCAGCAGGCACATTTCCGAACGCATGTCCTGGAACGTGTCGACCGGCGCGACCGGGAAGTAGCCGCCCTTCGTGCCCGGACGGTGGCCCGTGTTGCCGCCTTCGAATTCCTTGCCTGCCGACCACGGTGCTTCTTCGGAGTTGATCTTCACGAAGCAGCCCGACATGTCCGTGTTCCACTGGACCGAGTCGAAAATGAAGAATTCCGGTTCCGGACCGAAGTAGGCCGTGTCGCCGATGCCCGTGCTCTTCAGGTACGCTTCGCCGCGTTTCGCGAGCGAACGCGGATCGCGCTCGTAGCCCTTGCCATCGGCCGGTTCGACCACGTCGCAGGTCAGCACGAGGGTCGACTCTTCATAGAACGGGTCGACGAAGGCAGCGCTCGGGTCCGGCATGAGCAGCATGTCCGACGCCTCGATGCCCTTCCAGCCGGCGATCGACGAGCCGTCGAATGCATGGCCGCTTTCGAACTTGTCTTCGTCAAACGCCGAAACCGGCACCGACACGTGCTGTTCCTTGCCGCGCGTATCCGTGAAGCGGAAATCGACAAACTTGACGTCCTCGTCCTTCACGAGCTGCATGACGTCGGCGACGGTTTTACTCATAACCTCTTCTCCTGATTGAACAATTCCGGCGGACTGGGAACCGCCTCGTTTACCGAGCTGCCCGGAGTCTGGCTTTGGCGCAGCGCGCCCCGGGTCGACCGAATTCTATATAGCAGCATCCGTGCCAGCCATACACAGAAGCGACATGAATCGCGCCAGCCCGCGCCACTGCGGGGCCCTGCTGCGCGATTCCGGGGCCGGGCGCCGCACCGGGGGCCGGACAATCGCACTTAAATGGTGCAATCTCCGGAGGGCACATGCGCGGCCGAATCATTGTGGTGCATGTGCACCATTCTGCACTCTTTTGGGGAGCACGGGGCGGTGCATGCGCGGCAGGCCACGCGCACATCCGCGCGGCGGCGCCGCGCTAAAATGTTCGTTTGACCGAACCATACGGAGACCTCCTGCCATGAGTACGCTCGATCAGCTTTACGCGAAGGCCGAAGAACGCCGCACCCAAGGCGCGCTCAACTATGCCGGCGCGCTGCTGCCGGTCGAGGCATTCGAACTGCTGCAGCTCGACCCGTCGGCGCGCCTCGTCGACGTGCGCACCCGCGCCGAGCTCGACTGGGTCGGCCGCCCGCTCGTCGGCGACGGCCAGTACCTGCACCTCGAATGGACGCGCTACCCGGGCGGCGTGCCGAACGCCGAATTCGTCAACGAACTGAAGGCGGCCCTTCCGGCCGATACGCCCATCCTGTTCCTGTGCCGCAGCGCCGCGCGCTCGAAGCTCGCCGCGGTCGCGTCGGCGCAGGCCGGCTTCACGAAGGCGTTCGACCTGCTCGAAGGCTTCGAAGGCGGCAAGGACGGCGAAGGCCACCGCAAGACGGTCGACGGCTGGTGCTTCCGGAAACTGCCGTGGATCGGCGCCTGAGCGCGCATCCGTTCAGGCACGCCC
Organism: Burkholderia sp. SIMBA_051; assembly: GCF_046534915.1. Taxonomy (NCBI): domain Bacteria; kingdom Pseudomonadati; phylum Pseudomonadota; class Betaproteobacteria; order Burkholderiales; family Burkholderiaceae; genus Burkholderia; species Burkholderia sp. SIMBA_051. The sequence goes on along the minus strand of NZ_JAWRXS010000003.1, from coordinate 112,273 downwards.
GACTGCCACATCGTCGAGCCGGGCGATGACATCCCGATGACGGGCCGCGTTGCGCGGCCCGTGGTTTTTGCGCGGCCCGTTTTGCGTGAAGAATCGCGGGCCGCTCAGGCGCGCGGCGCATCCGGCTCGACGACGTCGCCGCCGAGCAGATGCACGCCTTCGCGCAGCTTCACGAACGCGGCCGCGACCGCTTCCGGTTCGCCCTTCACGCCGAGATCGATATGCCGGCGCGCATAGATGCCGCCGCGCTCCGCGTCGCCCACGCTCGGCAGGCTGAAGACGCGCACGCCGGGGAAGTCGCGCTCGATGCTCTCCATCAGCGGCGTCAACGTCGATTCGGGCAGTTCGAACACGAACAGCGAGCGCTCCGCGTGCGGCGTCACATGATGGAGATGCTGGTACTTCGTATCGAGCACCCATTCGATCATCGGCCATGCCATCACCGGGAAGCCGGGCACGAAATGGAGCTCGCCGACCGAGAAACCGGGAATCCGGTTATAGCCGTTCGGGATGATCGTCGCGCCCACCGGAAACACGCCCATGTTGAAGCGGTGCCGGTTTTCCGGCGAATCGAAGTCGACCGGCGTGGCCGGATCAGTATGCGTCTCGCGGATGCGCTCCGAAATCAGCGCCTTCGCTTCTGGATGCAGCGCGAGCGGCACGCCGAGCGCGGCGGCGGCGCACTGGCGCGTATGGTCGTCCGGCGTCGCGCCGATCCCGCCCGTGCAAAACACGATGTCGCCGGACGCGCTCGCGCGAGCGAGCGTCGCGGTGATCCGCGCCGGATCATCGCCGACGTATTCGGCCCAGTCGAGCGCGAGACCGCGCGCGCCGAGCAGCTCGATGACCTTCGCCAGATGCTTGTCCTGCCGGCGGCCTGAAAGGATTTCGTCGCCGATGATGATGATGCCGATGCTCATGCCTGCCCCATGTCGATTGCGGTGGCGCGCGAGCTCGCGCGCAGGTCGTCCAGCGCGCGCAGGCAATAGTGCCCGAACCACAGCGCCGAGAAGACCAGGATGAAAGCGTAAACCCAGATCATGGCCGCCGCCACGAACGGAAACAGCACCATCATCCAGACCGACGACACCCACACGAAGGTCGGCACGGTGCCGAGCAGCCCGGTCGCGACGCCGATGCCGATCAGCGGCCAGCGATGCTGCCGCACGAGCGCGCGGCGCTCGTCGCGGCTCGCGTGCTGCGCGAGCGCGTCGTAGGTCATCACGCGGTACGTGAGCCAGCCCCAGATCACGGGCGGCAGCAGCGCGAAGAACGGCGGAATCAGCCACAAGGGAATCGTGACGACGAGCAGCACGACGCCGACGATCGCCGCGCCGAGCGAATTGACCACGCTGCCGACGAAGGTGCCGCCCCGCTTCGCCTCGAGCGCGGCGAACTGGCGGTTCGACAGATGCTTGATCACGACCGGCATCGAGATCGTCGCGATCAGCAGCAGCACGGTCAGCACGATCAGCGGAATCGCGAGCGACACGACGACGAACGGCGCGACGACCGCATGCAGCTGCGACATCCCGATCGCGTCGAACGCGCGGTACAGCGCGGCGGTCAGCACGAAGCCGTCGAGCGCGCCGCGCGCGGCATCGATCAGCGTCTGCCACGAGAACCACAGCAACACGCCCCACAGCAGCGCCGAGACGACGAACGGCATCAGGGTCAGCCACAGCATGCGCGGGTGCAGCGCGCTGGCGAGCGCCCGGATGAAGGAGCGCAGCAAGTCGTTCATGCGAACCTGTATCGACGGAGAAAAACGGGGAAAGGATAAACCACACGGCCCGCATGCGCCAAAGCGCATGCGGGCCGTGTGGGGAAGCGGTTCAACGGGACGGTGACGAGCTCAGGCCGACGCCGCGCCGCGCTTCGCGGGAACGAGGCGCCGGAAGATCCGCACGAACGCGAGGCCGTGCTGCGCCCAGAAGCCGTCGCCGTAGGACACGCCGTCGATCTGCTCGCGAATGCCGGTCGGCTCGACCGTGCGGTTCCACGACGCGGTGCCGAACATCACGTCCCACCACGGGAACAGCACGCCGAAGTTGCAGCCGTACTTGGTGCCTTCATGGCCGTAGCCGACCGCGTGGTGACGCCGGTGGAAGGTCGGGCTCACGAGCAGGCGCTCGCCGAGCCGGCCGAACGACAGTCGCGCATTCGTATGCTGGATGCTCTGCAGGAAGTTGGTGACCGCGGTCAGCACGACGAACTGCGACGGCGTCACGCCGATCACGAGCGCGATCGCCGCGAAGAAGCACGACTGGAGCACGTCGTCGAGCAGATGGTTGCGGTCGTCGCACCACAGCGACATCTGCCGCTGGCTGTGATGGACCGCATGCAGCTCCCACCAGATGCCGAACTTGTGCTGCCAGCGGTGATACCAGTAGCCGGCGAAGTCGAGCACGACGAGGTAGATCGCGAACGCGACGATCGGCTGCGAGGTCACGCCGGGCCACAGATAGTCGAGGTTGAAGTTCGCGATGCCGTGCAGGCGCAGCCACGACTGGAACTGGTCGAACACCGGCTGCAGCGCGAAGAAGAAGAACAGCGCATAGATGCCGAGCTTCGAGATCGCCGTGTAGATCACGTCGACCCGCACCGCGCGGCGGTTCTTCCAGCGCTCGACGGGCGCGAGCGCCTCGAGCGGGCGCAGCAGCGCGAACATCAGCACCATCTGGAGCGCGCCGATGATCACCCAGTACAGTGCGTCGTAGGTGTCCTCGTCATAGTCCATCAGGTTGAACTTGAAGAGGAGCGGCTGCACGACGTCGACGTACAGCCAGGTCTGGATGTCCGACACGAACGCATCGATCAGGTGCAGCATCGTTCGCCTCCGCCCGTCACGCGCCGTTCGCAGCCTTCCACGGCGCGCGGTCGTAGAAGTAGATCCCGTGCGGCGAACGGCCGACGGCGATCGTCTGCACCAGCTTGCGCGATGCCAGATCGATGATACCGACCTTCTTCGCGAAGCGGAACGTCACCCACAGCGTCTTCTTGTCGGCCGACAACTCCATGTCGTCCGGCCCCGGCAGCAGGCCGGTGATGTCGCCGACGTTGGTGAGCGTGTTCTCGTCGAGGATGCTGATCGTGTTCGCGACCCGGTTCGTGACGGCGACGTGCGAGCCGTCGGCGAGCGAGCGGAAGTTGTGCGCGCCCTTGCCCGTGTAGATCTGCTTGACGACCTTCTGGTTGCGCCAGTCGACGACCGCGACGTAATCCGCGCCGGTCATCCCGACCAGCAGGAACTTGTCGTCCGGCGTGAGCCACAGGCCGGCCGGCACCTTGCCGACCTTCATCTTCCACTTGACCGTCTGCGTCGGCAGGTCGATCGCCGCGATCTCGCCGGACACCTGCAGCGACACGAGCAGCGTCTTGCTGTCCTTCGTGAACGCGAGGTGGCTCGGCATCACCGCCAGCGGCACGCGCTTCGCGAGGTGCACGTCGTGGCCGTCGTAGCTGTAGATGTCGACGCGGTCGAGCCGCAGCCCCGCCGCCGCAAACCACTTGCGGTCGGGCGAGAAGCCGAGCTGGTACGGATCGTCGATCCCCTCGACGGTGCGCTGCAGCTTGCCCGTCTTCGGATCGAGGAACATCAGGCTGTTCGAGATCGAATTGGCGACGATCAGCGACGAATTGTCGGGCGTCGCCATCAGATGGTGCGGCTCCTTGCCGGTCGGCAGCGTGGAGACGACCTCGCGAGTCTGCTGGTCGATCAGGGAAAGCGTCGCTTCGGCCGAGTTGAGGATGATCACGTTATTCGCGTGTGCGGCCGGCGCCAGCACGGCGGCGGCCAGCGCGAGTGCGCGGCCGAGGGAAAGGAAAGTGCGCATGAAGACTCACGTCGTGGAACAGCAGTCATTGTAGAACGTTCGACCGGCCCCGCCGGTTGACGCAAGCCCGGGTTGCGCCACATTGACGCACGCCGCGGCGGCCGGGCGGCCGACCGCGGCAGGCGCCACGGGGCGGCAGCCGGCGCGGGCCCGCGGCGCCCGCTGGTACGCTAGCGCTGCATCGACTCCCACACCTTGTGCAGACGCTTGACAGAGACAGGCATCGGCGTGCGCAGTTCCTGCGCGAACAGCGAAATTCGCAATTCCTCCAGCAACCAGCGGAATTCCGCGAGCCGCGGATCGGCGACGCCGCCGCGCTGCGACACCGCGCGCTGGTACTGCTGCACGAGCGGCAGCAGCTCGGCGGACTGCTTCGCGTCGCGCGCCGGGTCGGCCTTCAGCTTGTCGATCCGCAACGCGATGCCTTTCAGATAGCGTGGGAAGTGCGCAAGCTGCGTGTAAGGCGTGTCGATCACGAAGCGCTTGCCGACCAGCGCCGCGAGCTGCTGCTGGAGATCCGCGTGGGCCTGCGCGAACGGCTTCGCCTGCGCGAGCTTCTTCACGAGCCCGGCATATTCGGCGAGGATCTGCCCGACGAGCCGCGCGATCTCCTGCGCGAGCAGGTTCAGGCGGCTCCGGCCCTCGTCGCGGCGCGCATGGAAGCTCGCGTCGTCGTCGGGCAGCGGATCCTGCAGGCACGCGCGGTCGAGCGCCGTGTCGATCAGCTGGTCGCGCAGCTCGTCCTGCGTGCCGAGCGACATGTACTGCATCGCCATCTCGCGCAGCCCCGGCAGGTTCTTCTCGAGGAACTTGATCGGCTCCTTCAGTTGCAGCGCGAACAGCCGCCGCAGGCCGGCCCGGTGAATCCGCGCGGCCTCCTCCGGCGAGTCGAACACCTCGACGTCGCAATGCGTGCCGCGATCGACAAGCGCCGGATAGCCGTACAGCGTCTGGCCGCGCCGGCGGATCTCCAGCAGCTCGGGGAGCTTGCCGAAGTTCCATGTCGTCAGGTTCTCGTACAGCGCGGTCGCGCCGGCTTCCGCCGCGACACCCGTGTGCGGCGCGGCGCCCTTGCCGGCCTTGCCGCCCTTCGCCGTCGAACCCGGTGCGGCAGCGGGTGCCGACGTGTCGCCAGCATTGCCCGCGTCGCCCGCGCCAGCCTCGCCGCCGGGCGCGATCGTCGACGCCGCCGCGATCTTCTGGAACTGCTGCTGCGCCTGCGCGCCCAGCTCCTGCCGCAGCTGCGCGAGATTGCGCCCCATCGCGAGCTGGCGGCCGTGCTCGTCGATCACCTTGAAGTTCATGAACAGGTGCGCGGGCAGCGTCTCGAGCTTGAAATCGGCCGTCTTCATCGCGACCTGCGTCTCGCCGCGCACGTCGGCGATCAACGCCTCGACGAGGCCGCCCGCGCCGAAGCGCTCGCGCCCCATGCGCTCGACGAAGCCGGCCGCGTATTCGGGCAGCGGCACGCAGTGCCGGCGCAGCTTCTGCGGCAGCGACTTCAAGAGCAGCTGCACCTTCTCCTTCAGCATCCCCGGCACGAGCCATTCGCAGCGGCGCGCGTCGACCTGGTTCAGCGCATACAGCGGCACCGCGAGCGTCACGCCGTCGCGCGGCGTACCGGGCTCGAAGTGGTACGTGAGCGCCATCTCGACGCCGGCCATCGTCGCGCGCTTCGGGAACAGCTCGGTCGTCACGCCGGCCGCCTCGTGGCGCATCAGGTCGTCGCGCGACAGGTACAGCAGCCGCTGGTTGTCCTCCGCCCGGCCACCCTTGCTCACCTCGTCGCGATACCAGCGCTCGAACGCGGCGCCCGTGTGGATGCCCTCCGGAATCGCCTGGTCGTAGTACGCGTAGATCAGTTCGTCGTCGACCAACACGTCCTGCCGGCGCGACTTGTGCTCAAGCTGCTCGATGTCGGCGAGCAGCTTACGGTTGTGCGCGAAGAACGGCAGCTTCGTGTCGAACTCGCCCTCGACCAGCGCGCCGCGGATGAACAGCTCGCGCGCGCGCGCCGGATCCTGCCGGCCGAACGCGACGCGCCGGCGGTGGTAGATCGGCAGCCCGTACAGCGTCGCGCGCTCGAACGCGCTGACCTGCGCGGGGCGCTTTTCCCAGTGCGGCTCCGACAGCGACTTCTTCAGCAGGTGTGCGCCGACCTTCTCGATCCACTCCGGCTCGATCTTCGCGAGGCAGCGCGCGTACAGCCGGCTCGTCTCGACGAGTTCGGCCGCCATCACCCAGCGGCCGGCCTTCTTCGCGAGCGCGGAGCCCGGCCACAGGTAGAACTTGATCCCGCGCGCGCCGAGATAGTGCGGATCGTCATCGGCCTTCATGCCGAGGTTGCCGAGCAGGCCCGTCAACAGGGCCAGATGGATCTGCTCGTGGGTCGCCTCGACTTCGTTGAGCCGCCAGCCATGCTCGCGCACGACCGTCAGCAATTGCGAATGGACGTCGCGCCATTCGCGCAGCCGCAGGTGCGACAGGAAGTTCTGCCGGCACGCGTCGATCAGCTGACGGTTCGATTTCTTGTGCGCGACGGCCTCTTCGAACCACGCCCAGATCTTCAGCCACTGCAGGAATTCGGAGCGCTCGTCGGCGAACCGGCGGTGCGCCTGGTCGGCCTGCTCCTGCGCTTCGATCGGACGGTCCCGCGGGTCCTGCACGGACAGCGCGCTGGCGATGATCAGCACCTCGCGCAGCGACTGCTGGTCGCGCGCGGCGAGGATCATCCGGCCGACGCGCGGATCGAGCGGCAGCCGCGCGAGCTCGCGGCCGAGCGGGGTCAGCGCGTTGTCGTCGTCGACCGCGCCGAGTTCGTTGAGCAACTGGTAGCCGTCCGCGATCGCGCGGCCGGGCGGCGGCTCGAGGAACGGGAACGATTCGATCTCGGTCAGGTGCAGCGACTTCATCCGCAGAATCACCGACGCGAGCGACGAGCGCAGGATTTCCGGATCGGTGAAGCGTGCGCGCGCCTGGTAGTCGCTTTCCTCGTACAAGCGGATGCAGACGCCATCGGCCACCCGGCCGCAGCGACCCGCGCGCTGATTCGCGGCGGCCTGCGAGATCGACTCCACCTGCAGCTGCTCGACCTTGTTCCGGTACGAATAGCGCTTCACGCGCGCGAGACCGGTGTCGACGACGTAGCGGATGCCCGGCACTGTCAGCGACGTTTCGGCCACGTTGGTCGCGAGCACGATGCGGCGCGCGTTCGACGCCTTGAACACCTTGTCCTGGTCGGCCGCCGAGAGTCGCGCGAACAGCGGCAGGATCTCGGTATGCGGCGGATGGTGCTTGCGCAGCGCCTCGGCCGCTTCGCGAATCTCGCGCTCGCCGGGCAGGAACACCAGCACGTCGCCGGGGCCTTCGCGGCACAGTTCGTCGACCGCGTCGACGATCGCGTCCATCAGGTCGCGTTCGGCCTCGCGCGCGGTCTTCACGCGGTCGCGGCCGCCCGTGCCCTCGGCGTTCTTCACGGCCGGGCGATCCTCGGCCACCGGGCGGTAGCGCATCTCGACCGGATACAGCCGCCCGCTCACCTCGATCACCGGCGCCGGACGGGCGTCGCTGCCGAAATGGCGCGCGAAGCGGTCGGCGTCGATCGTCGCGGACGTGACGATCAGCTTCAGGTCCGGCCGCCTCGGCAGGATTTCCTTCAGGTAGCCGAGCAGGAAGTCGATGTTCAGGCTGCGCTCGTGCGCCTCGTCGATGATCAGCGTGTCGTACGCCTTCAGCAGTGGGTCGGTCTGCGTCTCGGCGAGCAGGATGCCGTCCGTCATCAGCTTCACGGACGCGCCCGGCGCGAGATTGTCGGTAAAGCGCACCTTGTAGCCGACCACCTCGCCGAACGGCGTGCCGAGTTCCTCGGCGATCCGCCGGCCGGTCGACGATGCGGCCAGGCGCCGCGGCTGCGTATGGCCGATCAGGCCCGTGCCGCCGGCGCCGAGGCCGCGGCCGAGATCGAGACAGATCTTCGGCAGCTGGGTGGTCTTGCCCGAACCCGTTTCGCCGCAGACGATGACGACCTGATGATCGGCGATCGCGCGCGCGATTTCGTCGCGCTTGCCCGATACGGGCAGGCTTTCGGGATACGTGATCGGCGGAACGGGATTCGGGGCGACGGCCGCGCGCGGCGCACGCTCGCGGCGCGGGGTGCGCGCATCCGCGGCCCGCGGTGCGTCCGTCGCCGCGGCCGGCTGGCGCGCGTCGCCGCGCCGCTCTTCACCGCGCGGCCCGCGCGGCGGCTTGCCGGCCTGCTGTTGCTGCGGCTGGCGCGGCGGCTGTTGCTGCGGCTGGCCTTGCTGCTCACGCGCATCGGCCGCACCATCGGGGTGCCGGGCCGACGGCGCTTTGGCCCGCGTCGGCGCGGGACTTTTAGGTACATTCGACATGGGGGCGCATTATAATCCCGCCCATGAATTCCCAAACCGACCTCCCTCCCGCCCAGACCGGCGCCGCGACGCCGCCGGCTGCCGACGATTCGGCCGCCAGCCACGCGCAGTTCGTCGACTGGATGCGCTCCGTCGCGCCCTATATCCACAAGTTCCGCAACAGCACGTTCGTCGTGGGGTTCGGCGGCGAGGTGGTGCAGCAGGGACTCCTGAACGCGCTCGTGTCCGACATCGCGCTGCTGCAGGCGATGGGCATCCAGATCGTGCTGGTGCACGGCTCGCGCCCGCAGGTCGAGGAGCAGCTGAGCCTGCATGGTGTCGAATCCGAGTTTTCGCACGGGCTGCGCATCACCGATGCGCGCGCGCTCGAATCCGCGAAGGAAGCGGCCGGCGAAGTGCGTCTCGACATCGAGGCCGCGATCAGCCAGGGTCTGCCGAACTCGCCGATGGCGCACGCGCACATCAGCGTCGTGTCCGGCAACTTCGTGACCGCACGGCCGGTGGGGATTCTCGACGGGGTCGATTTCGCGCACACGGGCATCGTGCGCAAGATCGACGCCGAATCGATCCGTCATTCGCTCGCGAGCCGCAAGCTCGTGCTGCTGTCGCCGCTCGGTTTCTCGCCGACCGGCGAAGCGTTCAATCTGTCGATGGAAGACGTCGCGTCGGCGGCCGCGATCGCGCTGCGCGCCGACAAGATCATCTTCCTGACCGAGGCGCCCGGCATCGTCGACGACGAAGGCGCGCTGGTCCGTGAAATGTCGCTCGACGCGGCCGCCGAGCTGCTCGATTCCGGCAACGTCCAGGGCGACGACGCGTTCTTCCTGAAGCATTCGATCCGCGCGTGCCGCGGCGGCGTGACCCGTGCCCACCTGATCCCGCAATCGCTCGACGGCAGCATGCTGCTCGAACTGTTCCTGCACGACGGCGTCGGCACGATGATCTCGTACGAGAATCTCGAGAGCCTGCGCGAAGCGACGCCGGACGACGTCGGCGGCATCCTGTCGCTGATCGAGCCGCTCGAGTCGGACGGCACGCTGGTGCGGCGCGGCCGCCACCAGATCGAACGCGACATCGACCACTTCTCGGTGATCGAGCACGATGGCGTGCTGTTCGGCTGCGCGGCGCTGTATCCGTACCAGCAGGAAAAGATCGGCGAGATGGCGTGCCTGACGGTCGCGCCGGAAGCGCAGGGCTCGGGCGACGGCGAACGCCTGCTCAAGCGCATCGAGCAGCGCGCCCGCGCGCGCGGCCTCACGCATATCTTCGTGCTCACGACGCGCACCGAGCACTGGTTCCTCAAGCGCGGTTTCGTCAAGGTCAGCGTCGACGACCTGCCGGAAGACCGCCGCAAACTCTATAACTGGCAGCGCAAGTCGCTCGTGCTGATGAAGCAGCTCTGAGCGCAGGCACGACTGCCCTCCCCCAGTCCGATTACAGGAGAAGTACACGATGGCTCGAATGATTCAATGCGCGAAGCTCGGCAAGGAAGCCGAGGCTCTCGATTTCCCGCCGCTGCCGGGCGAACTCGGCAAGCGCATTTACGAAAGCGTGTCGAAGGAAGCGTGGCAAGGCTGGCTCAAGCAGCAGACGATGCTGATCAACGAGAACCGCCTGAACATGGCCGACCCGCGCGCGCGCCAGTACCTGATGAAGCAGACCGAGAAGTACTTCTTCGGCGACGGCGCGGACCAGGCGTCCGGCTTCGTGCCGCCGACGGAAGGCTGAGCATCGCGCGGGCCGGCCGTGCCGGCCTCGCGCGAAGCAACGCAACGCAAACGGCACCGTGCATCGCACGGTGCCGTTTGCTTTTGGGGGCGCGCAATCGAGCCGATGCGAGGCGGCCCGGCGCATGCGATGCCGCCAGGTCAGGTCGCGCCGGCCTGCCCCGCCGGTTTCAACGCGCCGCGCTCGTCCGGCTGCGCGGCCGCGGCGTCGACACTCGCGCTTGCGGTGCCCCATTCGGCTGCATCGCTGCGCTCGGCGCTCGACAGCTCATCCGCACGGTAGCCGGTGCGATTGAGCAGCGCGAGCATGCAGGCGAGCGACACGAGCGCATACAGCCCCGACGCGATCGCGACGCCGACGATGCTGCCGGTTGCGTTCAGGATCGCCTGCGCGAGCACCGGCGTGCCGCCGCCGACGACGAGCGCGCTCAACTGATACGCGAGCGACAGGCCCGTATAGCGGATGTTGGCCGGAAACACGCGCGCGAGCACGCCGCCGACCGCACCGTAGAACATCGCCGACGGGATCGTCGAGATGCACATTCCCACGACGGCGACCCAGTACGAGCGCGTCGCGAGCGCATGGAACATCACCGGCATCAACACGATCTCGGGAATCAGGATCCAGCACATCGCGCGGCGCATGTCGATCTTCGACACGAACCACGCGCCGATCGGCTGCATCAGGAACTGCACGACGAGCGAGATCGACAGGATGCCGAGGAACGTGCCCTGCGCGTAGCCGAGCTCCTTGGTCGCCCATGACAGCGCGAACGTGCTGCGGAAATACGTGACGTTGATCACCGGCAGCGTGCCGGCCGCGAGCAGCACGACGAGCCAGTGGTCGCGCACGACGTCGCGCAGCGGCAGCTTCACCGTCCGCTTGCGCGCGAGCACGCGCTGCATGTCGAGCGATTCCTCGAGCCGCAGCCGGATCACCATCCCGATGATCACGAGCACCGCCGACAGCAGGAACGGAATGCGCCAGCCCCACATCAGGAACGACGGCGTCGGCAACGCGCTCAACGCGAAGAAGGCGATCGTCGCGAGCAGGTTGCCGGTGGGCGAGCCCTGCTGAGCGAATGCCGCATACAGGATGCTGCGGTGCTTCGGCGCGTTCTCGCTTGCGATCAGCACCGCACCGCCCCACTCGCCGCCCACCGCGATGCCCTGCAGCACGCGCAGCACGACGAGGCCCGCGGGCGCCCACACGCCGATCGACGCATAGCCGGGCAACAGGCCGATGCCGGTCGTGGCAAGGCCCATCATGATCAGCGTGATCACGAGCGCGGTCTTGCGGCCAACACGATCGCCGAGATGCCCGAACACGATCCCGCCGAGCGGCCGCGCGGCGAAACCGGCCCAGAACGTGACGAACGCGAGCAGCGTCGCGACGCCGGGATCCATCGTGCTGGAAAAGAACACCTTGCCGAACACGAGCGCGGCGGCGGTGCCGTAGATATAGAAGTCGTACCACTCGATCGTGGTGCCGACGAAGGCCGCGAGAGCGGCGCGGCCGGGCCTTGGCGCGGCGGACGGGGATTGCGGACGGCTCATCGATGTCTCCATGTTCGTGATCGGCGGCGCGACTGTCGCGCGCCTTGCCGGATGGCCGGCCTTGCGCCGCCGGCTGGCGGGGTTGCTTTACGGTTTTACGTTCTGCTGCTTTGCCTGCTGCTTCCTCGGCCGCGGATGCTCACCCGCGGACCCCGTCGGCCAATCACGTTACGTCTCATCGGGCGCGACCTTCAGCACACCGGCGTCGAGCAGTTGCCGCTGGAGCGCGGGATCGACGCCGAGGCGATCGAGCACCGCGCGCGTGTCGCGGCCGAGCGCCGGTGGCGGCGAGCGATAGGTCGCCGGCGTGCGCGACAGCTTCACCGGCGATGCGGTGCCGCGATATACGCCGATCTCGACAAACAGCTCGCGGTGCAGCGCATGCGGGTCACGCGCGACATCGGCGACCGTGCGCACCGGCCCGCACGGCACGCCCGCCGCCATCAGGTCGCGCGCGAGCGGCTCGCACGGATGGGCGGCGAGCCGCGCCTCGAGCTCGGCCTTCAGCTCGGGCCGGTGCGCGCAGCGGCTGCGGTTGTCGACGAAGCGCGGATCGCCGGCGAGCGCCGGCGCACCGAGATGCGCGACGAGCCGTGCGAACTGCCGGTCGTTGCCGACGGCGAGGAAGATCGGCACCGTCGCCGTGCGGTAGCTATCGTACGGCGCGATGTTCGGATGCGCGTTGCCGCTCCGCTCGGGCACGCGCCCCGAGCCGAAGAAGTTCGGCAGGTGCGGATGCAGCAGCGACACGCCGCAGTCGTACAGCGCGATGTCGATCGACTGGCCCTGCCCGCTCTTCTCGCGCTCCGCGAGCGCGAGAAGGATGCCGGCAAGCGCGTTGAGCCCCGTGACCATGTCGACGATCGGCAACCCGATGCGCATCGCGTCGCCGTCGCGCTCGCCGTTGACGCTCATCAGCCCGGCCATCGCCTGGATCACCGCGTCGTAGCCGGGCAGCCCGCCGAGCGGACCGTCTGCGCCGAAGCCGGTCACCGCGCAGTGGATCAGGCGCGGGAAGCGCGGCCGCAGGTCGCGCGCGTAGTCCATCCCCCAGCGCGCGAGCGTGCCGGGCTTGAAGTTCTCGACGAGCACGTCGGCATCGGCGAGCAGGCGCCACAGGATCGCGCGCCCTTCGTCGCGGGACAGGTCGAGCGCGAGCCCTTCCTTGTTGCGGTTCACGCCCATGAAATACCACGCGGTGTCGCCGAGGAACGGCGGCCCCCAGCCCCGCGTCTCGTCGCCGTCCGGCGGCTCGATCTTGATCACCGTCGCGCCGTGGTCGGCGAGCGCCTGCGTGCAGTACGGGCCGCCGAGCACGCGGCTCAGGTCGACGACCTTCAGGCCGTCCAGGGCGCCGCGTGTCGCTTTCGTCGGGTTAGTCGCGTTCGTCACGTTCATCGTTCGACCTCCGGCAGCAGGTCGAGCGCCATGTCGAGCGGCACCGGCGTGCCGCGCACCAGCGCGTCGAACGCCATCGCTTCGTCGTCGCGCGACGCCGGCGCGAACGGATCGACCGGCAGCAGCTTGTGACGCACGATCAGGTGCGCAAGCGCGAGGCGCCGGTAATCGGGTGCGAGCCGCACGCCCTCGCACGCCATCAGCACGGCCGCGCTCGCGTAGTACAGCGCCGACGCGGCCTGCCGCACGCACGCGTCGTCGCCTGCCGCCGCAACCCGGGCAAGCGCATCGCAGGCGCGCGCGAGAATGCGCCGCAGCGCCGCGCGACTCGCGTCGGGCAGCGGCGCCGCGCCGAGCCGGTCGCCGAGGAACGTGCGCAGCGCGTCCAGCGCCTGCTCGCGCTGCGCGGCGCGCGCGACGTCGAGCGCGACGATGTTGCTGGTGCCTTCCCAGATCGAGCCGAGATGCGCGTCGCGCACGATGCGCGCATCGCTCCATTCCTCGATGTAGCCGATGCCGCCGCGCACCTCCATCGCGTCGCCCGTCACGCGGCGCGCATCGCGGCACGCGCGGAACTTGATCAGCGGCGTCAGGATGCGCACGCAGCGCGCGGCCTGCTCGTCGCCCGCGTCCGCCTGCGGCAGCAACAGCGCGATCTGCATGAACATCGCACGCGCGGCCTCGGCGGGCAGCAGCATCTTCATCAACTGGCGCTGCATCAGCGGCATCTCGATCAGCGTCCGGCCGAACGCCGTGCGGTGCGCGGCCACGTGCAGCGACTCGTTCAGCGCGCGCCGCATCAGCCCCGCCGCGCGCACGCCGTTCGACAGCCGCGACATGTTGATCATGTCGGCCATCTGGTGAAAACCGCGACCGATCTCGCCGATCAGGTAGGCCTGCGCGCCTTCGAGCGCGATCTCGCCGCTCGCCATCGACCGGCTGCCGAGCTTGTCCTTCAGCCGCACGATCCGGTAGCGGTTGCGCGTGCCGTCCGGCAGCGTCTTCGGCAGCAGGAACAGCGCGAGCCCCTTGATGCCGTCCGGCGCGCCATCGGGCCGCGCGAGCACCATCGCCAGATCGGCGTCGGCGTTCGAGCAAAACCACTTGTCGCCGTACAGGCGCCACACCGCTTCGTCCGGCGCGTGCGTTTCGCGCACCGCGCGCGTCGCGATGCGGCCGACGTCGGAGCCGGCCGCCTGCTCGGTCATGAACATCGCGCCCTGGAACAGCGTGTCGAAATCGCGTGACGCGAGCCTCGGCAGGTAGTGCTCGACGAGCGCCGGTTCGCCGAAACGGCGCAGCGTGCGCGTGAGCGAGTCGGTCATGCTGACCGGGCAGCACAGCCCGAATTCCGCCTGCACGAACAGGAACGTCAGCGCGTACTTGACGAGCGGCGCCACCGCGTGGGGCTGGTGGCTCAGCGCCGCGAGCCCGAGTTCCGCATACGCGACGCGTTCGAGCGCGACATAAGCCGGATCCTTGTCGATCCGCTGCACGGCCTCGCCGCGCCGGTTGCGATGTTCGAGCACGGGCGGATGCTTGTCCGCGCGCGACGCCCATTCGTCGAGCTCGCCCGACACGCGCGCGCCGAGTGCATGCAGTTGCGGTTCGAGTCGTGCGTATTGGGCGGCGCCGAGATGCAGCTTCAGCAACGCGCCGAGATCGGGATCGGCCGTGAAGAAATTGATGCCCCGACTGTCGGGGATGTTGCCGGATGCGCCGGCGTCCGGCGTGCGAGCGGTGTCGTTCATGCATGCGTCTCCATGGTGGCCCGGCTGCCGGCCGGCGCCCGCATCGTGGCGGCGCGGCGGCCGATGCCAGGCGTTACGCAGAGACTAGGCGCGTGATCGATAAGCGTCCAATACAGGATTTGTCCGGTACGATAGACGGCACTTATCGATGCCGAAGCCGGGAGGAGACACCATGGAACTGCGGCAGTTGCGTTACTTCGTGGCGGTCGCCGAGGAACTGCATTTCGGGCGCGCGGCGAAGCGCCTGTTCATCTCGCAGCCGGCGCTGAGCTTCGATATCCGCAAGTTCGAGGAAGCGCTCGGCGTGCAGCTCTTTTCACGCACCAACAAGACGGTCGCGCTGACCAACGCGGGCGCGGTGCTGCTCGGCGAAGCGCGTCGGCTGCTGCTGCAGGCGAGCGAGGCCGAGCGTCTCACGGTGCGCTCGGCGTCCGGTCTCGCCGGTCGGCTGCGGATCGGCTTCGTCCATTCGATGCTGTATCGCGGGCTGCCCGATGCGGTGCAGCGCTTCGAGGCCGACTACCCGGGCGTGGAAATCGTGCTGAGCGAGATGAACACGCACGCGCAGGTGCAGGCGGTCCAGCGCGGCCAGATCGATCTCGGTTACGCGCACTGGGGCCACTGCCCGCCCGAGGTCGAATCGACGCCCGTCTATGCGGAACCGTTCGTGTGCTGCCTGCCGGCCGCGCATCCGCTCGCGCGGCGCCGGCAGGTCGCGCTCGCCACGCTGGCCGCGGAACCGTTCATCCTGTTTCCGCGCGACGCGGCGCCGCACTATCATGACCTGATCATCGCGCAATGCGTGAACGCGGGATTCAGCCCGCTGATCCGGCACGAGGCGCGGCTGTGGCAGACGATCCTGTCGATGATCGAGTTCGGGATGGGCATCGCGCTCGTGCCGCGCGTGCTGCAGCAGGTGAAGAGCGACCGGCTCGCGTTCCGGCCGCTGAAGGATGCGTCGCTCGAATCGCGCACGCTGGAACTGAAGCGCAGCGGCACCGCCGAACCGGTCGCGCTGCGCTTCGCCGACTACGTGCGCGCATCGATCGACGCGCTGCCCGCGCTCGCGGGGTGAGCAGGCACCGCTACTTCGCGTCCGGCTGCAGCACCGGCTGCGCGCGCCGGTACCACACCGCGTATACGACCGACAGCGCGATCAGGAACGGAATGCCGAAGATCAGCGTCATGTGGAATTCGGCGGTGAAGTAGGTCGTCACCATCACCGCGAGCATCAGCGCCGCGCCGAGCAGCGTCAGCAGCGGAAAGCCGCGCATCCGGAACGCGGGCGCCGGCAGGCCGAGCGCCGCGCGACGCCGCCGGAAGCAGTAGTGCGTGACGAAGATCATCATCCACGTGAACAGCGCGCCAAACATCGACACCGACATCATGATCGTGAACGATGCATCCGGATACAGCACGCTCAGCACCGTCGCGAGCGCGATGCCGAGCGTCGACAGCAGCAGCGCGCCGAACGGCACGCCGCGCGCGTTCACCTCGCCGAGCGCCTTCGGCGCATGGCTCGCGCGCGACAGGCTGAACATCATCCGCGTCGTGATGTAGAGCTGGCTGTTCATCGCGGACAGCGCGGCGATCAGTACCACGAAGTTGATCAGCCCGGCCGCGCCCGGCAGGTGGATCGCCTCCATCACCTTCACGAACGGGCTCTCGTCGCGCCCCGCCGCCGTCCATGGCACGATCGCGAGCATCAGCGCGAGCGTGACGAGGTAGAACAGCACGAGCCGAACGATCGTCGAGCGGAACGCGCGCGTCACCGCGCGCTCGGGATCTTCCGCCTCGCCCGCCGCGACCGCGATCATCTCGATGCTCAGGTAGCTGAAGATCGACACGATCACCGCGACCCACATCCCCCACATGCCCTTCGGAAAGAAGCCGCCGTGATCGGTGTAATGATGGAAACCCGCGCGCGCCGCGCCGTCGCCGACCAGCGCAGGATTGCCGAAGACGACATACGCGCCGAGCACGATGAAGCCGACGATCGCCGCGATCTTCACGACCGAGAAACCGTATTCGACCGCACCGAACACGTCGACGCTGCGCGCGTTGACGAACACGAGCAGCGCCGAGAAGCCGACGATCCACAGCCAGCCCGGCACGCCCGGGAACCAGTACTTCATGTACAGCGCGATCGCGGTGACTTCGGTGCCGACCGCGAGCACGATGCACGCCCAGTACGCATAGCGCACGAGAAACCCGGCCCACGGGCTCACGTAATGTTCGGCGTAGGCGCCGAACGACCCGGAGGTCGGGTGCGCGACCGTCATCTCCGCGAGACAGCCCATCAGCAACAGCGAGATGAATGCTCCGATCGCGTAGCTGACGAGCACGCTCGGACCCGCGAAGCCGATCGCGAACCCGCTGCCGAGAAACAGACCGGTGCCGATCGCACCGCCGATCGCGATCATCGCCATCTGCCGTGCGGAAAGCGTGCGGCGCAGACCGTGCTCGCGCGCCGCGATGTGCTGGAATTGTCCTTCTGGTTGCATCGAATGACCTCGTTCTAAAGCGTCAGTCCGGTCGAAACATCGACGGCGCACGGGCCGGTGCCGGACCGCACCGGCCACCGCACGCCGTGTGCTCAGAATAGATGGCGCAGGCCGGCCGCGATGCCCGTCTGGTTGCCACGTCCGGGCATTTCGGTGAACGCGCCACCCGTCACCCGGTTGTAGTCGAGCGTCGCATAGACCTGCGTCGCCTTTGACAGCGCGTACTCGGCCTCGAGCACGCCCGTATAGCGCTTGCCGCCGTTACCCGCCACGCCATTGACGTTGCGGATGTCGTCGTAGTACGCGACGCCCGTCACCGATACCGCCGGCGTGACCTTCACGCTCACGCCGGTGTAGAAGATCGCGTCGCGGCGCGGCTTGTCGGCGAACGAACCGTAGGTCACGTCGCGGCCCGGCGCGTTCAGCAGTTGCCGGTCGAGCACGCCCGTGCGGTCGATGCCGCCGAGATAGCCGGCGTACAGCGTCGCCGCGCCGAACGCGTAGCGTGCGCCCGCGCCCCAGGCCTGCTGTGCACGGCTGTTCAGGTCACGCACCTGCTGGTAGGTCGCACCGATCATCAGTCCGCCGAGCGTGTACGACACGTGCGTGCCCCAGTACGCATTCGCGCCGAGGCTGCCCGCGACGCCGCCGAAACCGTAGCTCGCGCCGACGTCCAGCCCGCCGAACGTGCCGTCGTAGCTGACGGCGTTGCTTGCGCGGCCCTGCGTGAGGAAGTACGGCCACATGTTGGCCGTGTAGTTGCCGACCGTCAGCGGATCGAGATCGCCGAACAGGTTGAACGCCTCGGTCGCCTGCCGGCCGAGCTTCACGGTGCCCCAATCGCTCGCGAGGCCGACATATGCGTAGCGGCCGAACAGCGCGCCGTCGAGCTGCCCGTTCTGCGGCTCGAAGCCGCTCTCGAGCTGGAAGATCGCCTTCAGCCCGCCGCCGAGCGCTTCGCTGCCCTTCAGGCCCCAGCGGCTGTTGGTGATCGCGCCGTTGGTCAGCTGCACGCTCGCGTCGTTCGACGCATTCGCATGCGTCGTGTAGCGGATGCTCTGGTCGACGATGCCGTACAGCGTCACGCTACCCTGCGCCATCGCGCCGCTCGCGGCGAGCAGGCCTGCCATGGTTGGTACTGCGAATCGAATCATTCTCGTCACGTTCGTCTCCATCCTTGTCTTTATCCTTGTTGTGCTTCTCGGGGTTTGCTGGTGATTACGGGTACTGCAAGCCGTGCCGCGTGGCATGGTGCTAGTCGCGTGCCGCCGGCAGCGCGACGTACGCGACGAGTTCGACGCGCATCGCCGGATGCGCGAAGCCCTGCACGCCCACGCACGTGCGGTTCGGATACGGTTCGCGGAAGTGGCGCTGGTATTCGGCGTCGAATTCCGGCATCGCCTTCACGTCGGACAGATAGACGAGCACCTGCGCGACGTCGTCCATCGTCGCGCCGGCCGCCGCGACGGCCTTCGCGAGATTGCCGAGCGTGATGCGCGCCTGGTCGGTCATCGTGTCGCCGGCGATCGCGCCGGATGCATCGACCGGCCCGTGGCCGGTAAACATCAGGCCGCCCGCGCGGGTCGCCCACGAGAACGGCTGGGCCAGCTGCGGCAAGTCGACCGGGATCGTGTCTGCCATCGTGTCCTCCTTCGGTTCGGGATCGGCCGCTCAGGCGGCCTGGCGCGACGTGCCACCGAGCACGTCGGCGATCGCGTTCGCGACATGGTCGACGTTCGCATCGTTCAGGCCGGCAATGCACATGCGGCCGGAGCGCAGCAGGTAGACGCCGTGCGACGTGCGCAGCCGGTCAACGTCGGGCGCGGCGATGCCCGTATAGCTGAACATCCCGCGCTGCGTGACGAGTGCGTCGAACGCGGGCGCCGGCAGGCGCGCGTCGAGCCGCGCCTTCAGCGCGCCGCGCATGCGCTTGATGCGCGCGCGCACCTCCGCGACTTCGTCCTCCCAACACGCGCGCAGCACGTCGTCGTTCAGCACGGTCGACACGAGCTGCGCGCCGAACAGCGGCGGACTCGAATAGGTGCGGCGCACGCCGGCTTGCAACTGGCTCAGCACCGTCGCCGCTTCGCCCGCGCTCGCGCAGACGATCGACAGCCCGCCGACGCGCTCGCCGTACAACGAGAAATTCTTCGACAACGAGTTGCTGATGATCGCCGGCAGCCCCGCTTCGACGATCGCGCGCACGGCCCAGGCGTCGTCGTCGAGCCCGTCGCCGAAGCCCTGGTACGCCATGTCGAGGAACGGAATCAGCCCGCGGCGCGCGAGCACGTCGATCACAGCGCGCCACGCGTCGCGGCCGAGGTCGAGGCCCGTCGGGTTGTGACAGCACGGCTGCAGCAGCACGATGCTGCGCGCGGGCAGCGCATCGAGCGTCGCGAGCATCGCGTCGACGCGCAGATCGTTGCGCGCTTCGTCGTAGTACGGATACGTGTGCACGTCGAGGCCGGCCGCCGAGAAGATCACGCGATGGTTGTCCCACGTCGGATCGCTGATCCAGATCGCGCTGTCGGGGAAATAGCGCTTCACGAATTCGGCGCCGAGCCGCAGCGCGCCCGAGCCGCCAAGCGTCTGCAGGGTCGCGATGCGCCCTTGCGCGAGCGCCGCGCAGCCGGCGCCGAACACGAGACGCTGCACGCCCTGCCGGTACGCCGCGAGCCCTTCCATCGGTAGATACGTGTGCGGCGCGCCGGCTTGGCTCACGCGCTCGGCCGCGAGACGCGTGCTCTCCAGCACCGGGATGCGGCCCGCGTCGTCGTAGTAGAGGCCGATGCTGAGGTTGACCTTGTGCGGATGCGCATCCTGCTGGAACGCCTGGAACAGCGACAGGATCGGGTCGCCCGAATAGGCGGGAACATGTTCGTACATGGCGGAATGACGGTAGAAGTTGAAGGCGGCGATACGGCCGGTGGCCTGACAGCGCGTCAGGCCGTGCGGTCGAGGCATGGGGCGCATGTTATCGAGGACGAAATAGAATGAGCTTCACTTTTCGATGACGAATCGCGTCGATTGCCGTAGAGTCTGCGTCTTGTAACTCAAAATTCACGGGATTCTGCGAAATGACTCTGGATCGAACCGACATGCGGATCCTCCGGCACCTCGAGCGGGACGGACGCATCAGCAATCAGGACCTCGCGAACGCGGTCGCGCTGTCGCCGTCGGCGTGCCTGCGGCGCGTGAAGCTGCTCGAGGAACGCGGCGCCATTGCGGGGTATCGCTGCACGATCGAGCCGAAGAAGGTCGGCGTCGCATTCGAGGCGCTCGTGCATGTGTCGATGCGGCCGGACGTGCCCGAGTGGCACGACCGGTTCGTGGAGGCGATCCAGGCGTGGCCGGAAGTGATCGCCGCGCAGATCGTGACGGGCGGCTCGAACTACGTGCTGACGGTGCGGGCGCGCGACCTCGACCACTACTCGGACTTCGTGATCAACCGGCTGCACCGCGCGGCGGGCGTGATGTCGATCAATTCGAGCATCGTGCTCGCGACGCTCAAGCGCGACGGCTCGATCCTCGATCTCGTCGAGCCGTCGACGGCCGGCTGATGGATTGCTGCACGAATCTCAAAAATATTTGCAGAAAGGGCTTTACGAACCCCAAAAGCTCTGACATAATTTCAGCTTCTTTGGGCGGTTAGCTCAGCGGTAGAGCACTGCCTTCACACGGCAGGGGTCACTGGTTCGATCCCAGTACCGCCCACCAAAGAATTCGAAGGAAATCAAGGACTTGCGCAGAAATGCCTAAGTCCTTTTTCTTTTCGTACGGAAAGCGTACGGAAACCACACGGCGCATTGCACCTCGAAATTCGAGGGATTTGCTAAGGGTCTATATCATGACCAAGGTCCGACTTTTTGAGATCCGTTGCCGGGATGGTCACGGTAACGAATGGTCAGAGTACGTACCGGCGAACAACAAAGAGACCGTCGAGGCCGAGTACGCGCACCCATACATCGCGACCCAAGTTACTTACCTCGGTTATTTCGACGTAACGCCAAGTTACGACGGCCAACAGTTTGAATTTGAGGTGGACGGCATCAGATTCACACCTGAGTCGCGGGGTTACAACTTCCTGCGGGGGTACATGTCGAAAGATCTGGCGGCCTTCACGAAGCATTTGCGAAAGGTCGATCCGACATTCGATCAGTAAATCTAGCCGGCGCGCCAGAATTACACCCTACCCGCGCCCCAGTTGCCGATTTACCTCGTCGCGCGCATCCTGCCGGATCTCCCGCCGCATCTCGTCATCCTCCGCGTAGGCCGCTCGGTACTTCTCGATGAGCTCGACCAGTCGGGCCCGCGCCTTTCGCGCGGCGACGACCTCGGATTCGAGCTGCTCCTGAGACAGCGCGGTAAAGTCGGCATTCTCGCTGCGTGCCGCAGCGGCCAGCCGGTCCAGTTCGGCCTGATCCCCTTCGACCGCCTGGCGCCAGGCCACCATCGCTCCGGAGCCTCCCAGCCCTCGTGCGGCTAATACGCGCTGACGGGATTGATCGCCTAGCGTCAGCAGGCCGCGTGCGGTAGCGAGCGCCAGATGGACATCGGCGACGGTCGTTCGCAGTTCGAGCCGCAAGTCTAGCGACTTGATTTTGTGCATTCGAAACGTGGTGTAGCCGGAGATCGCCAACGCGATGAGCCCGGTCGCGGCTCCAATATAGTCGGTCACGTTCGACATATCCGTCCTCTCTATGGCCCATCAATCGGCGGCTTTGATCTCCGCGAGAAATGCGTTGACGCTCTCGGCGGTGATGTAGCGCGAGCGCGTCCCGATCTTCACGAGTCGCAGCTTACCAGCGCCGACCAGCCGATACACAGTGGTCTTCGAGATACTGAACTGCCGCATTACCTCGCGGACCTTGTAGAGCTTCACGGGCGCCGGCGCGCCCGGCTGTGTTTGAACTGGCGTGCGCATGGCGGCCGCTGACGGTCAGCGTGGTTGCGACGCGCTTTGATTCTGTTCGATCAACGTGATTAGGCTTTTTCCCGTCACCCCGCTCGCTCGCGCGCCAATCTTCACGAGCTCAAGGCGGCCATCGCGCGCCAAGTTGTAGACGGTGGCCCGGCTGACGCCGAGCCGCTGCATCACATAGGCTACGCGATACAACGAGTCGGGCCGCAGCGTCGGCGGCACAACGGCGACCGGCCGCTCCTGTCGATGCGCTGGTGTCGGCGGCCGCTCGCGCAGTTGTGCGGCAACGCGGCTCGCGATTCGATCCGCGAGCAGGTCGAGCAAGTCGTCGCACAGCACCAGGTCGCGACCGGCGGGTGCTCCCGCCTTGAGAGTCTTGGATACGTAGGGCATGCCCCCTCCTTCTCTGTGGACAGTCACCCGCGGCCCGGCGATGCCGAACGCGGGTCGCGGTCTTACAACCCTGCAATGCGCTCGACGAGCAGTTCTACAGCGGTAAGCTTCGGCAGCACCGCGTCGGACACCGACGGCCCGCGCAAACGGATCAGCTCGCGCGCTGCGTCGATGGCAAGAAACAGTTCCGCGATGTCGCACGACGACACCGTCACTTGATCAGGAATGCTACCGATAGGGAAAGAAAAGGGTTGAACGTTGGTGTTCATGGTGCGCTCCGTATGCGATCGCATCGCCCCGCTGTCAAACGGGGTGGGCAGCAACGAGTGAAGTTGACAGACCGGGGCATACGGAACCCGGCAGGCCGAAGCCTCTCCACTCGCGCCACCCATAAAAAGATGCGCGTTCTCAAACGAAGAAAAACCGCCATCGCGGCGGTTGTCTGCCGCATGCATTCGGGCTGTCAAACCCGGTCGACGTTGTGTGCATCGACGGACTCAGTATAGGGCAGCCCCGGATTAAAATGCAACAAAATCAGCAGGTTAGGCAGCTCTGTACGAGGTGTACAGCCACTCCTGACGCAACTGAAGCGCGTTTCGTCGGCGGGCACGCCGCGCGCTAGAATGCGCCCACCCACAACAACGAAACGGGGGCGCTGTGAATTCAACTGGACGCTTTGCATTCACCGCGTGCGTGAGCGCGGCTGTGATGTTCTCGGCGACGGCCGACGCGCAGTCATTCAATGCGCATGCGCGCCTTGTCACGACCTGGCAGGCAAAGGATCTCACGGGCAAATCGGCAGCCGCGGAGCGCCTCGTTGCGCTCGAAGAAATGGATGAGGTTTACGACCGTCCCGGCGACAACTGCACGCAGTTCATCGGTCCCGTCACCGTCGAAGGCGTCCAGTTCACATCGAGCGGCGGCACGCTCGAAACGTTCCGATTCACTGACAAGAACGGAAGCCAATGGTCCGTGCCGACGAACATCGGCCGGCTATCGAACGTCGACCGACAGCGCGCGAACAGCTTCATCCGTGTCGGAAAGCGCTACTTCGCGCACGTGCAGGTGTGCGGCAGCGGTGGAATCGCCAGCCTGGTCAGCATGTACGATGCGGCCGTGAATTTCGGCCCGGTTCGCTGACCGCACACTGAATCGCTGGTGCGCATCACGGCATCGTGAACAGCAGCGGATTGCCGGCGGCCGTGGTGCCGTATGTTTTCAACGACTGCGAGAGCCCGAGCGGGTTGTTCTTCGCATAATTCCCAGCCCCGCCGAGCACAGACGCTGCCGCCGAGATGCCGCCGGTGATCATGCTGTTGCGCGCGTTCGTGCGCGCCGTACGCGCGGCGAACCGATCTTGCGACGCCTGATCGTCGAGCGTCCCGCCCTGCAAGACGCTTTGGTAGCGGGTCTGCAGCGCGTCGAGCTCAGCATTGCGCACGCTTTGCACCTGCGTGTCGAGCGCCGAACCGGTGTTCGGGTTGAAGCCAGATTCCGCGACTGCCGCGCGTTGCGCACCAAGTTGCTGATCGGCTTGGCCGCGCTGCATTTCTTCTCGGTTCACGTTCTGAGCGTAAACCTGTGCGGCCTGGTTGTTCGCGAGCTGCGCGTTGCGGTCCATGATGGCGGCTTGTTGGCGCTGGGATGATGCTTGTGCTGCGCCGGCAGCCAGCGCGCCGGCCGCGCTCACGCCAGCGCTTACCAGGCTCAGCGTGCTAAGTGTCGTCGCAGTGCCGGCCGCAGCACTTGCGGCGGAGCCGGCCGCTGCGAGCAGAGGTAGAAACGCCATTATTTAACCCTCGCAAAAAGAATCATGTCTCGCCCTGCGGCGGTGTACTTACGGCGAACGCACTCGCGTTCAAACCCAAGGTGTTCGGCCCATGCGATGCCGGCCGCATGCGACGCGTCAACGTCCATTTCGATACGGCGCCACGGCGCGTCATTGAGCACGCGTCGCACCATCCGGTGAACCAGCCTGAATCGACGCGGAACCAGCAACGCCGACGACATCAGCGTCCACGCCTGCGCGCGGTTCTCCCAGCACTCGACCAGGCCGCCGCAACCGAGCACCTTTCCGTCCTCGACGATCGCCCATCCGACACGCGTCGCCGCACAGAGCTTTTCGGCATATTCCCTAGTCAACGCGTCAGCAGTCGCGGCCTGCGTCGGCTGCAGTTCGACGGCGAGGATGTGCTCGGGCGCCAGGCGTTCCGACATCAAGAGCGAGCGCGGCCGACGTCCGGAAATTGAATCTCGGGCGCGTCGGCGCACGCTTTTCAGAAAATTGATAGGCATATTTGTCCTGTTCAAAGTCAAATGCGCTCGCATGGCCTGCGCGGTACATCTTCGCGCTGCTTACCCGTCGTCCGACACCAGAGGTCAAGGATCAGCTCACTGCGCACATGCGACGGCTCGGTCATGTCTTCGATGTACTTGCGCACGGCTGCCTCGCTTACTGGCCGCGCAGTTCGTGCACGACGTCTTTCGGCTTCGGGTAGAAGGGCCGGAGGTCGAATAGCACCTCGCGCCAGTTGATCGCCGATATCAGCATCGCGGCCGCTACTTCAGCTTCCCGGCGCCACGCTGCCGGAGCGCTTCCTGAGCGAACTTGATGACCGTCTTGCGATCAGCGCCGAGCCCCGTCTCGCGGAGCACCTTCGCGACGCGCGGATCGCGCTTCGCGAGCGCGTTCGCAGCGTCCCAAGCCTGCTCCCACCCGTCGCCGAACGTCTCTTTCATACCCTGTACGGCGTCCGCGAGGTGGGCCTGCTTGTCGGCCTCGGGCAGCGCCGGCCAGCCCTGCGCAAACAGCCGGGCGTCAGCGAGGAATTCGCGCACGTCGGTTTGGTTGCCGCCGTGGTCGGCGACGATCGCGGCGAACTCCTTGCGATCGATCGTGCCGCCCAGGCCGTCGTCGATCGACGCGACGGTTTCCTGCCCCCACTGCCCGGAGCCGGTCAGTTCGTCGTACAGCGGTCCGTGCGCGCCCTCGTCGCCGTAGAACTTGCGCTCTCGGTCATTGCGAACGAGCGCCAACGCGTCCGGGTCCGAGTCGGCGACCTGCGGCGTGCCCTGCTGGGCGACGCCAATGCGCAGGTTCTCAGCGGCGTTCCATACCTTCGGCTGCTCGACCGGCGCGCGCGGCGCCTCGGCCGCGCCCGGGAACTTGGTATTCGAGTAGAACGCCGCGGCGCGTTCCTCGGGCGTTTTCTCGATCGGCGCGGATTGCTGTTCGGTATCCATCACGCCTCCTCGCCAGCTTCGGTCACCGAGCGCAGCGCGGATTCGCTGTCGATGATGTACGGCGGTTGATGGGTCGGCTTTCGGTACGCGGCCGCGCTTTCGAGGCGCACGATCGCTTGTTGCATGTGCCGCGCGGCAACGGCCGCGATACTGTCGGGCCGCCGATCTTCGTCAAACATCGACTTGACGTACGTCCGCACGGCCTGGTCGGAAATCCACGCGCGGGTGCCACTCACGTACAGCCCGGACGTCTGCGCATCGTTCAGCTCGGGATTCATGCAGACAGCGCGGATCGCCCCGTGCAACTCAGCATCGACCTGCAGGAACTCGCTACGCGCGACGGCGGTCGCCTCTAGCGCAGCTTCCAGCGCCTTCGCCGCGTTGACGTAACGACGTTCCAGAGCGCGGGCCGCACGCACGCCGTCCCGCGACTCCTGGTGCCGCGCTTCGATCGCGGCGGCGGTGTTGGCGCGCTGCGCGGCGGCGTGCACACGGACGAGCGACGCTTCGCGCGACCGGTGCAGATCAGCGACGGCACGCAGCGACGCCGTTTCCTTATCCTCAGCGCCGTTATTCTCGAGCAGTCGATCCTCGAGTTGCCGCTGCGCGGTGGCGGTCTGCTGGCGCGCTTCCGCGAGCTGTGCTTCGATCAGTTTGATGTCGGCCATCGATCAGTCCTCGTCCACAAGCTCGACATCCCAATCCATCACGCGGGCCGCGTCGGCCTGCGCAGCCGTCGCGCGGCACCACGCGTGATCCTCGTCGGGCCGGATCCGCCATTCACCACCTTTCAGCAGTCCGTGGCGCTCGATGAATTCGGCGAGTGCGTCTTCGACAACACACGCCATCGACGTCCCGCGCAACAGGGCACACGCCTGCAGCCGGCTACGTGTCGCGTCCCTCATATAAATGTTCGTTGCTGCCATGTTCGGCTCCTATGTAGGCATTCGATCAGCGTCGCATCAGCGCGGCGCAGAATCTTGCGTTTGTGCGCATATCACTATGCGCATACCGTCATGCAGGATCGTGCGTCGTTCGAGACGGGCAATTGCCCGTCTTTCAACCAGAGACGGAGAGCGTGCGGGTAGCCAGCGGGGTAGCTACACGCCGCATTCACGTACAGCGCGTCTTGCAACGCCCATCCGACAAGGCACTACGCCCGGAGTTGAAATCGCCGATGGGGATTTCAATCGCCCTTCACGCGCGGTTTGCGGCCGGTCTGGTCGACCACACGCACGTGCGGCCTCTTCGAGATCTCGAGCTTGTCGTTCAGCATGCCGAGGTGGCGCATCGCCAGCGTGAGCGCCGTCATCTTGTCGAACACCTTCGCCTTCTTCGTGAGCGTCGGTGTAGGCGTCAGCTCGCCGTCGCCGTCCGCGCTGTACGTCATCTGCTCGACCACGTCGACGCCGGCGAGTACCGCTGCGGCCTCATCGTCGAGCTGATCCGGGCGCTTCAGCGTGCCGTCGGCGTTATACAGGCGCCGGATGTCGAAGAACGCGATTCGCTCGAGCTCGCGCAGCACGCGATCCTGCGTGATGTGCGTGCGCTCGCGGCGGGCGTGCATAGCCGCAGCAAGAGCCTGCTGCACTTCAACTTTTTTCAACAGGCGTTCGCCAATCTGCCCGGCCGTCTTCGCGCTATATCCGGCACGACGTGCGGCCGCGCTCGCATTTAGGTCACAAAGGTACTCGTCGACGAATCGCTGCTGCTTTGCGGTCAGTTTCTTCATAGCCTTACCTCTTAAAATTCGTACTGCGAACTTGTAATTTCCTGCGTCTTTCGGCCCCGTCGGCGGTGTATCCACCTGTATCCACCGTATCCCCTGTTTCCTATAAACCCCTGTATCCCCCTTATTTATCGCGCACACGTATATAGAAAAAGGTGGATACGGTGGATACGGTGGATACAAGCCTTACTGCATAAGACTCTGCGCGTATCCACCTAATGCAGAACGGGTGGATACGGTAGCTACGCTGACTTGACCCAAACCTTGACCGGTCGCCCCGCGACCCGCTTTTGCTGCCTTGAATATCCCATTTCTCGCAAAATTTTCCCGATTCGCATTTCATCGCTACGGGTCAGGCGACCGTGGGCCATTCCAAGGGGGCCGGCTGCGATCTCATGAACCTGCAAAAAGTCGCGCTCACGCGGCGGCAGGCCGAGTTCGCACTCTCCATCGCTATCAAGCCATTCGTGAACGATCGGCGTCCATGGGTCGGACAGCTTGTGCTGCGCGTGCACTTCGCGCGCCAGCGTCTCGGCCTCTCGCCAGTCGACATTCCCGGCGCGCTCGTAGGCCGCGCGGGCCTCGGCCCACAACTGGAGGCAGTCGGCGGCGATTCCGTCGACGTCGCACCGGCCGACGCGCACCGGCAGCCAGCGGCGTTCGCCCGTCTCGTCGGCGAGAAACTCGTCCTGGTTGGTCGTTCCGACGAACAGGAACCGGCGCGCGAACGTCACGCTGAACTCCTTGTACTTCGGCACGAAGTTCTCATGGGTCCGGCTGATGAACGCCTTGATCGACTCGGCGTCGCGCGTGTGCAGGCCGCGCAGCTCGCCGAGCTCGACCACCAGGCGGCCGCGCATCATGCGGGACGCGTTGTCGTCGCGCTCGTCGAGCTTCAGCTCGCAGTAGAACTCCTGCGCCGGCACGAGCGCCTTCACGGCCCGCGTCTTGCCGGCGCCCTGCTCGCCGATCAGCACCGGCACCATCGGCGCTTCGCACCCGGGCGACAGCACGCGACCAGCAAGCGCCGTCCAGAGATACCGCGACACCGCGCGCGTGTACGGCGTGTCCTCAACGGCCATGTAGTCGCGCAGGAACGTCTCGATGCGCCGCACGCCGTCGTGCTGCAGCCCCGTCAACCACTCGACGGCTGAGTCGATGTGGTTCTCATCGGCCACGAGCCCTACGCCGTCGCGCAGCGCTTCCTTGCTGAGCTTGAGGAAACCGAGTCGCTCGAGCCGGATCTGTAGCCGCGTGTAGTCCGGATCGGTGAATGCGCGCAGGCCGCGCGGGTCCGCCGCTTCGGCGAGCATGATCTCGGCACGGAAGTCGTCGTATCGGATGTGCCATCCGCACTCGTGCGGCGCGCGAACGGCTGTCACGATGTTCTCAGCGAGTGCGAGAATCTCGCCCTTGCCGTTGCGGCGATAGCCCGGACGCGGCGGTTCCTGTTCATCGGCCGGCACCACGTCGAAGTCGTCCTCGCTCGGCTCGCGCGCCGGGTCCTGCCAACCGTGCGTCGCGGCCATCGCCTTGATCGTGCCGATCGTAATCGGCGTGCCCTGATTCTTGCCGGCGTAGCCCCAATCGCGCTCCGTCTTCGCCGGGTCGTACTTGCTCGACCGCGCCGAGAACTCGTGCACGAGCGCCAGGCCATCATCCGAACCGTGCGACGCGTGGTGAACGCCGAACAGCACGTTGCGCCAGC
Source organism: Burkholderia sp. SIMBA_051 (assembly GCF_046534915.1). NCBI lineage: Bacteria > Pseudomonadati > Pseudomonadota > Betaproteobacteria > Burkholderiales > Burkholderiaceae > Burkholderia > Burkholderia sp. SIMBA_051. The sequence continues at coordinate 83,115 of NZ_JAWRXS010000003.1, read as the reverse complement.
TGTCGTAATCGAGCTCGTGCTCACCGCTGTTCGGGATCGCGTCGAGGGCGGATTTCAGCACGCCAAGCTCGGCAGGCGCGGCGGCCGCCGGCGGCACGACAATCTCGCGCTCGGCGCGCGGCACCGGCGCGCTGGTCGGCCAGTCCATTTCGGTGACGTACGACTTCGGCATGTCGTCCAGTTCGAACGTGTCGAGCGGCATCGATTTGCCGGCCAGCGGCAGCACGAACATGTTCCCGTACCCATCGTGCGGAACGCTGCTCTGCTTCGGGAAGGACTCGACCTGCCCGGCTGCCACACCCTTCGTCCCGTCCTGCAGGTCGCACGCAGCGAGCACGCGCCGCAACGCCTGGCGCACGCTGTGCGCGTCCTGCGGTTCGTCCCAAAGGAAGTAGATGTGGATCCCGGCGCCCCCGGATGAGCGGAACGGAATGCCCTGCAGGCCGACTGCCGACGCGGCGGTGAGGATGCGCACGGCGGTGTCCTGCATTTCGTGCCACGGCGTCTCGCCCTTGTGCGAGTCGAGATCGAGCAGCCCCACCAGCGTGACGTCGCTGCCCGGCTGCATCGGATACACGCCGTAGGCCGGCCCGCCGTTCACGTGATGCGCGAGCCGATCGGCAGTCAACGGTTGGCCGATGTGCTGCGGCGGTTTCCCCGGGCGCTTGACGCAGCACGTCGACGTGCGCACGCGCGAAACGATCGGCGCGAGCGCTGCTGCGAGATCCGAATGTGTACAGCTTGGCTTGACAGCAATTTCTGTAGGTGTACTATTCATTGTGTTTACCGAGCTTTGAAATTTTTGGGCCCGCATTTACTGCGGGCTTTTTCTTTTCACGAATTGAATGTCGGCGAGCCGCGGCGCTACGTTCTTAAGCATCCGCCGGCCCTCGGCCGGCGTCAGGCGTTTCGATCGCCGGAAGTGCGCGCGCAGGACTTCGAACGTCGTGGCATTGGCCTGGATCTCTGTCATCGCGAGCGCGAACGCACGCGCGAAATGACTCCCGGGCGTGTCACCCGTGAATGCATCGAGTGCGGCGCACGCGGCCCCGGCGTTTTTGATCTCGAAATGGCTGGATGCAGGATGGCACAGGCCAGCGATCTCCTCGCCGGCAATGCCGCCCAGGTCCATCACCGCTTCAGCAAAGAAGACGTCGGCCGCTTCGTCAAGGGTGTACGGGCGCCCGGTCAGCCGGTGCTCGTAGTGCGTCGAGCCTGTCCAAGCCAGATCCTGCGATCGAATGTGAGCACCGAGAAAGCGCCAGCCGAACGCCGCGGCGATGATCGTATGCCCGACTTCATGCGCGGCCGTCTGCTCGCGCGAACACGGGTCGTCTCCGTGAATAGCGCGGATCCGAAGCAGGTGCTCGGCGGCGGCCTGCTTCGCGGCGGGGCTCAGATAGCGTGCGTTGTCGATGGAATTCATGCTTTTCTATTCAAGTGTTAAGTTGCGCCTTACGCGGCCCAAAAACACGAAGGCCCGCGTTTAGCGGGCCTTCAATGGGCTGGATTGAATTGTCTTGGTGTCATTGCACTACCTCGCTCGGTTCGAGGCCGTCGATCCACGCCTTGACGTCGGACAGCTTCCAGCCCGTTGCCTTACGGCCAAGCTTTACCGGGCTCGGAAACTCGCCGCGCTTCCGCTTTTCGTAGAGGGTCGAACGCGAGAAGCCGCAGATAGCGAGCAACTCTTTCTCCCTGACAATTCGATCAATCACGATGTGCTCCGCACGTTGTAGAACTACCTCGGACGATAGCACCGCCAAACAGGGCGTGGACAATACCCGCACAAACCCCTGTTATACACAGCCTTACACTATCTGCACCGCGTCGAGCCGCGCGCGCGTCACGTCGTGCTTTAGGTGCCCGTAATGCTTGTCGATCATCGCGGTCGACGTGCCCGCCAGACGGGCAACGACGAACGAATCCATCCCGTTCGCAATCATTTCGCTGATCGCCGTGTGACGAAGCGAGTACATGACAATGTCGTCTGGCAATTGCGCCGCGGCAACTGCGGACCGGAACATTTTCTTCCATGCGTCTTTCGTCCACGTCGCGCCGGCCGTCGTCGTGAATAAGGGTGCGCTGGCAATCTTGTCGGTCGACAAAGTCTCAAAAAACTTGCGCGCCGCGGTCGAGAGGGTCACGACGCGAAAGCCCGTCTTGCCGGCAAGCGCGAGCGTGCCCTGAGCCCGATCGAAGTTGTTCGCGACGACTTTCGCCATTTCGCCAGGCCGAGCGGCAGTGAGAAGCAGAGCACGCACAAGTAATGCCAGATCATCCGGGCAATGATCAAGCAGCCGGCCGCGCTGTTCATGAGGAATGAACCCTTGCCTACGACGGCCCACGCCCTTAAAGGGGACGACAGTTCGCCACCCCGCATCAGTCGCTACCAGCCGATCACGTAACGCCAGATTTAACGCCGCCTTCAACGATGCAAGATTTCGGTTCGCGGAGTCTTTCGCGCGCCTAAGGTCATCTTCATCATCCTCATCCTCGTCGACTTCGATCAGGCCGGCGAGCCATGACTTCAGATCCGAGGTGCGCAACCGCGCAAGATCGATCCTCCCGATGGGCGCTTCATCGACAAGCCGGCGAAACCGACCTGCGGCATCGTTCGCGCTGGCCGTGCCCTTGTGCAGACGCAGGTGCTTCACGTATTGCTCAGCGACCTCCCGGACTGTAACGCCCTGGCGCGATACGCCAGCGTCCCGAGCGGTGAACCACGTGCGCGCCTGCTTCACGGCATCGTCGTACGTCGAAATGGTTCCCAAGGCGCGGTATTCCTGCTTTCCGTCCTCATTGCGCCTGCGAGCGATCCATGTCCCGGCGCCGGTTGGCAATTTCCTGAACCCGATGTACAGCCCGGTTTCGAGGCGATTCCAGTACGGCTCCCTTCGAGCCGCCAAGGCGTTTCTAACCGATACCTTCGTTATGTCCACTGCCGTCATCATCCATACGGAATTTGTACGAAAACATTATGCCGGAACACATCGAACAATGCCGGATTTATTTTTCTTAAAAATCAATCGATTACATACAAAACAGATCAACAAAAAACTGCTCTGGACTGAAATTCTTGCCTTCACACGGCAGGGGTCACTGGTTCGATCCCAGTACCGCCCACCAAAGAATTCAAGGGCCTGCGTCTCACGACGCAGGCCCTTTTCGTTTTGCGGTCGCTTTTCTGCGCCCCTCCTCTGCTGCCGAATGCTTCGGGCTCGCCCACCGCGTTCAAGAGTCGGCGCTTCGGCGACATGTGATCGAAGCGCCGCGACCGCTCACTTCCCTCGCCCCACCCGCTCCGCCGTCGCGTCGAACGCACGCCGCGCCTTGTCGACGATCTCGTCGACTTCCGCCTCCCGGATCACGAGCGGCGGCGACAGCAACATCCGGTCACCCGTCGCGCGCATGATCAGGTTGCCGTTGAAGCAGAAGTCGCGGCAGATCGTGCCGATATCGACATCCGCGCCGAATCGCTCGCGCCGGCTCCGGTCGCGCGCCAGCTGAACACCGGCGACCAGCCCCGCTCCCGCGATCTCGCCGACGATCGGATGATCGCCGAGGGCTTCCCGCAGCCGGCGCTGGAAATAAGGCCCGATGTCGCGCTTCACGCGCTCGACGATCCCTTCGTCGCGCAGCAGCTTCAGGTTCGCGACCGCGACGGCCGCCGCCACCGGATGCCCCGAGTACGTGAGGCCGTGATTGAATTCGCCGTTGTCGATGATCGGCCGCGCGACGCGCTCGTGAATGCCCACCGCACCCATCGGCACGTAACCCGACGTCAGGCCCTTGGCCATCGTGATCAGGTCCGGCTCGAAGCCGAAGTGCTGGTGCGCAAACCATTCGCCGGTGCGCCCGAAGCCGCCGATCACTTCATCGGCGACGAGCAGGATGTCGTACTTGCGGCAGATCCGCTGGATCTCCGGCCAGTACGTCGACGGCGGGAAGATCACGCCGCCCGCGCCCTGGAACGGCTCGCCGATGAACGCCGCGACGTTCTCCGCGCCGAGTTCGAGAATCTTTGCCTCGAGCTGCTGCGCGCGTGCGAGGCCGAACGCTTCGGGCGTCTCGCCGGCTTGCGCTTCGCCGAAGAAATACGGCTGGTCGATGTGCACGATGTGCTCGACCTTCGACGGCATCTGCTCGTGCATGTAGCCCATCCCGCCGAGCGTGCCGCCCGCGATCGTCGAGCCGTGGTAACCGTTCTTGCGCGAGATCACGTATTTCTTCTGCGGCTGGCCCTGCACGCGCCAGTACTGGTGCACGACGCGCAGCACGGTGTCGTTGCCTTCGGAGCCGCTGTTGCAATAGAAGAAGTGGTTGAAGCCCGCGGGCGTGACTTCGGCGAGCAGCGCCGACAGTTCGATGATCGGCGGGTGCGTGGTCTTGAAGAACGTGTTGTAGAACGGCAGTTCCTGCAGCTGGCGATACGCGGCGTCGGCGAGCTCCTTGCGGCCGTAGCCGACGTTCACGCACCAGAGGCCGGCCATCCCGTCGATCACCTTGTTGCCGTCGGAGTCCCACAGGTAGACGCCGTCGGCCTTCACGATCACGCGGCTGCCCGCGCGATTGAGCGCGCCCATATCCGAGAACGGGTGAATGTGGTGCGCGGCGTCGAGCGCGCGGTATTCGGCGGTCGAATGCGGCGGGAAGGCTTCGTTTCGATCGGTCATGTTTCCTCCGTAAAACAGCGCCGCACACTCACACGTGCAGCAGCAGATGGCGGCGTTCCCACGAGCTGATCACGCGGAAGAACGCTTCGTATTCGGTTTCCTTCAGCGCCAGGTACGCCTTCACGAACTTGTCGCCGAGAATGCCGGCGAGCGGCGTGCACGCGGCCATCAGCGAGATGCCCTCCTCGAGATTGCGCGGCAGCTGGTAAGGCAGGTCGTAGCCGTCGGACGCGATCGGTTCGGTCGGCGCGAGCTGCTGCGTGAGGCCGAGATAGCCGGCCGCGAGCGTCGCCGCGAACGCGAGGTACGGGTTGCAGTCGACGCCCGGAATCCGGTTCTCGATGCGCCGCGCGACCGGCGTCGACTGCGGGATGCGAAAGCCGACCGTGCGGTTGTCGTAGCCCCACTGCACGTTGATCGGCGCAGCCATGAACCGCGACAGCCGGCGATACGAGTTGATGTACGGGGCGAAGATCGGCATCAGCGCGGGCGTGTACTTCTGCAGCCCCGCGAGATAGCTGTGGAACATCGGCGACACGATCCCGCCCTCTTCGGCGAACAGGTTGCGGCCGGTGTGCACATCGGCGAGGCTCTGGTGGATGTGCATCGCGGAGCCCGGCTCGCCTTCCATCGGCTTGGCCATGAACGTCGCGTACATGTTGTGCCGCAGCGCCGCCTCGCGCACCGTGCGCTTGAACAGGAACACCTGGTCGGCCAGCGACAGCGCGTCGCCGTGCACGAAGTTGATCTCCATCTGCGCGGCGCCGACTTCGTGGATCAGCGTCTCGATGTCGAGCCCCTGCATCTCGCAATATTCGTAGATGTCCTCGAACAGCGGATCGAACTCGTTGACGGCCTCGATCGAATACGACTGCCGGCCGGTTTCCGCGCGGCCGGTGCGCCCGATCGGCGGACGCAACGGCAGGTCGGGATCCGCATTCATGTCGACCAGGTAGAACTCGAGCTCGGGCGCGACGACGGGATTCCAGCCCTTCGCCTTGTACAGGTCGAGCACGCGGCGCAGCACGTAGCGCGGCGAGATCTCGACCGGCGAGCCATCGAAATGCACGCAATCGTGGATCACCTGCGCGGTCGGATCGACGGCCCATGGAACCAGGCAGATCGTCGATGGATCGGGCACGCACACCATGTCGGGATCGGTCACGCCGGTCAGCGTGCCGTCCTCCGGATAGTCGCCGGTGACGGTCTGCACCATCACGGCCTGCGGCAGGCGCATCGATTCGCCGGATTCGAACTTGTTGCGCGGAATGATCTTGCCGCGCGCGATGCCGGCCATGTCGGGAATGATCGCCTCGACTTCGGTGATGCGGTGCTGACGCAGAAATTCGCTCAGTTCGGGTTGCATGATCGGCCTCGTTCAGTCGATGTCGGATGCGGCCGGCGACGGCATGGTGCCGCCGGCCGCACGAATGCGGTGGGTCATGCGCGCGCGGCACGCCGCGCCGAATGCCGCGAAGATGTCGCGCGACAGCGGCTGTTCCGCGAAACGCCATTCGGGATGCCACTGCACGCCGAGCGCGAACGCGCGCGCGCCGCGCACGCTGACGGCCTCGATCAGCCCGTCGGGCGCGCTCGCTTCGACCGCGAGCCCCGCGCCGAGCCGCGCGATGCCCTGGTCGTGCAGCGAATTGACCATCGCGTCGTGCGCGCCGCGCGCGATCCGTTGCAGCAGGCCGCCCGGCGCAAGCTGGATGCGATGGGCGGGGCCGTACTGCCGCTCGAGCGGATCGCCGTCGCGCTCGCGATGGTCGTGGAAACCGGGGCTCGCATGCAGCCGCTGATGCAGCGTGCCGCCGTACGCGACGTTCAACTCCTGCATGCCGCGGCAGATCGCGAGCACCGGCACGCCGGCATCGATCGCCGCGCGGATCAGCGGCAGCGCGGTCGCATCGCGCGCGGGGTCGTGCAGCGTGTCGGGTGCACTCGCCGGGCCGCCGTAGTGATGCGGCTCGACGTTCGAATAGCTGCCGGTCAGCAGCAGCCCGTCGACGGACGCCACGATCGCATCGACCGGCTGCCGCTCACCCAGCGCGGGCAGCACGAACGCCAGCGCGCCGGCGCCGTCAACCAGCGCGACGAGATACTTCTCGCCGGCGGTGTGGTTCGGATGGGCGCCGCGCAGGATGCGGTCGGCGGTGACGGCTACGATCGGGCGCGCTCGCATGATCGCCTCCGCGATAAGCGCGCGACGCGTGCGGACGCGCAGGACGATGGAAGCCCGCCGTGGCGAAGCATGCGCCCGTGCGCGATCATGCCGCGCGCACGGTGCGGCAACAGGCGGTACGACCCGATGCGAAAACGGACAACGACACTAGGGCAACAATGAAGCGCTGCCGTCGCGCTGCACCGCGCTGAACACGTGCGCGGTCACGAGGTTGAAGCGGCGCAGGCCGCGATGGGACACAGCGAAGAAACCAGGCTCGCGTATGAGGGCGGCGCGCGTGCCGCGATCAGCATGCCGGATCGGCCCGGCCTGAGGCGGCGCGCCCGCCGACGGACTTCGGGTCCGGCGTATCGAAGGGCTGGCGGCTTTCACGATCGTACTCGACTGACTGATGAAGACAGGACACGTGTCGCGGTGAAGCGCAGGCGACGAGGCCGTGCGGCGACACGTCGGGAAGGTGCCTCGCGACGGATTCCGGCGGGTTACGGCGCCAATCGACACCGTCGTCGCCGGTGCGCGCGTGACGACTTCCTGACATTCAGCTTATATCACCTAAAAATTGCGTCAAATTTCCAGGTGCCGATCCCCGACATCGATCAGACAAAAAAACGGCATCGACCGTTCGGATCGATGCCGTTTTTGTGCGCTGCATCAGCTTGCCCGCACCGCGTGCCGTCAAGCCGGCGCGGAAAATATCACCGCACCGCCGCACGCAGCGTGCCGACCGATCAGCGATGCGCGAGCGCGGTTTCGACGAGCGTCTGCAGCAGCGGCACGATCCGCGCGGCGCGCGCTTCGTCGTATGCGTACGGACGCGTCTCTTCCATGTAGGTGATCTGCGACAGTTCGAGCTGCACGGCTTCGACGCCGGTGGCCGGCACGCCGTAGTGACGCGTGATGTAGCCGCCCTTGAACCGGCCGTTCGCGACCGCCGTATAGCCACCGTGCGCGTTCACGCATGCGGCCAGCGCCTCGGCGAGGCCGGGCGCGGCGCTCGCGCCGCTCGACGTGCCGAAGTTGAAGTCCGGCAGGCGGCCTTCGAAGAAACGCGGCACGTGCGAGCGGATCGAATGCGCTTCCCACACGAGCACGCGGCCATGCTCGCGCTTCAGGCGCGCGATCTCGCCTTGCAGCGCGTCGTGATACGGGCGCCAGTAGCGATCGCGACGGCGCATGATCTCGTCGTTGCCGGGCAGCGCGTTCGGCGGATACAACGGCGCCTTGTCGAACGTGTCGACCGGCACGAGCCCGGTCGTATCCTGCCCCGGGTAGAGATTCTCGTTGTCGGGCGGACGGTTCAGGTCGACGACGTAACGCGCGTGCGACGGCACGAGGATCGAGGCGCCGAGCGTCGCCGCAAACCCGTACAGCCGCTCGAGATGCCAGTCGCAATCGTCGACGAAGCGCGCATCGGGCGTCATCGTCGCGGCGATGTCGTCGGGGATGTGGGTGCCTGCATGCGGGATCGAGATCAGCAGCGGCAGCGTGCCCTGCTTCAGCGTGAATACAGCCGGTTGTTCAGTCATGTCGCCTCACCGTAAAAGTCTGCCGGCGCACGCGCGCGGCGTGCGCCGGGTGCCGCGCGTCAGCGCAGCAGTTGCGCCAGCGCGGCGCGGTAGTCGGCATAAGCAGCGGTTTCGTCGCGATGGCGGCGGCCGCTCACGACGCGTTCGCCGCCGGTGTAGACGTCGAGCACCGGCGTATCGCCGTGCTCGGCGAACACCGCGCCCGACAGCCACGCCGCGCTGCCGTGTTCGGCGATCGCGGGATGATCGGGATCGAGCACGAGCCAGTCCGCGCGGCAGCCTTCACGCAGCGCACCGATGCGCCGCCCGCTTGCCTGCGCGCCGCCCGCGAGCGACGCGTCGAACAGCCGGTCGGCGACATGCGCCTGCGTGTCGCTCGCGAGTACGTTGCGCGCACGATGCACGAGCCGCTGCCCGTATTCGAGCAGGCGCAGCTCCGAGCGCCAGTCGACCGACGCGTGGCTATCCGAGCCGACACCGATCACGCCGCCCTGCGCGAGATAGTCGACGGCCGGAAACACGCCGTCGCCGAGGTTCGCTTCGGTGGTCAGGCAGAGGCCCGCCACCGCGCGACGCTGCGCGAGCGCCGCCGTTTCGGCCGCATCGACGTGCGTCGCGTGCACGAGGCACCAGCGCGCGTCGACGTCGAAGCGATCGAGCAGCCATTGCACGGGCCGCGCGCCGTACGCACGCACGCAGTCGTCGACTTCGGCTGTTTGCTCGGCGATGTGGATGTGCACCGGCGCGTCGTCGGGCAGGCCGTCGAGCAGCACGCGCAGCCCGTTCTCGGACACCGCGCGCAGCGAGTGCGGCGCGACGCCGTAGCGTAGCCCGCCGTGTTCGGGCGCGACGCGGCGCATCGCGTCGAGCAGTTCGAGCAGGCCGTCCGGCGTGTTGATGAAGCGGCGCTGGTCGTCGCGCGGCGGCTTGTTGCCGAAGCCGGCGAACTGGTACGACACGGGCAGCATCGTGATGCCGATGCCGGCCGAGCGCGCCGCGTCGATCACGCGCGTGCCGAGCTCCGCGAGCTGCGGATAGCGCGAGCCGTCCTGCGCGTGATGCACGTAGTGGAATTCGCACACCGACGTATAGCCGCACTTGAGCATCTCGACGTACAGCCAGCGCGCGATCGCCGCGAGCGCGTCGGGCGTGATCTTCAGCGCGAAACGGTACATCAGGTCGCGCCAGCTCCAGAAGCTGTCGGCGGGATTCGCGCGGTATTCGGTGAGCCCGGCCATCGCGCGCTGGAACGCGTGCGAATGCAGGTTCGGCATGCCGGGCAGCACGGGCCCGGCCGCGCGCGCGACGCCCACCGGCGCATCGGTGTCGGGCGTCACGTCGGTCAGCGTGCCGCCCGCGTCCCAGCGCAGCAGCACGTTGCGGCGCCAGCCGTCGGGCAGGTAGGCATGGTCCGCGAACAACGTCATTTCGGTCATGGTCAGTTTCGTCTCCTGCAAGGCTAGCCGTTCATCCGGCGAAACACCGTCGCACCGCCGCGCACGACCTGCTCGCACAGCGGGCGGCCGATCCAGTAAGCGAGCTCCGCCAGCGAGCCGACCGACCAGACCGCGAAATCGGCCTGACGACCGATCTCGAGCGCACCGTGACGATCGGCACGACCGAGCGCCGCGGCCGCATGGCGCGTCACGCCCTGCAGCACCTCGGGCACCGTCATCCGGAACAGCGTGCAGCCCATGTTCAGCGTCAGCAGCAGCGATTCGAGCGGCGACGTGCCGGGGTTGTGATCGGTCGCGAGCGCGATCGGCACGCCGTGCTTGCGCAGCAGCTCGATCGGCGGCAATTGCGTTTCGCGGATGAAGTAGTACGCGCCGGGCAGCAGCACGGCGACCGTGCCTGCCGCCTTCATCGCCTCGATGCCGGCTTCGTCGAGAAATTCGAGGTGGTCGGCGGACAGCGCGCGATAACGCGCGGCCAGCGCGGTGCCGCCCGCGTTCGACAGCTGCTCCGCGTGCAGCTTCACCGGCAGGCCGCGCCGCGTCGCGGCCTCGAACACGCGCTCGGTCTGCCCGAGCGAAAAGCCGATGCGCTCGCAGAACACGTCGACCGCGTCGACGAGGCCTTCGTCGGCCAGCGCCGGCAGCATCCGTTCGCACACTTCGTCGATGTATTCGTCCGCGCGGCCCGCGTATTCCGGCGGCAGCGCGTGCGCGCCGAGGAACGTCGTGTAGACGCTGACCGGGAAGCGCTCGCCGAGCTGGCGCGCGACGCGCAGCATCTTGCGCTCGCTCGCGAGGTCGAGCCCGTAGCCCGACTTGATCTCGATCGCGCTCACGCCTTCCGCGAGCAGCGGCTGCAGACGTGCGGCGGCCTGCACGAACAGCGTCGTCTCGTCGGCCGCGCGCGTGGCGCGCACCGTCGACACGATCCCGCCACCCTGCCGCGCGATCTCCTCGTAGCTGACGCCGGCGAGGCGCTGCGCGAACTCGTCGGCGCGCGTGCCGCCGTACACGAGGTGCGTGTGGCAGTCGACGAGGCCCGGCGTCACCCACGCGCCGTGCAGGTCTTCCCGCTGCCAGTGCGCGTAACCGTGCGGCAGCGCGGAGAACGCGCCGAGCCACACGATAGAGCCGGTTTCGTCGACGGCGATCGCCGCGTCGTCGAGGGTTTCGTCGGGGTGGCCGTGCGGACACAGCCTCAAGTGATGCCAGACAGTCGGTTTCATGCGTTCAGTCTCGTTCGCCGACGGCGAGCGACACGGCGAGCAGCGCGCCGCCTCCGCTCACGACGACGTCAAACGCACGCCGCGGCCCGTCGAGCCGCAGCGTGTCCATTTCCTGCAGCGCGTAATGCGCGCCGTCGATCTCGACGCCGACCGCGCCGGTCGCGCAGAACAGCAGCACGGTATCGGCGCGCTCGACGCGGTGCGTGCCTTCGGCCCACACGTCGACGGTCCCGCGCGCGGCCGAGCGGCGCGTCATCAGGTTGAAGTCGCGGGTCGGGCCGTCGTGCAGCGTCGCGTCGATCGCCGTTTCGCCGGCGAAATCCGCACGGGCGAGCGGCGCGTCGAGCACATGGCGCGCGCCGCCCGCTTCCGTGAGCGTCATGCCCGCGCCGGACAGCAGCACGAGCGTGCGATCGACGCCGTCGAAACGCGAGAACGGCCCGGCCACGTCGACGTCCGCGACGCTCACGCGCCATGCGAACGCATCGAGCGCGGCGCCCGGCAGCGCCCCGGCGGACGTTCCCGGCGGAGAAAATGCCGCGATTTCGCGCGTCACGCCGCCGCCGTTCTTCCACGGCGACGCAACGAGATCCACCGAGCGGATCGTCGCGGCGGCCAGTGTTGCGTGCACCGGCGCCTGGTCGAGCGCCGTCATGCTCAGCGGCCGAGCATCGGCAGCTTCAGGCCGGCTTCGCGGGCCGTCTGCTGCGCGAGTTCGTAGCCGGCATCCGCGTGGCGCATCACGCCCGTCGCCGGATCGTTCAGCAGCACGCGGCCAAGACGCTCGTGCGCTTCGGCGGTACCGTCGGCGACGATCACGACGCCCGAGTGCTGCGAGAAGCCCATCCCGACGCCACCGCCATGGTGCAGCGATACCCACGATGCGCCGCCCGCGGTGTTCAGCAGCGCGTTCAGCAGCGGCCAGTCGCTCACGGCGTCCGAACCGTCCTTCATCGATTCCGTCTCGCGGTTCGGGCTCGCGACCGAACCGGTGTCGAGATGGTCGCGGCCGATCACGATCGGCGCCTTCAGTTCGCCGTTCTTCACCATCTCGTTGAACGCCTGGCCGAGGCGATAGCGATCCTTCACGCCGACCCAGCAGATCCGTGCCGGCAGGCCCTGGAACGCGATGCGCTCACGTGCCATGTCGAGCCAGTTGTGCAGGTGCGCGTCGTCGGGAATCAGCTCCTTCACCTTCTGGTCGGTCTTGTAGATGTCTTCCGGATCGCCCGACAGCGCGACCCAGCGGAACGGACCCTTGCCTTCGCAGAACAGCGGGCGGATATAGGCCGGCACGAAGCCCGGGAAGTCGAATGCGTTCTCGACGCCCATTTCCAGCGCCATCTGGCGAATGTTGTTGCCGTAGTCGAGCGTGGCCGCGCCGCGTTCCTGCAGCGTCAGCATCGCGCGCACCTGCTCGGCCATCGACTGCTTCGCGACCTTCACGATGCTTTGCGGATCGACCTTCTGCGCCTCGCGCCATTGCGCGACGGTCCAGCCTTGCGGCAGGTAGCCGTTGATCGGGTCGTGCGCGCTCGTCTGGTCGGTCACGCAATCCGGCGTGACGCCACGCTTGACGAGTTCCGCGAACACGTCGGCCGCGTTGCCGAGCAGGCCGATCGAGACCGGCTTGCCGGCGCGCTTCGCTTCGTCGATCATGCCGAGCGCTTCGTCGAGCGTCGTCGCCTTCTTGTCGACGTAGCGGGTCTTCAGGCGGAAGTCGATGCGCGTCTCGTCGCATTCGACCGCGATCATCGAGAAACCTGCCATCGTCGCGGCCAGCGGCTGTGCGCCGCCCATGCCGCCCAGGCCGCCCGTCAGGATCCAGCGGCCCGACGGGTCGCCGTTGAAGTGCTGGTTCGCGACCGAGAAGAACGTCTCATAGGTGCCCTGCACGATCCCCTGGCTGCCGATGTAGATCCAGCTGCCGGCCGTCATCTGGCCGTACATCATCAGGCCCTTGCGGTCGAGCTCGTGGAAGTGATCCCAGTTCGCCCAGTGCGGCACGAGGTTCGAGTTCGCGAGCAGCACGCGCGGCGCATCCGGGTGCGTGCGGAACACACCGACCGGCTTGCCCGACTGGATCAGCAGCGTTTCGTTATCCTCGAGATCCTTCAGCGACGCGAGGATCTGGTCATAGCATTCCCAGTTGCGCGCAGCACGGCCGATGCCGCCGTACACGACGAGCGCATGCGGATGCTCGGCGACTTCCGGATCCAGGTTGTTCTGGATCATCCGGTAGGCCGCTTCGGCCAGCCAGGTCTTGCAGACCTTCTCGCTGCCGCGCGGTGCGCGGATCGTGCGCGTCGGATCGAGACGGGGATCGATGTGTTTCGGATGGTTCATGACAACTGCTCCCGAAGGAAAGTGAAGATCAATTGGAATCAGAAATGCCCGGTGAAGCGATAACGACTGCCCGGGTGCCACAAGTTCGCCACCGAGGCGACGACGCCCTGCGACCAGGTACGCCGATGTAAAACCAGACACGGCTCGACGTCGTCCATCCGCAACTGCTCGCGCCGCTCGGGCGCCGGAGCCGCCGCTTCGATCCGGTACTCGACGCGCTGCAGCGGGGCCGCGCGCATCAGGTACAGGTTCGGCGTCGTGTTCGTGAAATCCTGCTCGGCATAATCCGGCGCGACCGCCGGATTCACCCATCGTTCTTCGAGCTGGACGGGTTCGTCATTCTCGAAGTGCAACACCTGCGAATAAAACAGCGTGGCGCGCACGGCCATCTGCATCTCGTCGGCGAGCGCCTCGTCGGCGCGGATCGTGTCGAGGCCGAGCACGCTGGCGCGGTACGCATGCCCGCGCGCGTCGACCTCTTCCGAAATGCTGCGGATCGCGACGAGCGTCGACTCGTACTTCGGCCGCGCGACGTAGGTGCCCGCGCCCTTCATGCGCGTGAGCACCTGCTCGGCCGTCAACTCGCGCAACGCGCGGTTGACGGTCATGCGCGCGACCTTGAACTCGCGGGCCAGTTCGTTTTCGGAGGGCACCTGGTCGCCCTCCGCCCACTCGCCGGCGTGAATGCGGCCCAGGATGAAATCCTTGATCTCCTGGTAGACCGGCGCGCTCATGGCCTTACTGTTCCGATGCGAACGAGAACGGCGCGACCTTCGCGAACGCGCGCTCGCTGACGAGCTTCGCGATCACCGCGATATCCGGTGCGAAGTAGTGGTCGAGCTCGTAGTGCGCCACATGGCCGCGGATCGTTTCCATCACGGGCGCGAGCTTCGGGCTCGTGTGGTAAGGCGCGCGCAGGTCGACGCCCTGCGCGGCGGCCAGCAGTTCGATCGCGAGGATGTACTTCGTGTTGTCCGCGATGTCGGCGAGCTTGCGCGCGGCGAACGTCGCCATCGACACGTGGTCTTCCTGGTTCGCCGAGGTCGGCAGCGAGTCGACCGATGCCGGGTGCGCGAGCGTCTTGTTTTCCGACGCCAGCGCGGCAGCCGTCACGTGGGCGATCATGAAGCCCGAGTTCACGCCGCCGTCCTTCACGAGGAACGGGGGCAGGCCCGACAGCGTCGCGTCGATCAGCAGCGCGATGCGGCGCTCGGCCAGCGCGCCGATTTCCGCTGCGGCGAGCGCGAGGTTGTCGGCCGCGAATGCGACGGGTTCAGCGTGGAAGTTGCCGCCCGACAGCACTTCGCCGGTATCCGGGAAGATCAGCGGGTTGTCCGACACGGCGTTCGCTTCGATCAGCAGCACGTCGGCCGCGTGGCGCATCTGGTCCAGGCACGCGCCCATCACTTGCGGCTGGCAGCGCAGGCTGTACGGATCCTGCACCTTGTCGCAGTCGCGGTGCGACTGGTTGATCGGCGAGCCGTCGAGCAGGTCGCGATACGCCGCGGCCGCGTCGATCTGGCCGCGATGGCCGCGCAGCTCGTGGATGCGTGCGTCGAACGGCTTCACCGAGCCGGCCGCCGCGTCGACCGACAGCGCACCCGCGACGAGCGCGGTGCGGTACAGGTCTTCGATCGAGAACATGTTGTCGAGCGCCAGCGCCGTCGACGCCTGCGTGCCGTTCAGCAGCGCGAGGCCTTCCTTCGCCTGCAGCGTCAGCGGCGCGAGGCCCGCGACGCGCAGACCGTCGAGCGCGCTCGCGCGCTCGCCGCGGATGAACACTTCACCGACGCCGAGCAGCACGGCCGACATGTGCGCGAGCGGCGCGAGGTCGCCCGATGCGCCGACCGAGCCTTTCACCGGGATCAGCGGCAACACGTCGGCGTTGAACAACGTGATCAGCGCATCCATCACCTCGCGGCGGATGCCAGAGTGGCCGCGGCCGAGGCTCGACAGCTTCAGCGCCATCAGCAGGCGCACCGACGAGCGTGCCATCGGCTCGCCCACGCCGACCGCGTGCGACAGCACCAGGTTCTTCTGCAGCAGCTCGAGCTGGTCGTGCGGGATGTGCGTGCTGGCCAGGCGGCCGAAGCCCGTGTTGATGCCGTACGCCGGCTCGCCCTTCGCCGCGATGTCGGCGACCGCCTTCGCGCCGGCGTCGATCTTCGCGAAGCTCGCCGGGTCGAGCGTGAGCTGCACGGATTCGCGAGCGATCTTGCGCAGTTGCGGGAGGGTCAGGTGTCCGGGGGTCAACGTAATCATGTGAGCAATCCTGTCTAGACAAGTTCGGGATGGATTGCAGTGTAGCCACCGGAACTTGTCTAGACAACCCCGTTTTTAATGATTTCGACTCGGGAGTTTCCCTGATGCCGGGTGCGCCCCGCCGGAGTAGCCGGCCAGGCCCGGGAATTAACATATGTTGCAATTATTTTGTCTTTGGCAACATACGAATCCGCACCTTCCTGCCATCCGCATTCGGAGACCTGCCATGACCATCCCGCCCCGGTTGACCGCCCTTTTCGGCCGCAGCCTGCTCGTCGCTGCCTGCGCGCTCGCGTGCGGCACGTCGCTCGCCGCGGAGCCGCTGTCCGGCACGCTCGAGAAGATCCGGCAGGCCGGCCTGATCTCGATCGGCCACCGCGAAACGTCGGTGCCGTTCTCCTACGTCGACGCGAGCGGCAAGGTGATCGGCTTCTCGCAGGACCTGTGCGATCGCGTGATCGCCGCCGTGAAGGCGCGCACCGGCAAGCCCGACCTGCAGGTGCGCTTCATCCCGGTCACGTCGCAGAACCGCATCCCGCTCGTGCAGAACGGCACCGTCGATCTCGAATGCGGGGTGACCACCAATCTCGCCGCGCGCCACGCGCAGGTCGCGTTCTCGACCACCTTCTTCGTCGCGACGACGCGCCTGCTCACGCGCACGAGCTCGGGCATCCGCGACTTCCCCGATCTCGCCGGCAAGACGGTCGTGACGAACCAGGGCACGACGTCCGAACGCCTGCTGCGCAAGATGAACGAGGAAAAGAAGATGAACATGCAGATCATCAGCGCGAAGGACTACGGCGAAGGACGCCTCACGCTCGAATCGGGCCGCGCGGCCGCCTACATGATGGACGACGTGCTGCTCGCCGGCGTGCGCCAGCTCGCGGCGAAACCGGCCGACTGGGCGATCGTCGGCACGCCGCAGTCGTCGGAAGCGTACGGATTCATGCTGCGCAAGGACGATCCGCAGTTCAAGGCGCTCGTCGACGGCGTGCTCGTGCAGTTGATGAAGAGCGGCGAGATCAATGCGCTGTACGACAAGTGGTTCATGAAGCCGGTGCCGCCGAAGGGGCTCGCGTTCGACTTCCCGATGAGCGACGTGATCAGGACGCGCTACACGGCGCCGAACGACGCACCGCTCGAGTGAGCGCCGCGCGGTGACATCGGCTCATGCGCGCGTCCATGCGACGCACGCCGCGTAGCCGGGCGCCGCGTCGAGCCAGCGCGCGTCGAACGCGGCCACGCCGGCCGCCGGCGCGGCCGGCTCGATGATCGTCGTCGCAGGCGTCGCCGCATCGCGCGGCGGCACGACGGCGAACGCGCGCAGCCCACCGCCGATGCCGATGCCGAGCGCCTTGAGCAGCGCCTCCTTCGCGGACCACACGCGCATGAACGCGTCGGCACGCGCGCCGGGCGGCAGGCCGTCGAGATACGCGGCTTCGGCAGTCGCGCACACTTCGGCCGTCAGCGCGCGCCAGTCGGTCGTGCGGTTGCAGCTTTCGATATCGACGCCGACGCGCCCCGTCCCTGCCCATGCGATGAGCGCGTGATCGCCCGCGTGCGACACGTTGAAATCGAGCGATGCGCGATGCGCGGGATCCAGCGACGGCCGTCCCGATGCATCGACGACGATCGCGATATCGTTCGGCGCGATGTCGAGCGCCGCGCCGAGCACGTCGCGCAGCGCGGCGCGCGTCGCGGCGCTGCGCACCGCATCCTCGTGTCGAAGATAGCGCCCGGCACGCGCGCGCTCGGCGTCGCTCAATGCCGCATAGGCCGGCGACGCGAGCGGCACGCGCCAGTCGAAATCGATGCGCGCGACCTGCACGCCGGCACGCGACGCGGCAGGCGGCAGGTCGAGCAGGTGCACGCGCCATGCGCGCGACAGGTCGGCGGAAATCTCGGAATCGGGCGGAACGGACATCGGCACGCAGCGGGCAGTCGGATCAAACGTCCGATGTTAATCGATCGCGCGGGACGCGGAACGATGCGTCGCGACGCGGATCGTCGGCGGCGGCGGCCGGCGCGGCCGCCTGATCGACGCGACGGCCTGGTTGCGGGCGCGGTCAGCCTTGCGCGACGGCGCCCGGCACGCCGCTTTCCGCCTGCCCCGCACGCTGCGCCGGATGGCGCGCGTGGACATGGCCCGGCGCATCGGCCGGCAGCGCGCCGTGTTGCAGCCAGTACAACGCGACGGGCCACAGCGTGTCGGTGAAGCGGCTGTGGAAGAACGCGAAATGACCGATCGCATCGACGCCGATGTCGCGCGGCGCGATCCGCAGATGCGTGACGTCGCTGCCCGTGTAGTAGCCGGCCAGCCGTTCGATCGCGGCGATCGTGCCGAAGCCGTCGTCCTCGAGGCCGATCGCCAGCATCGGCGCCGACAGCCGCGCGAAGCGGGCCGGCAACGCGGCGCGGCTCGCCGCGGTTTCAGCGAGCAGGCCGTGCGTGTACGTATCCTCGAAGCGCGGTTGCGCGCGCACCCACGACAGCGCGACGCCGCGCGGCGTGTCTTCCATCCAGCCGAGCCGTTTCGCGGGCACATAGCCGAACACGGCCGCGAGCGCCGGCATCGCGACGTGCCACTTCAACCACATGCGCCGCCGCTCTTGCGGCCGATAATCGCGCCAGTACGCATACTGCGCGCCGACGGTCACCACATTACGCACGCACGCGTTCGACGCCGCGAGCCCGAGCACGCAGCCGCCGATGCTGTGCGCGACGACGTCGAGCGGCTGGCCCGCAAACGCGTCGCGCGCGTACTGCAGCGCGGCCTCGCAATCGAGCCGCCCCCAGTCGAGCCAGTTCGCGCGCAGCGTCGCGAGCCGCGCGGGGCGCGATCCGCCGATCCCGCGATAGTCGTAGACGAGCACGTCGCGCCCCTGCGCGAACAGCCACGCGGCGAAGCGGAAGTAATAGTCGCAGCGCACGGACGTCGCGCAATTGATGACCGTCACGGGCCGCCCGGCGCCACCGCCGCCGCCGCGATGGCGCCACACGTAGCCGCGCAACGCGTAGCCATCGGCCGCGGTCAGCGTCACGGGCTGCGGCGGCAATGCGTCCGCCGCCCGCCCGGGCGCGTACTCGGCCGCTTGCCCGGCCGGGTGCGCCGTCCCGCCTGCTTCGTTCGAAATCGTCATCCTGTCTCCTGTGCGGCACCACCTGACCTGGCGCCTGCCCGTCGGCCAGCCTCCATTGAACTTGACGCGCCCGGTGTTCTCAACCAATCTTGCTGCTCCGTTCGCATGAGCTCGACGCATGTCAACGCCGCTCGTCCGTCTCCCGTCGCTGGATCTCGTGCGCGGCTTCGTCGCCGTCGGCCGGCGCATGAGCATCACGCTCGCCGCGCAGGACTTGTGCGTCACGCAGTCGGCCGTCAGCCGCCAGGTGCATGCGCTCGAAGCGCATCTCGGCGTCGCGCTGCTGCAGCGCGGCTATCGGAAGATCGCGTTCACGCCCGAAGGCGAGCGGCTGTTCCGCGCCGCGGATGCGGCACTGCTCAGCCTGCAGCACACCGTCGCGTCGCTCGCCGCCGCGCGCGAGCGCCAGCCCGTCACGATTACCGCGAGCATCGGCGTGACCGCCTTGTGGCTGCTGCCGCGACTCGGGCGCCTGCAGGCGCGCCTGCCCGAGGTCGACTTGCGTGTCGCCGCGAACGACAAGGTACTCGATTTGCGCGCGGAAGGCATCGACCTCGGGATCCGCTACTGCCCGCGCGAGCGCGCGCCGGCCGGCGCGGTACGCCTGTTCGACGAGATCGTCGTGCCGGTCGCGCACCCCGCGCTGGCCGCCCGGCCCGTCACCGACGCGGCCGCGATCGCGGACCACGTGCTGCTCGAATTCGACGGGCCGCCGCAAACACAGCTGCAATGGCGTGCGCACCTGCACGCGGCCGGGCTCGGCGACGCGCGCCCCAAGGGCGTGCTGCGCTTCAACCAGTACGACCAGGTGATCCACGCGGCGATCGCCGGCCAGGGCGTCGCGCTCGGACGGCTCGCGCTCGTCGCGCCGATGCTCGCCGACGGCCGGCTCGCGGTGCTCGGCCCGCGCTCGCAGACGGCGTCGGATGCCTATGGCTACTGGCTGTTCCGGCACGATCCGGCACCGCGCCGCGAAGTCGCCGACGTGCGCGACTGGATACTCGCCGAAGCAGCCGAGTGCGACGCGGCGATGCGCGCGTACGACGTGGAGCAGCGGTAGGCGCGCGCGGTTTTTCGCGTTGAGCCGATGTCGGTGCCTGCGCGCAGCGGCGATCGTTGCGCGACGGATCGCGCCACTGCAGGCGATGGACCGACGCCGTAACAGCGCATCGGCCGCGTGCCACGCCGGCCGCCTGCGCGGCAGCGGCTCCACGCACCCGGCCCGCGCCGCCGTCCTCGCCGTCCGCGCCGTCCTCGCCCTTTTCGCCCTTTTCGCCCTTTTCGCCCTTTTCGCCCTTTTCGCCCTTTTCGCCCTTTTCGCCCTTTTCGCCCTTCTCGCCCTTCTCGCCCTTCTCGCCCTTCTCGCCCTTCTCGCCCTTCTCGCCCCCCTCACCCTTCTCGCCGACATCGCGCCCGACCTCGCGTCACATTCCCGGCACGCATGCGAACCCGACCGAATGATCGCTTGAGCGACACCGCGACCGGATCGTCTAATCGGATCGAACGCGGCCGTCGCGCCGCACACATTCATCCGGAGACATGCATGACCCCGATCGAACGAGACGCACGGCGGCGCTGGCTGCCGGTACTCGCAGGCGGCCTGATCATGGGCGCCGCGCTCGGCATCCGCCATGTGCAGGGCTTGTTCCTCGCGCCGGTCACGCTCGACCACGGCTGGTCGCGCGAAGCGTTCGGCCTCGCGCTCGCGCTGCAGAACCTGGTGTGGGGCATCGCGCAGCCGTTGACCGGGATGATCGCCGACCACTTCGGGTCGGTGCGCGTGATCGTCGCCGGCATGCTGCTGTACGCGGCCGGGCTCGTCACGATGGCGCTGGCGGCGTCGATCGGCGTGTTCACGGCCGGTGCGGGGCTCGTGATCGGCATCGCGCTGTCGGGGTCGGCGTTCGCGTCGATCTACGGCGCGCTGAGCCGGCTGTTTCCGCCCGACCAGCGCGGCTGGGCGCTCGGCGTCGCCGGCGCGATCGGCGGGCTCGGCCAGTTCTGCATGGTGCCGGTCGCGCAGGTCCTGATCGGCGGCATCGGCTGGCAGCATGCGTTCGTCGCGCTCGCCCTCGTCGCCGCGCTGCTCGCGCCGCTCGCCGTGCTGGTGCGCGACCGGCCCGCGCAGGCCGCGAGCCGTGCCGACGGCACCGACCAGTCGATCGCGGCGGCCGTGCGCGAGGCGTTCGCGCACCGCGGCTTCTGGCTGCTGAACGCCGGGTTCTTCGCATGCGGGTTCCAGCTCGCGTTCGTCGCGACCCACCTGCCGGCCTACCTGCTCGATCACGGCCTGCCCGCGCGCCATGCCAGCGTCGCGCTCGCGCTGATCGCGCTGACCAACGTGGCCGGCACCTACGCGTGTGGCTATCTCGGCGGCCTGCTGCGGCGCAAGTACGTGCTGTCCGTGCTGTACCTCGTGCGCGCGCTGGCGATGGCCGCGTTCGTTGCCGCGCCGTTGTCGGTCGCGAGCGTCTACGTGTTCGCGGCCGTGATGGGCTTCACGTGGCTCGGCACGGTGCCGCTGACCAATGGCGTGATTTCGCAGGTGTTCGGCGTGCGCTACATCGCGACACTGTTCGGCTTCGTGTTCTTCGGGCACCAGCTCGGCAGCTTCTTCGGCGTGTGGCTCGGCGCGCTCGTGTACGACGCGACGCATTCGTACCTGCCGCTGTGGATCGGCTCGATCGCGCTCGGCGTGCTGGCCGCGCTGCTGCACCTGCCGATCGACGACGCACGCATCGCGCGCCCCGGCTCGGCCAACGCCGCATGGGCATGATCCGTGCGGCGTTGGTCGCCGGCGTGCTCGCGTTCGTCGCGTGGTGCGGCGCGACCTACTTCGATTCGGGCATCGCGCTCGCGCTCGTCGAGCACGCGGCGTTCTGCAACTGACGCGGCAAGTTACACCGCGCGCGAACGGCCGGCGGCGCCCGGCTTCGGCAACGTGGCCAGCGCATCGAGCGCACGACGGCGCGCGCCGTCGTGATCGACGATCGGCGCCGGATAGTCGAGCCCGAGCCGCACCCCGGCCGCCGCCAGCTGCGCCGCGGATGCCTCCCACGGCGCGTGGATCGCCGCCGCGTCGAGGCCCGCGAGTTCCGGCACCCAGCGGCGCACGTACTCACCCTGCGGGTCGAACTTCCGGCCCTGCGTCACCGGATTGAAGATGCGGAAATACGGCGCGGCGTCGGCCCCGCAGCCAGCCACCCATTGCCAGTTCGCCGGGTTGTTCGCGGCGTCCGCATCGACGAGCGTGTCGTGGAACCAGCGCTCGCCCGCCCGCCAGTCGATCAGCAGATGCTTGACGAGGAACGACGCGACGACCATCCGCACGCGGTTGTGCATCCAGCCGGTCGTCCACAGCTCGCGCATTCCCGCGTCGACGAGCGGATAGCCGGTCAGCCCGCGCTGCCACGCGCGCAGCGCAGCGGAATCGTCGCGCCACGGCATCGCGTCGAACTGCGCGCGGAAGTTGTCGATAGCGAGCGCCGGGAAGTGATACAGCAGCACGTGGCTGAATTCGCGCCAGCCGAGCTCGCTCAGGAATTTCTCCGCACCGGCCGCGCACGCCGCGCCGCCCGTCTGTGCCGCACCCTGCACCGCATGCCACACCTGTCGCGGCGACACGTTGCCGAAGCGCAGGAACGGCGACAGCCGGCTCGTCGCGGGCTCACAGGGCCGATCGCGTGTGTCGGCGTAGCCGGCGAGCGACGCGTGCACGAACGCGTCGAGCCGCGCATGCGCGCCGGCTTCGTCGGGCGCCGGCCACGCGTCGCGCAGACCACCCGCCCAGTCCGGCGCGTGCGGGCGCAACGCGAGCGCGTCGAGCGCCAGCACGCGTTCGCGCACGGCGGCCGGCCACGGATGAAACGCGATCTGCTCCGGTTCGGGCAGCGGCGCCGTCACCGTGCGATCGCGCCGCACCGCGCGCCAGTATGCGGTGAACACCTGGAACGGCGTACCGGCGCCCGTCATCACTTCCCACGGTTCATTCAGCAGGCTGCCGTTGCTGCTCTCGACCTCGTGGCCGCGCGCCTTCAGCGACGCCTTCAACGCCGCATCGGCGTCGCGCTGCGGCTGCGCGTAGCGGCGGTTCCAGTACACGGCCGCCGCGCCCGTGTCGCGCACGACGCGCTCGATCTCGCGCTGCGCATCGCCGCGCAATAGCAGCAGGTGTCCGCCATGACGCGCGAGCGCCGCGTCGAGTGCGGCGAGCGCGCCGTGCAGCCACCAGCGCGCCGCGCCGCCGAGCGCACGCCCCGCCCCGTCGCCCGTGTCGTCGACATACACGCACACGAGCGGCCGGCCCGACGCGACTGCGCGCGTCAGCGCGGGCTGGTCGGTCACGCGCAGATCGTCGCGGAACCACACGACGGCAGGAGCAACGGACGACTTGGCGGACACGAGCACCTCGCGGCAGGAAATTGAAAGTGACCCGTATTGTCGCGGCAGGCTAGTGCGATGTCGATGCATGCAATGCATGCGGCGTGCATGCGCGCATCGCGTGCCGACGCCGGATCGCCGGCCCGGTGAAACGCCTTAGTCCATTCCGACGATTCTTCGTCGAGGTTCACGCGTGACGCGATCGACTCGCGCGTGCCGGGCTCGCCGACGCAACCGGCTGGAGCGGCGCGACGCGCGCGGCGCACGGGCCGCGGCTCAGTCCAGCCGGAACGCCGCTTCGAACCGCTCGGCGAACGCGTCGAACTCGGCTTCCGGCAAATGGTTGATGCCACCCGCGCGCTTGCGCCCGCCGCCGGTCGGGAAACCGCGGCAGAACTCGTCGGCGCAAAGCGGCCTGCCGTCGGGCACGCGCACGCTGACCACGAACCCGCCCTGCGCACGCGGCGACAGCACCGCGAGCGCCGCGTGCGGCGCATTGCGCATCCGCTCGTTCGCGAGCATCCCCGACACGCGCCGCGCCCACGGTTGATCCGGCATCCTGATCAACGTCGCGCCCGGCACGTCGCGCAGCGGCACGAGCGCGCATGCCCGCGCCATGTCGTCGCGATAGCCGTCGCGCAGCGCGGCGAACACCGGCGTGTCGCGCACGAAGTCGAGCGGATCGGCGCACGGCAGCATCGCATCGGCCAGCACCGCCGGATCGAAATGCAGGTCGCCGACGCAGTCGCCGTAGGCGTTGTAGTTCAGATAGAGCCCGAGCTCGGCCAGCGTGCAGCGTTCGGCTTCGTCGATTCCGTATTCGCGGGCGAGCGCGTCGCCGAGCGCCGGCAGTTCGTCGCCGAACGCCGCGACGATCGCCCAGCGCACGTGCCGCCCGCCGAGATAGCGGTTCACGAGCGCGCTCGTGCAGATGTCGGCGGCCGTGTCGATATACGCATCGAAACGCGAATCGCCCGGCAACGCGCCCGCGAAGTGATGATCGAAGTAGCGAACCGCCGCGCCGTCGCGCAGCAGCCGCGCGCATGCGTCGCGGTTCTGGTCGTGCGACACGTCGAGCACGGTCACGCGATCGCCGGCCCGCGCGTCGATTCGCTCGAGCAGCTTGATATCGCGCTTCACGCCGGTCACAAGCGTGCCGCCCGCGCCCTCCGCGAGCCGCAGCTGTTGCAGCGCGCAGAGGCCATCCGCGTCGCCGTTGAACGCGAAGAAATGCCGTGCCTGACGAGTTTCCTGCATATTCGCTGCTCCCTCCTCAGGGCATGAAATCGCCGCCGTTCGCATCCAGCGTCGCGCCGGTCACCGCGTTCGCGTAATCCGACGCACGGAACAGCGCCGCGCGCGCAGTCGTCGTCGGTGGGCAGCTTCGCGAGCGCGATGTTCGACGCGATCGGCGCGATGATCTCCTCCTCCGTCATCCCGTATTCGGCTGCCGCCTGCCGGAAATACGTCTGGGTCGGCACGCCCCACATCCACCCCATGTGGATGCTGTTCGCACGGATCCCGTGCACGCCGAGCTCGCGCGCCAGATATTTTGCCGCAACCGCGAGCGCGCCCTTCGATACAGCGTAGCCCGATTCCCCTGCAAATGGCTTGCGCGTCGCCTGCGTGTTGATCATCACGATCGCGCCGCGCTTCTGCAGCTTCATGTGCGGCACGATTTCCAGCGTGAGCGTCATGGTGCCGAACACGTTGGTGTCGAACACCGCGCGCCAGCCGTCGAGATCGGCGTCCTCGACGGCCTCCGGAAACGTGCCGTGCACGAACGCGCTGTTCACGAGCGCGTCGATCCGGCCGAGGCGCTCGATCGCCTGCGTCGCGAGCTGCCGGCATTACGCGCGCTCGGCAATGGCGGTACGCAGCTTCAGCACGTCGCATGCGACGCCGCCAGTGCTCAGCCGGCGCTCGCTCGCGATCCCACGTCATACGTCATCGGATGTGGTCGAACGGCGCGCCACCCTCCTGATATTCCCCAATATTTGGGCATATTCCGGGTAAACCCGCGACGCCATGCCTAAAGCTCCGGCGTACCATGTCGTACGACGACATACTACTTAAATCACCATCCCGACGCCGACGCGGGCCGCCGCCGCCGCCCCCGTTCGCCGCCCGACCGGAGACACACCCTTGACCTCACCCGCCCTGCCCGGCCGCGACCCGCTCGCGTCCGCCGTTTCGAAAGTGAAGTGGCACGTGCTGCCGCTCGTGCTGATCATGTTCATCGCGAACTACATCGACCGCGTGAACGTCGGCTTCGTCGACCGCCACCTCGAAGCGTCGATCGGTATCGGCGCGGCCGCTTACGGGCTCGGCGCCGGCCTGTTCTTCGTCGGCTACGCGCTGTTCGAAGTGCCGTCGAACCTGCTGATGCAGCGTTACGGCGCACGCATCTGGCTCGCGCGGATCATGGCGACATGGGGCGTCGTCGCGGCCGCGATGGCGTTCGTGTGGAACGACACGTCGTTCTATGCGCTGCGCTTCCTGCTCGGCGCGGCCGAGGCCGGCTTCTTCCCCGGCGTCGTGCTGTATCTGTCGCAATGGCTGCCGCCGCAGGAACGCGGCAAGGCGATGGCGATCTTCCTTGGCGGTTCCGCGTTCGCGTCGGTCCTGTCCGGGCCCGTCACCGGCGCGCTGCTGTCGATCCACGGCTTCGGCTTGCAGGGCTGGCAGTGGATGTTCCTGATCGAAGGGATGTTCTCGGTCGCGCTGTGCGGCGCGAGCTGGCTGCTGCTGAAATCGCACATCCGCGACGCGACGTGGCTCACCGCCGACGAACGCGCTGCGCTGCAGAACGCCCTCGACGAAGAGCGCGCGACACGCGACGTGCGCTCGAAGGTGCACGTGTCGGCCACCACGCTGCTGCGCGACCCGCAGATCATGCTGTTCTGCTTCCTGTATTTCGCGATCCAGCTGACGATCTACGCGGCCACCTTCTGGCTGCCGACGATCATCCGCAAGATGGGCGGCCTCACTGACTTTCAGGTCGGCCTCTACAACACGATTCCGTGGATGATCGCGATCGGCGCGATGTACGGCTTCGCGGTGCTGTCCGCGAAGTGGAAGCATCCGCAGCGCTGGCTGTCGTTCGCGCTGGTGCTGGCCGCGTGCGGGCTGTTCGCGTCGACGTCGCACGATCCCGTCTGGTCGTTCGCGTCGATCTGCTTCGCCGCGCTCGGCTTCAAGGCCGCGTCGGCGCTGTTCTGGCCGATCCCGCAGGGCTACCTCGACACGCGCGTGGCCGCGGCCGTGATCGCGCTGATCAACTCGATCGGCAACCTCGGCGGCTTCGTCGCGCCGACGGCATTCGGCTATCTGAAGCAACATACGGGTTCGATCACGGGCGGCCTGTATGCGCTCGCGATCGCGTCCCTCGTCGCGGCGGTCGCCGCGCTGTTCGCGCGCACCCACCGGCGCAGCGATCCGCCGCGCGGCCTGCCGGCCGACGAGTCCTTCACGAACACCGCGATGCTCCGCCATGCCGAACACTGATCGCCTGACCGTCGTCGTCTCGAATGCCGTCGACGGCGACCTCGCCACGTTCTCGCTCCCGTCCGACGGCGCGCTGGCGCCGCTCGCCCGCTACCCGGCCGGCGATGCCGCGATGCCCGTCGCCGTGCAGCCCGATCGCGCGCGGCTGTACGTCGCGACGCGCGGCGAGCAGCCGACGATCGTCGCGTTCCGCGTCGCGACCGGCACCGGCGCGTTCGCACGCATCGGCGCGACCGCGATCGACGCGAGCCATGCGTACCTGTCGCTCGACCGCAGCGGCCGCTGGCTGCTCGGCGCATCGTACGGCGGCAATTCGCTGAGCCTCTACGACGCCGCGCGCGTGCGTGACGGCGACGGTGCGCCGCTGCAGGTCGCGCACGGCATCGCGAACGCGCATGCCGTCGTCGTGTCGCCGGACAACCGCTTCGCGTATGTGAGTTCGCTCGGCTCGGACCGGATCTTCACGTTCGCGCTGGTCGAGGATGCCGGCGGCCTGCGTGCGCTCGAACACGGCGAAACGCGCGTGCCGGGCGGCTTCGGGCCGCGTCATCTGCGCTTCGCGCGCGACGGCCGCGCGCTCGTCGCGGTCAGCGAATTCCAGGCCACGCTCGCGACCTTCGCCCGCGACACCGACAGCGGCCGCCTCGGCGACGCGCAGGTCAGCGCGCGGCACGCGGCCGTCGCCGACCTCCCGCAAGGTCACGCGCGCCCGCCCGCGCCGACCGGGCCCGCCGTGTGGGCCGCCGATCTGCACCTGACGCCCGACGAGCGCTTCGCGTATGTCAGCGAACGCACGTCGAGCCAATTGCTCTGCTATCGCCGCGCCGCGGACGGCAGCTTCGAACCCGCGCACGCGACGCTCACCGAAACGCAGCCGCGCGGCTTCGCGATCGATCCGTCGGGACGCTGGCTCGTCGCGTGCGGCGAACAGTCGGAATACGTGGCGGTCTACGCGATCGCGCCGGACGACGGCACGCTGGCGTTGCACGCGCGCGTGCCCGGTGGGCGCGGCGCGAACTGGGTTGCGATCGTCTGATTAGTCGAATGACCACCGGATCGACGCCGTGCGCCCGGTAGGCACCGGTCCGCGCCGCCCCGCGCGCCGTCAGCGCCGCTCGCTCGGCGCGACGCCGGTCCAGCGCTTGAACGCGCGTGTGAAATTCGCGCGGTCGGTATAGCCGACCCGCGCCGCGATCTCGTCGACCGGCAGTCGCGTGCCCTCCAGCAACCGCAGCGCATCGCGCAGCCGGATCTCGTCGAGCAGCGTCGAATAGGTCGCGCCGAATTCCGCGAGCTTGCGTTTCAACGTACGCGCCGATACGTGCAGTTCGCGCGCGACGTCGTCCACCGACGGATAGCCGGCGTCACCGCAGATCAGCAGGTTGCGCACGCGCTCGACGATGCTTTCCGCATAGCCGAGCCGTGCGAGCTCGGCCTCGCATTGCTGGACGATCATCTGCGCGGTCTGCGCGTTCGCGGTGCCGATCGGCTCGTCGAGCAGCGCGGCGTCGCAGCGGATGCGGTTCGCGCTCGCGTCGAAATGACAGCGCGGCAGCCGCGCGCGATAGCGCTCGAACCACGGCGGCTCCGGCCATTCGAAATGCAGCTCCGCACGCGACTGCAGCGTGCGCCCCGGCGCGGGATCGAGCAGCGAGTTGAACAGGATCGCCGTCTCGACCAGGAAGTTTTCCACCGCGAACTGGCGCAGCCGGCCAAGCGCAAACGCCTCGAGCACGTCGATGTCGACGATCCCGTCGAGCTGCGTGAGCCGCACCGAAAAGAACGGCACGCGCGTCGGCAGGTAGCGGATGCCGAGCGCGATCGCTTCGCCGAGCGTCGCGCAACTCATCAGCCCGAAGCCGATCAGCCCGGATTTCGTCAGGCTGCTGCGCAGGCCGATCTCGATCGCGATCGACGGATCGTTCGTCGCGTCGAGCAGGTTGAACACGATCGCCGCCTGCTGCAGCGGCGTGATGCGCGCGTCGGGCTGCGCGAGCCGCTCGCGCGCGACGCCGGAGCCGGCGAGAATGCGCTCGCCCTCGATGCCGCGCTCCTCGGCGAGCATCAGCATGAACAGCGCATACGCGGACGATACCGTCGCCTTGTTCAGCTGGCGCGCGGCATCCGGGGCGGACAGGGCCATGCGGCGGACTCCGGTGCGGTTTCGGCGGATTGTAGCGTCGCTGGCCCGCAATGACACCACGGCGGCACTCTACCCGCGCGGGGCCGCATCGGGTGCTGCCGCGCCGGCGACCGTGGCCCGAAATGACACCATCATTGGCACCGGCGGCCCTCGTGTGCGTGACGGGGTGCGCCTATGCTTGTCACATCGGCATTGCGCCCCACTCTTTCCGCACGGATTCCGGTCGATGAGCCAACCCGCACGAACCGTCTTTCGACACGACGCCGACAAGGTCGCGTATGTCCGCCGCGAGGTGAACGCCGCCAGCGACGCGATCCGCGCGCGCTTTCCGCTGCTCGACAACCAGAATCTCGTCGGCGCGACCGTGATGGCCGTGTCGATCAGCGCGATGCTCGCGATCGCGTGGCTGTATGCGCGCGGCGCAATCGCGTGGTACGTCGCGCTGCCGCTCGCCGCGTTCGTCACGTCGCTGATCCACGAACTCGAGCACGACCTGATCCACCTGATGTACTTCAAGAAGACGCCGTGGGCCTATCACCTGATGATGGCGCTCTGTTGGCTCACGCGGCCGGGCACGATCAACCCGTGGACGCGCCGGCGCATGCACCTGCATCACCACAAGGTATCGGGCGGCGAATCGGATCTCGAGGAATTCGGCATCACCAACGGTGAACGCTGGGGCGTGAAGCGGCTGCTGATGATCGCGGACGGCATGCTCGCCGTCGTGTTGCGGCCGGATGCGATGCGCCGCAAGGTCAGGCAGTACGTCGCCGCGCAGCCGGTGCAGGATGCATCCGAACGCGCGCAATTACGCGTCGAGCAGGTGTCGTCCTACATGCCGATCGGTCACGCGTACTACGCGCTGTGGCACGCGTTCATCGTCTATCACGTCGGGCTGTTCGCGCTGCATGCGTTCGGCCATGCGATCACCGTGCCGGCCCTCGTCGAGCGCGTGATGCACGTCGTCGATTTCCTTGCGGTCGTGTGGCTCGGGCCGAACTTCGTGCGCAGCTTCTGCATCAACTTCGTCAGCTCGAACATGCATTACTTCGGCGACATCGATTCGCGCAACGTGATCCAGCAGACTCAGGTGCTCAACCCGTGGTGGATGCTGCCGTTCCAGCTGTTCTGCTTCAACTTCGGCAGCACGCACGCGATCCATCACTTCGTGGTGCGCGATCCGTTCTACATCCGGCAGTTGACCGCGCGCACCGCGCATGCGGCGCTGCGTGAAGTCGGCGTGCGGTTCAACGATGTCGGCACGTTCAGGCGGGCGAATCGCTGGGGCGCGTATTGTCCGGATCGCGGGATGCGCAGCGTGCAGCGGGCCGACGCGTAACGGCGGCGTGCCGGGCTCGGCTCGGCGCCCCCGTCAATTCATCAATCGCCGATCGGCGGCATCGGTCCGTGCCCGCGGATCCATGCCCAGTTCGCGAGTTCGGCCATTTCCTTGTCGCCGCGGCTGTCACCGTAGGCGAACAGTTTCGCGGGCGCCCGATTTCCCCACCAGCCGCGCAAGCGCACGACTTTCTGCGGGCCCCAGCAGTTCTCGCCGTTCAGCCGCCCGGTGAACCTGCCGCGCTCGAACGCGAGGTGCGTCGCGAGCACCGTGTCGATGCCCGCCGTCTTCGCCCACTTCTCCAGATACAGCGACGGCGACGCGCTGACCAGCACGACTTCGTGCCCGCGCGCGCGATGCTCGCGCACTCGTTCCAGCATGTCCGGACGCACGAGGTTCGGCAGATAGCCGTCGACGAACCGGCGCGCGAGCGCATCGAGCGCGTCGTCGCCAATCGGGCCGAATGCAAACCACGCGAACTTCGCCTTCGCGTCGCCGCGCGACAGCAGCCCGGCTTTCATCGCGACGATCCACGGCAGCGCGCGCAGCCCGGCCCACGCGAAGCGCGGCGTGCCGACCGCGTAACGGACGAAATGGCGGAAGCTGTCGGTGGTCGTGATGGTGCCGTCGAAATCGAACGCGGCGACGATGCGGTCAGTCATGGAGAGGCGGGGAAGCGATGAGATGCGGGGGAAGATAGCAGACTTGGGGGCGGGGGCGGTCATCCCGGATCATGTCGAACGCGGCGAGCACGTCTATCGCCCCGAGGATCGCGCACGGCGGCACGAACGCGCAGGCCACGGAAACCGGATTTCCGGCAGCTTACAGCCGCGCGTCGAAGGGGCTGGCGGGAGGTCGCGGGAGTTTGCTATACTCTCGGTCTTCCGGAGAGATGGATGAGTGGTTTAAGTCGCACGCCTGGAAAGCGTGTATAGGTTAATCGCCTATCGGGGGTTCGAATCCCCCTCTCTCCGCCAGATGATGGCGGAAAACCCCGTAAAGTCAATGACTTACGGGGTTTTTTGTTTTTCGACTCACAAGCCGACTATCAAACATCAATTGCGCGAGTTGCTAAGAGCGTCGCAAGGACTCTTCGGTCGCCCGTCGTGCGCGAGACCCGGCGATACGTGGCATCTAGTCGAGCCGATGAGGGGACGAAAGATCGTTTTCGGCACGGGCTGCATTGCTTCTAAGGCTTGGTTGCACGATCCGCGCCGAACATTGAGGTTCTGGCAGGCCGGGCCCAGCGCGAGTCTGCCGCTGAGCGGTTGGCGCGAGGGATTTTGATGCAAAACTAACGTAGCTTGAAGACGAACCTGCAATCAATAGCTCACGGGGCAACGGCATGAGCCTGAACTACAATTCGCGCATTATTGCAGATGCTCGAATCACCAACGTCAATGGAATGCGCGGCTTGGGAGTAAGTATCCTGCGCCTAAATGTAGAGTTTCGTAAGACACCGTGGAAAGCCGACGAAACGCAGATCGGTGCCAGCGTGCTATGGGGAGTTTTGAACTTGCGAACCGACTCTGGAATTGCCCGAGAGTTGGGGCGTGTGCATCCCGATCTTCCGATTCATCTGGCTCCAAGCCCTGACGGCGGTATTGTCTGCCACACCTTTTCCATTGCTCTGAGTGACGCTCAAATGTTCGCCATCGAAGAAGTGCGGACAGGCGGAAACGTCGAGCTGAGGTTGAATCTCGTAGCATCGGGATTCTCTGCTCAATACGGTCACCTAGCCATCACGGACGACATTCCTTGCACGGTGAACCTTAGCGACTGGGCGCGAATTTTGAAAGAGCTCGGGCACGGCGATGTAATCGTGCTCGGCGTTCACCTTCCCATTGGGGAGGAGGCAGTCCCGCTGCGCTCAGCCATCGAGTTTCTCCACCAAGCCAATAGGCATCTGTTAAATGGCGAGTACGACGCAGTCGTCGCGCGGTGCCGTTTGGCCATCGAAAGCGCGCAGAAAATTCTTGGCGATGAGGCTGCCACACGAGATGCGATGCTGTTGTACCAGAAGCACCGTGTGAGCATGTCGACACTTCAGCGTGAACAGATGATTCGAGAGGCCGTAAGGAACTACACTCATCTCGCACATCACGTTGATAGCGAGGGGGGAGTAGAACAGTATGGGCGCTCGGACGCGACCTTCCTTCTCATGATGGCGGCTGCGGTAATCACGAGAGCCGCAGCGAGAGCGCCAGCTCATAAATGAGGTCGGGGGTGTTCGCCGCGCATCACGTAGAGCGCTCGATTGGTTGATGCGGCGGACTGTCTTCTCGACGTCGCTAAGCGCCGCGTCGATCTGATTCCTTTGAATGCTCCGAACCTCGCGTGCGAAGCCCTCAGTGCCTAGGGCCGACTTGATGCCGCTTACTGAATCCATGAGGCTACGACTAAACGAGCTAAAGGCGTCGTAGTTATCTTGTTTGACGGCTGACAGAGTTGCAATGTCCAGCCCGTCCAAAACAGGCACGTTCAGCGAAAGTAAAGCTTGTAGGTGACCATCTGATAGCCAGTCGTGTCGCTGATGAAAAAGCGACGCGGCACCGAAATGTCGAGGAAGATCGACTTCGCGCTTCAGGAACTCGAGTTCCATAGCTAGAGGCGGGATGAACGGAGCATAGACAACCTGACCGGTCCTCATGTAGTCCCGTCCGCGGCCACCAATCCAGTCCAAAAATTCCGAAGGGATTGGGTGGTAGTTCGAACCCGCATAGGCGACGTGCAGTCCGTTGTTCAAGGTCTTGGTTGTATTGGTCCAGTAGAGGTCCGGACGATAAAGCAGTGACAGCGGCGACGGTGGGAGCTCGCGAAGTTCATTCAAGGTATCCGGCAAAAATCCCGGTAGGTAGTCGCCGGTCGGGACCGGCATATCGCGATAACCCGCCCTGTCCGCAGCCCAGTCCCGTGTGTCCCGAAGTATCAACGTGTCTGCCAGCAGAAAGAGGCGCCTTGCGAGCGTCTCGAAATTGCTGAACGACCGCACGTTCAGGATAAGGTTGAATCCGTGATGCGCCGTCAGGGCCGCGGACAGGGCTTCGCTATTCGCTCGATACCAGAATTCGACCAGACCAGTAAAGTCGTCTGAATCGCGTTCAGTGAAATCGAACAAGTCTCGCTGAATTCGCGCTAGAAGCATATCGGGGCTAGGTTTGATCATTGGTCGCGTTCGGCAAACGTTCCTAGATTCCACGGTATCGGTTGGCGTAGACTCCGTTCGACATGGCTTATGTAGCGCGACACGTCGGGTGCCCAATCAAAGTAAAGTCCGGCTCCAGATGCACGAATTTCGTCGGCGGCTTCCGGAGTTACTTCAAGTTCATCAGAGAACAACAGCCTCTGTTGCTCATCGCCGACCACATGGACCAATACGTCGAACCTGTACTGACCAGCGGCGAACCTAAACACCTCCCTATTTGGCGCAAGCAAGAAGTGGTGGTTGGCTTCAACACCGGTTTCGCCGACGAATAGACCGCTTCCTCGGACAAGCTTTTCTCGCTCGCCATAGACCCAGATATTGAAAACCTGCTGCGCCTCGTCACGGGTTAAGAGGACATGCATGCTTTCCACTACTCGGCCTCGTTTGGACGTGGCAAACATCAAGGATCGTAAATATATCTTTGGCGATACTGAGGCGCCCTCCCATCGCGAACTATCCGTCCCAAAGAAAATCTGGGTCGGGCGAGTCATCCTTACCGTTCCCCGGTGAACCAGCGTGAGCCAAGCTGTAATTACCGATACGGCGAGAGCGAGAACTGATATCGTCACTGAGACCACTTCCGCCATATGCTTTACCTCATCAGGAAGACGATGAATCTCACGAGAAAAATAGCCTTGAGCGTAATGGCATGCCGCTGCACCAGCCTGATGGCATCCCCTTGGCGTGCAGGTTGCACGCGCCGTAGTTCTGCATTACGCAACGAAAGCGTCGAGGTCAAGTTTCGTACGTTGAAGGATTCCTCAAGCATTCTCTGTCTGCGCCGTTGAATCGTCCGTGAGGCTGGAAACTCATTAGGTTTCCATGCTTTAGAACTTGGTAGCAAAACTCAGTGCGGTGCCGCGGGGTTCCTTCGAGAATATCGTTGTAGTCAATCCACCCCCAAACATACACAAATTGATTACCGGCTGCGACGTGATCGAGCAGGGGGATAGGAATGTCGACATGTGCCGAGTGCGCTTCTGCACGAGGACCGATCATCAATAAGCGGCGGCTTGCGCCTGCGCGATCCGGGAAATCAAAATCTGCAGGCATCGGTTGATTCATTGGTTGCCAATTAATATTGCAGAGCGCGTTCTTCGTCGGCGTGCTCCCGCCGTTTGACCATGCAACGGCGATCCGCCAGTTGTTGACCAAGCCCGGATCGGAAGACTCGACCTCTGTGGCGGTAATTTCACCCACAAAAACATAGGCGCGTAGCTGCCTCTCGGCGGTGGCGTCAGCCCCGGTTACGAGTCGACGCGTAGCTCCCCAAAGTCGAGCGGTATAGAGCGCCAACGCGCCGGTGACAAGTACGAGTAAGCCAGTGAATCCGACCAACCACCATTCAGATGCGAATCCCCACAGACGTTGTGTTTCTGGAACCCCTTGCTTCTGACTGGATGCGACTTCCGACGTAGGTTCCGTGCTTGGGAGCACGCGTACGACTAGCGGCATATCCTCAGTCCCGCGTCGATCGACTGAAGCTTGCTTGCTCACTCCGTGGATGACTCGTTTTGTGCCTACACTCGCTGCGTTTCCATCCATCAATTGCGAAGCACTTCCCCCGATAGAGATCAAGCTCATGACGCAGAACAACACGGTCCTCAGCAATGCAGCGGATACGTTCAACATATGGCACACGTCCATGAAAATGATCTCATGCCTTTTTGCTACTTATTGTGCGCGCCAATGAATTCCGCGGCTTTGCAGGACTGGCAAACCTATTTGCCACGATGTCGCGGCATCAATTGTATGGCAACGGTTTAAGCGCTACGCTCGGCACACGCCCGCTTGACGGTCGCCGTTCCAACGCCAAAGGTCTCAGCAGTGACGCGGATGCTCGCGCCGTGCTCTTCCCGCCATGCTCTGATCGCCGCGTAGTCGTGTGAGCGCGCGCGCCCCCTATATTTTCCTTCAGCTTTTGCGAGCGCCACACCCCGACGCTGCATCTCTGCACGATTCTTGTAATCAGCCTCCCCCTGCGCCGCCATGAACGCGAGCACAGCGTCGCGCGTCGCCTTCTGGATCGGGTCTTTCTCGTTACCGTCAAACGTCATTCCGTTCAGCGTGCAGTGAACGCGCACACCCAACGCCATGAGCCGTTGCATCGTTCGGTGTAACTCGTCGTAGCGGCGGCTAATTCGGTCGAGCCAGCGCACGATGAGAATACCGCCGTGCCGTAGATCGTGCTCGACTTTCCGCCATTGCTCCCGCTCGTCAGGCGCCACGTGGTAGCCGCTCACCCCCTCGTCTATGAAAATATCGGCGTCGCACACGCCGTGACTTCTGGCGTCCTCGTATTGGCTCGCGGCGGTCTGGCCGTCCGTGGTCGATATCCTGCCGTAGTACAGTTTTCTCATGATAGACCCGGATCAATAGGGTTGATAGATCAATTCTATCATGGATCGAAAACACGGTTGACTCTATTGATCCAGGATGGCGGCCCCTGGCACTTGGGCCATTACGGTGTACCCAATTGAGCCGTCTCTCACTGGCCCAACCGAAGCATCCACTGGCCGGTACAAATCAACGTCCCAAGTGACCGGACGACGGCCCCAAGCTGGTGAGCTCCCGCGAAACCCTTGGCTTCGGCGGGAATGCAATCACGACGTCCGCAAAAATTTGCTTGCCCTCATGATCGAGCAATCCGAAGGATATACTTTGCGTACCCGCAGGCTTTGCCCTGTGACGCAACTTCTCGAGAATAGGCGAGCGTTAAAATGCCAGAGGTCACGTTGCAACACTTTTCCCGCGCCGCGGCGGATATCGGTGCGCACGGCGACAACGATACTCTTCCGTTTGATTTGGATACTCGATTTGTGCAGCAGCGACAAGCCGAGTTCGCGGACGTGGCTTTTGGCCTCTTCGACGAATTGCAGCGAGATGGTTCAAGCAACAGCAAACGCAAGATAGACGCCCTGAGCATCTTCAATGAGCGTCTTCTCACGCCCACCGGATCGGCTGGGTTTCGCGTTACGACAAAAATTCATCCTTTCTGGTCCGTCTACTTCAATGGCCTAGGTGTTGCAATAGCCGATGCGCTTGAAGACCAACGTGATCCTCACGCGCGTTCATACCGCTTCCGGCGCGACGGCACCGAGGAGTTGTTTGACAGAAGCTTCTCGTGGCGATCGTTCCGAGAGGCTACCGTTGCTGAGGCCCGCAGCATGCCTGACGATGCGATAGTTGTTCAGACCGACATTTCCAGCTTCTATGAGCATGTTTCGCATCACTACGTCCAAAACTCAATCAACGATCTTTTTCCTGACGGCCGGGTTGGCAATCAGATCACCGCGTTACTAGGGAAATTTTCGGCGGGCCGCTCGTTCGGGCTTCCTGTCGGCGGCCAAGCATCGCGCGCACTGGCTGAACTATTCTTGAATCCGGTCGATCAGCGCATGACCGTCAGCGAAATCCGGTGGTTCCGGTACGTTGACGACTATGTGCTCATCGCACCGTCGAACGCCGATGCGTACCGCGCGTTGTCGGTACTTTCCTACGCTCTGGCAGACTACGGCCTCACTCTAAACCGGGGCAAGACCGTCATGCTGACGACGAAGCACTATGTCGACTACGTCACGGCACAACTGGGCGGCGACGAAGATGGTGCATCCCGACTTCGGGCAGTCGACCTGCATTTTGATCCGTATTCGGACACTGCCATCGACGACTATGAATCACTGAAGGAGACGGTGGCGACGTTGGAGGTTCAATCGATTCTGGCCCAAGAGCTTGAAAAAGCTCTGCCGGATAACTTTCTTGTCACCCAAATCAGTAGAACGTTAAAGCTTCAGCAACCTGTAATCGCTCTTCAACTTGTAGCGACGCTTCTCGCGCCGGAGAACCTTCACGCCTTTCGGGGGTCGTGGTCGACGATCATGCGAGGGATAACTGGTCTGCGGGCGGACCCAGCGTTCGATAGCATCGCGCCGGAAGTTGATTCCATGCTTGACGCAATCGCAGACCATTCGTCTCACTTGCTTCGGGCAGAGGCCAGCATACTGCACTATCTGCGAACTCTACAGGCGCGGCGCACTACTGAGCGTGCGACATTCGTCCAGCGCACCTATGAACGCGCTCGGTCCGAAACGGTGAAGCGAGCGTGCATTGAGTGCTGGCGGCGCTGGAAGGACCGAGCTGCGTTCACTGCTCTCCGCGGCACTTGGTCGAGCATGAGCCCCGAATGCCAGCGGTTAGTTTGGCTGGCAGCGGATTCGTTTGGCGATCAGGGCGATGGATTCAGGCGCCAGGTCGAGCTCAATTTTAAACACGCCCTCAAATTGGGAATTGAACGGCAGGACAAGGCGACGTTTGCGTCGATTTATGAAGGATGGTGCTCCGATGCCTAAGCTGCTGCATGACCCGCGGACCGTGGCGCGAGATGTGCCCGGCTTGTTTGACGCCGTGTTTCCTCGGTTGACCACCGGGGTTGTTGCGTACCTGAACAAAAGGAAAAGCTCTGCCTCGGGGATGCAGCCGATCTCCGCCGAGTTGCTCGAGCAAAGCAGCCTCGACCGCGCAATGTTGTTCGAGCTTGGTGTTGCTGCGGGCGAGATGCTTTTAACGTCCGGAAACGCAAACTGGGAAGAGTGCAAGCGGGTGGCGCTGGCAAGACAGCGCCGATACTTCGACGCTGAGCTACCCGACAAGATCACGGACGTAGACCAAGTTATCGCAGAGTTGGTCGGGCGGAACATTGCCACGAGCATCGGTCAGTTTGCAGTTGAGCGAGCGCAACCTGTCATTGTCGCCCCCCTTATACCTGGTCTTCGTTGGGTATCCTCCGGCCGCGGTGACTTTTCGACGGGGCCTAGTCTTATTGAAGTCAAATGCTCGAATCGGAATTTTTCAGCAGCGGATTATCGACAGGTAGTACTGTATTGGTTGCTTGGATATGCTGCGGCAGTCGAGAATCGTGGGCAGGAGTGGTCGGAGGGTATTCTGCTGAATCCGCGCTTGGGCCACTATGTTTCGTTCAAATTTGACGAAATTTTGCATGTCATCGGAGCTGGGCGAACAAAGGTCGAGGCTCTGCAGCTCTTTGCGTCTATGGTTGGAGACGACCGCTTGCGCTAGACCGAAGTTCGAGCATCGATCGTTGTTGCTCTTGTCAATCGAGGCGCGAGGACATACGCTTATTGGACGTCGGCAGAGCCAGTCGAATGAGAACATCGTAAGGGGCGACCATGGCAACGGGGAAAAAGGCTGCGTCTGACGCGGCAAAGATTCTGCGCGATCCGAAGTCCAGCAAAAAGCAAAAAGAAGTGGCGGCTTCCGATCTTTCTCAGCGCAAAGGTGCGACAAAGACCAGGACAAAAACAAGATAAGAATCTGCGCAGTTCGGCATGGTGTGCCGAAGGCGCAACCGCGTGGGGGCAGGATGAGTAAAGACTCATTTGAAGAATGGTTGGCCGAGCGTCCGCGCTGGCTGCAAACGGCGGCTGCGCGGTTGCTCGGATCGCAACGATCGCCAGAGGACAAGGATATAAACGCCCTTGCCGAACTCTGTCTTGCCGAGGCGGCGAAAGATCAAGCCGCCGTATACGAGAAGGTGCCTACAGGTGCGTTTGCTGCTGCGATCGCGGCGCTGAATATCAGATTGTCCAAAATCGAGAAAGTGAATGGAGTCAACGCGATCCGGCAGGACGCCACACTCGATTTTGACAACAAGGATTTCGTCATTGTCTATGGTCCAAACGGTGCCGGGAAGTCCGGCTTTGCGCGGCTGGTCAAAAACGCGTGCGGTGCGCGAACGCGCACGGACCTTCTTCCCGACGTCTTCTCAGTGAAGTCCGTTCCACCTTCGGCAGAATTCGTGGTGGTGCAGAATGGCGCGTCCGAGCCCGTTGAATGGACGGCGGCAGCGGGGCCAGCCGCAAAGCTCCGGCATATCCACGTTTTCGATTCTGCCGTCGCCGCCTCGTACGTCAACGATAAAAATGTGGCGTCTTATGAGCCGCGCCGCATGCGGTTCATCTCGCGGCTAATCGGAATATCGGAACTGGTGGCCGCCGAATTACTGCGGCGGAAAAACGCGTTGCCGACAAAGCTTCCGCTAATGCCGCCGGACCATACTGACACGAAAGCTGCGGTATTCTGGGCGGCGATTAAACCTGTGACAACGCAGGCAGCCGTAGATGCCGCGTGCGTTTGGACCGCAGCTGACGTGGACGAGCGCCTCAAGATCGAGACGAGCCTAAAGCAGCAAGACATTTCCGGTCGCCTGAAGGAACTGGAGCGCCAGAAGAAGCTCCTCGTTCAGCTTGAAAACGAAGTGAAGAACCTTCGTGATGCGCTGTCGGATGACAAGCTGCTCGCAGTTCTGAATGCTCGACGGGACGCGGCCGAAAAACGGAAGGCGGCTACAGAGGACGCCGAGCGCGTGTTTGCCAATGCACCGCTCGATGGCGTTGGAAAGGAAAGCTGGCGCCTGATGTGGGATCAGGCGCGGCAGTATTCGGAAGAACTGGCTTACCCGGATAGATCCTTCCCTGCTGTCGATGAAAGCGAGGATAAATGCGTCTTGTGTCAGCAATCGCTGGATGACGCGGCGCGCACCCGGCTGTCGAGCTTCGAAACGTATGTGAAAGGCGGACTTGAAACTGGGGCGAATACTGCGGAAAAGCTGCGCGACTCTTTGATCAAGGCTTTACCTGCGTTACCGTCCGTCGACAAATGGCGCCTCGACGTTGGACTCGTGAAGATCGAAGCAACCGACGCTGACAGCTTGCTTGAGGATATTCAGGCTCGCCGCGCGGCGGCCGAGACAGCTATTGTCGCGGCCGACGTGCCGCCAGTCAGCTGGGCGCAGTTGGATGAGGGAATGGTCGCTCTTACGGCATCGCTGTTGAAAGAGGAAGCGATTCTTACCGAGTTGCAGAAAGATGGGAAAAAGGCCGAACATGAAAAGACGCTGAAGGAGCTTCGCGCGCGCGAATGGATGACGCAGCAGAAGACTGCTCTGGAAGCGGAAATTGTTCGGAAAGGCATCATCGGCAACATTGACGAAGCGATCCGTTTGACGGGCACGAATGCTCTCACCCGCAAGAAAAACGATCTCACGGACGAGGAGCTTGCGAAGGGCTATCAGGAAAGATTCCTCGCCGAGATATCGGCCCTTGGCGGGAAGCGCCTACTCGTCAGTCCAGAGCCTTTGCAAGAGGGCAAGGGCCGAATTTCGTTTGCGCTTAAGCTACGCGACACGAAACAGAACGCCGCGGCCCATGCCGTTCTGAGTGAGGGAGAAAGCCGGATTGTCGCGCTGGCAGCCTTCCTCGCCGATATCACCGGCTCTGGGCAGTCGATGCCGTTCGTTTTTGACGATCCGATTTCATCTCTCGATCAGGAGTTTGAAGAGCGCGTTGCCGATCGCCTGGTTGAGCTGTCGCGCACACGGCAGGTGATCGTTTTCACACACAGACTGTCATTGCTGGCTCTTCTAGAAGATGCGTTGGATAAGGCCAGCAAGAACGCAGCGGCCACGGGAGGCGGTTCGCCGTCACGAGCCTTCATATCCTTGCGACGACTTGGCACGCTAGTGGGCGTCGTGGATACGCTTGATGTGAGAAGAGAACGTCCCGACAAAGGCTTCGCGAAACTGCGTGATCACCGGTTACCCGTTTTGCGCAAGCTTATAGATGCGGGCGATGTGGGTTACGACAATGAGATGAAAGCGGCCTGTGGCGATTTTCGAATACTCGTCGAGCGGTCCGTCGAAAAGGTCATGCTGAGTGGCTTAATCGAGCGGTTCCGGCGCTCCGTCCAGACTCAGCAGATTCGCGCATTGGCGAAGATTACCCCAGAAGATTGTGTGCTCGTCGATCAGATGATGACGAAATATTCTAGGTTCGAACATTCGCAATCCGCCGAGGTTGATGCCAATCTTCCGGGCGTTGACGAGCTGGCTGATGATCTCAAAACTATGATCGATTGGATAGGGGAATTCGACAAGCGCGCGGTGGCGTAGAGATGAGGCATTTTCTTACGCTTGCGCCGACGAACTTCCGAGATTGGCCGGGAGTTGGCGATGATATTACGCGTCAAAAGCGAACTTTGCGTGGAACGGAGATCGACTTGGACGCATCGGACAACATGATTCAATGCGTACGTTGCCCCCGAGATCTATACCGCAAATACTGTAGAGTAGGCAGACGCCGATTAGCAACAACACATCAGCGCAGATTGATTGAGGGTTGATTTCATAACCGCCGTTTTGGATCGCAGGTTTTGCGATTGATATCATTTTTTTGCACTAGGAACACCATGTCCGCCAACATCTCCACGTCAATTGAATCGATTGAGAAATGCCTGCGCGAGGCTGGCAACGCATTTCTAAGCGCGTGCTACAACCGAGGTGGCGGAGACCATGACGACGATGATGACGTCGCCGACTACTACGTAGAGAGAGCGTTCGTTGAGCTGCTGATACTTCTTGAACATTTGGGGCTAGTCGAAACCTACCGAACCGTCTCTTCGATGCTTATTGAGGCTCGGAAGAACTTCGCTGATAGCAAGATGGGACCGGAGGAGCCGTATCTGGTTTGGCCTGAAAAGTTGAGAATGTTTGTTGACGGAGTCTCCAGCCTCCACGGACTGGGTGATACCGCCAAGTCGGAAATGCGGGACCTGACAGCAATCATCAAGAGATCGCTCTACGTCATCTGTGATACCAATCTCTTTCCGAAACTACCAAGCCGCGAGGCTGACGTGCATGACCGCATCGAGGCCATACTCAAGTGCCACTTTTCGGACCTAAAGAGAAAGCCCTCCTTGAACAAACCTATCAAGAATTTTGAACCGGACACCGGCATCCCATCCTACAAGACACTGATAGAGTACAAATTTGTGACGAATGGAGCGGAAGCCAAGCGTGTCGTGGACGAAATCCTTGCCGACACAAGTGGATACAGATCATCACAATGGAAGAATCTGCTATTCGTGATCTATGAAACTCATCGCGTCATGCCGGAGGAGAGCTGGACCTCACTCCTCCGGGAATGCGAACTTGGGAGCAACTACGACGCGATAGTTCTGTCTGGCGACGCGAAACCCGGAGTCTGACTTTGCTCGAGCCGCCAGCGAAGGCAGGCTAACCTCGAGTACCTCGCGGGACAAAAACACGAGTTTCGCACTGCCACGACGGCCCTACGCCTTCGACATCCAACTGAAATCTGAATCGCTGCCAGTCACCATCGGCCTCCGGCAGTAGTTGCTCGACCTGTCGAACTCGCGTCACGCTATGCATCGGCGTATATTCCTGCCTCCCGATTGGGTCGCGATAAGGGATACAAGCCAATCGGATCACCTCAAGTTTGATCAACCGGGGGAGCCACGGAGAACCTCTGAGGTCGTCAAAATATTCCTTGATTCTTGCTCCAAATGTCGGACTCGAGGAAATCTCGCCGCGCAAGGTGGATAAACACATCGAAATTTTTTGTGGAAGAGAATCCAAACCAGACACGATAGCAAGGTCGCCATTCGAAACAAAAAGATCGTGTGCGTCATTTAGCGCAAGGTCGGCCGGTAAGCGGTGGGCATTCGTACGAGGGACGCTGGGGCGCACGTCGCACGAAATGATGCATCCGCGATCTGTCTTTTCCCATGTAGGCGCTGCGAGTAGCTGTCGACCGTCGCCTAAGGCGTTGACTAGCACGTAACGATCATGCGGTTCAATGCTGGCGAAACTCTCGCTGAACCCAATCAGCGCGGGGATGTCGCCAATCAAGAAGTGATCGACATGTATTCTCCAAGATGTGCCACTAGCTCCAACCAGCTCACCCGTAAGAACGAGGTCTGGGCCGATCGCCACAAAATCCAAGTCCGTGGTCGATCTGGAACTCGCATGGTCGACCCCATACAGGCGAGACTCGTGATCGGATTTCATCGTGCGCAGAACATCTGCCGTGTAACGATTTGGCTCTCGATCGATCAGGATGCTGTGATTCGAACATAACCAAATTCCGTTCGCGATGTCGGAACGCTCGTTCGCCTTCATGCCTTCGAGATATCGTGGCCCACCTGGCGAGGCCGCGTGTATGTGTGCTGCCACACCAATACTGACGATTGCGCTCGGCGAATCTTCACCGGGAGCAGAGGTACGAATTCCGCACCCGGAAAAGGAACAGCGGTGATCGGCGCGCTGTGCGAGAACTCGCTTGGTCTTCTCGGAAAAGTCGTCTCGATTAGATTTGGCCATATTGGGGCTCCCAAGACGCTATAGAGGCTGCATCTTGCGAATTCGATCGATCCGCGTTCGACGCTAATCTTGCAACTCGGAGCGCATCTGTTTGATCATGCGAGTCAGAGCGCACTGAAACTCCTCGTATGCGTCAGCGGCCGGTTGCTGGAACTTTGCCGTTGGATTTGGCGCTTGGAGAATCGAAATAGTATCGCCGCCAATCTTTATCCTGCGCGGTGTTGCAAGGCAGTGAAGCGACGACCATTTACGAATATGCTCAGCGACATCTTGATATAACCTGATCACGGCTTCAGACCCAATAAGATACAGCTTTGCGTTGATTTCGCTCAATTCCCTGTCCAGCGAAAACTCCTCCGCGTTCTGCACCTTCTTGATGGACTGTTCCAGCGCGACAATGACACTCGAGTAAAGGTCTTTAATTTCCTGCCGCCGTTCCCGAGATTCGATCAGCGACCGTTCGTTTGTGTCTCCGGAGGATTTCAGTTTCCACGCAAGATATGCGCTACTCAGCGCGAAGATACCGGCAATGACGGCAGCGATAACGACCCCGTAGTCTTTCATTGCGGACAAGTGATAAGTTGTGGGTGGCTCGGCACATGTTACCTGATCGGCGCTTGTCCGCTGAGCACGATTCATCGATGGGCCGTGGCTGGTATGCATCGAGCGCGCCGGATCGAACGTTGGCGCGCCCCTGACCCTTACGGACCGAGCGTCGCGAGAGTTATAGGGAATTGGGTAATGCGTTGGCCGCCGAGAGAGGTGGCGCGTCGAGGATAGCCGCCTTGGCAGCAAGCAGTTTATCTTCGTCGAACTCGAATCTGCGAAGCCATGCGGCGGTCGATTCCTTGGTGTTGTAGACGGGAGCATCGCCGTTGACAGTGCCTCGCTGAAGGCTGTCGAAACGCTCGGCACGGATCGGACGCAGGGCTTTGTCTAGGACGATGTAGGCTGGAGGTGGCGCTGGCAATTCATCTTCGCTGTCGGACAACCCCGATTCGGGCAACACACCTGCTCGAATAAGGACACCGGCTCCATAGTCTCCGATGGAGAACCAATCGGGAGGCAATTCTGAACGTAGCGTCCGGACACCGCCAACCCGCTCGAACATTTCCTTGCTGATCGCTGTCAGCCAATCAACACTTTTGATCTGGTCCCGCAGGTCGCGCTCAGCGTTCGCGCCGGGATAGCCGACATCAAGTCCAGGCATGATCTGGCTGATCCAATATTCGGTCGACTCATTCTCCGTCTGTGCGGTTGGCGACAGGTTGACGGCAAAACCGGCATGGCCGCGCAACGCGTTGAGCCGCTGAGCGAAGCGGAAGAACAGACGAGCGAACATGTCGGGGTCTTCTTGAACGGTGACGACCG
Source organism: Burkholderia sp. SIMBA_051 (assembly GCF_046534915.1). NCBI lineage: Bacteria > Pseudomonadati > Pseudomonadota > Betaproteobacteria > Burkholderiales > Burkholderiaceae > Burkholderia > Burkholderia sp. SIMBA_051. The sequence continues at coordinate 38,157 of NZ_JAWRXS010000003.1, read as the reverse complement.
GAAGCGAAAAGTAAAGCGCATCGACGCCGCGTGTGCCCATTTTCTCTTCCCAGCCACGCATTCCGAAAACGTGGAACTCCCAAAAGCCTGCGTCGCTCGCGCGTTCGCCACTCATGTAGTCGAAGTCGAAGCGATCGTTTTCACCGAGCTTGCCAGCAAGTTCTCGCATCGACTTAGCCTTCTTGAAAGCTTGCGCCGCCTTGCCGTTATGCCAAAGGAATGTCAACCGATCACCGGCCACTGCGCAATATTCGTCGAAGCACTGCGCGACTGCCTCGCGGACCGTCACATCATAGGCTTTCTCGAAATACAGGCAGCCCCGAATGACGACCGCCGCGCCGATCCCCTCGTGTGAATGACGAGGTTCCAACAGGGCGTTGGGTATGAGGGCCTTCGACTGGTTCTCCTTGGCCCATTGCAAAAAATTCTTGTCCATCGTGTGTCTCAGTCAAGCGCGGCAAGCGCTCAAAGGCTATCAGGGAATGGGCAGTGGCGGGAGAGGCGGCGGCATGCCACCAAACCCCGGCAGAACTGGCGGACGCGAGGAAAAAAGCGCGCGAAGCGAGCGACCCAGCTCGGACACCGCGTCGGAAACTGCGGCCTTGACGGGATTCTCGTCGCCATCATCTTGCGAGCAGTCACAATCGCTAGGGCTAAGCACAGTCGTCTTGTCGGGAGAACCGGCGATTCGGCCGTCAGCGGCCTGCTGTTCCCGATCGATCGTCTGCGGTGGAAACTTGATCTCTACCACGGAGCGCAGGTTGTCCTGCGTCGGGGGACGTGAGGGATCGCTGACGATGACCACATCCGGGCGGCGCACCGCCCCTGCACCTGCTGGGTAGGCGTCCAACCCGCCGGGCCAATATTTCTGAATCCAGCCGGGCAAGTAGGAATGGGGCTCCAGAGGCGTGGCTGAGCGCATGATAGGCGTGGGCGGCTCCTTGGACATGTCGTAGTTGACTTCGGCCTTGTAGGGGCTTTGCCACTCCATCGACTTGTCCAAGTCTCTGAGATTGCGTGAGACGCACTGCTGCTTCAAGTCCGCCCCGTCTTTGCCAGCGTCGGGCTGACGGCTGCACACGCAAATGGCTTTGCAGAGAACTTTTTTGTCCGTCGGGCTGAGGACGGTTGGCCGAAGGCGGACGGCCGTTGTTTGGCCACCCCCGGACAAACGGCCTTGGCCAGAACCTGCTCCGTAGGTCTCGCCGCTCATGCGTTACGGTTCCAGCCGACCGCTTGGGTTGATGCCGACGAAAACTGGAGAGATGCGGGCGCGTCGGCCTCATGCCACTCCGTGTAACCGTTCAAGTCAGTTTCGCCAGAGAGGGTTCGGCCATCGGCGGTGTGCAATGTGTACGGATGGTTGGGGACCGGTTCGCCAGTGGTCTCGTTAATGACCTGGAACCGGCCGCGATATCGACCATCTGAACGATCCGAAGTCTCGTGGGAAACCGACGCTCCACCGCCAGCCACCATGCCCGCGCCGGTCGGAACGTTGGCCGACGCAAGCGATTGCGACGAGATCAGTGTCGCGCCACAAGCTGTTTTGTCACCTTCGAAAGCCGGTGGACGACCGTTCATATTCATGCCGGGGTTTTTGCTCGTGACAATCGGATATGCGCCGCCGCATTTGAGGCAAGAGACCATGTCTCCCAGTCGCGCGATTCGCTTGCCGTTAATTATGCTGATCGAGGCGCAGCCGAATACCTTTCCGCCATGGGAGGTCGTGTCGCCTTCAACGATAAATGCGCTCATTGGTTTACCGGATGCTTGGACGCTCGTCACTGTACATCATTTGTCTGCTGATAAGGTGAACGCGCGATGGCATATACCACGGTCACGAACCGGTAGCGTTATCGCTCCGAGAGAAGTCTTGCTTGGACAGGCTGAAGCTCGCAAGAACTAGGTTCGGCGCGACCTCTCCAAACATTCGGACTACCAAACACCTAAATCAACTCGATTTGCTCAAAAATTAAGCAAAATTGCCATTTTTCGACTCCCAAACGGGCAAATGCAGCGATAGATCCGCCGCAGAATTAATTTCAATACCCTTTCATTCTGAGATGTGCGCCGTGCCGCCGCTGCGTGACCGGCCCCTACCCAAACCCTATCCGGGGCAAACCGAAGCCGCTAGCGGGCCGGAAAACGGGTCGGAGGGCCATTCGCGGTGCCCGCGAAGCGTCCGAAGCGCGGCTGGCTTGCCGGTTCGGTAATTATTGCCGATTTTGAGGGAAATCGATGCGTCCCTGTTTTTATGAACGAGTCGTTTGTGCTACATTTCTCCCAATGAAGGGCCGTCCGCAGCCGTTTTGGTGCGATTTTGGGAAAAATCGCATTGTTTTGCCGTCTGCCCCTGTAGTGCCTGCCCGCTTTCTGGCTCCGCCTGAGAGTTGGACCTTCAGCAGTGCCCTCGGTCCAATTCGCCGCACCTCTTTTCCTGAAACGCCACTGTAGTCGCCTCGCGTTTCAGTTTTTCTAGTTCAGAGCCTGATCCCGAACATCCGTTCGGTGCCGTTGCTCGCCTTAATAAATTCGGATACCTAATGATGAGAGCGATTCATCTCGAACCCCTGTTTCCTCTTGGACGCATCCTTGCCACGCCGGGAGCGATTGATCTGCTCGATAGAACCGGCACCAATGCCGATGACCTATTGCGACGCCATTTGCGGGGTGATTGGGGTGTCGTCTGTTCGGCCGACGCGTGCGCCAACAATCTGGCCGTCGTGAATGGCACTCGCATCCTCTCGGTCTACGAACTGGGGGGCCGCCGGGAAAAATTGTGGGTGCTCACCGAGGCGGACCGCCGAGCGACGTTCATTATCCGGCCCTCCGAATACTGACCCGATGGAGGCCACCGTGCAGAAACTCCATCCGGCTCTTCGGTCCGGCCGACGCCTTACGCTTACTGGCTCCGATATTCCGGCATTCAGTTTCCAAGGCTGCTGGGACGGCGGCTGCGCGCTGCATGCGACGGCAATGGCGCTTGCGATGCTTGGTTGCTTGTCCGATCCGCTACGTGTGCCGTCGCGTCGTCGCGACTGTGAAGCGGAATTCTGGCGTCGGGCGCAGCCGTTTTACCTCTCCGGCGTGTCGCTCGAAGAACTGCAAGCGCTGATTCGGGAACTCAAATGGGGATTGCGCCCGACCTGCTTTGAGGGAGCGCACGCCGACGTTTTCCGGTTCACCGAACGAGAAGTGTCGCGCGGTCGACCGGTGATCCTGACGTTTCGACAGTCGCGCCGGGCGACCCTCCACGCGGGACTTGCCGTCGGCATCGAAGGTCGGAGGATCGGCCGAATCTTCGATGGACACACGTTGTTAGTGGTCGATTCCGCCGAAGCGGAACCCGTACTCGCGACCTACAACGCGCGGCTGACGCGGACAGAGGACCACCGTGGCCGCCCCACCGGCCACGCGCAGTACATCACCGGGTTCGATAAGCGAAAAGTCGCACTCACCGGCGCAATGTCAATCCGGGGCAGCAAGCCGCCATAGCTCGTGCGGCCCTTGCCCGCCCACTTTGACGTGTGCAGCCTTCTGTAAGGACTTACGGACGCTCAAACAATTGGACGGGCTCGACGTCAAGGGCAATTGCCAAACGTTCAATGTTATCGATTGATACGTTCACTCGGGCACGCTCGACTTGACTGATAAACGTGCGGTCTAACCCAGCAGCAAAGCCCAGCTCTTCTTGAGACAACGACTTCGCGACGCGATTGGCGCGGATGTTGTAAGCCAGCACGTCCCGAAGGGAGACGAGTTTAGCTTTGGGATCGGGGCCTCGGAGCGGTGCGGACATGCCCCGATCTTTACGATATGATGCGTTTTCATCTACGGACTTTGCATCACATAACGGCTGTACGAGGATTCTACGAAGGGAGCGAGAGATCGTGGACTATGCCGCGCTATACCAATAGCCAAGTCGTGCAATGACGACGGCAGCACCGATCCCGCAAGGGGCTTACTCGGACGCCCGGACAATTTCCATTCAACTGTAGGGCTATCTTCTATTCGTTACGGAGACCAGAAACCATGAGAATTTCGCGAATTTCGATCGTTCTCGCCATCATTGCGCCTGCCGTCGCAAACGCGCAGATGAACCAGATTTTTGGGGCGATTCATTCAGCTCAGTACGCCGTCACAGAAGTGAAGAACCTGATACCACAGCAAGACACCGCCCAGCAGCAAGCGCAGCAAGCTCAACAGCAACGGATCGACTATCTGAAGCAGCACTCGCCTTGCAACGCCAACTGTCCGCTCGATGCTGATGACAAGCAGAAATATGAGGCTATGCAGCGGCGCGATCAGCAGCAAGGGCAGCAGCAACTTGACGCTGCGCGGACAATCGCGGGCATGTGTCCCGACCTGACAAACTCGAAGTTCAACTCTGGGGAACGGATTATTCGATGCCGCAATAAGGGGCTAACGGAGGAACAACAGATGGCCTTTGTGGGTGGTTTGCCGGTAGTGGCTCAAGCCTATGCGACTTCCATGGTCCAAGATATCTACGAAGACAACATCGTCGATCCTGGCAGGGGCAAGGCAATTTCTGAGTATTACAACGGTTGCATGCAGCGCGGAACGGCGTGCGCCCGGCCGAAGTGGTGATTCGGGCCGTCGATACCCAGTGGCGACAATTGCGCTGGGTTGCCCCTGCAATTGCGGAGCGCTAGCAGCAACGCGGGGATTTGACTCGCAGCACGATATGTTCAGCGATGTCAGTCGGGGCTACCATGGGAGCCCCGACGTTAAGCACGTTGTTCCTTCGCTTTCTCATCTACACCTTAACGTTATGCGGAATTGGCGAACCTGCGGCTTGCCAGATCGTCACGGCCAGTGCGACGCGAGTACTCGTGGTTGATGAAGCGAACGGTTCCACGTCGTCGTTGATGAGGTAGTGATGCCATTGCCGATCCTCGCCCTCGGTCGACAAGGCAAGAATCGTGCAATCCGGCATTCGCGCGGCAACCGCGTCTTCAATATTCCGAAAGTTAGGGCGTGTCGTCTCAATGACTACGACGCCGTCGTTCGAAAGATCACTGCATACTGCGTCGAGATCAATCGGGTCTCTGTGAAAATCGATCAGCATGAAATCCCCGCATGCATCCTTGAATGTAGTTGCTCGTCTGGCGGTTTCCGGGTCGTGAGGGACATACTATACAGCGTCACTGCCACCAGTGAAGCGCCTCGAGCGCGGGCGAGGTGATCACGGACTGCTGTATCAGCCGCATTCAGCTCACAACCTCTTGCGCCGGGGACGAGACTTGACGGAGAACGGTTCAGTGATCCCCAGCGACTTACGCGAAGCGTGGGTTTGAACGCCCGTGGGCTAACCTCATTGTTCCTCACGCCACCTCATATTTCGCGTAGATTTGTAGATTCGTATAGCATCGGGCGCGTGTCCATTGACCGACAAGCGCCCTGTACAGCTTCTACTCCGCAAATATCGCGTCCTTGCGCAAGGCGTAGGTGCTCGGCTTCAAGTTGGGATACCCGACCACGACAAACTGACTCGTCGGACGACCTTGCAGCCCGGGAACCAGAAGTCCCTTCCGGACCAAGGCATCTTTAACTGCCTTCTTGCCATACTTTTCGTTGATTTTGCGCATGGCCTGCGGGAGCAGCAACACCATATCCGTGCCGTTTACCGTGTGGGTGAATCCGACCTGCGTGTCACGATCGGTATCGCAAAATGCCGAATACGGCGGCAAGCGATTCCGATGCCTCAGCACGAGGTCGCGCACTTCCTCCGCAATGTCGTCCTCCCGCGTATGCGAATCCGCCCGGTACTGCTTTAGTGCATCAGCGAAGCAGCGAAGCATGGCGTCAACGACTTGCCCGTACGTGACACAGAGTACGCCAGCGTCAATAGCAACGAACGCCGAAAAGGCCGCAAATGCGAAGTGCTCAAGCATGCGCTCTTGAACACCGTCTGCAGCATCTAGGTTGCAGCCCTCGCGAATATTCGCCTTCAGTCCGGGATAGTAGTCTTCGTGCTTTCGACGAACCGCCGGGATGCTCGCCGCAATGTACTTGCCAAACGACTGCCATGCGATCCCATGCACCTCACGCAGCTTCGAGCGAACCACTGCGGAGAACGCTGCGCCGTTCCTTTCACCGTGCAGGTTGTCGAACGCGCCGTGCTGGCCGTTTACAGGCAGCGTAATGAAGCGTGCGAGCTGACCAGCCACCGCTTGCTGGCCGCTACGACGAATACGCTCAGCCGGGCTTTCTTCGCCCGCCGAGATAATCACGGTTGACAACTGGGCCTGATCGGCAAGACCGCCGTTCGTCTTCGCGCGCAATCTGCCGCTCCCGTTCGTGAGGCGATACACTGATTGCCCGAAAGACGCGATATTCGACTGGCCGAGTTCGTCAATGATGAGCGGCAAGTCCTTGTGCTGCGCCGCGTACGCTTCCAAACCGTTCGCGGTCGCTTCCCAGTTAGCAAGGACCTCCGGCGAACCAATCAGGGCTTGCACGAGGCGCAGGATCGTCGATTTTCCAGTGCTGGAGCTGCCGACCAGATTCACGCAAACGCCGCTCTGACCGAACAGCTTCAGGAGCGCCGACGCGAAGGCGAAGCAGAGTGCGACGATCATGAGTGCATTGCCTCTGCACAGGGCTGTCAGAGCGTTCCAGTCCGCGAGCGTACCCGCCGATGGGCGCACGTTCGCCTGAACACGGACTACGCGCTCGACACGATCGGAAAAACGTTCGTTGCCGAAAACGTAGCTCAGCTCTTGGCCGTGGTCGATCCATCCGTCGCGCTCTACACGCAGAATCGTCGTGCCGCCGCGGCAGGTGCGCAGGAAATCCGCGACGTGCTTCGGCGCATCGTTCGAGTGCAGATCGACACCGTGTTCGATCAGGTGACGCGCAAGCTGCTTCGGGCTCAGGATCAAGGTGACCGGAATCTCGATCTCCTTCCAGGCGTCACCCGCGCCCTTGATTTCCACCAGGTACGCGGGATGGCCGCCGTCCGCATTGACTACTTTGGCGATGTACGTCATTTCGGAGCACGGCAACTTCCACACGTCAGGGGGCGCGTTGAGCGCCGCACTTTCAACGTCAGTAAGGTTCATATTGTTTGGTGTTCCATTTGCGGCCCGCGATGCCTCGTGATAGCGCGGGCCGTAGTTGAAATTTGCGTCATGCCTGTTCGTACAGTTCTACGCGATCCTAGACACACGCCCCTTTACGGGAGACGGCAATGCGCTTGCTTCACAGGGCAGCGGTGCGAACCGTGCCTCGATCAACCGCGTCGGTGTCGGTTTGATACGCGAAGCGGTCAGCACTTTCGCCAGCGGCACGAATTTGGCGCGCGCGGGGGACTTCAGGTCGATCTTCTGCTTGCGGAACGTCGCGCGATGCCGAGCCATAGTGCGCACGGAATACACCAGTTCCATCGGCGCGTTCAGCTTGTGCAGCGCGACGACGGGTCGAAGGCGATCCGGCACGCCATCGAAGTCGGCACGGGTCATCCCCGACGACACGACATTGAGGACTGGGACGTTGCGGTAGTAGCGGTTGAAAATCTCCTTCGGCGCATCGCCACGCCATGCCTTAACGTTCTGCAATCCGCGCTTCTTCAATTCCGCACTCCGCAAGCGAACTTCAATGCGCAGCAGGCCGTCACACTCGTTGCACATGGCATCGAAGAATCCCTGCTCCTCGTTGCCCCCGCGCTTCGCTTTGGGGAGGTACTTACGGCGTACGTCTTCACCCTTGTCGTAAAAGATAATGCTGTAGTAGCGGCTGTTTTGCGGCGTCCAATAGACCGAGGTGAACGCCTTCCTCACCATGCAATCGTGTTCGATCAGTTGGCGCGCGATCTGACGCAAACACGTCTTCACGAAACGACCCGAGCCGAACTGCAGGTTGACGGCCAAATCGACACGATGCAACGTCACATGCTCATCGATCAGTTCCTGCATCGGCACGACAAACGAAAATCCCAGCTTCTTCTTGAGGTGCGAGATCACGCACGCCAATCCTTTCGCGAGACGCTGCGAAGTGAACACGTTCTGACCGAGGATGAACCCGAACAGCGAGCCTTCCACGCGCAACGTCTTGGTGATCGGGTTGTATCGGACCTGCAAGCTGTGCATGCCGTACTTTCCAGTGACCGGCAGGCGGTTGGTGCTGCTGAACACAAGTTCGCCGTCACCGTTGCTAACCAAGCAGCGTGTCTGATTAGACACGTCCCACTCGATGCCGCTAACCGTGAACTCGACCGTATCGACGTTCACACAGTCGGCCGGGCGGAACGCCATGCCGATCTGCGCGAGCGTCGTGGTCGTCGCTTTCAGAGGCGGGCTGACAATTTGACTCGGACGAACCCTCATCATGCATCCTTGCGCAGCGATGCCAACGGTTGCGTGATGAGGCTATCCGAACCGCATGCCAATTCGTCATCCGCCGGTTGATCTTGGATCATGGATTTTTTCATAAGCATACCTATGTAACTAGAAGGATGTCATATTGGGTATATAGAGTATGTAATTACAGCCGACCGGAAATTCGCGATCAGCCGATATCGCGCGCACACGCCGTAATTGGCATCATCCGCAGCAGCGCCATTGCGTTAAAGGTTGCGGTGCAGCTCGAGATGGCCGAGACAATACGACTGCTGCCAATCACGAGCACGACGCCAGCAGTCGGCGTCATCTCACCGACTAAAGGCGACACGGTTCGCGGCTGTTGCGTCATTATTCGGCCCCCTTCGAGGCGAGGAATGCCTCGATTGTGGACAGGGGCCACACACGGATGCGGGCAGTGATGCGTAGCGGCACGAGCTGGTTCGATTTGACGAGCTTGTACAAAGTCGTCCGCCCGATCTTGAGTATCTGGCAGACCTCGTGCGCGAGAAAGTTGGGTTCGACGCCGGGCGCACTCGGATTGACCGTGCCAGTGTCCGACAGCGGCACGGCGACCGCATGCTGCGCAACCTGCGAATTGGTCGTGACCAGAGAGCCGTCCGAAAGGGCAGCGGCCAGAGGCGACGGAACGGGAGATTTTTTGCGTGATTCCATTTGCGTACTGGTTCGGGTTGACACACGTTCATGTGTGCAACGTCCAGACGCAGAAGGGGCTACCCGATCTGTTCACGCACGCGACGGCGATTCGCCAAAGCATGCGCTGCGCTGGACGCGCAAACATAAACAGACAGGTAAACCCCGCTCACGCAGTGTGACGGGCGTTCAGCTGACGGCTCCGAATCGGCTAACGACTCCGACTCGGGAACTTCACCGATTTGGTAGATATAGGTGGTCGATTTGTCAGAACCGATCCGGCTCACTGCTCCGGATCAGAACACTTCGGCAAACTGGCCTACCGATCTACGAAGACAGAATCTAGTACGCGAAATCTAGATTGTCAATCTTCGTAGCTGTTCCTTGGCGTCATGCGTGTTCATCTGAAGCCGGTACGTGATTAGGTTCTGTCGGTGCGGATGGCATCGCCACCGCCTGCTTACTGTCGCAGTATTTGTCCCAGTCTTGCATCAACGCCGCACGCTTCGCGAACAGATCGCCGCGAGCATATGCCGCTTCGGCCTTGTCCTTGATGCCATGCGCCAGCGCAGCCTCGCAGACTTCGCGCGGATAGTGTGTCGTTTCGCCAGCCCAATCGCGGAACGTCGAGCGAAAGCCGTGAACTGTAATATCGTCGCGCTTCATGCGCTCCAGCAGTTGCAACATTGCCATGTTGGACAGCGGCTTCTTGTCGCGAGCTCCCGGAAAAACATAGTCCCCCCGCTGCAATTTCTGCTGGGCCTTGACAAGTGCAATCGCGCGCTCCGAGAGCGGTACGCGATGCTCCTTGCGCATCTTCATACGCTCGGCCGGAATGGTCCAGACGCCTTCGTTCAGATCAAATTCCTGCCAAGTCGCGCCAATCGTCTCGTTTGTTCGCGTGGCTGTCAGAATAAGGAACTCAAGTGCGCGCGCGGCAGTGCCTTCCGCAGTTCGCAGAGCTTTCATGAAGTCAGGAAGGTCCGCGTACGGGAGAGCTGGGTGATGTTCTACCTTCTGGACGCGGGAGCGCTTCGGCAGCAACGTGTCCAGGTGGCCCTTCAAGCGTGCAGGATTTTCGCCAACGCGGTAGCCGCGAACCGTGGCCCAGTCGAGTACCGACTCGATACGACCTCGAACGCGGGACGCCGTTTCGGTTTTCGTCGTCCAGATCGGCTCCAGCACCTTCATAACCAAAGCGGTATCGATTGCAGAGACGGCGAGCGAATCGAAGATCGGATACGCGTATGTGGCGAGCGTGTTCGTCCATTGGTCCGCGTGCTTGGCGTTCTTCCACGAGGCCCGGTGCGCTTCGATGTACTTCTCGGCGCAATGCTGGAATGTCACCGCATTGGCTTGTGCGATCCCCTGCGCCGCTCGTTCAGCGTTGCGCGAGTCGATAGGATCGATGCCGTCGAACAGAAGGCGGCGGCAGTCAAGGGCGCGTGCTCGGGCGTCAGCAAGACCGATCGTGTGTACAGGGCCAAGACCCATTCCGCGCGCTTTGCCGTTCCGCATGTAGCGGAAGAGCCACGACTTGACCCCGGCAGTAGTGATCTGCAGATACAGACCGCCGCCATCGGCATACAGCCCCGGCTTGGTTGTCTTGGTGACGGTCAGTGGACTCAGTTTGTTTATGGCTCTCGGCATAGATCAACTATCAATTCGACTATCAAATGATAGTGTGATTGTAGCGCAGTTCGTTTTCGTTCACTTGACGACGAATTCCCACAAACCCCAATGGAGGCAAGGGCCTCATCGATATTTCGTGAACTTTGGCGAACGCCGATGCATTCAATACTGACGGACCCTCTCTCCGCCAGAATTCAAATGCCCGCGCAAGCGGGCATTTTCGTTTGTGGCCCGCCACCCCGCCCCTCCCAAACCGCCCCCGGTTGGCCGTCCCAAGCGACTCCCCTCACGGATGCCGAATATAATCCACCAACGCCCTTGTATATTCATCCGGCGGCCGATCGACCAGACTGACCACGATCGCCACCACAAACCCCGCCGGCACCCCGAACACGCCTGAACTGATCGGCTCGATCCCGAACCACGTCCGCCCCGCAAATCCCGTCAACTGCGTGAAATACGGGTACGTCGACACGATGTAGTACACGCACACCGCAAGCCCCGTCACCATCCCGGCGATCGCGCCGCGCGTCGTCGTCCGTTTCCAGAACACCCCCAGCACGAGCACCGGAAAGAAACTGGACGCCGCGAGCGAAAACGCCGCACCGACGAGAAACAGGATCTTCCCCGTATTGAGCGACGCGACATACGACGCGAACAGCGCAACGCCGAGCAGCAGCACCTTCGAGACCGTCACGCGCCGCTGGCTCGATGCATCGGGCGCGACCATGCAGTAATAGACGTCGTGCGACAACGCATTCGCGATCGTCAGCAGCAATCCGTCCGCGGTCGACAGCGCCGCGGCCAGCGCACCGGCCGCGATCAACCCCGACACGACATACGGCAGCCCCGCGATTTCCGGCGCGGCCAGCACCACCATGTCCGGCTGCATCTGGATTTCCGACCAGTGGACGATGCCGTCGCGAATCACCTCGACGACGCTGATCAGGTCCGGTTCGAAGTGATGCCACTGCGTGACCCACGCGGGCAGCTCGGCGATCGGCCGCCCGACGAGGCTGGTGAGAATCTCGTACTTGATCATCACCGCGAGCACCGGCACGCTCAGGTAGAACAGCGCGATGAAGAACAGCGTCCAGCCGACCGAGCGCCGCGCGGAGGCCACCGACGTCGTCGTGTTGTAGCGCGTGAGGATGTGCGGCAGGCTCGCGGTGCCGAGCGACAGGCACAGCAGCAGCGCCAGGAAATTCCGCTCGCGCGGCTTGCGCTCGTCGTCGCTCGCGGCAGGAAACGGCTCGTGCATCGGCACGGGCGGCTCGGCGCGCGCCAGCAGGTCGTCGCGCGCCTGGGTCCAGATCACGCGCGCGCCCGTCGGGTCGCGCGGGAAGTCGGCCAGCTCGCGCTCGCGCTGATTGATCTCGCGCAGCGGCCCGTTGTGGCGCCGCAGGTCCGCAAGCTGGTCGACGAGTTGCCGGCGTGCGTCCGCATACGATCCGGGCAAGCGATCGAGCTGCGCCTGGACGAGCGCGGCCTGCCCGCGATACGCATCGCGCACCTGCTGCTCCTCGGCCGCATCGCGCACCTGCGCCTCGCGCGCCGCCACACGCTCCATCAGCTTGCCGTAATTGAACTGCGGCACCGGCCCGAGCCCGTTCTTCATCGCGATCAGCGACACGGGGATCAGGATCGCGCTGATCAGGATGATGTACTGCGCGACCTGCGTCCACGTGACCGCGCGCATGCCGCCGAGAAACGAGCACACGAGAATGCCCGCGAGCCCGCAGAAGATGCCGATCGCGAAGTCGACGCCGATGAAGCGCGTCGCGATCAGCCCGATCCCCTGGATCTGCGCGACCAGATAAACGAACGAGCACAGGATCGCCGCACCGGCCGCCAGCGCGCGCACGGCCGTACTCGAAAAGCGCGTGCCGAGAAAATCGGGAATCGTGTAGCGCGCGAGCTTGCGCACGTACGGCGCGAGCAGGAACGCGACGAGGCAGAACCCGCCCGTCCACCCCATCACGTAGGCGAGCGCATCGTAGCCAGTTGCGTAAAGCGAGCCGGCGAGACCGATGAACGACGCCGCCGACAGCCAGTCGGCCGCGGTCGCCATCCCGTTGAACGCGGACGGCACGCGCCGCCCGGCCACGTAGTATTCGACGAGATCGGACGTGCGCGACAGCAGCCCGATCACCGCATACACGGCGATCGGCACGAACAGGAATACATAGCCGATCCAGACGCCCGAGCCGGCCGCGCGCTCGATGCGCCACAGCAGCAGCACGAAGCCCAGAAAGCCGAGCGTATAGAGCGCGTACGCGCGAATCAGTCGATGCGTCAGCATGGATCAGCGGGCATGGTGCGGATTGCCCGCGTGCGCGGCATGCTCGTCGTACGCACGCCGCAGCGCGCGGTCCGCGCGCTGCATCAGACCGATATAGACGACGATCAACACGAGATACACGAGAATCGCGCCCTGCGCGCCGACGTAGAACGGCAGGCTGAAACCGGCGAAGCGGATGCCCGCGAGCGCGGGCGCGAAGAACGGCACGACGAACGACACCGTGAAACCGATCGCCATCAGCACCAGGATCAGCGCGACGTTGAAACGCCAATAGCGCGCATGAGCGCGCGCGAGCGGCTCGGGAACGGGCGGCGGCGCGGCACGCGCCGGACGGGACGGAACGGTCATGCCGTTATTTAGCAAAAAGCCCCTGCGCGGACAATCGGGATTGCCGCGCGGGGGCTCGTGCGCACGACGTGCGCAACGGGTTCGATCAGCGCACTTCGGCGAGTTGATCGAGGATCGCCGGGTTCTCGAGCGTGGACGTGTCCTGCGTGATCGCCTCGCCCTTCGCGACCGAGCGCAGCAGGCGTCGCATGATCTTGCCCGAGCGCGTCTTCGGCAGGTTGTCGCCGAAGCGGATGTCCTTCGGCTTCGCGATCGGCCCGATCTGCTTGCCGACCCAGTCGCGCAAAGTCTTCGCGAGCGCCGCCGCTTCCTCGCCTTCCGGGCGCGAACGCTTCAGCACCACGAACGCGACCACCGCCTCGCCCGTCGTGTCGTCCGGACGGCCGACCACCGCCGCTTCCGCCACCAGCTCGTGCGAGACCAGCGCCGACTCGATCTCCATCGTGCCGAGCCGGTGGCCCGACACGTTCAGCACGTCGTCGATGCGGCCCATGATCGTGAAGTAGCCGGTGTCCTTGTCGCGCACCGTGCCGTCGCCGGCCAGATACAACCGACCGCCCAGTTCCTCCGGGTAGTAGCTTTTCTTGAACCGCTCCGGGTCGCCCCAGATCGTGCGGATCATCGCCGGCCACGGCCGCTTGACGACCAGGATCCCGCCTTGCCCGTTCGGCACGTCCTGGCCGGTCTCGTCGACCACCGCGGCCATGATGCCCGGCAGCGGCAGCGTGCACGAACCCGGCACCGTCGGCGTCGCACCCGGCAGCGGCGTGATCATGTGGCCGCCGGTTTCGGTCTGCCACCACGTGTCGACGATCGGGCAGCGCTCCTGGCCCACATGCTTGTGGTACCACATCCACGCTTCCGGATTGATCGGCTCGCCGACAGTGCCGATGATGCGCAGGCTCGACAGGTCGTAGCTCTTCGGATGCACCTTGTCGTCGGCTTCGGCGGCCTTGATCAGCGAGCGGATCGCGGTCGGCGCGGTGTAGAACACGGTGACCTTGTGATCGCCGATCATCTTCCAGAAGCGCCCGGCGTCCGGATAGGTCGGCACGCCCTCGAACACGACCTGCGTGCCGCCGCACGCAAGCGGGCCGTACGTGATGTACGTGTGGCCCGTGACCCAGCCGATGTCGGCCGTGCACCAGAACACGTCGGTGGGCTTCCAGTCGAAGGTCCACTTCATCGTCTGCGCGGCCCACAGCAGGTAGCCGCCGGTGCTGTGCTGCACGCCCTTCGGCTTGCCGGTCGAGCCCGACGTATACAGGATGAACAGCGGATGCTCGGCGCCCACCCACTCCGGCGCGCACGTGTCGGACTCGGCGTGGGCGAGTTCGTGCATCCACAGGTCGCGCCCGGCGTGCCAGTCGACCTTGCCGCCGGTGCGGCGATAGACGATCACGCTCTTCACCGCATCGCAGCCGCCCATCGCGATCGCTTCATCGGCGATGCTCTTGAGCGGCAGCGTCTTGCCACCGCGCGCCTGCTCGTCGGCGGTGATCAGCGCGACCGCGCCGACGTCGACGAGCCGCTCGTTCAGCGATTTCGCGGAGAAGCCGCCGAACACGACCGAGTGCGTCGCGCCGATGCGTGCGCAGGCCTGCATCGCGACGATGCCTTCGATCGACATCGGCATGTAGATGACGACGCGGTCGCCCTTCGCGATTCCGCGTTTCTTCAGCGCATTCGCGAAGCGCGACACGCGTGCGAGGAGATCCGCATAAGTGACGCGCGTGACGGTGCCGTCGTCGGCCTCGAAGATCACCGCGACGCGCTCGCCGTTGCCGGCTTCGACGTGACGGTCGAGGCAGTTGTACGACGCGTTGAGTTCGCCGTCGTCGAACCACTTGTAGAACGGCGCGTCGCTCTCGTCGAGCACCTTCGTGAACGGCTTGTGCCACGAGAGGCCTTCGCGGGCGAGACGCGCCCAGAAGCCCTCGTAATCGCGCTCGGCTTCGGCAGCCAGCGCCTGATAGGCCGGCATGCCGGAAATGGTTGCCGCCTTCGCAAGCGCCTCGGGCGGCGCAAACTGACGGGTTTCGTGAAGAACCGATTCAATCGCAGACATCGACTACCCCTTGGTGAACATGAATCCTCTGCATGGCGGCGCGATCGTGCGCACCGCGTCTTGGCCGGCGCACGCGTGCGCCGCTGTCTCCCACCACCTGCGCGCGCCTCGAAGGCACGCACGATGCTGCGCCGCACCACGTCACGCGACGGTGAACGTATGGCCCGGCGATTTCCACGATAAGCGCTCGAACTTACCCGTCACTTACGCGGCCTCGCCGTTTCGCACGCCGCCACGCTACGGTCGACGCTTGACCGTCGGCTTTACGCTGTTACAACTGCGACCCTACAATCGTAACTGAACTCGCCCCCCGGACTCCAGCTTGAATCGCTACGCCCTCTTCCTCATTCTGTCGATGCTGTTTGTCGGCAGCAACGTCGGTATCGGTAAATCCATCGTCGTCTTCGTCCCGGTCGCCATCCTCGCCACGCTGCGCTTCGTGATCGCGATCGCCGTCCTGTGGCCGCTGTTCAGCCCGGTGAAGATGCGCGCGGTCCGGCGCGCGGAATGGCTGAACCTGTTCCTGCAGGCGTTCTTCGGCACCTTCATGTTCACGTTGCTGATGCTCAACGGCGTGCAGCGCACGAGCGCGGTCGCGGCCGGCGTGATCACCAGCACGATCCCCGCCATCGTCGCGCTGTTCGCGTGGCTGATCCTGCGTGAAAAACCGAACGGCCGTGCGCTCGTGTCGATCGCGCTCGCGATCGCCGGCGTCGTGACGATCAATCTCGCGAACGGCGGCGCGTCCGCGCATGACGCCGGCGCCGCCTCGTCCGGCTCGCTGACCGGCAACCTGCTGATCCTCGGCGCCGTCTGCTGCGAATCGATCTACGTGATCCTGTCGCGCCGGCTCACGCAGACGCTCGCGCCGATCGACATCTGCGCGTACACGCACCTGTTCGGCCTGTTCCTGATGCTGCCGCTCGGCGCGTCGGCGTTGTGGCAGTTCGATTACGCGAGCGTGCCGGCCGGTACGTGGGCGCTCGTCGTCTGGTACGGGCTGTCGGCCAGCATCTTCTCGTTCTGGCTATGGATGAAGGGCATCCGGCACGTGCCGGGCAGCCTCGCCGGCGTGTTCAGCGCGGTGCTGCCGGTCGCGGCCGCCGCATACGGCATCGCGTTCCTCGGCGAACGCCCGACGCTCGCCCACGGCGTCGCGCTCGCGTGCGTCGTCACCGGCATCGTGCTCGCGAGCCTGCGCGTCAAACGCGCGCCGGCCGCGGCTTCCTGATCCGTCCCCTGCTCTCCCGGCGCGTCGCTGCAGTCGCGCCGGCCGACGCGTTACAATAGCGCGCCTTTTCAAGATTACCCCCGATACCTGCGCACAGCGCCCCCGTACCTCCATCATGTCTGCCTCGCATTCGCCCGGCCACACCCGTCGCTCGCTACGCCCCCTTCCCGCGCTGATCTTCATGAGCCGCTGGCTCCAGGTTCCGCTTTATCTGGGCCTGATCGTCGCGCAGGCCGTCTATGTATTCCTGTTCCTGAAAGAAGTCTGGCATCTGCTGTCGCACGCGACCAGCCTCGATGAGATCAGCGTGATGCTCGCGGTGCTGGGCCTGATCGACGTCGTGATGATCTCGAACCTGCTGATCATGGTGATCGTCGGCGGCTACGAAACGTTCGTGTCGCGCCTCGGCATCGAGGGCCATCCCGACGAGCCCGAGTGGCTCGACCACGTGAACGCGGGCGTGCTGAAGGTCAAGCTGTCGATGGCACTGATCAGCATTTCGTCGATCCACCTGCTGAAGACCTTCATCAACCCGGACCAGCACACGACGCACGCGATCATGTGGCAGGTGATCATCCACGTGTCGTTCCTCGTATCGGCGCTCGTGATGGCGTGGGTCGACCGCCTGACGACCCATACGCACCCGGCCCATTTCCACGAGACGCACGCGCCGGCAGCGAACGAGTCCCGCAAGCCGGCCGAAGCAGCCGTCAACGCATAAACGCATTCCCCACTGTCCCCACAGAGTCTCAGCCATGACCGTCATCAAACAGGAAGACCTGATCCAGAGCATCGCGGATTCGCTGCAGTACATCAGCTACTACCACCCGCTCGACTACATCCAGGCCCTCGGCCGCGCGTACGAGCTGGAAGAGAGCCCGGCCGCGAAGGACGCGATCGCGCAGATCCTCACGAACAGCCGCATGTGCGCCGAAGGCAAGCGCCCGATCTGCCAGGACACCGGCATCGTCACGATCTTCGTGAAGGTCGGCATGGACGTGCGCTGGGACGGCGCGACGATGGGCCTCACCGACATGATCAACGAAGGCGTGCGCCGCGGTTACACACACCCGGACAACGTGCTGCGCGCATCGATCGTCAACCCGCCGGAAGGCGCCCGCAAGAACACGAAGGACAACACGCCGGCCGTGATCCACTACGAGATCGTGCCGGGCGACAAGGTCGACGTGCAGGTCGCGGCGAAGGGCGGCGGCTCGGAGAACAAGTCGAAGTTCGTGATGCTGAACCCGTCGGATTCGATCGTCGACTGGGTGCTGAAGACGGTCCCGACGATGGGCGCCGGCTGGTGCCCGCCGGGCATGCTCGGGATCGGCATCGGCGGCACCGCTGAAAAGGCGATGCTGATGGCGAAGGAATCGCTGATGGAGCCGATCGACATTCAGGAAATCATCGCGCGCGGTCCGAAGGACTGGGTCGAGGAACTGCGCGTCGAGCTGCACGAGAAAGTCAACGCGCTCGGCATCGGCGCACAGGGCCTCGGCGGCCTCGCGACCGTGCTCGACGTGAAGATCATGGCTGCTCCGACGCACGCGGCGTCGAAGCCGGTCGCGCTGATCCCGAACTGCGCGGCCACGCGCCACGCGCACTTCGTGCTCGACGGCTCCGGCCCGGCCAAGCTGGAAGCGCCGTCGCTCGACGCATGGCCGAAGGTCCAGTGGGAACCGAACACGGAAACCAGCAAGCGCGTCGACCTGAACACGCTGACGCCGGAAGAAGTCGCGAGCTGGGCACCGGGTCAGACGCTGCTGCTGTCGGGCAAGATGCTCACGGGCCGCGACGCCGCGCACAAGCGCATCGCCGACATGCTCGCGAAGGGCGAGAAGCTGCCGGTCGATTTCACGAACCGCGTGATCTACTACGTCGGTCCGGTCGATCCGGTGCGTGACGAAGTGGTCGGCCCGGCAGGCCCGACGACGGCCACGCGGATGGACAAGTTCACCGAGACGATGCTCGCTCAGACGGGTCTGATCTCGATGGTCGGCAAGGCCGAACGCGGCCCGGTCGCGATCGAGGCGATCAAGAAGCACAAGGCGGCCTACCTGATGGCGGTCGGCGGTGCGGCGTACCTCGTGTCGAAGGCGATCCGCGGCGCGAAGGTGCTCGCATTCGAAGACCTCGGCATGGAAGCGATCTACGAGTTCGACGTGCAGGACATGCCGGTGACGGTGGCCGTCGATTCGTCGGGCACGTCGGTGCACCAGACCGGTCCGAAGGAATGGCAGGCGAAGATCGGCAAGATCCCGGTCGCAACCGCTTAAGCGCGATCGAACGAAAGGCCGGACAAGCGTCCGGCCTTTTTACTTCCCATTCTCATTCTCGCGCGCGGCCGGTTACGCAAGGCTGATTCTCATTACACGCAAAAGGCAGGCCCGGCAAGGCTTCGAGGCTTGGCTTTTCTCGGTCGAGCGATTATCGTTCGGTTTCTGAAGCCCCACTGAACAAGGAACAGCCATGCAAGGCGACAAGAAAGTCATCGAATACCTGAACGCCCAACTGAAGAACGAACTCACGGCAATCAACCAGTACTTCCTGCATGCGCGCATGTACAAGCACTGGGGCCTCGACAAGCTCGGCAAGCATGAATACGACGAATCGATCGGCGAAATGAAGCACGCCGACTGGCTGATCGAGCGCGTATTCATGCTCGACGGCCTGCCGAACCTGCAGGACCTGCACAAGCTGCTCATCGGCGAGGAAACCGAGGAGATCCTGAAGTGCGACCTGAAGCTCGAGCAGATCTCGCAGAACACCTGCAAGGAAGCGATCGCCTACTGCGAATCGGTGCGTGACTACGTGTCGCGCGAGATCTTCGAAAAGATTCTCGACGACACCGAAGAGCACATCGACTGGCTGGAAACGCAGATCGACCTGATTGGCAAGGTCGGCCTGCAGAACTACCAGCAGACGATGATGGGTTCGCCCGAGTAAGCGCCATCACGGCCACCACCGCCACGCCCGCCACCTCGCCGTCCGCATGACGATGACGCACCAGCCAGCCGCTTCCGGGGCCCGCCCCGCCGCCCCCGTCGGGATCTTCGATTCGGGGCTCGGCGGCCTGTCGGTGCTGCGCGCCGTGCGCGCGCACCTGCCCGGCGAGTCGTTCGTCTACGTCGCCGATTCGCAGCACGCGCCGTACGGGCCGCGCGACGAGGCGTTCATTACGGAACGCACGCTGGCCATCGGCGAGTGGCTCGCCCGCGAAGGGGCGAAAGCGCTCGTGATCGCGTGCAACACGGCGACGGCGCGAGCGATCGCGGCGATCCGCGAACGCCTGTCGATACCTCTGGTCGGTGTCGAACCGGGCATCAAACCGGCCGCCGCGCTGTCCACGACCGGCGTCGCGGGCGTCCTCGCGACGCAATCGACGCTGAACAGTCCGCGCTTCCAGGCGCTGCTCGACCGCTACGGCGCCGGCCGCCGCTTCATCTGCCAGCCGGGCCACGGGCTCGTCGAAGCGATCGAACGCGGCGACACGAACTCCCCCGCATTGCGCACGTTGCTCGAGCGTTATCTGCAGCCAATGCTCGACGACGGTGCCGATACGCTGGTGCTCGGCTGCACGCACTATCCGTTCTTCACAGAAACGATTCGTGACATTGTTGGCGACCGCCTGACGATCGTCGACACGAGCGATGCCATCGCCCGCCAGCTCGCGCGGGTGCTCGACGAACGCGGCCTGCGCGCGCCGGCCGGCACGCGTGCCGCGCCGCCGCGCTTTTGCTCGACGGGCGACGGCCGGCAACTGCACGCACTCGCGTCGACGCTGCTTGGCCTCGACGCGCCCGTCGAATCCGTCACCATTTCCTCGCCGAACGCGCGCGCCTGCGCGACCGCCTGACGCGCGCCGGCGCACCGCCGGCACGCCCTCTCCTGCTATCCCGCCGCTTGAAGGGTCCGATGACCTTAAAAAAAGCCGAACCCAGGCTTGTCAACCTCCGCAAATTTAATGATAATAATTCGCATTACCGTTAGCTATCGCAACTCATCATGATCGTCTGCGTGTGCAAGTCAGTTTCGGATCGCAAGATTCGCGCGTCCCTCGCCGAGGGCGTGGGTTCCTTCGACGAACTCCAGTTCGAGCTCGGCGTGGCCACGTGCTGCGGCAAGTGCGAGGAGTCCGTACGCGACCTCATGGCCGAGCAAGGCGTCTGCGCGAGCCGGTGCGGCGTCGAGCACCACGCTCATCCGATCCCGGTCACGTTCTACGACCGCAAGGCCGCCTGAGCGGCGCCGAGCGTGCGCATGCGGCCGCCGCCGCATTTTATGTCCGACCGTCAGCAAGCCATTTTCCGCGCGAGCCAGCGGCTTACCTGCCAAGGAGCCTGTCATGGAATTGCTGATCGGATTTGTGACCACCGTTTGCATCTCGCTGCTGATCTTCCGCAAGTAGTGCCGATTCACCCGCCGCGCCCCGGGTGCGACGTCGTTCTTTCAAGCTAACATGCAGGCTTCGCAATCCGCTCCTGCCGGCATCCTGCCGGCTGCTCCACGTATGAATCCCCGGGTCATCACGGTCGCGGTCGGTGTGCTTGCCGCACACGCGATCATGCTGACGGCTGCGTGGCTCCATCGCAACGCGCCGCCGCCGAAATCGGTCGAAGTCCAGTCGATCACCGCGCAGCTCATCACGCCTGCGCCGATCGCCCAGCAGGTCGCGGCCGAATCGATCCCGCAACCCGCGCCGCCGAAGCCCACCCCGCGCGTCAAACCGAAGGTCGAGCCGAAGCCGGTGCAGAAGGCGGCCAAGCCCGCGCCTCAGCCGGTGGCGCAATCGCCTGCCCCGTCGCCGACGCCCGCGCCGGCTGCCGATCCGACGCCGGCTCCCGCCGCGCCCGCCGCTGCAGCGCCGGCCGCAACGCCCAGCCCGGCTCGCGAAACGATGCAGGTCAGCGCGCCGAAGAACGTGCCGACGCTTCAATGCAACTTCGTGAAACCCGACTACCCGTCGATGTCGCGTCGCCGCGGCGAATCGGGCACCGCCTATGTTCACTTCGTCGTCGGCGTGACCGGCAAGATCGAAAGCGTCGAGCTGCAGAAGAGCAGCGGTTATCCGCGCCTCGACGATGCCGCACTCGACGCGATGCGCTCGACCACCTGCCGCCCGTATATCGAGAACGGCCAGGCGATCCGCGCCGCCCGCACACAGCCCTACAACTTCGGGCTCACCGACTAACCTGCCTCATCCGGAAGATTCAAAGGAAACAAAAATGCAAAGCTACGGTATCGCGCACGTCTGGGCGCAAGGTGATTTCGTCACGCGCGCCATTGCGATCACGCTGCTCGTGATGTCGGTCCTGTCGTGGATCGTGATCATCGTCAAGGGCTGGAACGTGATTCGCCTGAACCGCCTGACGAAGAACGCGGAACAGGCGTTCTGGCATTCGGATGACTTCGACGACGGCATCAAGAAGCTCGGTCTCACCGCATCGACGCCGAGCGACAACCCGTTCCTCGCGCTCGCGCTGTCGGGCAAGGAAGCCGCCGATCACCATCACCAGACGCAGCCGCACCTGCACGACCGCATGGACGTGTCCGACTGGGTCACGCGCTGCCTGAAGGACACGATGGACGAAGGCATCTCGCGCATGCAGGCCGGCCTCGCGATTCTCGCGTCGATCGGCAGCACGGCGCCGTTCGTCGGTCTGTTCGGCACGGTCTGG
This sequence comes from Burkholderia sp. SIMBA_051, assembly GCF_046534915.1. NCBI lineage: Bacteria > Pseudomonadati > Pseudomonadota > Betaproteobacteria > Burkholderiales > Burkholderiaceae > Burkholderia > Burkholderia sp. SIMBA_051. Next base: position 15,881 of record NZ_JAWRXS010000003.1, on the reverse strand, counting down.
GGCATCTATCACGCACTGCTCGTGATCGGCGCAACCGGCCAGACGTCGATCGACCAGGTCGCGGGTCCGGTCGGCGAATCGCTGATCATGACGGCCTTCGGCCTGTTCGTCGCGATTCCGGCCGTGCTCGGCTACAACGCACTGACGCGCGCGAACAAGGGTGTCGTCAGCAAGCTGCGCCGCTTCGCACACGGTCTGCACGCCTACTTCGTGACGGGCGCGCGCCTCGCGTCGTCGTCGCCCCGCGACGGCCTGCGTCTCGCGACGCGCGCCAGCTGAGACGAGGTGAACCATGGCAATGAACACCGGCTTCAGCGATGACGACGACGATGGCGTGATGAGCGAGATCAACATGACGCCGCTCGTCGACGTCATGCTCGTACTCCTGATCATCTTTCTCGTGACGATCCCGGCGATGCAGCACGCGGTGAAGATCGACCTGCCGCACGCGAGCAGCCAGCCCGTCGACGAAAAGCCGCAAACGGTCGACGTCGCGATCCAGGGCAACGGCACGATCCTGTGGAACGACCAGACGGTCACGCGCGAGCAGCTGCAGGCGCACATCGCGGAAGCGGCACAGCATCAGCCGCAACCGGAGTTGCACCTGCGCGCCGATCGCAAGGTTGCCTATGAGCGTGTGGCGGAAGTGATGTCCGATGCGCAGGCCGGCGGCCTGACGAAGCTCGGCTTCGTGACCGAGCCGACCGCGAAGGCGAAGTAACGCACGCGCGTTTGGCGGGTCGGCGGCGGCGCCTGACCGGCCCCACAAAGTAAAAGGCCTTCATCGCCAGATGAAGGCCTTTTTTCATGCGCACGCGGGCGCCTTCGGGCGGCGGGCTCTTCGGCGGTATCGGTTGCGCCTCGAGCAACGCAATGCGGCTACCGTGGTCTGCACGGACTGCGCGTTCTGCCCTATCTGGCTCGCAATATATGCGGCCACCTGATTCCGCTCAGAACTTCCTTCGCGAAATGGGATTTCAATATAGGCCCGCGCGCGAACGCATTCAAGGCCCCTGCGATTGAAACTTGCGATTGCCGGCGGCACTTCAATGACAAAACAAATTTGCCACGACGCGCAGTTTGCATTCAGGTGGACGAAGCATCGGCCGCCGCGGCTTCCTTCTTGTCGCGCTCCGGGCAGCTCGGCTGCTTGTAATCGCCGTGATCGAGCTTCTCGACCAAATAGTCGACGAACGCGCGGACCGCGGGCGGCATCCCCTGCCGCGACACGAACACCGCATAGAGTTGCGGCACCGGCAGCGTCCAGCCCGGCATCACGGGCGACAACTGTCCGGCGCGCAATGCATTGCCGTACATCATCTCCGGCAGCGCCGCGATGCCGAGGCCGTCGAGCACGGCCTCGCGGATCGTCATCAGATCCGCCGTCACGAGCCTCGGATCGTGCTCGTGCAAGTGGCGCGTGCCGTCCGGCGCGATCAGGTTGAACACGTGCCGTCCGTCGACGCTCGGCGTATCGAGCGTCTCGAAGCGCGCCAGATCGTCCGGCACGAGCGGCGGCGCATTCTGGCTCAACAGGCTCGGCGCGCCGACCAGCATCTGCTCGGTCCGCCACAATGGCCGCACGACGATGTTCGCGTTCTGCGGTGGCTCCGAACGCACGCGCAACGCGACATCGACCGAATCCTCGAACAGGTCGATCACGCGGTTCGTCACGCGGATGTGCACCTTCACCTCGGGATAACGGTGCAGGAATTCGGGCAGGATGCGCGACAGCATCGTCTGCGACAGCGTAACAGGGACGCTCACACGCACCGAGCCGCGCGGCGACGAGCGCAGCTGCTGCACGGCGTTCATCGCGGCCTGGGCTTCGGCGAGCATCGCCTGGCAATGCTGGTAGAACAGCTCCCCCGCCTCGGTCAACGCGAGCTTGCGCGTCGAACGCTGCAGCAGCCGCACGCCGAGCGCCGCTTCAAGTTCAGTCAGGCGCCGCGACAGGCGCGATTTCGAGATACCCAGCACGCGCTCCGCAGCCGAGAACCCGCCGTGTTCGACGACCTGCGAAAAGTACATCAGGTCGTTCAGGTTGTGTGCATCGATGTTCATTTCATCGTTCCAATTTCAGAACAATCCATTGCGAACCGCCGCAAATCGGACCGCAAAACGCCCAATATAATAGCGCTATGTTTCAAAAATAACGCTATTCCGATGATTTCGAGGGCTTCTGCATGACGACCGCTCGCTCGCTTGACCGCACCTACCCCGCGCTTCGCACCACCGAAGGCGGCGGCTTCGTGGTTCACCGCCCGTTCCCGACCCGGCTGCTGATGGATTTCGATCCGTTCCTGTTGCTCGATGAAATGGGCCCCGTCGACTATGCGCCCGGCGAAGCCAAGGGCGCGCCCGACCATCCGCATCGCGGCTTCGAGACGGTGACCTACGTGCTCGACGGACGCTTTCGCCATCGCGACTCGGCCGGCCATGCCGGCACGCTCGGGCCCGGCGACGTGCAGTGGATGACGGCCGGCGCGGGCGTCGTGCACAGCGAAATGCCGGACCCCGAATTCGCGCAGGCGGGCGGCCGCTCGCACGGCTTCCAGCTGTGGGTGAACCTGCCGCGCCGCGACAAGCTGATCGCACCGCGCTACCAGGAAATCCCGGCCGACCGCATCCCGAGCGCCACGTCGCCGGACGGCCGTGCGCAGGTCCGCGTGATCGCCGGCGAAGCGTTCGGTGTGCGTGCCGCGATCGAGACGCGCACGCCGATCCTCTACCAGCATTTCACGCTGCAACCGGGCGCAACGGTCACGCAGCCGGTGCCGCCAGGTTATCGCGTGTTCGCCTACCCGCTCGACGGAGCGGGCCGCTACGGGCCCGACAGGCAACCCGTCGACGCACGGCAGATGGTCGTCTACGGTGACGATGGCGACGCGGTGACGTTCGAAGCCGGCGATACGCCGCTCGACCTGCTGCTGATCGGCGGCGTCCCGCTCAACGAGCCGATCGTCCGCTATGGCCCGTTCGTGATGAATACCGAGGAAGAGATCCGGCAGGCCGTCGTCGACTACCAGACGGGCCGCATGGGCCGCATCGAAGCGTGACGCGCAATCGGGGCCGCAGCTGCCGCGAAACGGCTTGTTTTGCGTCACAATAACTTCTTGATCCATGTGGCTGCCGCCACCAGAAGGAACCCGTCCCCTTGAACTTCGAACATCTGATCCAGATCAACTCCGACGATCCGGCCGTGCCGTCCCTTACCCGCGACCAGCTCTGGGAAGGCCTCGTGCTGCGCGCCGAACAGCCGCAGCTGTTCGTGATCGGTCTCGACAGCTGTGTCGTCCACGAACGAACGGACACGACGCTCGAACGCGAGCTGCACTACGGGCATGCGATCGTGCGCGATCGCGTGACGTTCATCCCGAACCAGCAAGTGCGCTACGACATCCATGCAGCCGGCGGTGAAATCGGCGGCTCGCTGACGATGACGATCGAGGAGCGCGACGATCACGAGCTGTTCCTGCGTTTCGAATACCGCACGACGCTGACCGTCACGGACGACAGCGAGGAAGCGCGTCACACGCACGGTATCGTGAAGGAAGCGTATCGCACGTCGGACATCGACACGGTGCGCCTGATCCGCGAATACGCACAAGGGCGCAAGGACCCCGACCCGCTCCACTGACGTCGACGGCGGCCGGCGGGCCGCCTCTTTGACTCACGCTATCGGGTTTGTTGCATCGATCGATAAAGAGTTTTTGTAAATGGGAATAGTTATCATTTAGAATTCATTCCATCGCATCGACTGTTACCGATCAACCGAATGACCGACACCACGCGCCCGACCACGCTGACCTTGCGCCGCACGACTGGCACCGCAAGCGGCAACCGTCAGAAGACGGCAGCGGTCACGACGCCGGCGAAACCCGCCGGAAGCCGCGATGCCGGCACACGGACCCTCAGCAGCGATGCGCTGCTGCAAGGTCACAGCCACATCAGCATCGCGCATAACGGAGAGACCTATCAGTTGCGTGCCACGCGGCTCGGCAAACTGATCCTGACGAAGTAACGACAGAGTATTGTGGGGACCACCTCCCTGAGAGGTGTTGGGCAGTAGCCAGCGTAACGGCTTGCACGCGAGATCTAGACCCCTTCGTGCAAATACACTCAAGCAGCCGTTGCAGCAAGCCAAGCCACTTTTTTGGTTCTCACACATCGAAGAAAAAAAGCGACACGTCGAAAGACGTGTCGCTTTTTGTTTGGGCGTCCGCAGACAAGGAAAAGGCGTCGCGGCTATCGGCGCTGCAGTTTCAGCGGACTCCTGAGCCCGGCAGCGGAACACCTCGCCTGCTACTCCGGCGCGTGGCCGCCAGGCCTTCAATCCCGCATCAGAAACCCCAGAACATCAACCACCACGCGCTGTCGATCACGGCCAGGCCAGCCGCGAACCACGCGAATGCAGCCAGTCGGCGCGGCCACGCGGCATAGCGCCCCGTCACCTTCCAAGCGAGCCACGCGCTCCACGCGTTGGCGCAAACGAGAATCGCGATGCGCACATCCGTCGCCCAGCCGAGCGGCACATGTTCGGCCCGCAGCAGCGACAATGTCGTCGCCGACAGCCCGAGGAACACGCCCGCACCCGCGATCGGGATCAGCGCCTGCGCGAGATGATGAAGACGCACGCGATCGAAACGGCCGAGCATCAGCGTCGCGCCGGCCAGCAGCACGAGCAGCGCGGTACCGTACACGAGCCCCGTGCCGACGATATAGCTAACGACCAGCCCGCCGTCGAGCCACGAGAATACGTCGTTGCGATCCGGATAATGCGTGAGCAGGAACCACGGCGCGTTGGTCTCGAGCGGCCACGTGATGTCGCGGTCGATCAGCCAGCCCGCGAGGAATTGCTTGATCTGCACGAACCACGGGCTGACGGTCCAGTGGAACGCACCGATCGCGACGCCGAGCAGGCCGTACAGGATCAGCGCCGTGTCCCACGGGTTCGCCTGTTGCGCGCCGAGATTCACGACCTCGTCGGACGGCGAGCGCCACGACAGTTCGATCGCATCGCGGTGCCCGCTGCAGCGGCCGCACATGTGGCACTCGGCGGCACCTTTCATGTTGCGCAACGGCACGAGCGGCGCGCAGTTGATCGGAATCACGCGATGTCCGTGCTCGCCGTTCTTGTACGAGCGGCGCCACGCATCCTCGTCGACCTTATAGCGCATCGGCGCGAGCCGCGACAGCAACCCGAACACGCCGTTGACCGGGCACAGGTACTTGCACCACACGCGCTTCTCGCGACCGTACAACAAGCCGATCACGATCGCGCCGACGGTCGAGCCGCCGAGCACGAACAGCACGGCGAGCGGGTACTGGTACACGCTGACCATCTGCCCATAGATCGTCGTGAGCCCGAATGCGACGAACGGCCAGCCGCCCCACCGCATCCAGCGCGGAATCGCGCCGCCGCGGCCGAACCGGCTCGCATATTCGGTGAGCGCGCCTTCCGGGCACAGCACGCCGCACCAGACGCGGCCGAGCATCACCATCGACAGCAGCACGAACGGCCACCAGATGCCCCAGAACACGAACTGCGCGATCAGCGTGAGGTTGTTCCACAGGTGAGCGGAATCGTCCGGCAGCGGCAACACCGCCGGCACGATGATCAGGAATGCATAGACGGCGACGACGATCCACTGGATGCCGCGGATCACCGCGCCGTGGCGCTGCATCCACTGGCCGGCCTGTGCGAGCCAGCCCGGCTTGGCTGCGGCGGCAATGCTCATGCCGTGCGGCCCGCTGTGACGGCCGGGCGGCGGCTCGCGCGCTTCATCAGCAGCCAGACGACCGCCCAGTACACCGCATAGGCGACCAGGTTGGTCAGCGCCGGATGCGCGCGATAACCGGTCAGCGTCGCGACGAGCGAACCGAACGTGCCGGAATCATCGAGGATCGCGGACGTGTCCCACAGCTGCGAGATGCCGAGCGGCAGGATTTCCTTGTCGATCAGCTTGTCGACGCCGGTCTGGAACAGGCCCGCGCCGAGGAACAGCAGCATCACTTCGGTCACGCGGAAGAAATGCCGCCACGAGAAGTACTTGCCGCCGAGCTGCAGCAGATAGAACGTGAGGAACGCGAGGCCGAGGCCGATCACGACCGCGAGCATCTGGCTGGCGTCCACGTGCCCCGACTGGCCGAAACCGAGCCCGTACAGGAAGATCACCGTCTCGCTGCCTTCGCGGGCGATCGCGAGCGCGACCAGCACGGCAACGCCCCACCAGTTCGAATCGCGCGTGCTCTGCTGCAGCGACTGCTCCATGTCGCGCTTCAGCGTGCGGCCGTGCCGGCGCATCCACAGCACCATCTGCACGATCAGCACGCAGGCGATCAGCACCATCGCGGTCTGGAAATAGTCCTGTGCGTCGCCGGACAGCACTTCGGTGAAGCCGACGAGTGCGGCGCCGAGACCGACGGCCATCAGCAGGCCGACCGCCACGCCCGTCCACAGAAAGGGCAGGCCGCGGCGCGCGTCGTCGTCGCCATTCTTCAGCCATGCATAGAGGATGCCGACGACGAGCAGCGCTTCGACGCTCTCCCGCCAGACGATGAACAAGATCTGACCCATTGAATCCTCCTGACGTGCGGGGCGCGGCATTCGTGCACCCGTACGCAGATAAAACGCATTACTTCGCGACGATCACGCCCTGTGCCTGCTGGTGGAAATCGTCGAAAAACTTGTACTCGCCCGGCGACAGCGGGGCGACAACCACGAACGAATCGGCGCCCGGCGCGAGCACCTTCTCCTTGCGCAACTGCACGCTCTCGAATTCGGCGGCGCCCTTGCCGGTATTCCTGATCTCGATCTTGAAGCGCTGACCGGCCGGCACTTCGATGCGGGCGGGATTCAGCTTGCCGTCCGTCATCTCGAGCTTGAACGTCGGCAGATCGGCGGCATGCGCCGCGCCGGCGAGCCACAGCGCGGCGGCTGCGGCGACGATTTTCTGGGGAAATTTCATTCTGGGTTCTCTACGCTGACGGCGCGCCGAAGCGCGCCGTCCGTGATGCCACCGATCAGTACCCGCCCTTCTTGCCGATGCCGGCGAACGGGAAGTCGTATTCGAGGGTGACGGGCTTGAACCACGGACCCACACCGGTTTCCTTGTCGACGTGACGGCCGAATGCCATGTGGCCCGACTGCATCGGCGGCTTGACGATCATCGTCAGGTGGTACTTGCCCGGGCCGGCCAGCTTCACGTTGTCGCCGTAGTGCGGGCCATCGCTCGCGACCATGCCCATCAGGTCGCCTTCGGCCTTCCACTTCGTGTCGCCCTGCTTCGTCAGCTTGTACGTGACCTGCAGGTACGGCATCCAGTCGCCTTCCGCGAAACCCGTCGGGTTGTTCTTGACCGCGTGGATGTCCGCCTCGAGGTGGATGTCCGAATCCGACGCCTTGCGCATCATCCCTTCCGGATCCATCGTGATCGGCTGCAGGTATACCGCGCCGATTTCCATGCCGCCCTGGATCTGCTGCTTGCCGATCGGATATTCGGCCGCCGAGGCCGACATCGCGGCCAGCGCCGCCGCTACCGCAACCGACGTGCGGATGAACGAAGAACCCAACATGGACACTCCTTGTTATTTGTCTGACACGCTGCCAACCGCCCTCCTGGACGGCTCGCCGGAAACACTAACGCAATGAAGAACGTTAATGCGAACTATTCTCAATACTTGCGAAGTGTAGCACCGAACCGGCTCTGGAACAAACGAGACCCCCGCTAAACCCCTGATGCGACAAGGCTTACAGCCGAGTTACCGGGAGGTTTCAGTGACGTTTTGGAAAGGTTTACCGGCCGCCGTTGATGTGGTCGCCCACATTCGCGCCGAACACGCGTTCGCGCAGCAGCGCCAGCTGATCGCGGGTGGCCGCGGCCTTTTCGAATTCGAGGTTCTTCGCGTAGTCCGCCATCTGCTTTTCGAGTCGCTTGATTTCTTTCGCGATCTGCTTTTCCGACATGTCCTCGAACTTCGCGCGTTGCTGCGCTTCCTTCAGTTCGGCGCGCGCGTCGTCAGCGTTGTAGACGCCGTCGATGATGTCCTTGATGCGCTTCACGACGCCGCGCGGCGTGATACCCATCTTCTCGTTGTGCGCGATCTGCTTCGCGCGGCGCCGCTCGGTCTCGCCGATCGCGCGCTTCATCGATTCGGTCATCGTGTCGGCGTAGAGGATCGCCTTGCCGTTCACGTTGCGCGCCGCGCGGCCGATCGTCTGGATCAGCGAGCGCTCGGCGCGCAGGAAGCCTTCCTTGTCCGCGTCCAGAATCGCGACGAGCGACACTTCCGGAATGTCCAGGCCTTCGCGCAGCAGGTTGATCCCGACCAGCACGTCGAACGTGCCGAGTCGCAGGTCGCGGATGATCTCGACCCGCTCCACCGTGTCGATGTCGCTGTGCAGGTAGCGCACCTTGACGCCGTGGTCGGCGAGGAACTCGGTGAGCTGCTCGGCCATCCGCTTCGTCAGCACGGTGATCAGCACGCGCTCGCCGGCGTTCACGCGCGCGTTGATCTCGGTCAGCACGTCGTCGACCTGCGAGCTGGCCGGGCGCACTTCGATTTCCGGATCGACGAGGCCGGTCGGCCGCACCACCTGCTCGGCGATCTGCCCCGTCACGCGCTTCTCGTAGTCGGCAGGCGTGGCCGACACGAACACCACCTGGCGCATCTTGCGTTCGAACTCCGGGAACTTGAGCGGCCGGTTGTCCAGCGCCGACGGCAGCCGGAATCCGTAGTTGACGAGATTCTCCTTGCGAGCGCGGTCGCCGTTGTACATGCCGTTCAGCTGGCCGATCAGCACGTGCGATTCGTCGAGCAGCATCAGCGCATCGGGCGGCAGGTAGTCGACGAGCGTCGGCGGGGGCTCGCCGGGCGCGGCGCCCGAGAAGTGCCGCGAGTAGTTCTCGATGCCCTTGCAGAAGCCGAGCTCCTGCAGCATCTCGAGATCGAAGCGCGTGCGCTGCTCGAGGCGCTGCGCCTCGACGAGCTTGCCGTCGCGGTGGAAGAACTCGAGGCGCTCGCGCAATTCGTCCTTGATCGTCTCGACCGCACGCATCACGGTGTCGCGCGGCGTCACGTAGTGCGACGACGGATACACCGTGAAGCGCGGAATCTTCTGCCGCACGCGGCCCGTCAGCGGATCGAACAGCTGCAGCGTCTCGACCTCGTCGTCGAACAGCTCGACGCGCACGGCCATCTCCGCATGCTCGGCCGGGAAGATGTCGATCGTGTCGCCGCGCACGCGGAACGTGCCGCGCTGGAAGTCCTGATCGTTGCGCGAGTACTGCATCGCGATCAACCGCGCGATCACGTCGCGCTGGCCGAGCTTGTCGCCGGCGCGCAGCGTCAGGATCATCTTGTGGTACTCGGACGGGTTGCCGATACCGTAGATCGCCGACACCGTCGCGACGATCACCACGTCGCGGCGCTCCATCAGGCTCTTCGTCGCCGACAGCCGCATCTGCTCGATGTGCTCGTTGATCGACGAGTCCTTCTCGATGAACAGGTCGCGCTGCGGCACGTACGCTTCCGGCTGGTAATAGTCGTAGTACGAGACGAAATACTCGACCGCGTTGCGCGGGAAGAACTCGCGGAACTCCGCGTAGAGCTGCGCCGCGAGCGTCTTGTTCGGTGCGAATACGATTGCCGGGCGGCCGAGCCGCGCGATCGTATTCGCCATCGTGAAGGTCTTGCCCGAACCCGTCACGCCGAGCAGCGTCTGGAATGCGAGGCCGTCGCCGACACCTTCGACGAGCGTTTCGATCGCGGTCGGCTGGTCGCCTGCGGGCGGATACGGCTGGTATAGCTGAAATGGCGACCCTTCGAAGGTCACGAATTTCGATTCGTCGAGCGCGTCGCCGACTTCGGCGTGATGTTCGGACATGGAGTGCGGCCGGAGCGAGGGCAAAAGACTATTCTAGCGCTTCGCGGCGTTGCGGACCGCTGACGGCTCCTGACGCGCGGCAGCGGCCGAAATCGCAATTCGCCGCGCAATCGGCGCCCCCGGGAGCATGAATTCGCTACAATATCAGGCTGCTGCGCTTTCCGGCGCCGTGCCCGTTGGCGCGCGGTCCGCTGCGCCCGCCCCGCCGGCTGAAAGCCTGACCCTCTTTTCACAACTGCCGAATCATCATGTCGCTCTTCTCCGCTGTCCAGCTTGCTCCCCGCGACCCGATCCTGGGCCTGAACGAAGCCTTCAACGCCGATGCGCGTCCGACCAAGGTCAACCTCGGCGTCGGTGTGTACACGAACGAAGAAGGCAAGATTCCGCTGCTGCGCGCCGTTCGCGAAGCGGAAAAGGCGCGTGTCGACGCCGGCCTGCCGCGCGGCTACCTGCCGATCGACGGGATCGCCGCCTACGACGCAGCGGTGCAGAAGCTGCTGCTCGGCAACGATTCGCCGCTGATCGCCGCAGGCCGCGTGGTCACCGCGCAGGCACTGGGCGGCACGGGCGCGCTGAAGATCGGCGCCGATTTCCTGCGCACCGTGAACCCGAACGCGAAGGTCGCGATCAGCGATCCGAGCTGGGAAAACCACCGCGCGCTGTTCGAAGCCGCCGGCTTCGAAGTCGTCGCGTATCCGTACTACGACGCCGCCACCAACGGCGTGAACTTCGACGGCATGCTGTCGGCGCTGAACGGCTATGCGGCAGGCACGATCGTCGTGCTGCATGCGTGCTGCCACAACCCGACCGGCGTGGACCTGACCGAAGCGCAGTGGCAGCAGGTCGTCGACGTCGTCAAGGCGCGCAACCTCGTGCCGTTCCTCGACATGGCCTACCAGGGCTTCGGCGAGAACATCGAGGCAGATGCAGCGGCGGTGCGCCTGTTTGCCGCGGCCGACCTGAATGCATTCGTGTCGTCGTCGTTCTCGAAGTCGTTCTCGCTGTACGGCGAGCGCGTCGGCGCGCTGTCGATCATCACGTCGAGCAAGGAAGAAGCGACGCGCGTGCTGTCGCAACTGAAGCGCGTGATCCGCACGAACTACTCGAACCCGCCGACCCATGGCGGCGCCGTCGTCGCGGCCGTGCTCGCGTCGCCGGAACTGCATGCTGCATGGGTGCAGGAACTCGGCGAAATGCGCGACCGCATCCGTGCGATGCGCAATGGCCTCGTCGAGCGCCTGAAGGCGAGCGGCGTGGATCGCGACTTCAGCTTCATCAACGCGCAGCGCGGGATGTTCTCGTATTCGGGCCTGACTTCGGCGCAAGTCGATCGTCTGCGCGAAGAGTTCGGCATCTACGCAGTCGGCACGGGCCGCATCTGCGTGGCAGCGCTGAACACGCGCAACCTCGACGCGGTCGCAAACGCGGTCGCAGCAGTCCTGAAGTAAGTCGGCATCCGCGGGCGGCAGCCGTCACCGGCCCGCCCCGCCGAAACAAAAAACGCGCTCCCCGGAGCGCGTTTTTTATGGCATCGTGCATTGCCGGCGAGGGCTCGCCACGAACGGTCCGCGTGGCGACCGCGCGTGCCGGACTCCGTTACTTCATGAACCAGCCGTGGCTGACGACGACCGACTGGCCCGTGAGCGCAGCGGTCGGGAACGCCGACAGGAACAGCACCGTCTGCGCGACGTCCTGCACCGTCGTGAACACGCCGTCGACCGTGTTGCCGAGCATCACCTTCTTGATCACTTCCTCTTCGCTGATCCCGAGCTCCTTCGCCTGCTCCGGAATCTGCTTGTCGACCAGCGGCGTGCGCACGAAGCCCGGACACACGACGTGCGAGCGCACGTTGTGCTTCGCGCCTTCCTTCGCCAGCACGCGCGCGAGGCCGAGCAGACCGTGCTTGGCCGTCACGTAGGCCGACTTCAGCGGCGACGCTTCGTGCGAGTGCACCGAACCCATGTAGATCACGACGCCGCCGCGATCATCCTTGTACATGTGCTTGAGCGCGGCCTTCGTCGTCAGGAATGCGCCGTCGACGTGGATCGCCTGCATCTTCTTCCAGTCGGAGAACGAGTAGTTCTCGATCGGATTGACGATCTGGATGCCGGCGTTCGACACGAGGATGTCGACCGAGCCGAACGCTTCGGCTACCTTGTCGATGCCGCTGTTCACGGCGTCCTCGTTGGTCACGTCCATCGCGACGCCGATCGCCTTGCCGCCTGCCTTGTTGATCTCGTCGGCAACCGCGTTCGCGCCGTCCTGGTTCAGGTCGGCGATCGCGACGGCCGCGCCCGCCTTGGCGAGCTCCAGTGCGATTTCCTTGCCGATGCCGCTTGCGGCGCCCGTGACGACTGCGGTCTTGCCGCTCAGATCTGCTGCCATGTCCGTCTCCTTCCGTTATCGGATCGAAAAAGCGCGCCCCCGCCGCATCCGCTTTCGTCGCGGGCTCGTGCCGGCGGGCCAGCCGCTATTGTGCACGATCGGCCCCGCCGTTCGCGCGCAAAACGTCTAAGCTTAAGGTCGGTTCCGAGTCGCGGGAGATTTTCATGCACTATCGACGGCTAGGCCGCTCCGGCCTCCAGATCAGCGAGCTTTCGCTCGGCTCGTGGGTCACCTACGGCAACCAGGTCGATCAGCGGGCCGCCCGCGAATGCCTCGCGGCGGCCCGCGATGCGGGCGTCAATTTCTTCGACAACGCCGAGGTCTACGCGGGCGGCAAATCCGAGGAAATCATGGGCCAGGCGCTCAAGTCGCTCGGCTGGCCGCGCATCAGCTACCTCGTGTCGACGAAGTTCTTCTGGGGGCTCGCGGAAGCCCCGAATCAGTACCACACGCTGAACCGGAAATATCTGCTGAACGCGATCGACGGCTCGCTGCGCCGGCTGCAGCTCGACTATGTCGATCTCGTCTACTGCCATCGCCCGGATCCGAACACGCCGATCGAGGAAACGGTGTGGGCGATGAGCGACATGATCGTGCGCGGCAAGGCGCTGTACTGGGGCACGTCCGAATGGAGCGCCGACGAGATTCGCGCCGCGTATGAGATTGCCGAGCGGCACCATCTGCACAAACCGGTCGTCGAGCAGCCGCAGTACAACCTGTTCCACCGTACCCGGGTCGAACGCGAATACGCGCGGCTCTACGACGACTACGGCCTCGGCCTGACGACCTGGAGCCCGCTTGCATCGGGGCTGCTCACCGGCAAGTACCGCAATGGCGTACCGCCGGGCAGCCGCGCGGAACTGCAGGGCTACGACTGGCTCCGCGACCGGCTGACGGACCCGACCAGCAACGATGTGGTCGAACGGCTCGGCGGGATCGCGGCCGAACTCGGTTGCAGCACCGCCCAGCTCGCGATCGCGTGGGTGCTCGCGAATCCGCGCGTGAGTTCGGTCATTACGGGCGCCTCCCGGATCGAGCAAATCGGCGACAACATGCGCGCGCTCGACGTCGCCGCCAAGCTGACGCCGGAGGTCAGGCAACGCATCGAGGAGGCCGTCGGCGACGCATACGAGTAAGGCGACTCACGTCCACTCGCGTACAATACGCGGCCGCATTGGCGTGCGGCCTGACGGCCGCGCGCGATCGTCCGTTTTCATCGATTCATCCTTCGTTTCAGGCAGCCAGCCATGCTCAGTTATCGTCACGGTTTTCACGCAGGCAACCACGCGGACGTGCTCAAGCACGCCGTCGTCGTCCAACTGCTGCGCTACCTGAACAAGAAAGACAAGTCGTACTGGTACATCGACACGCACGCCGGCGCCGGCGTGTATTCGCTGCGCGAGGGTTATGCGGCCAAGACGGGGGAATTCGACACTGGCATCGGCCCGCTGTGGAACGACAAGAACCTGCCGGAGGCGCTCGGCGATTACATCGACGAGGTGCGCGCGCTGAACGACGACGGCGAGCTGCACTACTATCCGGGCTCGCCGTATCTCGCATGGCGCGCGATGCGCGAGCAGGACCGGATGCGCCTGTTCGAGATGCATACGACGGAAATCGACGTGCTGCGTCACAACTTCCGCGACGCCGGGCGACGCGCGATGATTTACGCCGGTGACGGCTTCGAGGGCATCAAGGCGCTGCTGCCGCCGCCGCCGCGACGCGCGCTGGTGCTGATCGATCCGTCCTATGAGGACAAGAAAGATTACGCGCGCACGGTGACCTGCGTAACGGAATGCCTGAAGCGTTTCGCCACCGGGTGTTATGCGATCTGGTATCCGCAGGTTGCGCGGGTGGAGTCGCAGCGTTTTCCTGAACAGCTCAAGCGCCTGCAGCCGAACAACTGGCTGCACCTGACGTTGACGGTATCGAATCCGCCGGCAGATGGCCTGGGACTTTACGGCAGCGGAATGTTCATCCTGAATCCGCCGTACACGCTCGCACAGAGCATGAACGAAGCGCTGCCCTACCTCGTCGAACGCCTGGGACAGGACAGCGGCGCCCGATGCGAGATCGAGCACCGCGGGAACTGAGCGGAGGCGTGCCGTTACGGTTGCAGTCTCGGGGCAGGTCTTGCCTGATTCGCACGCGACGCACTCCAGCCCGGCACATTGATATACGGCGCGACGAACAACGGGACCGACGAATTCGGCCCCTGCCCGGCCGGCATTCGCATGCCCGCGGGTTCGACAATCGGCTCGGACGATAACGGCGCCGTTTGCAACACAAGGCCGCCCTGGCCATCCTGGATCCCCCGTTGCGTATCGAGAATCAACGGCTTGGACGAAGTCGCAGCACCGGCCGCGATGCCGTGAACGAGCACCGCAGCGCCCAGAACGAGACGCGCACGGGAAGCGTGACGCACATCGAGACGCAAGCGCATGGTCGTAATCTTCCTATGGAAAAGCAGGTGCATACCATAGCGCCACGCTGACGATTTCGCCAGATCCGGCGCACAAAAAAACAAAGCCCCGTCAATACGGGGCTTGCTTTTTCGCTCGGTGCCACACGGCACCTGGTACTCCGATTACAGCGAGTAGCCGTTGGTTTCGAGCGAACGGATGCGGCTCTCGAGCTGGACGATATCCGACGACGTAGCGAGGTAAGCCTCACGGCGCTCGCGCTCTGCGGATTCGAACCAGTTGCTCAGCTTTTCGACGATGTAGGCGATCATGACTTTCTCCAAGGAAGGGGAACCCTGGCGAATTCGAGATTCAGGGATTTCCCGTATAGGGTTATCCCGAATTATAGCGATGTCGCACCAAGATGCTAATGAAATGCTTGCATCGCAACCATTCCAATACGGAATGGTTTGTGAACCATCTCCGTCAACTCATTGAATTATAAGGAGATTGAATTGAGGCCCCTCTTCGACCTCCAGGGTATGCACTAATCTGGTTCACCGACGGGATCGGCGAGACGCGCCAAGATCGGGCATTCCGGGCGCCCGTCACCATGGCAGTGCGCGGCGAGATCGGCCAGGGTATTGCGCATGTCGCTCAATTCCGCGATCCGCTTGTCGAGTTCGGCCACGTGTTCGAGGGCGATCGACTTCACTTCGGCACTGGCGCGGGAGCGGTCTTGCCAGAGCATCAGCAACTTGCGGATGTCCTCGACGAGAAAGCCGAGCCGTCGCGCCTGGCGGATGAAACGCAGGATATGGATTTCGTCCGAACCGTAGATCCGGTATCCGGCGTCGCTACGCTTGCTCGGCGCAAGGAGGCCGACCTGTTCGTAGTACCGGATCATTTTTGCGCTGACGCCGGATTCGCGCGACGCGTCGCCGATATTCATTCCTGCCCTCCCTCCATCAAGCTCTAGTCGAACACGAACGTCGACGCACGAAGCGGTCGACGACACTTCGATCGTATCAAATCGCGTGATTTCGTTCCCGCGTGGGCCATGAGGGCAAGATCAACGGCGATGAGATCCTTGTCGGGCTGCCTTGGCCATTTCCGTCGCGCCAATGCAAAAACCCCCGCCTTTCGGGCGGGGGTTCTTGGCTTAGGGAGCCTGACGATTACCTACTTTCACACGGGAATCCGCA